>JBEQUE010000254.1:0-12166 GCA_040349255.1 Acidobacteriota bacterium | reverse complement strand
GCTACGAGCTGGCCTGGGGCTTGCCGGCGATCGTCGAGTACCTGGAGGAGCAGGGCCGGCGCGCCGGCGGGGAAGGAGGGACCCGGGACCTCCTGGCCGCCGCCTTCGACGCCATCGCCCGCCACGAGGCGGAGACGGTGGCGCCGTTGCTCGACCATCTCGCCGGGATGGAAGGCGCGCGGGTCCTGGGCCGGACCGATCCCGCGCCCGAGGGCCGCGTCGCCACGGTCAGCTTCGTGGTCGAGGGGCGCAGCTCGTCGGAGATCCCGCGCCGGCTCGAAGCCCACCGGATCGGCGTGCGCTACGGCGACTTCCACGCCCGGCGCCTGGTGCAGGACCTCGGCCACGCCGAGCAGAGCGGCGTGGTGCGGATCTCCCTCGGCCACTACAACACGGCCGGGGAGATCGCGCGGGTGTGCGAGGCGCTGGGCTAGGAAGCCCGAGTGGCAGAAACGAACCGGGGTTCTTGCTTTTTGCTGGGACCGCCGGCTTCCAGCCGGCCATGGGCGGAGCGCCGGATGGAGATGTCCGTGGTGCGGTCGTTTTCGGTGATCCGCCGACCTCGACGAGCCGTTCATCCACTTCGATGAGCCGTTCATCCGTCTCGACGAGCCGTCCGTCGACCTCGCCGGATCGACCGATGACCTCGACGGACGGTCCGGGAAGCTCGACGAGCCGTCCGTCGTACCCTCGAACCGTCCGACGACCTCGACGAGCCCTTCGTCGAGCTCTCCGGGCCTTCGGGAGGCTCGTCGGATCGTCCGGGAGACTCAACGGACGGTTCATCGACCTCGCCGGACCGTCCGAGGACCTTGCCGGACCCTTCGACGACCTCGACGGGAGGCTCGTGAAGCTCTCGGATCGTCCGACGAGCTCGACGAGAGGCTCATTGAGGTCGTCGGACCTCCGAAAACGACCGCGCGAAGGCTCTCTTCATCCTGCGCTCCGTCCTTGCCGGCTGGGAAGCCGGCGGTCCCAGCAAAAGGCAAGAACCTCCACCTTGCCGGAGATCGGGCGGGGGCTTTCTCTCCACGATCAGTACAGGTCGAAGACCAGGATCCGCCCTTCGAGCGGGCCGTTCATCACCGGGATGCGCCGCTTCGGCCGCAGGCCGATCCGCTTGCCGCGGTCCTCGCCGGCGAGCACCGCGGCCTTCCACCCCTTGAAACGCTGCTTCAGGAGGTCTCCCAACTCGCGCCAGCGCTCGTCGTCGGTGCCGATCCTGCCGCCGTGCGGCGGGTTCACAAGGACCAGGCCCGGACCTTCCGGCGGCTGGAAGCCGGCCGCGGGGCCGCGGCTCAGGGCGGCCCGGTCCAGCACGCCGGCCCGCTCCAGGTTCTGCCGGGCGGCGGCGAGCGCCTCGTTCATCAGATCGTTGCCGTGGAGCCGCACGCCGGGGCCGGGCGCGGGCACCGGCTCCTTCCTCACCGACTCGAAGGCTTTCGGATCGAACGCGGGCAGCCGCTCGAACGCCCAGCTCCGGCGCAGGTGCCCCGGTGCCCGGCCGAGCGCGAGCCAGGCCGCTTCGATCAGCAGCGTGCCCGAGCCGCACATCGGGTCCACCACCGGCCCGAGACCGTCCCAGCCCGAGGCCTGCACGCAGGCCGCGGCGAGCTGCTCGCGCACCGGCGCCGTCGTGGTCACGGCGCGATAGCCCCGCCGGTCGAGCGGCTCGCCGGAGGTGTCGAGGAGGAGCGCGGCGCGGTTCCGGTGCAGCCGCACGCGAAGATGCAGGTCGGGTTCTTCGCGGTCCACGGACGACCGTCTTCCGTGCCGGTCGCGCTGGCCGTCCACGAGGCCATCTTTGACCGACAGCGCGGCCCAGCGCGTGTCGCGCACCTCCGAGGCGGTCGAGGTCGCCTGGATGGCGAAGCTGCGGTCCGGGTGGAGGAGGCGGGCGAGGTCCACCTCGGTCCGCACCAGGCCGGGCGCCTTCATCCGGCCGCCGACCAGGGCGCGGGCGCCGGCCGCGAGCGACGCGCCATCCGTCGCTTCCCACGAGCCCAGCTCCACCAGCACCCGGTTCGCGGTGCGCAGCCGCCAGTTGGCGCGCCAGCAGTCCTTCCAGTGCCCGGAGAACGTCACGGCGCCGCGCTCCTTCTCCAGCTCCTCGTATCCGAGAGCGCGCAGCTCTCCCTCCAGGATCTCCTCCAGGCCAAGCACGCAGGTGGCCACGATCCCCAGCGCCATGCTCAGTGCCTTTCCAGGAACGGGAGCATGGCCTGGAGCAGCTCCTCCGGCCGCTCCTCCATGGGGATGTGGCCGGTGCGCTCCAGCACCACCAGCTCGCCGTTCGGGAATTGCCCTGCCGCCCGGCGGCCGGCGTCCACGGAGATCACCTTGTCGTCCGCGCCCCAGACCACCAGCGTCGGGACCTGGATCGACTCCAGGCGGACCGGCTCCGGAGGCGTGCGCAGCGGCCCGGTCAGGCCGACGTAGGCGTCGAGCACTCCCTCGACGCGCAGCCGGTCGTAGTACTCCCGGATCAGCTCGGGCGTGACCAGCGAGTCGTCATAGACCGAGTTGACCAGCGAGCGCCGCACCGAGCCGGGCCGCAGCAGCGCGCGCAGGGCGAGCGCGGCGACCGGCCGGAGCCCTGCCAGCCGGCTCCGCCGGTCGTTGGCGTAGGTCGGGGCGGAGCTGTCCACGAGCACCAGCGACCGCAGCCGCTCCGGGTGGCGCGAGGCGAGCCAGATCGAGATGCCGCCGCCGTAGGAGTGGCCGGCGAGATGGGCCCTGTCGATCCCCAGCGCGTCCATCACCCGCAGCACGAGGTCCGCCTGGCCTTCGCGGGTGTAGCTCTCGAAAGTCCGGGGCCGCTGGGTGTAGCCGAAACCGTTGAGGTCGATGGCGATGACATGGAAGGAACCTGCGAGGCCGGGCACGACCTTGCGCCAGGCGTAGGTCGAAGCGCCGAAGCCGTGCAGCAGGACGACCGGCTCGCCCTCGCCCGCCTGCTCGACGTGCACGAGCTGGTCGCCGAGGCGCAGGAAGGAGCTCCCGGGCACCAGCCGGCGGACCTCGGAGAACGGCAGGATGGAGGCGCAGCCGAGGACCGGGAGGAGGATCGCGAGGAGGAGGAGACCGCGCATGGGCCGGGTAGCATACCGGAGTCCGTGCAGGGCGCAGAGCACATCACTTCCTGTTAGCCACGGGACAATATGTTCATGTTTGTCAGTCAATAGTGTTTTTGTTCAGCCTGAAGAGATGTGATATGGATTGATCTCCACAGAGGAGGAAATCATGCCAGGCAAATCTGGAATCAAGCTCGAGTTCGATCCGGTCGTCGCCGCTGTGGTCAAGGACGTCGCTCATCCACCGGAGGTCCGAATGCTCGCCGGACTGCTTGGTCCCGGTCCGGACGAGTCCACGTGCCGGCTCTATTCGCCCGATCTCGCCGGCTACGTGCAGCTTCCACGCTCCGCCATCCTCCACGCAGAAAAGGTCCAGGGGCCGTACGGGGCCATGACCATGCTCTGGTGGTCCGGCGGGACGAAGGCGGATCTCGTCGAGGGCGGGGCGTTGCGCATGCTGCAGGGTGAGTTGGAGGGGGACCTCAAGGCAGCCGGCGCGGAGGCCTTCCAGGCCGGCACCTCCGCCGGGCTCAGGGCGACGGGGATAACCTGGGGCACGTGGACGCTCAACATCGAGCCCTGCTGTCTCTCCTGGGCCTTCAGTTGCAGGCGGTGCGCCGTCTGATCCCGCGGCAGACGGGCCGCAAGGCACGCGGATGTTGAGCCCGGACCGCGTCGTACGGCGGGCGCTCGAGCTGGGATGGCTCCCTTCGGCGTGCGCCGTGTCCCCTGGGCTGCAGGTGGTCAGCATCCGGGCTCGCAATCAGTCCTATCGCCTGTCGGTCCAGGGCGGCGCGTCCCTCTTCGCGAAGCTCGGCTATGACGCCGACAGGGCGGCCACCGTGGCGCGCGAAGCGGCTCTCTACCGCCTCCTGCTCCAGGCCCGGACGGATGTCCCTCTCGCGCCCTTCCGGGGTTACGACCCCGTGCTTCACCTGCTCGGGGTGGGCTGGGTCGAAGGCCGGACGTTGGAGGATGCCCTGCGCCGGGGAGGTCCGCGGGCCGGGGCAGGACGTGCTCTGGGACGCGCGCTGGTCGCTCTCCACCAGGTCCCGCCCTCCGCGGCGGCAGAGGCCCTGGGAGTCAACAATCCAGGGAGCGCGCCCTGGATTCTCTCCTCTCATCGCCCCTCCCTGTCGAGGGTGCAGGACGTCAGCCCGGCACAGGCCCAGGGTTTGGCGCTGCTGCAGAAGTATTCTGCGTTCGAGGAGCTCCTGGATCGGCTGTGCCGGTCCTGGTCGCCCGAGGCGCTGATCCACAACGACCTGCGGAGCAGTAACATCCTCCTGGCGAGGGGATGTCCCACGCTGATCGACTGGGAGCTGGGTGGCCCCGGAGATCCCCGCTGGGACATGGGCTCGGTCATCGGCGAGGTGCTCACCACATGGGTACGAGCCCTGCCGCTCAGCCCGGAGGGAGGTCTGGATGAGCTGCTGGCGCGGCCCAGGCACCGGATCCAGCGTTTCCACCCCTTCCTGCGGGCCTTCGTGGAGGGCTATGCGGGCGGTCTCCCACGGGATGCGGACCGGCGTGGGTGGCTCGACGCCGTCGTGGGCTTCGCCGCAGCCCGGATGATCCTCCTGGTGCTGGAGCACGCGACGCTGGCGCCGCTCCTGCCGGCCAGCTCCTACTACCTGCTGCAACTCGCGCTGAACCTCTCACGACAGCCGCGGGAAGCGGCGCATTCCTTTCTCGGGCTGTCCGGGTTCCCATGAGCGGCGCAGCGGATCAGATCGGCAAGCTTCTCCAGGCCCTGGGCCCGGTCGGTACACGCGCCTTCACCTGGTTCGGAAGGCGGATCCGGGTCGGCATGGCCGGCCTGCTGCCGGCCCTCCGGCAGCACCTCTACTCCCATTTCTACTCCCCGGGGCAGGTCGTGGAAGAGGCGCAGGAGCGCAGCTCTCCGCCCCTCGTCGGTATCACGCCCTTCCTGGCCTCCCTGGCTGCCGCGGCGTCGACCGCGCCGGGATATGAAGGGCCCTGGCCGCTGCTCGGACGGGATGGGGAGCGCCTCTGCATCCGGCGCGGGGGGCTGCGGGTCTGGCTGGGTCCGCAGGAGACGATGGCCTTCACCGAGGACGGCGACGGCGTCTACGTCTACCGTCCTGCCGGACTGAGCGAGGCCTCGCCGGGCTACTACCTCGTGCAGGGGGGGCCTCGGGACAGCCTCGCTTCCGGACGCGGAGTGCTCCGGTTCTACTGGCATCTGACCCCGGAGGGAGCCGTTCCCTGCCTCGAGGCCCTCGTCGCCCCTCTGACGTCGGTGGGACTGCCGTTTCAGCTCAAGGTCCTCGCCGAGCCCACGGCCTACCGGCGCTGCGACGCGGGCGTGCTCTACATCCGGCGCGCCGATCTGCCCGCTGCGGCGAGCCTGGTGACGGAGGCCTGGGCGATCGCCGCTCCGTTCCTCCGCGACAGCGTACCCTCGCTGACCCTCCCCCTCGCCCGGGGGCTCTCGGTCGCCGAAGAGCCCGAGGACGGCAACAGCTTCGGCCTCCATCGCTGCGGACTGCTCGCCGAGGCGCTGATCCGCGCCCGGGATCAGGGCCGGCGCTCCGGGAGCCGGCGCGCCGCGGTCGTCGCGGAGGTGTTCGCAGAAGCGGGGCTCGACCTGGACGCGCCTCATCTCGGCCCGGGGTCGGCTCCTCTGGATTGGCCGGAGCCCTTCCCCGCCGGACACGTCCGCGAGCGCTCCCGCGCCGCCCGTACCGAAACCTTGCCCGAAGCTCTCGCCGAGTTGCTGGCCTCCCGCGCCATCGTCCATGGGAACCGCTGCACCTGGGTGGTGTGCCTGCCTGCCGCGGGAGAGGCCGGCACCCGGCAGGTCACCCACCATGCCACGGCGGCGCCGGACCTCTACGAGGGCGACGCGGGGATCGCGCTGTTCCTGGCCGAGGTCGCGGCGCGGACCGGAGCCTCTTCCTTGCGGCGCGTCGCTCTCGGCGGCGCCCGCCAGGCTCTCGCGGCCGGCGGCGAGCTCCCGGCCCAGCGCTGTCACGGCTTCTACACGGGCCTCCCGGGCATCGCCATGGCCGTGGCGCGGATCGGCAGGCTGCTCGGCGAAGAGGAGCTGCTCGACCGGGTACGCCGCCTCGTCCCCCGCCTGGAGCGGCTCCCCGCGGAAGGGGAGTGGGATCTCATCGCGGGCCGAGCCGGGACGGTGCTGGCGCTGCTGACCCTGGCGGATCTCCTGGAGGAGCCCGGCTTGGAGAGAGCGGCCATCCGGGAAGGCGAGACCCTGCTTCGCCATTCCCTCCAGGTAGGAGAGGCTCGCTCCTGGCATACCCCTCCCGAGCTCGGGCATGCGAATCTGACCGGCCTCTCGCACGGGGCTTCCGGGCCGGCGCTCGCTCTCCTTGAGCTGTTCCAGCGCTCCGGCCGCCCGGACTTCCGGGAGGGTGCGTGTCAGGCGCTGGCGTACGAGCGTACCCACTTCCGGTCCGGCGATGGCAACTGGCTGGATTTCCGGCCAGGGCGGCCAGGGCGCAGTGGGAAACGCGACCGGTTCGCGACAGCCTGGTGTCATGGAGCCCCCGGCATCGTCCTGGCCCGCCTCCGCGGCAGGGAGCTCTTGCGGGACCCCGCCCTCGAAGAGGAGGCGCGTGCAGGACTCCGGACGACCGCCGAGGCCATCGAGAGCGATCTCCGGTCGGAGCACAACTTCTGCCTGTGCCATGGGCTCCTGGGCAACCTGGAGGTTCTGCTCGACGGGGCCTGGGGGCAGGCATCGGAGCTCGCTGAGGAGATTGCGCTCCGGGTGGCGGAGACCCGTTCCAGCCGGCGGGCCTGGCCCTGCGGCCTGCCGGATGGCGAGGAGACGGCAGGCCTGATGATGGGGATTGCCGGCATCGGCTATCACTATCTGAGGCGCGGAGATCCCCGGGTTCCCTCGTTGCTTGCGCCGCGCCCGTCCGCGCTCGGCGGGACCTGCTGATCCGAGGTTCCAAAACCCGCCTGTTTTGTCACCACCCTTCGACTGACACTGTAACCCCCGCCTCCTAATCTGACCCTCGACGTCGAGGGTCGACGAGAGGAGGCGTTGCATGTCCATCGTGGTGGAGGAGCTGACCAAGCGCTATGCCGGGCACCCGGTGGTCAACGGGGTGTCGCTGGAGGTGGCGGACGGCGAGTTCTTCGTCCTGCTCGGCTCGTCCGGCAGCGGCAAGAGCACGCTGCTGCGGATGATCGCCGGCCTCTCCGAGGTCGACGCCGGGCGCGTCCTGCTGCACGGCCGCGACGTGACCGAGCTGCCGCCCGCCAAGCGCGGCGTCGGCTTTGTGTTCCAGAGCTACGCGCTCTTCCGCGGCATGACCGTAGCCGAGAACGTCGAGTTCGCGCTCTCGATCCGCGGCGTCTCCAAGGCCGAGCGCCGCAGCCGGCGCGACGAGCTGCTGGAGCTGGTCGGCCTCGCGGGCCTGGGCGGCCGGATGCCGCGCCAGCTCTCCGGCGGCCAGCAGCAGCGCGTGGCTCTCGCCCGCGCGCTCGCCCACCGGCCCGAGGTGCTTCTGCTCGACGAGCCGTTCGGGGCGCTCGACGCCAAGGTGCGCGTCGACCTGCGCCGCACGATCCGCGAGATCCAGCGCGAGCTGGGCATCACCACGGTCTTCGTCACCCACGACCAGGAGGAGGCCTTCGAGCTCGCCGACCGGCTGGCCGTGCTGAGCTTCGGCCGGCTTCTAGAGGTCGGGCCGCCCGACGAGCTCTACCTGCGGCCCGAGACCGAGTTCGTGGCCACCTTCCTGGGCACCGCGAACCTCATGGTCGGCGAGTGCGCGGCCGGCGGCGTGCGCCTCGGCCCGGTCGAGTTCCCGCTCACCACGCGCGCCGAAGTGGCCGACGCCTCGCGCCGCGTCCAGGTCCTGTTCCGGCCCGAGGACGTGGCCCTCCGCGGCTCGGCCGATACGCTCGCCTGCCCGAGCCTCGGCGAGGCGGTGGTGGAGCAGCGGGCGTTCGTGGGCTCGTTCGAGAAGCTGCGCCTGCGCCTGCCTGCGCTGCCCGGCGTGCGCGCCATCGCGCCGCCGGTGCCGTTCGGCCACGACGGCGTGTGGATCGAGGCCGCCCGGTCGCAGGACCAGGCGCGGCGCTTCCCGCTCCAGCCGGGCGACACCACCTGGGTCGGCGTCCAGCGCGTCCACGCCCTGGTCCACCCCGGGATGAAGTTCCTGATCGCCTCCGACGTGCCGCTCGGCCGCGAGCTGGCTCAACTCGCCCATGCCCAGGAGATCGCGTTCGAGGGCAGCGCGGGCGACGAAGGCGAGGAGGCCGAACGCCACGGCTGCGACCTGGTGATCCTGACGCCGCCGCCCCGGGAGGAGCTGGATCGGGCCGAGCGCGCGCTGCGCGACGGCCACCACCACCTGCTGCTCGTGCCGCAGGCCCACAAGGGGCAGACCCCTTCGCGCGTGCTGATCTGCGTGGCCGTCGGCGAGCCGGGCAAGGAGGACGTCTCGTTCTCCGGCCGGCTGGCCCGCCACCTCGGCGCCGAGGCCACGGTCCTCACGGTCCTGCCGGAGGAAGGAGACCGCGCCCAGGCCGAGCGCTTCCTGGCCGGCAGCGCGCGCACGCTCTGGCGCCTGGGCGTTACCGCTTCGACCCGTATCCGTCAAGGGAACGTCCGCGACGAGATCCTCGCTGAGCTCGCGGAGGGCAAGCACGACCTGCTCGTCCTCGGCACACCGCTTCCGGGACGCGACGGCGAGCTGTCCCTGGGCGGCCTGGTGGAGAAGCTCCTCCCCCTGCCGCTCCTCGCCGAGCTGCCGGTGCTGCTCGTCCGTTCGCCCGAGACCGTGTCATGACAAGGAGAGATCAGATGAGACCGATGAGTTGCTGGGCCTGCTGCGCCTGGCTTTTGTTCGCGGGCACCGCTGTCGCTCAGGAACCGGAGGAGACGCCGAAGACAGTCGAGGAGCGCCTCGACGAGCTGGACCAGAAGGTGAAGATCCTCGACCGCAAGGACGAGCTGGACAAGGAGGCGGCGACGGAGAAGGCGAAGACCGCGGCCTCGGCGACGGCCGGCAAGGACGGCTTCTCGATCAAGTCCGCCGACGGCGCCTACGTGCTCAAGCTGCGCGGCTACACCCACTTCGACGGCCGGTTCTACCAGGAGGACGACCAGCGGCCCGCGGCCGACACGTTCCTCCTGCGCCGCATCCGCCCGATCGTCGAGGGCACCGTCTTCAAGATCTTCGACTTCCGGATCATGCCGGACTTCGCCCAGGGCACCACCGTCCTCCAGGACGGCTACCTCGAAGGCCGCTTCTCGCCCGCCTTCCGCGTGCGCGCCGGCAAGTTCAAGCCGCCGGTCGGCCTGGAGCGCCTGCAGAGCGCGACCGACATCCTGTTCATCGAGCGCGCCTTCCCCACGGCCCTGGTGCCGAACCGCGACATGGGCGTCCAGATCTCCGGCGACCTCGCCGGCGGCGGCGTGACCTGGGCGGCCGGCTACTTCAACGGCGTGCCCGACGGCGGCAGCAGCGATGTGGACGTCGAGGACCGCAAGGACGCGGCGGCCCGGGTCTTTTTCACTCCGCTCAAGGGTCTCGGCCTGGGCGTCGCCGCCACCCAGGGCAAGCAGACCGGCACGCTCTCGGCCCCGGGCCTGGCGGCCTACCGCACGCCCGGCCAGCAGACGTTCTTCTCCTACCGCACGGACGGCACCGCGCCGGGCACCGTGATCGCCGCCGGCGACCGCACGCGGCTGTCGCCGCAGGCCTACTTCTACACCGGGCCGTTCGGCCTCCTCGCCGAGTACGTGACCTCGTCGCAGGAGGTGCTGCGCGGCGGCGTGAGAGCGGACCTCGAGAGCACGGCCTGGCAGGTGGCTGCGTCCTGGGTGATCGCCGGCGGCGAGCCCACCTACAAGGCGGTCGCCCCGAAGCAGCCGTTCGACCTGGAAGCCCACACCTGGGGCGCCTTCGAGCTGGCCGCGCGGATCAGCCGCCTGGAGGTGGACGACGACGCGTTCCCGCTCTTTGCCAACCCGGCCTCCGCCGCCTCCGCGGCCGAGTCCATGGGCCTCGGGATCAACTGGTACCTGAACCGCAACCTGCGCGTGGCGCTCAACTACGAGGTCACCGAGTTCGACGGCGGCGCCGCGAGCGGGGACCGGGAGGACGAGAAGGTCCTCCTCAGCCGGTTCCAGATCTCCTTCTGAGCCAGGAAAGGAACGACCGACATGAAATTCACCAAGACCGTTGCCCTGCTGCTGGCTGTGATCCTGGCGCTGCCTGCGATCGCTGCGGCTGTCGAGCTGCTCAACGTCTCCTACGACCCCACCCGGGAGCTCTACCAGGACGTCAACGCCGCCTTCGCGAAGCAGTGGAAGGCGAAGACCGGCCAGGACTTGACCGTCCAGCAGTCGCACGGCGGCTCGGGCAAGCAGGCCCGCTCCGTCATCGACGGCCTGCCGGCCGACGTGGTCACCCTGGCGCTCGCCTGGGATATCGACGCCATCGCCAACGCCGGCCTGATGCCGAAGAACTGGCAGACCCGGCTGCCTCACAACAGCTCGCCCTACACCTCGACCATCGTCTTCCTGGTGCGCAAGGGCAACCCCAAGCAGATCAAGGACTGGAACGACCTCGTGAAGCCGGGCGTCTCGGTCATCACGCCGAACCCGAAGACCTCGGGCGGCGCGCGCTGGAACTACCTGGCGGCCTGGGGCTACGCCCTCAAGCACAACAACAACGACCCGGCCAAGGCGCAGGACTTCGTGCGCCGGCTGTTCAAGAACGTACCGGTGCTCGACACCGGTGCGCGCGGCTCGACCGTGACCTTCGTCGAGCGCGGCATCGGCGACGTGCTGATCGCCTGGGAGAACGAGGCCCTGCTCGCGGCGCGGGAGATGGGCAAGGGGAAGTTCCAGATCGTGGCGCCGTCGCTCAGCATCCTGGCCGAGCCGCCGGTCGCGGTGGTCGACAAGGTGGCCAACAAGAAGAAGACCGCGGCCGTGGCCAAGGCCTACCTGGAGTTCCTCTACACGCCCGAGGCGCAGGAGATCGCGGCGAAGAACTACTACCGGCCGCGCCTGCCCGCCGTGGCGCAGAAGTACGCGCAGCAGTTCCCGCAGGTGCAGCTCTTCACCATCGACCAGGTCTTCGGCGGCTGGGCCAAGGCGCAGCAGGTCCACTTCGCCGACGGCGGGGTCTTCGACAAGATCTACGAGGGCCGGTGACATGGTAGGGACGGCGGACAAGCGCCTGATGCCCAGACGAGGCCGGAGCCAGCCGTCCCCGCTCTCCGTCCCGGTCCGGAAGCCCAGACGGTTCCGGGGAGGCAGCGTCCTCCCCGGGTTCGGTCTCGCCCTGGGCTTCACCCTCCTGTATCTGAGCCTCGTCATCCTCATCCCGATCTCGGCCGTCTTCCTGAAGACCGCCTCGCTCACCTGGGAGGCCTTCTGGCACAAGGTCACGGCGCCGCGGGCGCTCGCGGCCTACCGGCTGAGCTTCTTCGCGGCCTTCGTCGCGGCTCTGATCAACTCGGTCTTCGGCCTGCTGGTGGCCTGGGTCCTGGAGCGCTACCGCTTCCCGGGAAAGAAGCTCGTGGACGCGATGGTCGACCTGCCGTTCGCGCTGCCCACGGCCGTGGCCGGCATCGCGCTGGTCACGATCTACTCCAACAACGGCTGGGTGGGGCGCTGGCTGGAGCCGCTCGGTATTCAAGTGGCCTACGCGCCGCTCGGCATCGTGGTGGCGCTCACCTTCATCGGCCTGCCGTTCGTGGTGCGCACGGTCCAGCCCGTGCTGGCCGATCTCGACCCGGAGGTGGAGGAGGCCGCGGCCAGCCTGGGCGCCGGCCGCCTGAAGACCTTCCGCCGGGTCATCCTGCCGGAGCTGCTGCCGGCCGTGGCCACCGGCTTCGTGCTCGCCTTCGCCCGCGGGCTGGGAGAATACGGCTCGGTCATCTTCATCTCCAGCAACATGCCGCTCAAGACCGAGATCACGCCGCTCCTCATCATGATCCAGCTCGAGCAGTACGACTACGCGGGCGCCACGGCCATCGCGGCCGTGTTCCTCTGCGCGTCGTTCTCGCTGCTCCTGCTCATCAACATCCTGACCTGGCGGCGCAGCCGGCGGCTGGCCGGCGGCGCCGAG
>JBEQUE010000243.1:0-30897 GCA_040349255.1 Acidobacteriota bacterium | reverse complement strand
CCGCCGAGGTCTACACCCTCCGCCGGCGCTTCAAGCGCGCCGCGCAACTCGCCCGGGACCTCCAGCCCGTGCTCCAGGACCAGGGGCTGCACGCCGAGGGGCTCGCCGTCTGGAACCTGTTCAGCAAGGCTCTGGCAAGACAGGCTCGCGACAAACGTTCCCTCGAAGCTCCAGCCTTCCGCCAAGCGTGCCGCTATTACCACAGGGCCTGGCGATCTCCCGTGCGCAGCTAAGTTGGAGCGTTTCTCGGTTCACGAAAAACGCGATGCCCGCCTCTCATAACGAATGGAAGAGGTGCCGGCCTCTGTCAGCCGGTTCGTTGCAGGGAAAGAGAACCACAACTCTCCAATAGCTCCTATCCTTAGGGCGCCGAGGGGCCCATCGTCCGCTGAAGGACCGTGATCGCCTTCGGCGAAAGGAGCTTTATGCCTCGCTTTCTCTCCCTCCTCGCTTCAATCCTGACCGGCTCCTGGGCGAACCTCGGACTGGAGTTGGATCCGGACGGACGGCCCCGGACCGACGGTGGCGGAACCATGGATCCGAACGGCTAGTCCGGATCGGCATCTACCCCTTGAATAGGCGCCGAGGGTCTCCCATCGGCCAATGGAGGACCGATGATCGCCCGCGGCCAAAGGAGCTTCATGCCTCGTTTACTTTTCTTCTTCGCTTCCGTCCTGACCGGCCTCTTGGCAAGTTCCGGGCTTGAGATGGACCCGAATGGACTGAATTCCGGACCGGGGATCAACCCGAGAGCGGACTCAGGGCTTGGGATGGACCCAAACGGTTGACTCCTTTCCTGCCGGCCGGCATGTGATCAAGTGTCGGCCGGCATCTACCTCTTCCCGGGATCACTGAATAAGCTGCCGCCACAACCGATACGCACCTGATCCCGGAGGGACCCATGAGCGAAACCCTGCATCTGGACCGGAAGTTTCTCCTTGCCTTCAGCCGCGGCGATATGCCTCTTGAAATCATCGCCAGGATGAGCCTTGAGCACCTCTCCGAGTTGTGCCCTCGCTGCCGCCGGGAGTTGCAGATCGTCCAGAGCCAGCTCGCAGTCTCGCCGGCAGTTCCCATGGTTCAGTCGGTTCTGAAAACCACGCTCGACGAGCTGAAAAGACAGCACCGACGGGCGGAGAAGGACTTTCAGGAGCTGCTGGTACTCTCCCAGATGGAGCGGCTGGCCAGGATCCGCCAGTCTCGGCGGCGCTTCAGGGGGTCACACCTGGTTCATCTCCTGCTGGGCCAGGCCGAGCAGGAGTTCACCCGAAATCCCGAAGAAGCGAAGGACCTCGCCCATGTTGCTCACCTGGTCGTCCGCCACTCCCCTGCCGAATCGGCTGCCGTCGAGGTCGAGGCGCTGGTCTATGCCTTCCTGGGAAACGCCTACCGCGCCGCCGGCGACCGGAGACAGGCGGATGCTTTTTTCGCCAACGCCCGGAGATTCGTCCGCCACAACACTGTCCGGGAGCCCGGGCTCCTCGCCAGGATCGACGAGCTCGAAGGCTCTCTCCGGAAGGACCAGCGCCGCTTTGCCGAGGCCGAGGAGATGCTCTCCCGGGCGTTGATCCTCTACGGGATGAGCGGCAGCCGGCCCGGAGAGGTCGGACGTGTGCTCTTGAATCTCGGAGACCTCTATTTCGTCCAGGGCAGGAACGTTGCGGCGATCGAGATGACGCGGTTCGCCCTGCAGGTGCTCTCGCCCAACTCCCACAAGCGGCTCTACACGATGGCCCGCTACAACCTCGCCCTCCAGCTCACGGAGGTCGGCCAGCACGAGGAGGCCGCCGGCATCCTGGAGAGCGACGCCGCGCTCTTCGCACAGATGAAGGAGCCCTGGGCGCAGCTCCGGCTGCTCGGCATCCGCGGCAAGATCGCCGCCGCGCGCGGCGACCTGCCCGCAGCCCGGTGCCTGTTCGAACAGGCGCGAGCAGGGTTCATCGATCAGGGTATCGGCTTCGACGCCGCCATCGTTTCGGTCGAGCTGGCCCTCCTCCACCTTCGGACCGGCGAGCTTGCGGCCGTCAAGGAGCTGGCCGAGGAGATCCTCCGGATCTTCCAGGCCCAGGACGTCGACCGAGAAGCCACGGCCGCGCTGCTGCTGTTCCAGAAGGCGGTGCAGCAGGAGACCCTCACCGTCGATCTGGCCGAGGACCTCGCTTCCTACCTGAAGCGCGCCCGCGAAAATCCGGGGCTGCGGTTCACCCGCCGCCGGAAGTGGCAGGCGGAGGTCGCCCTGGACCTGCTGAACGGCTAGCCGGCGGTGGCGCAGCGGCCTGTCCTCGGGTAAGATAGCGGTTCTGGAGTCTGCAGGCCTCGGAGCGGGGATCTTGAGCGAGGGCTGAGCTGGAGGATTGATGAGAGTGCCTTGTCTTGTTTCGGCGCTCTGCCTGACGGTCGGCATGGCGGCCGCGGTCACGCCCGCGGAAAGCCAGACCTTCACCGACACGACCCGGGTCACCGCGGTCCAGATCCCCGTCCAGGTGGTCGCCGACGGCAAGCCGGTGCGCGGTCTCACCGCCGCCGACTTCGTGGTCTATGAGGGCCGCCGCCAGCGTCCCGTCGTCGGCTTCGACGCCGTCGACCTGCAGACGCTGCCGCAGGGCGCCGAGGTGCCGTCCGCGGCGCGGCGCTACTTCCTCATGCTGTTCGACATGGCCTTCTCCGCGCCGACCGCGATTGTCCGCGCGCGGGAGGCGGCCATCGAGATGGTCCCCCGGCTCCACCCGACCGACCTGGTCGCCGTCGCCACCTACCGGCGGTCGACCGGCATCGACATCGTCCTCGGGTTCACCTCGGACCGCGACCAGATCCGCGTGGCGCTCGACAGCCTCGGCCTCCCCGAGATGATCGGCCGCGCCTCCGACCCGCTGAAGCTCATCGTGGTCGAGACCAACCCCTACGATTTCGGCGAGACCGGCGGCGCCGACCGCGAGGGACCGCAGGAGCGCGAGCCCCGCCGGATCCCGCCCCCGCGGCCGGGTCTCTCGGAGTTCACCCCCTCGATCCGCACCCGCATGTCGGGCCTGCTGAACCCGATGTTCAAGGCCCAGCAGGATCAGGAGGCGATGGACCGCGAGAGCCAGAAGGTCGCGGTCGACGCGCTCGCCGACTCCTTCTCCGAGCTCGCCCGCCTGATGCGCAGCGTGTCCGGCCGCAAGGAGGTGCTCTTCTTCTCCGAAGGCTTCGACAGCGCGCTCGTGCAGGGCAACACGGAGACCGAGGAGCAGCAGAGGATCCAGGACGAAGGCGACGAGGTCGGCGCCATCTGGCGGGTCGACTCCGAGAAGCGCTTCGGCAGCACCCAGGCCGCCGCCGATCTCGAGCGCATGCTGGAGGAGCTGCGGCGCTCCGACTGCCGCGTCCACACCATCGACCTGAGCGGCCTCCGCGAGGTGAACGACCTCGCCCAGACCGGCGCCCGGGGCGGGCGCGACAGCCTGTTCCAGATCGCCAACGACACCGGCGGCGAGCTCTACGAGAACTTCAACAACCTGTCCGCGGCCGTGGGCAAGATGCTGGAGCGCAGCGGCGTCACCTACGTGCTGACCATCCAGCCGGAGGACCTCGCGAACGACGGCTCGTACCACCCGCTGAGGGTCGAGCTGAAGCGCAATTCCGCCAAGGCCGTGAAGGGCGCCCGGGTGGTCCATCGCCCCGGCTATTACTCGCCCCGGCCGTTCGCCGAGCGCGGCAAGGGCGACCGCGAGATGCTCACCAGCACGCGCCTGCTCACCGGCGACGAGCCCGGGCCCGTGCCGATGGCGGTGCTCGCCACGCCCTACCCGAAGAGCGGCGGCGAGGCCGACTCCGGGATGGCCTGGGTGCCGGTGCTCGTGGAGGCCGACGGCCCGGCGCTCCTGGCGGACAACGGGCCGGGCGACCTGCTGGCCGAGATCTACATCTACGCCCTCGACGAGAAGGGCGGCGTGCGTGGCTACGTGGCCCAGGCCCTGTCGCTGGAGCTGGCCCGGGTCGAGGCCGACCTGCGCCGCGGCGGCCTGCGCTTCCTCGGCCACCTGGAGCTGCCGCCGGGCCGCTTCAACCTGCGCATCCTGGCGCTCAACGGCCGCACCGGCGCCTACGGCCTGCGCGTCGCCAAGGTCGAGGTGCCCGAGATGGGCGCCGGCAAGCCGGTGCTCCTGCCGCCGCTCTTCCCCCAGCCGCCCGGCCAGGGCGTGGTCACCCGCGAAGCCACGGTGGACGGCAAGGAGGTCCCCTTCCCGTTCACGCAGGGATCGCTCGCCTATCTGCCGGACCCCCGGCCGGTCCTCCAGGCCGGCGAGGAGGCGCCGGTCGCGCTGGTGGGCTACCACTTCCCGGCCGGCGACCTGCGCATCCGCACCGCGGTGCTCACGCCGGACGGCCGCGAGGTGGCCTCGGGCGGCCTGCGGGTGCTCGGCCGAGACGCCGGGCCCGACGGCGCCGACCGGCTGCGCGCCGCGTTCCGGCCGTCCCGGCTGGCACCCGGGGAATACCTGCTGCGCGTCGAAGTCCAGGGAGAGGGCGCCGAGCGCTCCAGCACCGCTCCCTTCGTCATTGGCAACGCACCCGGCGGATCCTAGAGGAGCCCGACCATGAGAAAGGCGCGAACGCTGCTCGCCGCGGCAGGGCTCTGCCTTGCCGTGCCCGTCCATGCCGCAAACCCGCCGGCCCCGCCCGGCTACACCGACATCACCGAGGTCACCGCCGTCGAGATCCCGGTCCAGGTCCTGCTCGACGGCAAGCCGGTCCGCGGGCTCACCGCCGACGACTTCGTGGTCTACCAGGAGAAGGACCGGCAGGCGGTCACCGGCTTCGACGTGGTCGACCTCTACGGCGCGCCCGAGAAGTCGGTCCCCGCCACGCCGGCCGCCGACGTGCCGCCGCCGGCCCGCCGCCACTTCCTGTTCCTGTTCGACCTCTCGTTCTCGGAGCCCAAGGCGGTCGTGCAGGCCCGCGAGGCCGCCAAGGGGCTGCTCGCCGATCTGCACCCGTCGGACCTCGTGGCGGTGGCGACCTATGCCGCCTCGCGCGGCCCCGAGCTCGTCCTCGGCTTCACGCCCGACCGGGAGCAGGCGAAGGCGGCCATCGACACGCTCGGGCTGCCCGAGCTGATCGACCGCACCCAGACCGACCCGCTGCGCATCGTCGTCGAGTCGCTCCGGCAGGACATCGCGCAGTCGACCGGCGGCACGGACGCCTCGGCGGCTTCGGACGGCCGCCGCGCCGGGATGCAGGAGATGTTCCTCGACCAGCTCGAAGGCTTCCTCGTGGATTCCGACCGCGCTTCGCTCAAGGCCGAGAAGGACAAGATCACGGCGCTGACGCGCTCCTTCACCGATCTCGCCCGGCTGATGCGCTCCGTGAACGGGAAGAAGCACGTGGTCTATCTCTCCGAGGGCTACGACAGCTCGGTGCTGACCGGCACCACCGACGCCGCCGCCGAGAAGGACATGCAGGAGGCGCGCAACGAGGGCCAGTTCTGGAAGATCGACAGCGAGAAGCGCTTCGGCAGCGGCGGCGCCGCGGCCCAGGTGGACGCCATGCTCCAGGAGCTGCGCCGCGCCGACTGCGTGGTGCAGGCGGTGGACATCGGCGGCCTGCGGGCGGCCCAGGGCAGCTCCGGAGCGCTCGGCTATGTCAACAAGAACGGCCGCGAGAGCCTGTTCCAGATGGCCCACGACACCGGCGGCGAGCTCTACGAGAACTTCAACGACCTCGGCGCCGCCATGGGCACGATGCTCGAGCGCACCGGCGTGACCTACGTGCTCACCATCGAGCCGCCGGTCGCTCCCGACGGCACCTACCACGACCTGCGGGTGGAGCTGAAGCACGGTCCGCGCGGCGCCCGGGTGGTCCACCGGCCGGGCTACTACGCGCCGCGCCCGTTCGCCCAGCAGAGCCGCTACGAGAGGATGCTGGCCACGGCGGGCGACGTCCTGCTCGGCGAGGAGGGTGGCACCGTGCATGTGAACGCCCTGACCGCCCTCGTTCCCACAGCCGGCAGCCCGACCTCCGACGTGCTCGCGATGATCGAGATCGACGGCCCCTCGCTCCTCCACCTGAACCAGGGCGAGGACCTGCCGGTCGAGGTCTATGTCTACGCCATGGACGCCAAGAACCAGGTGCGCGACTTCGTGGCGCAGACCCTGTCGCTCGACCTGTTCAAGGTGGAGAGGCGCCTGCTGGAGTCCGGCCTGCGCTTCTACGGCCACCTGGAGCTGCCGCCCGGGAGCTACACGGCGCGCGTGCTGGTGCGCAACGGCCGGACCGGCATGCACGGTCTCAAGGTGGTCCCGCTGACCGTGCCGTCGAACGTCCAGGCCGGGCCGATCCCGGACGCGTTCTACCCCGACGCGAAGGGGCCGCTGGTCGTGCGCGAGGCGCCGCGGCCCGGCCGCCGAGAGATGCCCTTGCCGGCCCGCGCCGCGCAGCCCGTTCCCTGATTGACCCTGATGCTTCCTGCTGGCTTGCAGTCCTGGAGGTCTCGATCGTCGTGACGAGGGCAAAAGGAGAACTGATGAGAGCAGCTTGGAGACAGCTCGCCGCCGGGTCCTTCCTGATCGGTCTCATCGCCGCGCCCGGGCTCGCCTTCGCGGCCTCGGCCCCGGCGGGCGAGCCGGCCCGCGATCAGACCTTCACCGAGACGACCGAGGTGACCGCCGTCGAGGTCCCGGTGCAGGTCGTGCTCGACGGCAAGCCGGTCCGTGGCCTGACCGCCGCGAACTTCGTGGTCTACCAGGACAAGCAGAAGGAGCCGGTCACCGGCTTCGAGATGGTCGACCTCTACGCCATGCCGGACGACAAGGCGGCCGAGGTCCCGGCCCCGGCGCGCCGGCACTTCCTCCTCCTGTTCGATCTTTCCTTCTCGGAGCCGAAGTCGGTGGTCAAGGCGCGCGACGCCGCCGCCGGCCTCCTCGACGAGCTCCACGCCTCCGACCTCGTGGCCGTGGCCACCTACACCGCCTCGCGCGGACCGGAGCTGGTCCTCGGCTTCACCACGGACCTCGACCAGGCGCGCGCGGCCATCGCCACGCTCGGACTGCCCGAGTTGATCGACCGCACGCCCGACCCGCTCAAGCTCGTGGTCGGCGACCTCTCCGGAGGCCTCATGCTCTCCCGGGCTCCCGTCGGATCGGTAGGCCGGAAGGAGGGCGGCTCCGGACGGCCCGGCGCCGAGGCGCGGGCCGCGGCGGACGAGCAGCGCCGGGAGGAGCTCTCCAACCGCATGGTCGACCGCCTGGAGTCCTTCGCCCGCGAGTCCGAGCGCGCCAACCTGGAGGTCCAGAAGGACAAGGTGACCGCTCTCGCGCGCTCCTTCACCGACCTCGCCAAGCTGATGAGAAGCGTCGACGGCCGCAAGTACGTGGTCTATCTCTCCGAGGGCTACGACAGCTCGATCCTCCTCGGTACCACCGATAAAAAGGAGGTGGACGAAGACCGGAGGAACATGGACTCCGGGGATTCCTGGAAGGTCAGCTCCGAGGAGCGCTACGGCGACTCGATCGCCATCAACGAGGTCGACGCCATGCTCCAGGAGTTCCGCCGCGCCGACTGCGTGATCCAGGCCGTGGACATCGGCGGCCTGCGCGCCGCGGCCGGAGGCGGCGGCGACCTCGGCGTCGAGCACCGGGGCGGCCGCGACAGCCTCTTCCAGATGGCCCGCGACACCGGCGGCGACCTCTACGAGAACTTCAACGACCTGTCCGCCGCCATGGGCAAGATGCTGGAGAGGACCGGCGTGACCTACGTGCTCACCATCCAGCCGCAAGCCGCCCCGGACGGCATGTATCACCCGCTGCGCGTCGAGCTCAAGGGCGGGCCGCGCGGCGCCCGCGTCGTGCATCGGCCGGGCTGGTTCGCGCCGCGGCCGTTCGCCCAGCGCAGCCGCTACGAGAAAATGCTGGCCACCGCCGGCCAGGTGCTGGCCGGCGAGGAGGGCGGCGTGGTCCATGCCTCGATGATCGCCGCGCCCATGCCGTCGGCCGAGGAAGGCCAGGCGGACGTGCCGCTCGTCGTCGAGGTCGAGGGCGCCGGCCTGCTCCAGGGCCAGCAGGGCGCGGACCTGCCGACCGAGATCTACGTCTACGCCATGGACGCGAAGGGCTCGGTGCGCGACTACATCGCCCAGACCCTGGTCCTCGACCTCGGCAAGGTCGAGGCCACGCTGCGCCAGGGCGGCCTCAAGTTCTACGGCCACCTGGAGCTGCCGCCGGGCAGCTACAAGGCGCGCCTGATGGTGAGGAATGGCCGCACCGGCGAGTACGGTCTCAAGGTGGTGCCGATCGTGGTGCCCGAGATGGCGCAGGCCGGTCCGGTTCTGCTGCCGCCGTTCTTCCCCGAGCCGCAGGGTCCGTGGCTGCTGACCCGCGAGGCGCCGCGGGCGGACCGGCGCGACGTGCCTCTCCCGTTCCGGCTCGGCGACCGGCCGTTCCTGCCCGCCACCACGCCGACGCTCGACGAAGGCGCGGAGACCCGCTTCTCCATGCTCGGGTACAACCTGCGGGAGGGCGACCTGCAGGTCCGCTCGGAGGTGCAGACCGCCGACGGCCGTCCCGCGGGTCCGGGGGACCTGACGCTGACCGGCCGCGCCACCGATCCGGCCGGCGCGGAGCGCCTGGAGCTGACCTTCCGGCCCGCCGCGCTCAAGCCCGGCGAATACCTCCTCAAGGTGACCGTCACCGACGCCTCGGGCAAGGCCGGCACCGCCACGACCCGCTTCGTGGTCTCGGGCCAGCCGCCGGGCGAGCGGAGCTGACGGACCGGAGCCGCCGGTCCGCGCTACAATTCCTCCTGATCCGCACACGATAGAACCGGCCCCGGAGAGATCCGGGGCCGTGTCCGTCTCTCAGGACGAGGAGGTTCGAGATGCCCGAGGACACATCCGGCTCCAACCCCGCCAATCCCCCCAGCGAGAGTCCGGGCGGCAAGCCCATGGGGGCCATTGGGATCTCCCTGGTCACGGTCTATCTCCTGTTCGTCGCCATCGTGGTCTTCCACGGCCTGGTGGTGCTGTGGCCGCCGAACCGCAAGGAGGAGGACAAGGTCCAGGTCCAGGAGACGGCCACTCCGACACCGGCGGCCACTCCGGCGGCCACTCCGGCGGCCACTCCGGCGCTCACCACCGATCTCCTCGCCAGCGACATGACCTCCGACCTGCCGGGAGAGCTCACGTCCGACGCGCCCGAAACGCCGGCCATGGGCACCGGCCCGGAGAAAAGCAAGGACGACAAGGGCGAAGAGGACCCCGAAATCGCGGAGATCGAAAAGCAGATGCTCCGGTGTAGCAAGTTCTCCGGGGATCAGCTCTACACGAGGCTGTTCTGGATGGACTTCTGCCTGTCGGACGAGGAGCGGCTGTTCCTGATCGTCATGTTCGCCGGCGCCCTCGGCGGACTGGTGCACGCCCTGCGCTCCTTCTACTGGTACGCCGGCTGCCGGAAGCTCGTACTGAGCTGGGTCGGCTTCTACATCACCCTGCCGGTTCTGGGCGCGGCCATGGCGACCATCTTCTACCTGGTGATCCGCGGCGGCTTCTTCTCTCCGCAGTCCGAGATCTCCGACACGAGCCCGTTCGGTTTCGCGGCGCTCGGCGTGCTCATCGGCATGTTCACGGAGCAGGCCGCCATGAAGCTCAAGGAGATCCTCGAGACCTTTCTGGCGCAGGCTCCGACGGGCACGGACAACGCGGGCGAGGAAGCCATGGCGCTCACGGTGAGCGCGGTCGAGCCCACTCAGGGTCCGCAGGCGGGAGGCACCGCGGTCACGGTGCAGGGCAAGCTGTTCGCGCAGGGAGCCGCCGTGACCTTCGGCGGCCAGCCGGCGACCGACGTCTCGGTGGCCGCCGACGGGACCTCCCTCACCGCCACGACGCCGGCCATGCCGGGCGCAACGGCGGCCGGCGCGGTGACGGTCGAGGTGGCCAACCCGGACGGCAGGAAGGGCTCGCTGGCGAGCGGCTTCAAGTACGAGTGAAGCGGGCGCCGCGCTCCGCGAGCAGCTCGCGCAGCAGCGAGCGGTGGCAGCGCTCCTCGTTCTCGCAGTAGCACCCGACGGCGAAGTCGGTCTGGTGCGACAGGGCGGCCAGGAGCTGGAGGAGGCGTTCCTTCTCCGGCTCCTTCATCTCGCGCCGGTAGTCGCGGCTGAACTTCGCCCAGCGCGCGTCCGTGAACGGCTCGGCCGTGGCGTAGCTCAGCAGCTCGGCGCTCGGCGCGAGGTCCGGCAGCCAGAGGTCGTAGTAGTCCAGGCGGGCGTAGTCCTCCTTCTTCACGCCCCGCGGCGGTCTCCGGACGGTGCCCAGGCGAAGTCCCTCCCCGGCGGAACGGGGATCTCCGAGTCGCACGACGTGGATACTCATGGCCGGGATTCTAACCCGGCTCGCCTTGGTGTAGGCTCCCGCGCCGATGCGACAGTGCGCCTTCCTCACCCTGGAGACCCGCGACGGCTGGGTCATGGACGACGACCTCGCCCGCGACCCGCTGCGCGAGCTCGGCTGGGAGATGACCTCCCTGCCCTGGAGCCGGCCCGGCGTCGACTGGAGCCGTTTCGAAGCCGTCGTCATCCGCTCCACCTGGGACTACTGGAAGCGTTTCGACGAGTTCCTCGCGACCCTGGAGAGGATCGACCGGTCCGGCGCCCGCCTCGCCAACCCGCTGGAGACGGTGCGCTGGAACCTGCGCAAGACCTACCTGCGCGACCTCGAAGCCGCCGGTCTGCCCGTCGTTCAGACTCTTTGGGAGACCAGCCCGGACGAGGACCGCATCGGCCGCTTCTTCGACGAGCTCGAGACCGACGAGATCGTGCTCAAGCCGGTGGTGAGCGCCAGCGCCCACGACACGTTCCGGCTTCATCGCAGCGACACCGCCGCGGAGCTGGCCGGGCTGTTCGCCGGCCGCGAGGTGATGGCCCAGCCGTTCCTCCCGGAGATCGTGGAGGAGGGCGAGTACTCGCTCTTCTACTTCGGCGGCGAGCTCAGCCACACCATCCTCAAGTCCCCGAAGGAGAAGGACTTCCGGGTCCAGGAGGAACACGGCGGATTCATCCGGGCCGCCGATCCGCCGGCCCCCCTGCCGGAACTCGGGCGCCGGACTCTGGAGGCGCTGCCGGTCCGGCCGCTGTACGCCCGGGTCGACCTCGTCCGGTCCGCGGCGGGGTTCGTCCTCATGGAGCTGGAGCTCGTCGAGCCTTCGCTCTACTTCCGGATCGTCCCCGGCTCGGCCGAGCGCTTCGCCCGGGCGTTCGCGGCGTGGATGCCGCCTTCGCCTTGACGTCGAGACCGGGAAAAAAAAGCAGGGGGGCGCCTCCGGGATGGGCGCCCCCCAGGCGCACAGACTTCGTCTCGGATCGGTATGCGGGAAACGGGGGGCGAAATCCGTCACCGTCCCGCCGTTTTCACCGTTCCCACGAGGCCGAGCTGCTCGCGCGCGTCGCGGACCCACGGATGGTCGGGCGGGAACTGGGCCTCCAGCGTCTCCAGCCCCCGGGAGATCAGGCGCCGCGCCTCCTCGGCCTGCCCGAGCCGGGCCAGGCAGGAGCCCAGCAGGACCTCGACCCGGGCGGTCTGGAAGTAGCCGGGAGCCTTGGTCTTGCGCAGGATGTCCAGGGCCTCCCGGAGGTGCGGCTCGGCCTCGGCCGGCTGGCCGGCGCCGAGGAGCGCCGTCCCCAGGGCCCGGACCGGACCCACGAGCTCCGTGTGGCCGGGCTCCAGCAGCTCGCGGGCGGTCGCCACCGATCGGCGGGCCAGGTCGAGGGCCTCGGCGTTCCGCCCCTGCTCCGAGCGCAGCCGCGAAAGCATGGACTCGACCTGCGCCACGTAGATGTGCTTCTCGCCGTACACGGCGCGCCGGGTGGTCAGCGACCGTTCGTGGAGCCGCGCCGCCTCCTCCAGCCGCCCGAGGTTCTGCAGCGCGCTCGCCAGATTGAAGAGGACCGTGGCCGTGTCGGCGTGGTCCTCGCCGTGGTTCGCCAGCTCGGTGGCCAGCGCCTCGCGGTAGAGCGGCTCGGCGGAGGCGTAGTCGGCCGTGCGGGTGTAGGCCAGGGCCAGATCGTTCTGCGTGGCCGCGATGTCCGGGTGGTTCTTCGGCAGGGCCTTGCGCTGCGCGGCCAGGGCCCGGCGCAGCAGCGCCTTCGCCTCGTCGGGCCGGGCCTCGGCGATGAGCGTCAGGGCCAGGGCCCGCCGGGCCTGCGCCACCTCCGGGTGGCCCTCGCCGTAGAGCCGCCGGTCGGCCGCCAGGACCTGCCGGTAGAGGCGCTCGGCACCGGGCAGGTCGCCGCGGTCCTTCTTCACCTTGGCCTGCTGGAAGAGCGTGTTCGCCGCTCCCATCTCGTCGGCCCGCTGCCGGTAGAGGCCGAGCGCCTCGTCGAGGAGACCTTCGATCTCCCGCGAGCGCTCCGCGTCGGTGCTCTGGTAGCGCTCCGTCAGCACCGTGGCCAGGTGGACCAGGGACGCGGCGAGCCCGGGCCCCGAGGCCAGCCGGCGATGCATCGCGACGGCCTCGCGCAGCATGGGCTCCGCCCGGTCGTAGTCGCTGCGCAGGAACAGGAGCCAGCCGTAGTGCTCCAGGCTCTCCGCCAGCTCGACCGACGGCGGGAGGTCGCGGCGCAGGGCGAGCGACCTCTTCAGGAGAGGCGCCGCGTCGTCCAGGCGGCCGAGGCCGACCGAGGCTTGGCCGATGGCGTCCAGGAGGCCCGCCTGGACCTCGGGGACCCCGGCCAGCTCCCGGCGGGCGCGGCGCGCGCCGGTCTCCAGCAGCTCGCGCGCGGAGACGTTCTCGGCCCCCTTCTGATAGGGGTCGGCGTGCTCGAACACATCCACCAGGAAGGCCAGCGCCTCCCGCGAGGTGTCGCGCTCGCGCTCCGCCCGCCGGCGCTGCTGGAAGAGGCTGAGGATGAGGCCGACGATGAGGAGGAGGGCCAGCGCTGCCAGCGTGACGCCCAGGCGGTGCCGGCGCACGAACTTGCCGGCCAGGTAGAGCGGCGCGTCGGGCCTGGCGGAGACGGGCATCTGGCGCAGGTAGCGGTCGATGTCCGCGGCCAGCTCGACCACCGAGCGGTAGCGCCGCTGCGGCTCCTTGCGCAGCGCGGTGAGGACGATGGTGTCGAGGTCGCCACGCAGCTTGCGGTGCAGCTCGCGGGGCCGGGAGCGCCGCGCCGCGCAGACCTCCTCCAGGGTGTCGCCGCCGCGGTCCAGGGCCTGGCTCGGCCGGTCGGGCTCCTGCGTGAGGATGGCCGACTCCAGCTCGTGCGGCAGCCGGGTCGAGAGGCGGTAGGGCCGGCGGCCGCAGAGCAGCTCGTAGAGCACCACGCCGAGCGCGTAGACGTCGCTCGCGGTGGTGATCGCCTCGCCCCGCACCTGCTCCGGGCTGGCGTAGCCGGGCGTCATCATGCGGAAGCGCGTCAGCGCCGGATCGCCATCGCGGTCCCCGGCGAGCTGCTTGGCGATGCCGAAGTCGAGCAGCTTGGGCTCGCCGTCGGCGGTGACCAGGATGTTGGCCGGCTTGATGTCGCGGTGGACGAGGAGGTTCTGGTGCGCGTAGGCGACCGCGTCGAGCAGGCGGCGGAACAGGCGGAGGCGGTCGTCGATCCCGAGCCGGTTGCGGTCGCAGTAGTCGTCGAGCGGCAGGCCCTCGACGTACTCCATGACCAGGAACGGCATGCCCTGCTCGGTCTCGCCGCCATCGTAGAGCCGGGCGATGGCGGGGTGCTCCAGCCGGGCGAGGATCTGGCGCTCGGCGCGGAAGCGCTGCAGCGAGTCGGGGTCGTCCGCACCCGGGTGCAGGAGCTTCAGGGCGACCCGGCGCTCGAACTGGCCGTCGTCGCGCGAGGCCAGGTAAACCGTGCCCATGCCGCCTCGGCTCAGCAGCCGCTCGATGCGGTAGGGGCCGAAGCGCGAGCCCTCCCCGGCCTCCCTGCCGCCATCCAGCAGGACGAGCGGCGGGCGCTCGAGGAAAGTCTTCGCGCTCTCGTCGGCCTCGATCAGCCGCTCGACGGCGTCGCGGAGCCCGCGGTCGTCCCCGCAGGCGCGGTCGAGGAAGTCGGCGCGCTCGCCCGGCGGGAGGCCGAGCGCTTTTTCGAACAGGGCGTCGATCTCGTTCCAGCGTTCAACATCCACGGTTCTCCCCTTGCCCGCCGAGCTCCTGGTAGAGCCAGGCCTTGGCGCGGCGCCACTCCCGCCCCACCGTCTCCGGAGAGGTATGGAGGACCGCCGCCGTCTCCTCCACCGTCAGGCCGCCGAAGAAACGCAGCTCCACGACCGCGGCCTTGCGCCGGTCGATCTCGGCGAGCGCGCTCAGCGCCTCGTCCACCGCGATCACGTCCGGAGGCTGCTTCGCCGCGACCGCCGCCGCCTCCGCCAGGGTGGCGCGCACGGCCCCGCCCCCGCGCCGCGCGGCGCCGCGGTGGCGCGCGTGATCCACCAGGATGCGGCGGATCAGGTGGGCGGCGAAGCCGAGGAACTGCCCGCGGTCCTTCCAGGTGACGCCGTGAACGTCCCGGAGCCGCATGTAGGCCTCGTTCACGAGCGCCGTCACCTGCAGCGTGTGCTCGGGCCGCTCGCGCCGGAGCTCGCGCGAAGCGATCCGCTTCAGCTCGTGATAGAGGAGAGGCACAACCCGGTCGGCCATTCGGGAATCCCCGTCCGACCACTCCTGCAGCAACGCAGTCAAGCCCATACCCACGACACCCTCGGACGCCCTCGAAGTTCTGGGGTTCACCGCAGTTGCGACCCGAATCAAGGCAGCGAAGACTTCGACGAACTACAGCGCAGCGCAGTGGCTCTACGACCCTAATATGCTATACCTGCATATCGAATGCAAGCTGTGACTTCGACGGAGCTGGGATGCAGGCTGGCACAAGGCTCTATACGGATGAAACCGGGAAAAGGTCACACCTGGGAGTGCGCGAAGCCGGCCAATCATTTCGGAGACCCCTCCGGCCTCGGGGGCCGGGACGTATATACTGGGGGCCTACCTACTGGGAGAAGCCGACATGAAGAGACCCTCCTTGCGGGCCGAGCTGAGCCGGTCCCTGGGCCGCCTGATTCTGCCGCTCCTGCTGCTCGCGTCCCTGACCGGCTGTGCCACGGCCCGGATCCCCGACTTCCAGGCCTTCGCCACGGCCGGAACGACCTACACGACCGCGGTGACCGGCCTGATCACCGAGGTCGGCAACACGGCCGTGGACGCCAACTCCGTCAAGCTCGTCCAGAACCGCTCGCTCGCCCCGGTCAGCCTGACCGACTTCCAGCAGCAGGACAAGGACATGCGCAGCTACCTCGGCGAGCTGACCCGCATCCAGGCGCAGGTCGACCTCCTGGGCGACTACTTCAACGCCCTGGCGGCCCTGGCCACGAGCAGCGCGCCGCAGTCCTTCCAGACCCAGGTCCAGGGGCTCGCCACGACCCTGATCGGCGTGACCCAGGAGGTCAAGGGCACCACCATCGCCAAGGCCTCGCAGCTCGAGACGGCCGCCGGCAGCGTCGGGGGCCTGGTGGTGAAGGGAGTCCAGGGGCGGGAGCTGAAAAAAGAGCTGGAAGCTCGCAAGCAGGCCATCTCCGACATCCTGCAGCTCCACCAGGCCCTTCTGGCGACCCTGAGCAGCCAGACCGCGGCCGACGCGAGGTTCACGACGGCCCTGGACTATGACCAGAAGGTCATCGAGCCGTTCATGGCCGGGCAGGTGAGCCCGACGCAGCCGCAGTCCTGGAGCGCCGAGAGACTCTCCCTGCTGGCGCAGCCGGTGCTGGTGGAGCAGGTGAACACCGCCGCGGAAGCGGCGAGGCAGCTTCAGCAGGCCTGGAGCAAGCTCCTCTCGAGCGACCTCACCGCCGCGGACATCCAGGCCATCACCGGCGAGCTGTCGCCGGTCCTGGCCAGCCTCGACGCCCTGAAACCCAACGCCCAGTCCGCCGGCAACACGGAAGGGAATCAGTAATGAGCGATCCGAACGAGACTGGAAACTCCACGCCCGCCGCTCCCTCCGCCTCCGCCGCGTCCGATCCGACCGATCCGGTCACCGAGGCCCAGGCCGCCGCCGCCCAGGCGCAGGCCGAAGCCGACAAGGCCCTGGCCGACCCGCAGGCCGACCTCAACCAGCTCCTCGACTCCCTGAGGACGATCGAGGTCGAGCTCTACGGCATCGAAGTGGTGCAGCAGGTCCAGCAGCTCTCCGACGCCGAAAAGCAGGATTTCGCCTCGGCCCGCCTCCACCTGACCTCGATCATCAACCAGCTCAACACCGCCCAGCTCAGCGACATCGCCGACAAGCTGGAGCAGCAGAGCGGCGCGCTGAAAGAGGGGATTCAGAGCCTGGAGAAGTCGCTCGACTCGCTCACCGGGGCGGCGGGGTGGGCTTCGGCGGTGAATGGGATCATCGGGGTGATCGGGCAGGTGATTCCGTTGCTGTGAGAGGCGCAAACGCCTGGCAAACCTGGAGGACCTGGAGAAGCTCCGAAGGGTGCCAGGGAAACCGGAGAGTTCCGTTCCTCCCGCCCGGCTCGGGCTGGCCGATCGCCTTGCTTCGATCGACGGAAGATTCTAGAATCCGCAGCGAGTTCTAGAATCTGAGGAATAAACCATGGGCATCAGCCTGAAGAACGACAAGGCCGAGAAGTTGGCCCGACAAGTGGCCGCCGAAGCGGGCGAGAGCCTGACGGACGCGATCATCCACGCTCTTGAGGAGCGGCTGGAGCGGCTGAAGGGCCGGCGGTCTGTTCCCGACCTTACCGAGTCGCTCATGACGATCAGCCGGCGCTGTCGATCCCTGCCCGACCTCGACGACCGGAGCGCCAACGAGATCCTGGGATACGACGAGGAGGGCACGTTCGGCTGATGGTCCTTGATACCTCGGCCCTCCTTGCAATCCTCCTTGGAGAAGCGGAGGCGGAGGACTTTTCCCGCGCCATTGCCGGAGATCCCAAGCGTCTGGTGAGCGCCTTCTCGGCACTTGAGGCATCCGTCATCCTCCATGCGCGCAAAGGTCCGGCGGCCGTCCGGGAACTGGATCTGCTCCTTCACACGATCTCCGCCACGATCGTCAGCTTCGATGCCGAGCAGGCTCTCCTGGCTCGTACAGCCTACGAGACCTACGGCAAAGGACATCATCCCGCCGCTCTCAATCTGGGCGACTGCTGCAGCTATGCCCTCTCGCGATCCTCGGGCGAGCCGCTCCTCTTCAAGGGCAACGACTTTTCGAAGACTGACGCTGCCCTGGTCGCCGCCGGCGCGGCCTGACCTGCGCGGAGAGTCATTCGAGTTATTCCGGACCCGCCGCGATATCTGCCGCCCCGCGCGTGGAGTATTCCGGCTCGCCACGGAGTCATTGCGCCCCTGGTTTCGCGCATTCCGTCCATGGACAGATGGATTCGGAGAGCCAACGGAATGCTCGGCTTGGTGAATTGAATCATTCCGCCCGCGTCTTGCATCATTTCTCCCGCGGCCTGAACGATTCCTCGACTCAGCGGAGTCATTCCGGAGCCGGCGCGAATGGGTCCTTCGCCGGAGGAAATGCTCCAAACGCGTGCCCATGGCCGTCGCGTGGTAGGCTGGAAGGAACCCGACTGGAGGTCCGCCATGAGAACGCTGACGCGAATCGGCATTGCTCTGCTGCTGTTCGGCGCCGTCGCGCTTCCGGCCGCCGCCGCCAGGAAGTCGAAGGCGGCTCCCACCGCCCCCGGCGTGTATGTGGACTGGAAGAACGAGGTCGACGAGCTCGAGATCGTCGAGCCGTTCAAGCTGTCCGACTACGAGACCGTCTCCGTGGAGGCCTTCGACACCAAAGACACCCCCCTTCCGGAGGCGGACGACAACACCTACGCGCCGGTCAAGAGCGTCCTGGCGGACCCCGCCGGACCGTTCACCCAGGGCCTCGCGGGAGGCGTCGGAGACCGGATCGACGTCTCCCGAGATTCCGGCGGCGGCGCCAGATCGATCGTCCTGCGCATCCGGGTCGAGGAGATGGACCCCGGCTCCCGGGCGGCCCGCTACTGGGCCGGGTTCGGCGCCGGCGCGGCCCGCACCCGGCTGGCCGGCGAGGCCGTGGACTCCGAGACCGGCAAGGTGCTCTTCCGCTTCAAGCAGGAGCGGCGCTCCGGCGTCGGCATGTACGGCGGCAGCTACGTCGAGCTGCTCAACCGGAACCTGGTGACCATCGGCGAGGACGTGGCGCTCGTCTTCAGCGCGTTCTGAGATCAGCCGGGCGCGAGCGGCCAGCGCAGCGAGTCCACCACCAAGTCCGCCGCCGTCCGGATGCGCTCCTCGTCCTCCGGACGGTACTTGCCGGTGCGGACGGCCACGCCGATCATCCCGATCTCCTTCGGACCGAGGACGTCGCCCTCCAGGTCGTCGCCGATGACGGCGATCTGCTGCGGCGGCAGGCCCAGCTCCCGGGCCGCCGACTCATAGAAGGCGCGGCTCGGCTTGCCGAGCAGGGTGGCCGATTTGCCCGAGGCGTACTCCAGGGCGGCTACAAAGGGACCGGCGTCCAGGCTCAGCCGGCCCTCGGTACGCCAGTAGCGGTTTCTCTGGATTGCCAGCAACTCGGCGCCGGCCATCAGATTCCGGAAGGCGCTGTCCAGGACGTCAAAGGCCCAGTCCCGGCCCAGGTCTCCTACGACGACGTACTCGGGAGTCTCGTCGTCCACCTTCAGGCCTTCGAACTCCCGCCAGCTCGCCTGGGCCAGGAGGAGTCGGACCTTCTTTGCGCCCTGGGCCCGGAGCCAGCTCGCGGCGGCCGACGGCGCGGAGAGGATCTCTCCGGGCTCGGCCGCTATGCCCAGGCCGCACAGCCGGTCGGCGAGGGCGGTCCGTGGCAGGCGGGTCGTGTTCGTGGCGAACCGGAACGGAGTGCCGAATCGCCGCAGCGCCTCGATCGCCTCCGCGGCGCCCGCAATGGCCGCTCCCTCCTGGTAGACAGTGCCGTCGAGGTCGATCAGGCAGCCCCGGATCCGGTCGGCGAGGGTCATCGATGGATGCTATCCGGTCCCAGTTCGTCGAGAATCGACTGAAACCTCGCCTTGAGCTCCGGCAACTCTCGCTCTATGACAGTCCAGATGATATCTGTATCGATCTCAAAATATTTGTGGACCAGGACGTTTCGCATTCCTACGATTGAATCCCAGGGGATTTCAGGATGACTTTGCCGGAGCTCCGGCCGTAGGACGTTGACGGCCTCGCCAAGGACCTGCAGGTGATGAAGAGTCCAGACCTGGACCAGTTCATTGGTCTCGAACTCTTCCCTGCCGCCGAGAGCGTACTTCTCGATGCGTTCGATGGCTTCCAGGATATCGAGAACGCGCTCCCGGCTGTCTCTCACAGCGGTACCGCTTCCCGCAAGACCCGATCCCGAATGCGAGCTTTCAGGCCCCGCTCCGTGACGACATCGACCGGGAGGCTCAGGAGAGCTCGCAGGTCCTCCAGCAATCCTCCCAGGTCCAGCAGGCTTCGCCCGCTCCCCATGTCGACCAGGAAATCGACGTCGCTCCGCTCGTCCGCTTCGCCGCGCGCCACGGACCCGAAGACCCGGATGTTGGTGGCGCCGTGAAGGCTTGCCAGATGGAGGATCTCGCTCCGCCGTCTGCGCAGCTCTTCGATTCCCATTCCCCTTCTCCTCTGCGCGCGCTGCAGCTTGCAGCGCGTCTTTCAGAATACCATCGCCGGATGGCTCACGCCTTGGCGGCCTCTTCGGCCTTCTTCAGCACGCGCAGGAAGTTCTCGCCGAGGATCAGCCGGACGCCGGCCTTGTCCACACCCCGTTCCAGCAGAGCCGCGGTCAGGCTCGGGAACTTCGAGGCGTCCTCGAAGCCGGAGAGGACGTCGGGGATGCCGTCGAAGTCGGTGCCGATCCCCACGTGCTCCTCGCCGGCCAGGTCGATCAGGTGGACGAGGTGGTCCACGTATTTGGAAAGCGAGACCTCCGGCAGCGGCCGGTCGGCGAAGAGGCGGGCCCTCGGCTCCCAGTGGCGGCCGGGCTCGGCCAGGTAGGCCTCTTCCGTGGACTCGAGCTCCGGGCGCAGCTCCTTGCCGCGGGCCCGGTCGGCCGCGCTCGCCTCCGGGCCGACGAAGGAGGGATAGGAATTAGCCATGACCAGGCCGTCCTTCCTGGCGATCTCGCGGACCAGGCTGTCCGGCAGGTTGCGCGGATGGTCGCAGAGGGCTCGGGACGAGCTGTGGCTCGCCACGATCGGGATGCGCGAGACCTCCAGGACATGGAGGACCGCGTCGTCCGAGACGTGGGAGACGTCCGGCACGATGCCGCGCCGGACCATCCCCCAGACGATCTCCTCGCCCTGGGAGGAGAGGCCGCCGTGACGCGGCTGGTCGGTCGAGGCATCGCACCACTCGTGAGATGCCATGTGGGTGAGGGTCACGTAGCGCACGCCCATCGAGGCGCAGGCGTCGAGCGTCCCGGGCAGGCTCAGGGGACGGCCGTTCTCCAGGCCGAAGAGGACCGCCACCACGCCCCGGTGCCAGGCCCGGCGGACGTCCTCGGCGCCGACCACGATCTCCATGCCCTCGGCGGCTTCGACGTGCTCCACCGAGACCCGGTGCAGCTCTTGGGCGTGCTTCCAGCCCCGCTCCGGGTCCAGGACGGCCGGGATGTAGAGCGCGAAGACGACCGCGTCGACGCCTCCCTCCCGGAGCCGCGGCAGGTCGGCGTGGCGGCCGGGCAGGCGCTCGGTCAGGCTCTTCGGGTTCTCCCAGAGCTTGGTGGGGACGTCGACATGGCCGTCGAGGACGAGGCAATCCTGGTGAAATCCCATAAGGCCGCCTAGTCTAACCTCTCCCGGAATTCCCCCTCCGGCCTCCCTTGTTACAGCAGGAGCCGAGCCCCGCGAGGAGACCGCGGCTTGCCAAAAAGGCAGCCATCCCGTACTCTTCCGGGTTCTTGGAGACCGACCATCCACTCCGGTATACGGCCCGGAGAGACAAGGATCAAGGAACGTGAAGAAAGACATCCATCCCCAGCTCAACATGGTGACCGTGGTCTGCGCCTGCGGCAACACCTTCGAGACCCGCTCGACCAAGGATGAGGTCCGCCTCGAGATCTGCAGCGAGTGCCACCCGTTCTTCTCGGGCAAGCAGAAGCTGATCGACACCGCCGGTCGCGTCGAGCGCTTCAAGCGGCGTTACGCCAAGACGGCCTGAGCCACCGGCTCGGCCCCCCGTTCATGAACACAACGAGCGCGAGCCCGCCGCCGACCGCGTCTCCGGCTGAATCGGAGCTGCTGGTCGGCGGTCAGGCTTTGATCGAGGGCGTCATGATGCGCTCCCCCGGCGCCTACGGCATCGCCGTTCGCCGGCCGGACGGCTCCATGGCTCTCCGGCGGGGCAAGGTGTTCCCGCTCGGCAAGAAGTACCCGTTCCTCAAGCTCCCGGTCCTGCGCGGCGTCGCCGTGCTCTTCCAGTCGCTCTTCATCGGCATCCAGGCGCTCAACTTCTCGGCTCTCGAAGCCGGGGTTGAAAAGCCTGAAGACGCACAGAAGGAGACCTCGGGCTGGGCCGTGGCCGCGTCCATGGCGATGGGCCTCGGGCTCGGCGTGCTCGTGTTCCTGCTGGTCCCGCTCTGGCTGACGCAGCTCGCCGAGAAGCATCTGTTCGGCACCATGCCCAACCTCGCGTTCAACCTGTTCGACGGCGCCCTGCGCGGGATCTTCTTCCTGACCTACATCGTGGCGATCTCGCGCATGAAGGACATCCACCGGGTGTTCCAGTATCACGGCGCCGAGCACAAGGTGGTGTTCGCCTGGGAGGCCAAGGGGCCGCTCTCGGTGGACGCCGCCCGCGTCCAGAGCCGGCTCCACCCGCGCTGCGGCACGGGCTTCCTGCTCTTCGTGCTGCTGGTGTCGATCGTGCTCTTCGCCCTGATCCCGAAGTCCGCGCCGTTCCTGGTGAAATTCGGCGGCCGGCTCCTGCTGGTCCCGTTCATCGCCGGGCTGTCCTACGAGGTGCTCCGCTTCACCGCGAAGAAGGCGGACTCGCCGGTCTTCGCCTTCCTGGTCGCGCCCGGGCTCATGCTCCAGAAGATCACCACCCAGGAGCCCACGGACGACATGCTGGCGGTCGCCATCGCCGCGCTCGAAGAGGCGCTGCGCGAGGACGGCCTGATGCCCGAGGCCGAGCTCGCGTCGGCGATCGAGGACGCGGAAGAAGCCCCGGCTCTCGCCTGAAGAAAAGAAGACGATCATGTTCGAGAAACTGTCCCAGATCGAAAAGACCCACGAGGAGCTGACCCAGCGGCTGACCGATCCCTCGGTGCTGTCGGACCGGAAGGCGTACGCCGAGACCAACAAGGCGCTGGCGGAGATCTCGAAGACGGTCGAGCTCTACCGCGAGTACGTGCGCCTCCGGAAGCAGCAGCAGGAGAACGAGGAGCTGCTGGCCGGCCTGCCCAAGGACGACGACCTCTACGAGATGGCCTGGGAGGAGCGCGACCAGCTCGCGCAGCAGGTCCAGGCCCTGGAGGAGAAGCTCCGCGTCGAGCTGACTCCGAAGGACCCGAACGACGACCGCAACGTCATCCTGGAGATCCGGGCCGGCACGGGCGGCGACGAGGCCACGCTGTTCGCCTCCGAGCTGTTCCGCATGTACACCCGGTATGCCGAGCAACACCACTGGCGGATGGAGGTCATCGATCTCTCCGAGTCCGAGGTGGGCGGCGCCAAGGAGATCTCGGCGATCGTCGAGGGCCGCGGCGCCTACAGCCGCCTCAAGTACGAGGGCGGCGTCCACCGCGTCCAGCGCGTGCCCGCGACCGAGGCCGCCGGCCGCATCCACACCTCCGCCGTCACCGTGGCCGTCCTGCCCGAGGCCGAGGACGTGGAGGTCGAGGTCGACGAGAAGGATCTCCGCATCGACCGCTTCTGCGCCTCCGGCCCCGGCGGCCAGGGGGTGAACACGACCTACTCGGCGGTCCGCCTCACCCACCTGCCCACCGGTCTCGTGGTGAGCTGCCAGGACGAGCGCAGCCAGATCAAGAACAAGGCGAAGGCCCTGCGCGTGCTCAAGGCCCGCCTGTACGAGATGGAGCGCGAGAAGGCCGAGTCGGCGATGTCGGAGGAGCGGCGCAAGATGGTCGGCAGCGGCGACCGGTCCGAGAAGATCCGCACCTACAATTTCCCGCAGAGCCGGGTGACCGACCACCGTATCGGTCTCTCGGTGCACAACCTCCCGACCGTGCTGGAGGGAGGCCTCGACCCGCTCGTCGAGCCGCTCATGGCTCACTTCCAGGCTCAGAAGATGGAAGAGGCGTCGCGGGTCCACTGAGCAGTCTTTCCGAAAAGGAGGGCTTCATGCGATCCACGAGGATGTTCGCCGCCGCGCTCGGCGCTCTCGGCCTGCTCACGGCCGGGTGCATCGACATCGAGCAGACGTTGAGCCTCGAAAAGGACATGTCGGGCAAGGCCGGGTTCACCATGAAGTTCGACATGGAGCCCATGGTCGTCTTCATGACCCGGATGCAGCGCGAGATGCAGGGCAAGACGGGCGAGCCCACGAAGGAGGAGCTCGACGCGGCCCGCAAGGAGATGCTCGCCTCGAAGAAGTCGGAGACCAAGGGCGACTTCGAGAAGGACAAGAAGGAGCTTCAGAGCAAGCTCCCCAAGGGGGTCACGCTCCTCGACGGCTCGTTCAAGGAGGACGGCCTCAAGATGGCCGCGAACTTCCTGTTCGGTTTCGACAACGTCTCGAAGCTCGAACAGATCAAGTTCCCGAAGAAGGAGGAGGAGGGTCAGCCGGCCGGCCCGCCCGGCACGCAGAACCCGGTCGAGTCGCCCTTCGACGGCCTCAAGGTGGTGGACGAGGGCAAGACGTTCCTCGTCACCAGCCCGACGGAGAACCCGCTGGCCCAGGAGAAGGAGCAGGCGGCGGACATGGACCTCTCGCCCGAGGCCAAGGCGCAGATGGAGAGCATGTTCAAGGGCCTCCGCGTCGCCTTCAAGATCACCGCGCCCTTCGAGGTCGTCGAGCACAACGCCCACCGCAAGGAGGGCAACACGCTCATCTGGGAGTACGACCTCAAGTCGCTGGAGAAGATGAAGCCCGAGCAGCTCGCCCAGGGCGTGCGGGTGCGGTACAAGAAATAGATCCCGTTCCCCCTCTCCCCAGCCCTCTCCCCCGTGCCGGGGGAGAGGGAGCCGGAGGGCCTCTATCTCCCCAGCCGCCACAGCGCCGCCACGGTCAGCTCGCCGATGCGGTGCAGCTCGTTGATGGTCAGGTACTCGTCGGTGCCGTGGCCGCGATAGGGCTTGCCGGGCCAGGCGGGGCCGAAGTCCACGCCGCCCTGGAACAGCCGGGCCTGGGTGCCGCCGCCGATGGCGACCGGCTTCCCGTCCTCGCCGGTGACGTCCTTCCAGACCTCCAGCAGTCCGGAGACCACCTCGCCCTCGGCCGGCGTCAGGTGCGGCTCGTTGAAGAGCTGAACCGCGGTGGCGATCCTTCCGCCTCCCTGGGACTGGAAAGCCGCCGACCTCTCGGCGAGGCTCTTCTCCATCTCCGGCGCCGCGATGCCTCTCGGCACCCGGATGTTGACGCGGGCCGCGGGTTTGCCTTCGTCCTCCAGGAGATAGACCAGGCAGGAGGTCAACGGGCCCATGACCGGATCGTCGTGGGCGATCCCCAGGCTGGTGCCGTCGGTCTCGAGGCCCACCCGGGTCCCGAGGAACGAGGCCAGGGAGCCCCAGGCGTCCATCCGGAGATCGAGGCCGGCGAGGAAGGCGGTCAGGTCCCCGAGCGCGTTGTGGCCGCTCGTGGGCTCCGAGGTGTGGCCGCCGCGGCCTGCGGCGGCGATCTTCAGGAGCTTGCCCTCCGGGCTCACGGTCAGGCGCGCGGGAGGATGCGCCTCCGACCAGCGCCGGGCCTCCGCCGCGAGGTCTCCGGCCGGCCCCTCCCCTACCCATTCCAGCACCGCCTCGCCCTGCTCGGGAATGATCGAGTTGCCGCTGCCGCCGGACATCTTCACCACCCGCCAGGAGCCGGCGCGCGGAGTATCGACGGGTTCGGCGTGGAAATTCAGGAGACCGTACGCCTTCTGGGCGTGGGTCACCGGGTAGTTGGCGTCCACGCCGAGGGTGCGGTCCGGCATGGGGGCGCGTTGGAGGTAGTACGGGATCTCCTCCCAGCTCGACTCCTCGCCGTTGGCCACCAGCAGGCGGAGGCTCCAGCCGAGCGGCCAGCCGGTGTCGCGCAGCGCGGCCATCGAATAGAGAGTGACGACGATCGGACCCTTGTCGTCCTCGGTGCCGCGGCCGATGATGCGGCCGTTCCGGATCTTCCCCTCCCACGGCGAGGAGGACCACTGCTGTCCTTCGACGCCCTGGACGTCGCCGTGGGTGAGGACGGCGAGGATCGGCTTCAAGTCTCCCTTCTTCGGCAGTGTGATCTCCTCGACCCGGCCGTCGAAGGACTTGAACTCGAAGCCGAGCTTGCGGGCCTTCCCTTCGAGCCACTTCGACTGCTTCGCGAGCTCGGGCGAGGTCCAGTTCTCCTTGCCCTCGGTCGCGAAGGTGCGGAAGGCGAGCATCTCCTGCAGGTCGCTCACGATCCGGTCGCCATAGCGGGCGACCAGATAGCGGCGGACGAGACAGGAGGCCAGCTTCGCCGACTCGGGCGGCACGGGCTTGCCGGCTTCGAGCGCCTCGATCCGGCCGGCGAGGCCGGCGTCTCCCGCCTTGCGCGCCGCGCCGGCCACGGCCTGGCGGAAGGTCTGGAACCCGCGCGGCCCGGTCGGCTCGGAGACCCGGGTCACGGCCTGGGCGCCGGCCTGGAGATGGGCGCCGAGGCTCTGGCATTCGGTGCCCTCCTGGGCCCGGGCGGCCAGCGGGAGGAGGCAGGCGGTGACAGCGGCAAGGACGGCAAGAGTCTTCTTCATGGATCGGGCCTCTCGAAATAGAGACGTACCTTCTACCATACGTAGAAGGATGTTGAAGCCCGCGAAAGGAGCCTTGATGCGCGCCCCGCTCTTCCGTTGCCTGCTGCTGACGGTCCTCGCAGTTCTCACGGCGTTGCCGGTCCAGGCCGAGCCGATCCGGATCTCCGGCCGGGTCGTGCTGCCCGCCGGAACGAAGGGCGCCCGGATCGAGCTTCGCCGGCTCGATCCACCCTACGAGGAGCGGCTCCGCACAGCCCTCGGAACGCCGCCGGCCCCGGCCGCCACCGCTCAGCCGGGCGCGGATGGAAGGTTCGCGCTCACCGCTCCCGGTCCCGGCTTCTACCGGGTGCTCGCGCAGGCCGAGGGCTTCCTTCCTCTCCAGAGGGAGCTGGTTTCTCTCGAGCGGGACACCGAGTTGCCTCCAGCCACGCTGACGAAAGCCTCCATGGCCGCGGTCAAGACCGCTCCCAAGGCCAGGCTCCTGGCGCTCGGCTCCACATCTCCGAGCGGCGAGTCGGCCTGGCATCCGGCGCCGCGGGAGGCCGTCGCCGGAGAGGATGGCATCGCGAAGCTCCCCTACCAGGCAGGAGAGACCCTCGTGGTCGTCATGGCCTGGCCGCAGGCGCTGGCCTTCTTCGTGGAAGTCCGGCCCGAGGCCGTCCGCGAGCTCCGGCCCACCCGGCCCGTCAGCCTGGAGGTCCGGGGCCAGGACGACAGGCCGGTGCCCGGAGCGCTCGTCAGCGCGGCCGGTTTCCCCCTGACCACCGCGGGGCCGGACGGCCGTTTCACCCTCGATCTGCCGGGCCCGGGCGGAATGGTGACCGTCGAGGGGCCGGGCGGCCAGTGGGCGGAGGTCCGCCTCGACCCCGCCGGCGTCGCTCCGGGCGAGATCCGGACCGCGCGCCTCCAGCCTCCCCGGCTCGTGACCGGCCGGGTGCTCGACGCGGACACGGGCCATCCCCTGGCCGGCGCCAGGGTCCAGGGAGAGACCGAGAGCGCCGTCGCGGACGCCGAAGGCCGGTTCCGGATCGCGCTTCCTCCGCGCTCCTATGGCCTCTTCCTGACGGCCTCGGCCGAGGGCTACGTCAAGGCCGACGGGTTTCCGGAAGGCGACGGCCCGGCGACCTTCTCGCTGAAGAGGGCCGGCTTCCTGGATGGAGTGGTCATGGAGGCCGGAGGCAGACCGGTGGCGAAGGCCCGGGTGCGGGCCCTGCCGGCGCCCGGCCGGTCCCCGATGGCCGATCCTCCTTCCGCAGAGGTCAGCACAGATGCCGCCGGCAGGTTCCACCTCCCCGGCCTGGCGGTCGGGCTGACCTACACGCTTCTGGTGGACGGCGGAGATTTCGCGCCGGTCCGGCGGATGGCGGACGTGGCCGAACGGCCCGGCGAGCCTCTCCGGATCACGGTCTCTCCGGGCGCCGCCGCCGCCGGCCGGGTGCTCGACCCGGGTGGCCGGCCCCTGCCCGGCGCGATCGTCCTCCTTCAGCAAGACCGTCCGGAAGACTCCAAGCCGATCGAGGCCCTCTCCGGTCCGGAGGGCCGCTTCCTGCTTCCTCACCTCGCGGCGGGCCGCTACGACCTGCGGGTCACCCGCGAAGGCTTCGCCCCGGCCCGGATCGCCGGGCTGGAGATCCCGGCCGATTCCCGCGCCGTCGATCTCGGAGACGTCCGGATGGAAGGCAGCGCCGCGATCGAGGGCCGCGTCCTCGACGACCGGGGACGACCCGTGAGCGGCGCGCAGGTCGGCCTCGCCATTTCCCAGGAACATCAGGGGGATCGGCCCTCCCCGGTCGAGACCGGACCCGACGGCGCCTTCCGGCTGCGGGACCTCGTCCGGGGCGAACGCTACGACCTCTGGGTCCAGGCCGACGGCTTCGTCACGCGGCAGGCTCCGGGCGTCGAGGCGCCGACGGCCGAGCCGCTCCGCATCGAGCTCCGGCGAGGGCGGATCCTGGCCGTGCGGGTGGTCGATCCCGACGGCCGCCCGGTGCCCCGGGCCCGTCTCAGCCGCCTGGAGCGGATGACGATGAAGATGGACGGCGGCAGTATCGGGTCCCAGAGCGTGAGCGACGCAGGCGAGACCGACGATGAGGGAACGCTGCGGATCGGAGGGCTGGAGCCGGGGGTCGTGGACCTCCAGGTCGAGGCGGACGGCTTCCAGACGCTGCTCGCCCGGGGGCTTCGCGTCCCGGAGAACGAGGCTGCCGGTCCTGTCGAGATCACCCTGGCCCGCGGTGCCGTCCTGGAGGGCCGGGTGCTCGACGGCGACGGCAAACCGGTGCTCGGGGCCTCCGTTCGAGCCTTCCAGGAGGACGCCGAACGGCCCTTCGGCGGTCCGCCCGGGGCCACCACCGACGACGAGGGGCGCTACCGCCTGACCGGGCTCTCCCCGGGCTCGTACCAGGTGGCCGCCGACAGCGCCGATATTCAGGCCAGCGCGCAGGCCCCCGTCGAGATCCGGGCGGCGGTCCAGAGCCTCGACCTGAGGTTCCCGAAGGGCTCCACGGTCTCCGGCCAGGTGGTGGACGACCGCGGCTCCCCGGTCGCGCAGGCCCGGATCTCCCTGGCCCCGAACGGCCCGGCCACGCTCAGCCAGGCGGATGGCACCTTCACCTTCCGCTCGGTCGCCGACGGCGCCTTCCGCCTGCGGGGCGCCGCTCCGGGCTTCGCCGAGACCACCGCTCCCGACGAGATCCAGGTCGCGGGACGCCCGGTCCGGGGGCTTATCCTGCGCCTGGGCCGCGGCGTCTCCATCGCCGGCCGGCTGCTCGGCGTCGATCCGGACAGGCTGGCGGGCGCCCGGATCCTGGCCCTCCTGTGGGAACCGGAGCGCCAGGAGCGCCTCCAGGGCACCGTGGACCGGCAGGGGTCGTACCAGGTGGCCAACGCCTCGCCCGGGACCTGGCAGGTGCGGGCGGAGCTCCGCGACGGCCGCTCCGCGCAGGGCCAGATCGAGGTCGCCGAGGTGGAAGCCGGCCCCGTGGCACTCGACCTGGAATTCGAGGAGGGTCTCACGCTCTCCGGCCGCGTGCTGCTGGACGGCGAGCCGCTCGCCGGCGGCACCCTCGCGGTGGACGGGAGCCCGGCGACTCTCGCCTACGACGGCGGCTTCTCCGTGTCCGGCCTCAAGCCCGGGCCGCACCGGATCGACATCCTGGGCGGTCCGGGGCTCGGCCAGGCCCTCCAGATCGAGATGAGCCGGGACGAGGAGATGACGATCCCGCTCTCCACCGGATCGATCTCGGGCCGCGTCCTCTCGCCCGAGGGGCTGCCGCTCGGCGGCGCGATCGTGGACGTCGCGGCGGAGCAGCCGGACTTGAACGCCAGCTTCGAGGGGCTCCAGGTGCTCACCGCCGAGGACGGCGCCTTCCAGGTGCCGCGCTGCATCGCCGGGAGCTATCGCCTGCGGGTCCACGCCGACGGGTTCCCGCTGGCCGAGTCCCACATCCTGGTGCCGCCCAGCGGCTCGGTCCACACGGAGATCGCCCTGGAGACGAAGGAATGAAGAGAATGAGATGGAGCGCCTGCCTGCTGTTGACGGTCCTCGCCGCGCCCGCGGTCCGCGCGCAGGAGGAGGCGGCGCTCGCCGGCCGCGTCCTCGACGGGCGCCGGCCCGTGGTCCAGGCCCGGGTCCGCGCCCTGCCGGAGCCGAGCTGGCACGGCCTGGAGACCGCAGCCCCGGGGGAGGCCCGGACCGGCCCCGACGGCTCGTTTCACATCTCCGGCCTGCGCCCCGGCTGGACCTACTCGCTGGTCGTGGACGACGGCCCCTTCGCTCCGTCCCGGCAGCTCGTGAAGGCGCCGGCGGCGCGCCTGAAGGTCCGGGTGCGGCCGGGCGCCGACCTCCTCGGACGCGCTGTGGACGCGGACGGGCGGCCCGTCGAGAGCGCCCTGGTCCGCCTCCACGTCTCGCGCTCCGCCGCGGGCCGGGACGACTGGCAGGACCCGGAGAGGTTCATCCCGTCCCGCGTCCGCACCGGAGCGGACGGCCTGTTCCTCTACAACCACCTCGCCCCCGGCTCCTACGACCTGCAGGTGCTGCGCGAGGGACTGGCCCCCCGGCTGGTGCGCCTGGAGGTCCGCGACCGGGTCCGCGCCGTCGCCCTGGGCGACTTCCGGCTGGATCCGGGCGCCCTCGTGGAGGGTCTCGTCACCGACGAAGAGGGTTGGCCCGTGGCGGGAGCCCGGGTCGGCCTCACCGGCGACGTTTCGAACCCGCGGGCCACGGACGGCCAGGAGCCGGTCGAGTCCGGCGCGGACGGCTCTTTCCAACTCGCCTCCCTCCCGCCGGGCGCGCGCGTCCGTCTCTGGATCAGCGCTCCGGGGTTCGTGGCCGGGAGCTCTCCGGAGGTGGAGGCCCCGGCCCGCTATCCCGTGGTGATCCGGCTCCAGCGCGACCGGAGCCTGACGGTCCGGGTGGTCGATCCGGAGCAGCGTCCCGTGCCGGACGCCCACATCAGTCGGGTGAAGGTCTCCGCCAGCGATCAGAGCGTCGGCACGCTGGGCATCACCGACCGCGAAGGCGTCTTCCGGCTCAAGGGATTGGACGAGGAGGAGGCGGGCGTCCTGGTGCAGGCGGACGGCTTCCGGCCGACGCTCGTCCACATCCCCGTTCCGGCCGATCCGGCTGCTGGCCCCGTGGAGATCAAGCTCGACCGCGGCGCCGTCCTCGAAGGGCGGGTGCTCGACGGCGAGGGCGTCCCCCTGGCCGAGGCCTCGGTGTCCGTCCACGCGAACCCCTCCGAGCCCTTCGTCGGCCTGCGCTCCGTCTCCACCGACCGCGACGGGCGCTATCGCCTGGAGGGGGTCGGTCCGGGCCCGTATGACGTGATCGTCGAAGCCCCGGGGATGGCGCCGAGGCTCCGGGAAGCAATCGAGATCGGAGACGGGGGAGACCATCGCCTCGACTTCCGGTTTCCGACCGGCAGCGACGTCTCCGGCCGGGTGGTCGACGCCGCCGGCCGGCCGGTGCCCCGGGCGCGGCTGATCCTGATTCCGGACGAGGGCGACGACTTCGAGACGGCCACCCGGTCCGACGGGGCCTTCGCCTTCCGG
>JBEQUE010000231.1:0-126596 GCA_040349255.1 Acidobacteriota bacterium | reverse complement strand
CTGGAACAGGGGGAGGTCGCGGTGCAGCGGACGACCACCTACGGCACTTTCGCGCTGGGCACGATCGAACCGGGGAACCTTTTCGGCGAGGGGAGCTTCGTCGGCGGCTACGAGCGCACCTCGGACATCGTGGCCTCGGCGCCGAGCCAGCTCCTGCGGATCGACGCCGGGGCGCTCGACGAGCTGATCGAGATCAACCCGGACCTCGGCGTGCAGCTCTACTGGAGCCTCTGGCACAGCCTGGCCCGCAAGCTCCGCACGACGAACGAGCAGCTCCGGAGCTTCTTCTCCGTGGACACCGCGCCCGAGAGCTTCCTGCGCCTGAGGAAGCCCGCCACGGGCCGGGGATCGTCGGTCCAGGTCAAGGAGGACGACAAGGTCCGCCTCTTCCGCGAGCAGGGGATCTCGCGCAAGGAGCTGATCACGCTCGCCGCCTTCTCGAAGGAGAGGCGCTTCGCGGCCGGCGCCTCGCTCTTCCAAGAGGGGGACGAAGGCTCGGAGATGTACATCATCCTGGAAGGCCGGGTGATCATCAGCAAGTTCATCCCCGGCGCCGGCGAAGAAGCGCTGGCGATCCTCGAGCGCGGCGATTTCTTCGGCGAGATGTCGCTCATCGACGGCGAGCCGCGCTCGGCCGACGCCCGCGCCTACGGCGGCCCGCTCACGGTGCTGGCTCTCGACCAGGAGACCGTGCGCGAGGTCCTCGCCATGGACCCGCACGCCGCCCTGGAGTTCATGCAGCTCCTCTGCCGCCTGATCGCCAACCGCCTGCGCGAGATCGACGAGAAGGTGATCGGCTGGCGGATCATGTCGGGCGAGCGCAACGAGATGGCTTCGGCGTAGCTACTCGTAGCGCAAGGCCGAAGAAGGGTCCACCCGGGCCGCCCGCCAAGCCGGAAAGAAGCCGGCCACCAGGGTGACCGCCAGGGCGAAGCCCACGATCGCCAGCACGTCGCCCGGCTCCACCCGGAACGGCACCGAGCGGATGAAGTAGATCGCGGCCACGTCCGCGTCGAAGCGGATCAGCTCGAAGCGGGTCAGCACCCAGGAGGTGCCGCATCCCAGCGCCACGCCGAGCAGCGTGCCCACCCCTCCGAGGAAGGCGGCGTAAAGCAGGAAGATCGCCCGCAGTCGGCCCGGCCGGAGCCCCAGGGCCCCGAGCAGGCCGATGTCGCGCATCCGCTCCCGCACCAGGACCACCACCGTCGAGGCCACGTTGAACGTGGACACCAGCACGATCAACCCCAGCACGATGAAGAGCGCGATCTGTTGGAGCTTGAGCGCCGTGAACAGCTCACGGTTGAGCTGCTGCCAGTCCGTGACCACGAAGTCCGGCTCCAGGATCTTCCCGGCGGCCTCCGAGATGCGCGGCGCCTCCGCCGGGTCCTCGACCGTGAACTCCAGCAGGTCCACCGCCGCCTCGCCGCCCATCAGACGCTCGACCCGGGAGCGCTCCAGCAGCACCCAGCTCCGGTCGAACTCCGCGAAGCCGGTCGAGAACGTGCCGCTCACCCGGATGCTCTGGTAGCGGAAGCGCGGCCGGCCCTCGCCGAACCCCAGGGCCACCATGCGCAGCACGTCGCCGACGCGAACCTTCAGGCGCTCCGCCAGATCCTCGCCCAGCACCGCGCCCGGGATGCCGTCCACCTCCCGGAGTTGCTCGGGCGTCGCCGTGAGCTGCCCACCCCCGGCCTCGATCCCGCGCAGGATCACCTCGGTCCCGGACGGCGCCGCGTCGCTCGACAGAGAACCCTGGCCGTAGGCCACCCGGCCGATGCGCTCGACGCCCGGGATCGCCTCCAGCCGGCGCTGCTTCTCGGCGAACATCTTCGACCCCTCCGTCCCTACAGGATAGGCGATCACCGCCGCGTTGCCGCGCACCAGCTTGCCCTGCAGGTCCTCCCGGTAGCCGGTCATCAGCGCCATGGCGATCACCATGGCGGTCACCCCGAGCGCCGTGGCGAGGAGCGCCGCCCGCGCCGTGCCGTCGAGCAGGTTGCTGCGGTGCCCGCGCAGGAAGCGCCAGGCGATCACCCAGGTCAGCGGGCCTTCGAGGAGACCCCGGCTCTTCATGCTCTACCGCTTGCAGACCTGCTGGAGAAACCGGTCGAAGACGCCGGCCGCGTCGTGCGGCCCGGGCGCCGCCTCGGGGTGGTATTGCACCGAGAAGACCGGCCGGCCCGAGACCGCGAAGCCCTCGACCGTGCCGTCGTTCAGGTTGACCTCCGTCACCTCGCAGCCGGCCGGGAGCGAGCCCGGCTCGACCGCGAAGCCGTGGTTCTGGCTGGTGATCGCCACCTTGCCGGTGACCAGGTCGCGCACCGGCTGGTTGCCGCCATGGTGCCCGAACTTGAGCTTGAACGTGCGGCCCCCGAGCGCGAGCCCCAGGAGCTGGTGTCCGAGACAGATCCCGAGCACCGGCCGCTCGGATTCCACCAGCTCGCGCACCGAATCGATGATCGAGGTCAGCGGCTCCGGATCGCCGGGCCCGTTCGACAGCACGACCCCGTCCACCGGCAGCGCCAGGCACTCGGAGGCCGGCGTCCGGGCGGGCAGCACCGTCAACCGGGCGCCCCGCTCCTGGAGCGAGCGCAGGATGTTCGTCTTGATCCCGAAGTCGTAGACCGCCAGATGGCAGCGTTCCTCTCCGACCGGAGCGAGCTCGTGGATGCGGTCGCAGGTCACCTCGTCCACCAGCGCCCGGCCGGCCATGATCGGCACGTCGGCGAGCTCGGCCCGCAGCGCGTCCACGTCGGAACGCTCGGTGGTCAGGACGCCGCGCAGCGCCCCCTTCTCGCGCAGCCGGCGGACGACCGCGCGGGTGTCGAGCCCCTCGATCGCCGGCACCCCGAAACGCCGCAGGTAGGAGACCAGGCTCTCGCCTCCCTGACCCGAAGGCCGGACCGTGAACCGGCGCGCGATGAACCCCTCGACCCAGGGGTGGGCCGACTCCTCGAAGTCCGGGCCGGTGCCGTAGTTGCCGATGTGCGGCTGGGTCATCACCACGATCTGGCCGCGGTAGGAGGGGTCGGTGAGCACCTCCTGGTAGCCGGTCATCGAGGTGTTGAAGACCACCTCGCCGAAGCGGGTGCCGGCGGCCACGGCCTCCCCTTCGAAGACGCTGCCGTCTTCCAGGAGGAGCAGGCCGGAGGTGGGGGTGGGGGTCTTCATCCGGGTCGGCCCAGAGGGTATCATGGCGCCAGCGAACGCACGACAAAAGAGGTACCGAGCATGCGCCGTCCCTTTCTGCGCCCTTTCCTGATGATCCTCCTGGCCCTTGCCCTGGCCGCGCCGCTGTCGGCCTACACCGTCTATCTGAAGGACGGCCGCACCATCCAGACCAAGGACAAGCCGCGCATCGTCGGCAACCGCGCCCTGGTCGTCCTGCTCAACGGCACCGAGGCCGCTTTCAACGCGCAGGAGATCGACACGAAGCGCACGGAGGAGATGAACAAGAAGAACCTGGGCGCCGCCGAGATCATCGACGGCGGCCCGTCCGGGAACCCGGCGCCGGCCGCGCCGCAGACCCAGTCGCCGTCGCGGCTCACCGACCTCGCCGCCCGCGGGGTCGGCCCGCGCGACGCGCCCGCCCTGCGTGGCGCCTCGTCGCCGCAGCGCGCCGGCAAGACCGCGGCCGGCTTCCCGGACCTCCTGACCGCGCCGCGCACCCCCTATGCGGACGCGGCGGTCGCCTCCGAGCTGCGCACCTTCTTCCTCGGCCAGAAGGTCGAAGGGGTGGAAATCTACCAGGGCACCCAGTCGGGCCGCCCGCTGGCCGAGATCACCACCAGCTCCGAGGGCTCGGTGTTCAAGGCGCTCTCCGTCGGCGCCAACGCCGTGCTCCACATCCGCGACCGCTTCCCGCAGGCCGTCTCGGGCCTCGAGCTGGTCATGGTCACCCCGGGCCGCGAGCGCGCCGGCCAGTTCGTGCTCACCCCGGACATGGCCGCGGACCTGGTGGCCAAGCGGGTCAACCTCGTCGCGTTCTATCTGGAGAACGTGCAGTTCTGAGCCTGAAACTAGGACGGGATCTCGTCCGATCCGCCGCCCTCGTCCGCTTCCTGCAATCCTAGGTAGCGCTCCACCGGCATGCCGACGCGCGTCGAGAACCGCTGGCGGTAGCTCTCCACCTCCCCGACCGCCTCGTCGAGGAAGATCCGCTCCACCCGGAAGAGCGGGACGAACACGGTCGAGAGACCGAGGGTCTGGTCGCCCGCCACGGCCTGGGCCATCCAGTCGTCGAAGCTCGACAGGCTGATGCCGCGGAAGGTCACGCCCGCCACCGCCAGGTCCTGCAGGACGCCGAAGAACTTCTCCGTCGGGTTGATCACGTGGACGATGACGATCGCCCCGGGCTCGATCCTCATGGCTGCTCTTCTTCCGGCGATTGCGACAGCTCCACCAGCACTCCGCCCGTGTTCTTCGGGTGCACGAACTGGACCCAGCAGCCGCCGGCGCCGCGCGTCGGCTCCGGGCGCATCGGCGCGAGCCCGGCCTCGCGGAGGCGGGCGTCGTCGGCCTTCAGGTCGTCGCTCGCCAGACAGACGTGATGGACGCCGGGGCCGCGCTTCTCGAGGAACTTCGCTACGACCGAATCGTCCGAGAGCGGCTCCAGCAGCTCGATCCGCGACTCGCCGCAGCGCATCATGGCCACCCGCACCCCCTCGGCCGGGACCTCCTCGACGTGCTCGACCGTCAACCCGAGCGCCTCGTAGAACCTCCGCCCCTCCTCGATCGAGCGGACCGCGATGCCGATGTGGTCGATCCTCTCGATCACGGCGCGCGCTCCTCCACCGCCCCCTCGTCCACCGCCTCTTCGGAGTGCATCACTCCCGAGAACAGCCGGTCGGCCACGCGGTAGGGGTCGGTGCGCTGCTCGAAGCCGCGCTCCACCTCGCGCTCCACGCCGAGCACCCGGTCGGCCGCGGCCACGATGCGCTCCTTGAGGATGGTCTCGACCCGCAGGCGCAGATGGGCGCGGCGGCGGCGGTCCATCTCGCCGGAGGACGCCAAGTGCTCGCGGTGGCGCTCGACCGCGGCGAGCACCTGGTCCACGCCCTCGCTCCGCGCGGCCACGGTCTTCACGATCGGCGGCAGCCATTCGCCGTGCTCGCCGAGCGAGAGCATCATCTCCAGGTCCCGGGTGGCGCGCTCGACCCCTTCGCGGTCGGCCTTGTTGACCACGAACACGTCGGCGATCTCCAGGATGCCGGCCTTGATGGCCTGGATGTCGTCGCCCAGGCCGGGCACGGTGACCACGACGACCGTCTCCACCGTGCGCACCACGTCCACCTCGTCCTGGCCGACGCCCACGGTCTCCAGGAGGATCCAGTCGAAGCCGGCGGCGTCGAGCAGGTCCACCGCGTCGCGCGAGGCGCGGGCGAGCCCGCCCATGGCGCCGCGGGTGGCCATCGAGCGGATGAACACGCCCGGATCGGTGTAGAGCGACTGCATGCGGATGCGGTCGCCGAGCAGCGCGCCGCCGGTGTAGGGGCTGGTCGGATCGACCGCCAGGATGCCGACCGTCTCGCCCCGCGCGCGGCAGTGGCGGGCCATGCGGTCGACCAGCGTGCTCTTGCCGGCGCCGGGCGGACCGGTGATGCCGACCACGCGCGCCCTGCCGGTATGGGGATAGACGCGGCGAACCAGCTCGCGCTGCCCTTCGCCGCCGTCCTCCACGACCGAGATGGCGCGCGCCACCGCCCGCGGCTGCCGCTCCAGCAGCCGCGGTACGAGATCGTCCAGACTTGCCCGCATCAGCGCCCCTTGTAGAGCTGCCGTGCGATCACCAGGCGCTGGATCTCGCTCGTCCCCTCGCCGATCGTGCAGATCTTCGCGTCACGGTAGTACTTCTCGGCCCGGTAGTCCTTGACGAACCCGTAGCCGCCGTGGATCTGGACGCCGCGCTCCGAACAGAACACCGCCGCCTCGCCGGTGTAGAGCTTGGCCTCGGAGGCGAGGCGCGACACCGGACGGCCGCGGTCCATGGCCTCGGCCGCGGCGTAGGTGAGGATCTCGGCCGCGGCGATGCGGGTGGCCATCTCGGCGAGCGCGAACTGGATCGCCTGGAAGCCGGCGATCGGCTGGCTGAACTGCTCGCGCTGCTTCGCGTAGCCGAGCGCCGTCTCGTAGGCGCCGATGGCCGTGCCGAGCCCGAGCGCGGCGATCGAGATGCGGCCTCCGTCGAGAATCTTGAGCGCCTGCACGAAGCCCTCGCCGACGTCGCCGAGCAGCCGGTCCTCGGAGACGAAGCAGTTCTCCATCACCACCTCGGCCGTGTCCGAGGCGCGGATGCCGAGCTTGTTCTCCTTCTTGCCGGGACGGAATCCCTCCATCCCCTTCTCCAGCACGAAGGCCGAGATGTTGTGGTGGCGCGGCCCCTGCGGGTCGGTCACCGCGAACACCACGCAGGTGTCGCCGACGCTGCCGTGGGTGGTGAACGTCTTCGAGCCGTTGAGCACCCAGCCGCCGTCGACCTTCTCGGCGCGCGTGCGGGTGCCGGCGGCGTCCGAGCCGGCGCCGGGCTCGGTGAGGCTCCAGGCGCCGATCTTCTCGCCCTTGGCGAGCGGGGTCAGCCAGCGGCGCCGCTGCTCGTCGCTGCCGAACTTGTAGATGTGGTTGCTGCACAGCGAGTTGTGCGCCGCCACGCTGATGCCGACCGAGGGATCGACCTTCGACAGCTCCGTGACGACCAGCACGTATTCGACATAGCCGAGCCCGGCGCCGCCGTACTCCTCGGGGAAGATGATGCCGAGGAAGCCCAGCTCGCCCGCCTTGGCCATGACCTGGCGGGGGAACTTCTGGCTCTCGTCGATCTCGTCCACGATGGGATCGACCTCGCGGCGGGCGAAATCCCGCGCGGTCTCCTGGATGGCGCGCTGCTCTTCGGTCAGGGAAAAATCCACTGGGTTCTCCTCTCCGTCGGCCCGAGGGCCGGCTGGCGATGCTATCGCGGCGGCAGGAGGATGGCAACGAAGATAGAATCCCGCCAGCCCCGTCCCGGTCGACCCGGCGAAGTCATAGAGTTTTTTGAAATAATACAGACGCGCAGTCCACTGTCCCATAGGAGAGCCCCTTCCGCATGAGCCCCGACATCCTCCTCATCCGCAAGCTGATGTCCCGGCAGACCCTGACCCGCGCCGAGAGCGCCGAGCTCCTCGAGGCTCTCCTGAGAACCGACGACGAGGGCTGGAAGCTGCTCGCCTACTCCGTGGCCTCGCAGACCAAGAGCGAGACCGTGGACGAGATCCTGGGCATGTTCGACGCCCTGCATCGGCTCACCGGGGACTACGACCTCGACCTCTCCGGCCGGCGGGCGATGGACATCTCCAGCGCCGGCGGCTCCGGAGTGCGCAAGATCAACGTCTCGACCCTGTCCTCCCTGGTGGCCGGCGACCCGGTCGTACCGATCATCAAGCACTCCTTCTGGCGGGTGACGGGCATCGCGGGGAGCGCCGACGCGCTGGAGGCGGTGGGCATCCATCCGCAGACCGTGACCCTGCCGCAGATCCAGCAGGCGGTCGAGACCACGGGCGTCGTCTTCTACTCGCCGATCTTCGTGAGCGGCGAGCTGCGCAACATCGTGAGCTTCGGACGGGTCCTGGGCGAGAAGCAGGTGGGAGTGAGCACGCCGTTCCACCTGATGGTGCCGATCTACACGCCGATCCCCTTGACCTACCGGATGTTCGGCATCAACAACCCGACCCAGTTCGAGATGCTGAGCGAGGTCTTCCGCGGGCTGGGCTACCGCAACGCGCTGCTGGTGCGGGGCTTCGACGGGCTGGACGAGGCGTCGATCTCGTCGCCGAGCCGGGTGCGCGGCTTCCGCGGTGAAGAGGAGTTCGATTTCGTGCTTCTGCCGGAGGAGGTGGGGCTCCAGAGGGCCGCGCCGGACGAGGTCCAGCCGGTGGACGCGGAGTCCAACTACCGCGACTTCCTGCGCATCGCGCACGGCATCGAGAAGGGGCCCAAGCGCGATCTCGTCGCGCTCAACGCCGGCCTGGCGCTGTGGATCTCGGAGCGGGCCGCGTCGATCGAGGAGGGCGTGGGGATGGCGCTGGAGCGGCTGGAGAGCGGCCTGGCCGCGGAGCGGCTGACGGCCCTGGTGGAGCAGCACGGCTCGCCGGACGTCCTGCGCCGGGCGCGGGAGACGTACTTGGGTTTATCAGGCACCTGACGCATGGACATCCGGCGCGAGATCCTGCGGAACGTCATCCTCTGCCAGTCGCTGGAGCCGCTGGGGAAGAAGCCGGGCCTGACCAGCCGTACCGAGGACTCCTCGCCGGGCGCGAAGCTGGAGTACTTCATCATCTCGGGCGTGAACAGCTCCTGGAGCTTCTACGACCTCGTGGACCGGATCCTGAAGGAAGGCCGCCAGCCGGATTGCATCTTCGACAAGGCCTTCGAGGCGCAGAGCTCGAGCGTCCGCAACCGCCACGGCAGCAAGGTCAACTACGGCCAGATCATGCTGCTGACCCCGCTGGTCGCTGCGCAGGCGCTGGAGTACCTGGAGACCGAGACCTTCGACGACGTGGAAGGGATCCTGGAGCGCACGGCCGACGTCCTGCGCAACACGACCGAGAAGGACGTCGAGTACCTGGAGAGGTTCATCCGCCTGGGCTACGAGCTGTCGGCCCGGCACCACGAGAGACTGGGCCGGCAGAGGCCGATCCGCGACTTCCCGCTGCGCGGGAAGTATCCGAACGTGTGGGAGTCGCTGCACGACTTCCTGCACCACCACCTGGTGCGGGAGATGGCGGAGAGCTATCCGAACGCCCTGCGGGCCTACCGCTTCCTCCTGCACAACCTGGAGGACGGCATCCTGCCGGCGAGCGACATGATCTACCGCCTGCTGGTGGCCGAGATCAACCGCCCCGACTTCGTGGCCGACGTCATCGCCTGCGGCATCTATCTCGTCCTCACCCGCCACCCGGAGACGGTTCTGTTCGGTTGAGGACATAGGTCAGGAGCACCGATTCGCCGATCCGTTCCAGGCTCTCCAGCCGCAGCGGAACGGGTAGACCCGGACCTTCGAACAGGTTGACCGACCCGGCATCCAGAATCACTTCCAGGAGCAGCAGGTGGATGCGTCCGACGAAACCCTGGTCGAGCAGGGCGCGGTTCAGGATGCCACCGCCCTCGCAGACCGCCGATCGGATTCCCCGCTCCTCCAGTCCTGCCAGGAAGAGAGGAAGCTCCGGCCGGTCCGAGCCGCAGGGCACGGCCTCGACGCCGCGAGTCTCCAGAAGCTTCCGATAGGACTCCGGGGTGGTGTCGGTGACGCCGACAAGAGTCCGGACCGAACCGTCGAAGAACCGGAACCCCGGAGGAATGCGGCCACCCGAGTCGATCGTGGCGCGGACGACCTCATAGCCCGGAGAGGCGTGCGACGACATCGTCGGATCGTTGGAGAGCACCGTGCCCGATCCGACGAGGACGGCGTCGGCCCTGCGCCGGATCTCGGACTTGGCCTCCCAGAGCTCGGGGGGAGGGTTGAGAACGGGGACGAGATCGTGGCTGCAGCGTCCGCGGCCCGGCGTGATGATCCCGTTGATGGATGAGGCGGTCAGGATATCGACGCGCATCGTTCGAAGTAGGACCGGGCGGCGGCGAGGTCGGGAGGGGTGTCGATCTCGAAGACCGGGTACGGGTATTCGCGGAGGACGAACGTCTCGCCCGCGGCCAGGGCCGTCTGCAGGAAATCGGTTTCGGGATTGGCCGCCATGTAGGAGAAGGTGCGGGGAGAGTGAACGCCGAAATTCGGCAGGCTGAGCTCCCACCGCCCTTCGCGGGTGATCTTCAGAGTCAACTCGGGCTCGAACCGCACCTTGGCCTTGAAGTGGTCGGTGCGGCAGTAGGCATAGGACGCGAACACGTCCGGGTCATGCCCCTCGACGATCTCGCGCAGGGGCCCGTGCTCGGAGAACGCCATGTCGCCGCCGACCCAGACGAACGGCTCGTCGCCGATCGCGCTCCGGGTCTGATACAGCGTGGTCAGGATGCCGACGGGCCGCTCCTCGACCAGCACCTCGGCCGGGACCGCCTGGAACCAGGCCGCATGCTCGGACCGGGTGACGACCACAGGATCGAGCCGCAGGTCCGAGGCAAGGGAGAGCAGGCGGTCGAGGATCGTCTCGCCTCCCAGATCCACGAGGACCTTGGGCCTGCCACCGCTGGCTGGATTGAGCCGGGTACCGAGGCCGGCGGCGAGGACGACCATCTTCATGTCGAGAGGGATTCTAGCACCCGCAAAGATTCAACGAACGCTGCTTTCCGGGCCGTCAGGGCGCGACGGCGCGGGGACCCGGCGGAGAGCCTCGGGCCGTCCCCAGGCCCGGTAGAGATGGTTCAGGCGAGCCAGCGCCTCTCCGACTTTACGGCTGCCGTCGGACGGCTCCTTCGCCAGAGCCTCATACCCGCCGACCAGCAACGGCTCGGCCTCACCGTACCTCCCCTGAGCCGCCAGGCAACCGCCGAGGACACTCTCCGCATCCGCCACCCGCCACGAGGATGGCGATGCCTCTTTCAGAATCGCCAGGGACTCCCGGGCCAGTGGCTCGGCTTCCGCCGCCCGCCCCTCCTCCAGGAGCACCGCGGCGAGATTCCTCAGATACACGGCCCGGTCCGGATGATCGCGCTCCAGGCTTTCGTCGGCGATCGACAGGGCTTCCCGGCAGAGCTTCTCGGCCCCCTGGAAATCCTGCCGCCTCTGAAGGAGGGGGCCGAGATTGCCGAGGATCCTTGCGACCCTGGGATGCCGTTCGCCGAACAGCTTCCGGCGCATCGCCAGCACATGCCGGTAGGTCCGCTCCGCCAGGGCCAGATCCCCGCGGTCCTCATACAGCACGGCCAGATTGTTCAGCGTTGTCGCCACCTCGGGATGGACCGGCCCGAACAGACGTATCCGCATGGCGAGCGCTTCCTGATACAACCGCTCGGCCCCTGCATAATCCTTTCTGGCATGCTGGAGACGTCCGAGATTGTTGAGGCCGCGCGCCACATCCTCGTGCTCGTCCCCGAGCAGCTTCCGTTTGATCGCCAGGGATTCGCGGTACAACTCCTCCGCAGAGGCCAGATCGCCTTTCTCCTCCAGGAGCGTCGCGAGATCGTTAAGGCCCTTCGCGTGATCCACCGTCTCCGTGGCGCCCCGTCTACGCTGGATTTCGAGCGCTTCGCGCAGGAGCCGCTCCGACTCCGCGTTCTCTCCCATCTCCCGGCGCACCACCGCGAGAGTCTGCAAGCTGGCGGACACGAGAAGGTGATCGTTGCCCAGTGTCTTCCGCCGGATCGCCAGCGATTCCTCGGCCAGCCTGCGAGCCGGCTCGAACAATCCGAGGTTCCGGTACACCTGGGCCATGGTGGCCATCAGGTCGGCGCGAAGCTCCGGCTGATTCTCCAGATCGTGGGACATCCGCTCGGTCCCCCGATCAAGAATCTCCCGCGCCGTGACCTCCTCGCCGCGCGACTTTGCCGGGTCCGGAACCGCGAAAAGATCCTGCAGAAAGCGGGAAACCGTCTCCGCCCGATCCCGCTCGCGGACCGCCTGCCTCCAGAGCTGCGTGACCATGATGCTGAAGCCCACGATAGACAGCAGGGCTGCCGTAGCGAAACCCACTCCCCACCCATGGCGCCGCACGAACTTTCCGATACGGTACGCCGCCGTATCGGGCCGGGCGAGAACCGGTCTGCCTTCCAGGTGGCGCCGGATGTCCGCGGCCAACTGTTCCACCGACGCATACCGCCGTTGCGGGTCCTTCTTCATCGCGAGCAGCACGATGTTGTCGAGGTCGCCGGCCAGCCGCCGGCGCAGATCGCCAGCCACCGTGCTCGGCCGGGGAGGATCCGTCTCGCAGACGGCCTTGATCAACGCCTCGCCTTCGGGAGGAGGCTGACCGTACGGAGACTGCCCCGTCAGCAGGAGATAGAGCAGAACGCCGAGAGAATAGACGTCGCTCGCCGTCGTCACCTGCCGGCCCCGGAGCTGCTCGGGGCTCGCATAGAGCGGCGTCATCGGCCGGCGCTCCAGCATCGTCAGCTCCGGCAGAGTCCGGTCGGGATCCAGGAGTTTGGCAATCCCGAAATCCAGCAGCTTGGGCACACCCGCGCGCGTCACGAGAATGTTCGCCGGCTTCAGGTCGCGATGGACGACCAGGTTCTGGTGCGCCGCGTGGACCGCCGCGCAGACGGAGAGGAAAAGATCCAGCCGCTCCCGGATCGAAAGATGCTCCGCCTCGCAGTGCTCCGTGATCGGCCGCCCCTCGACGAATTCCATGACGAAGTAGGGACGGCCGTCCTTCGTGGTGCCACCATCCAGGATGCGCGCGATCTGCGGGTGGTCGAGTTGGGTCAGGATGCGTCGCTCGGAACGGAAGCGGCCAAGCACCTCGTCGGAGTCCATTCCGCGCCGGATCACCTTCAACGCGAACTGCCCCTCATAGTCGCCGTCCGCCTTTCCGGCGAGATAGACGGAGCCCATCCCTCCGCGGCCGATCTCGCGCACGATCCGGTAAGGCCCGACGCGGTCTCCCGCGCTCCAGCCGTCCGCCGAATGCAGATCGAAAAGGGGCTCCTCGATGAAATCGTCGAGAGCCGCTTCCGACGCCATCAGCGAGCCGACCTCGGCCCGAAGATCGGAATCCTCGCCGCAGGCCGAATCCAGATACGGCGCCCGCTCTCCCGGCGGCCGCTCCAGGGCGGCTTCGAGAACGGACTTGACCTGCTGCCAGCGCTCGGGCGTCACCGGGGATTCCTCTCGTCAGCGGCGGCTCAGCTCGCGATGGAGCCAGAGGCGGGCCGTGCGCCACTCGCGCTTGACCGTGGTCACGGAAATGTCCAGAAGCTCGGCGATCTCCTCCTGCTGCAGCCCGGTGAAGAACCGGAGCTCCACGATCCGGCTCTGCCGGGGATCGATCTCTCCGAGCCGAGAAAGAGCCTCATCGAGAGCGACGATGTCGAGATTCTGCGCCTCGGCGACGTGGAGCGCCTTCTCGAGCGGGATCTTGACGACTCCGTCCCCCCGTTTCTTCGTCTGCCGCCCCTTGGCGTAGTCGACGAGAATGCGGCGCATGAGGAGCCCGGCGACGGCAAAGAACTGTTCCCGGTTCTGCCACTGGATCCGCTCCTGGCCATGGAGCTTGAGGAAGAGCTCGCTGACCAGGGCCGTGGGCTGGAGGGTGTGTCCCGGGGATTCGCGGCCGAAGAAATGCCGGGCCATCTGGCGGAGATCCTCGAACACCAGGGGCATGATCCGCTCCAGGGCCGCGGAATCACCTTGACTCCAGTCCTGGAGAAGGCGGGTGACCTCGACGGAAGGCTCGGACATTTGTGTCCATCATCTTAGCAGGACCCCTGGTCCCTGGAACCGCCGGATCTCGCGTCCGGCGGAGCCAGAGACGATGTTCTATGTGGCATTTTCCAGCAGGGCTCCTCCCATCCACCCGCCCGCGTGTCTTCGCAGGTACCGCCTTCGCGGTGATGAATCGGAATCAACAGGGTTCGACAGTTCGGACAACGGCAGTCCTCGGCGAGACCATGCGCCCGCGCAAGCTTCAGAAAATCCTCCTCCTCGCTCGCGGCCACGCCGTTCAGGTAGTAAGGCAGGATCTCCTCCGGAATGGAATAGCGCTCATGACGCCTGTTGCGGCAATACAGCCTTGAGCAGTGCGGGCACAATACATCCTTCAACAGCTCCGGCCGTACGGCGATGGAAGACAAGGGGAAATTGGCGGGGTCTCGATGATGCCGGAGGATGCACTCCGGGCAACGATCGTCGGCGACGGACACGTCGATCGGAATCTTCCCATGGCGGCAACACTGCCACCAATGCTTTCGGTTGTAGTGCCCGCACTTCGGACACATCTTGGGAGGCCCCTCGCCTGCGGCATCGTTCTGCCCGTCCCCCGTTCTCGAGGAGGAGTCGCACTCCGGGCATCGGTTTTCTGCGGGCCACTCCCGATCTGCCTGCCCATCCGCAACGATGGATTCGACAAGCACCGGAGCCGACGAGGCGGCAAGAATTTCGAGCGGAACCGCGATAGGCGGTACCGTGGAGTGACCTTCCCGTTCGGGATGCCTCAGCTCGGACGCATGGAGGGCTCTCTCGCAGTACAGCCAGCCTCGCTGAGCGTCCGTCAGGAGAACGTCACAACTGATTCCGAACAGATCCTTGAGCCTCTCCTTCACTCGCTCATGGCCCCAACCGGGGAAGGAATCCCGGGGCAGCCCCACAACAACCGTCTCTCCCCGGATGGACTGGAGCACGGATCGAACCGATTCGGTCAGCATGGTCGCCGACCTGCTCAATCCTTCCTGCTCTCCGCAATGTCTGGACCAGATCAAGTCCAGAAGCTTGATTGCCAGAAGGTCGCGGAATTCAGCCCGACTGACGATGCGCAGGAGAAAGGAGCTGATGAGCCGGCAAGCCTCATGAGCCGCCGCGAGATCGGTATGTCGAACGATCCGGCTCCACAGGCCGCGCTTCTTGAACCTTGGCATGCGGAGCGCACCGGTACCGGAGCTCCCCAGCTCCTCGTTCAGGTAGTACTGGACGATCTTCAGTGCGGAGGCCTCCAACTCCTCCAGTTTCCGCAGGTGGCTTCTCGCCTCTCCTGAACGAAATCCCGCGCCGAACAGCATCCTTTTGAAGTCCGGAGCCTGCCGGGCACGGATTCCCTGCAGAAATCCAAGCAGGAGCGCTTCGGCCTGTGCAAAACGTCGCAGGGCACGAAGGCTTTCCACCGCTTCCTTTTTTTCGGAGAGGACCGCGGCCACCGTATCCTTGGCCGGCTTCAACTCGTCTTCCCAGAGAACCCACAGGTCTCGACGGCCGTAGGTTTCAGCCTGGGCAGCCACTCCTTGAACCGCTTCCCTCAGATCGCCGATGAGGAGCTCGGCAGCCTCGAGTGCCGGGAGCGCCAGATCCTCACAGCTCTCTCCCAGGGAGGAGATATCCTGATCCGGCAGCTCGATCGCTCCCACCTCGACCATCCTCAGGCCGAAACCCGCATCCAGGAAGCCCGCTGCGCGGAATTCCGGAGTCTTGTGGACGGTCAGGACCGTCTCGAGGCAGGATTCGCCCCTGCTCCCCGTACCGGCAATCCGGAAGACATGGGAGCGCAGGCCGCCATCGATATCAAAACAGACGTTCAGACAGGAGCCCAATCCGTTTCCCAGCAGATACACGGAACCCCGGTTTCCGAGCCTCAGAAAAGTCTCTACGGCCAATCCGGACAGATCGTAAGACGTGTCCACGATGATGGCCGACGCCGTATTCAGGAAAGGCGAAGTCGCCATCCCTTCGAGAGCGGCTTGGCTTTCCACATAGGCGACCGGGTCCAGCAGCCCGGCGCGCGCCAGCTTGTTGAACAGGGGCTCTGCACCCACGAACAAGCAATCCATCCGGAAGCCGCTCCTTCATCGAGACCTGTGCGCGGTGAGATCGTCCGAGAACACCAGCCAGCAGTCGACCTTCTCCTTTGTGTCACTCAGAACAAACCAGGAGCCGGCGAGGCCCGCTACGCAGATGAAAAGAATGAGACAGATCCGCCATGCCGGGCACCGGAAGCGATGCCAAAGACGGCCTGCCCGGGTGCGGTCCGGCGACAGCCGTCTCCGCGCGTGCGCCTCTTCAATCGCCAAACTCGAGGCCATCTCCTCATCGGAAACAGGGAGAGGAAGCGCCCCGGTCTGGAGAAGCCGGGCCAGCAATACCGCCGAAAAAAGCAATGCCAAGGCACCGATCCAGCGTGCAGCTTGATCCATCAGCAATTTGTCGATGAAATACTCGGCCGAGGTGAGGGCATGAAGGATGACGACCGTCGTGGTGGCTCCGACCGCGATGACTGCGACGAGCTCCTCCACCCGCCCCAGGTCGAAAGATACCTTCCTGAAAAGGAGGAGGAGGGTGAACAGAAGCGTGATCAGAGCCGGAAGAGAGGCCTGTTCAAAGACCCCCTCGACCAGTTCCCTCGTCGGGTGGTTGTGGAGGTTGCGATTGTCAAGGGGAAGACTTTCATTGTACTGGACAAGGAACTCCGAATCTCCCCACAGCTTCAATATCGGTTTCTCGTCGCTTGCGCAGACTGCGGGAAGATCCTCGATCTTGACATCAACAGGCCGGATCGGCCCTCCTTTGTTCAGATCATAGGGCTCGACATAGACGTTCTTCTTGCCGATGAGCCGGTCTCCATGATGGAACTCCAATGTCACGCGCTTTCTTCCTTCCAGCTCTCCTCTGAAGGTCAATTCGAGATGCAGCTCCTGGCTCAAGAGCCCCGGCTCCCCCTTCAGGTGCTCAAGGAAGATATAGTCCTGCAACTGTCTCTCGCTGTAGCCGACAAAATCCTCCTCCGCCGACGCAGGCGAAGGGAAAGCGTCCACGACGATCCCCAGGTCCTCGACGTGAAGACGTTCTTGCTGAACCGCCTGCAAGGTCGACTCCGGAATGACCCTGGAGGCAGACCAATGGTTTCCCGGCAGAGCCTGCATCGGCGCTTTGACTTCCACCACGTGCTTCCTTCCTGCATCAATCGCCAGGCTGTAATAGAGATTCTGGAGATTCAAGCAAGTCAGATTGAATGCATTTACATCTACGCGCATGCTTCCGCTCTGCAATGATCCTGATCTCTTCACGGAAAGACGAACCGGCTTGACGTAAGCAAGAAATGAGGAGGCGTCGAACCGCTGGCCTGGCGAGGGTTGGAATGGTTTCACCTGCCCACCTTCAGGAGCCAAGGGGCGCAGATCGCCGAGAACCGTTTCCGACACGGTGGTTCGTGAGCTCGTTGCCATCTCGAGGAGAAGGAGAGCGCCCCGGCTCGGGGATGACGAGAATTTATCCTTGAGAAATTTCCCCTTTTCGGCCCAATAATCGATCCAGTTCTCCTTGTGCTCTCTCAGGGCGGCAGAGCTACGATCATTGGTCAGGTCATGCTCGAAGTCACTGGCGACGATGAAAACCTCATATTGATTGTGCACCTCGATCTTGGCCTTGATGAAGTCAAAAACCTGGCGCAGGTCTGTTCGATTGGGATCGCCGACCCCGGTCTTGTACTCGAACTGTCTTCTCAACTCAGCCTTGATTTCCGAGGTCGTCGGATTCTCGAAGCTTCGTGGAAATTGCGGCATTTTTTCCGCGAAGGGAACCAGGTATACAGTCCTTCTCTCCTGAAACAGAGAGCCGGATAGAACCTGTGCCAAGCCCTCACCAAGCCTGTCCTGTTCCGCTCCGGACAGCGAGGCAGATACATCCACGAAGAGGTAGAGGGTCATCCGGCACTCGATGTCGCCCGCCGGAGTCGTCGTCGCCTGGGAAGGCGCTCCGAGGAGAAGAAGCAGCGCGGCGATGAGCAGGACGGCAGGCATGGGTTCTCTTCAACAGGAGCTCGTGGACGCATCGCGATGATCCACCGGAATCAGCAGCGTCGCACAGTTCGGGCACTTGTAATCGTCCATGAGGTTGTGTTTCTCCGCCAGTTCCAGGAAGCGCTGGCGGTCGTGTCCGTTCACGCCGTGGTCCACGAAAGGCTCCAGGTCCGCGGGAATCCGGAACACCTGGTGGCTCGGGTCCTTCTTCTTCAGCTCCTCGCAATGAGGGCAGACCTTGTTCCCGCGAATGTCCGGACGGCGGCCGACCTGGCTTAGAGAGAACGCGACAGGGTCCTCGTGATGCCTGCGGATGCACTCCGGACAACTGTCCTTGTCGATGGGGACGTAGTGATCGACCTTCCCGTGCTGGCAGCAGACCCACCAGGCGGCACGGTTGACGCCGCCGCAGCCGGGGCAGGTCCTGTTGTTCGCCTCCGGACGTTCGTGCAGGTTGATGATCTTGCACTTGGGATCGCCGCAGCGCGAACGGATCACCTTTCCGCAGCCCGGACAGATCGTGGCTTCCCGCGGATGGTTGCGAATGTCGGTCTCGCAGCCGGGATTCCCACAGGACACCGGACCCTCGAGGTCTTCTCCGTAGAGTTGCGGGCAGACGCCCTTCTCGAAGAAGCGGTAATCGGCGTGCAGGATCTCCTTCCTCGGCTCCTCCTTGTACGCCTTCCGGTAAACCTGGAGATTCCTGATTTCCTTCGGGCTCCGGAAAAGATCTTCGTAGTAGAGCCGGACCATGCCGTCCTTGCTTTCGAAGGTCTGGCAGTCGCACTGCAGGCTCTCCCTGACAACTCCCTCGATCCGCTCCCGGAGCGTCCTGCGGCTCAGGCCCTCGGGAAGCTCGGACGGCAGAAGGAGCCAGGCGAAGTGGCGCCGCTCCGACTGCGGCGTGCTCGCCTGGAAGGTGCGCGCCACCGCCTGGAGATCTCCCTGGAGCTGCTCGAGCCACTCTTCGAGGGTGGGATAGGAACGCTGGCTGTCGCCGTCCTCCTGCCTCTTCCACCTGCGGAGGATCTCCTCGAAGGCCTCGCAGAGCGCGGAATGAAGCTCGGGGGTGCGGAGCAGAGACTGGGCCGAAGAGAACCGCTGCGCGAGATTCCACAGCATGTTCCTCTGCAGGCGGGGAAGCAGGAGGCGCCTCTTGGAACGCTTGCCTTCGGCCGGCGGCGGCGAAGCGGAGGAGGTCTTCCAGATGACCGCTGCGTCCTCGCGCAGGTCTTTCAGATCCGAGATGTGTTGACGCGCGGGGAGCAGGTTCGCCGGCGCATCCGGTGAGGACGACGGAGGCACGGCGGGAGCCGGCTTCTGGATCTCGGCCCAGAGCCAGCGCAGGGCCTTCTCCGCTCCCGGCAGCCGCAGGACCGCGTCCGGGTCGAGCTCCAGCGGACGTGAGGCATCCGTCTCCTCCGGCTCCAGGATCGACTTCAACAACGCCTTCTCCCGGACCGACAGGTCTCCGTGCAGGTCGCGCAGCTCGTTCTTGCGCTTCTGATAGAGGACGTCCCGAAGGTCGAGGAGATCCTGCTCGGCCGCGGCGACGAACATCTTCACGGCCTCGTCGAGCAGGAAGCGGTCGACGGAAACCCCCGGCCCGGCGCCGGCCTGGATCGGCGCCTCGATCAACGTGTCCGGATCGAGCGCCGCGCCATGGCAGGCGCTGAAACCGGTGTCGGAGCGCGGGACCGCGGAGTAGAGCGAGAGATCGAGAACCGGCAGGTCCTGGGAAGCGATGTGGCGCCGTTCGGCGATCTCCGGCTGGACCTGTTGCGCGAGAGCGTCCGCCACCCGGAGCGTCGTCGCCTCGTAGGGAGGTAGCTCGTCGAGCCCGGCCTGGAACAGATAGAAGCGCTGCCAGGGATCTCCGGTCCGAGGTTCGACGCGGAGCGCCGGCAGGGTCTCGAATCTGTTCTCCCAGAGCGCTTTCCGGGTCTTGATGGCGAAGGCTTCGCAGAGGGATGCGAAGGCGTTGGCCTGGAAGCGACTCCGCGCCGGCTCGGCGGCAGGAGGAAGGACGAGGCAGGCGGTGCGGCTCACCGTCGGCGCGAGCCGCTGGAGGAGGAACGTCACGTCCGCCAGGATGGACGATCCGAGCCCGCCTCCGGCTCCGGCGATGAGAATGCAGTCCGTGAACCCCACGGGCGCCGCCTCGCGCAGGCCGTGCACGTTCCGGCGCAAAGCCCGATCGATGATCTCCGCCGACCGCAGGAGCGCAAGGCGTCCCAGGCAACGATAGCCGGCCATGCCGTAGGGCCGCAGCTCGTCGAGAAGCACCCCGCGATCGAACGAGGGGAGCCAGGGGAGGTACTCGGTCCACTCGCGCGTGCTGTCCAGGATGTCGCGGACAGCCTCCATCGAGAGCGGCACCGACTCGACGAGGGGAAGCTCCGAGTCGGCCAGGCCCGACGGCAACCCGCCAGGGCCTGGGGCATCGATGTAGAGGAAGCGCGCCGTCCGGGCCTGCGGCGTGCCTGCCATCCGGTCGCGGAGCCCACGGGCGGCGAGAATACCCACGCCGCCCAGGCCGAGGATGAGAGAAGAGTTGGTGTTCATTGGGCAATCTGTGCCGGAGGCAGGTTGACGGGTGGCACGGCCGTGTTGGTGGGCAGATCGATCAGCGTGTAGCCGCAGTCGTCGATCTCCCGCGGATCGAACCAGAGCAACGCGATGGCAATTGCAATCCCAAGGACCGCGCCGCTCACGACGAGCACCGTCCGGCGGAAACGCTTGCGGCGGCGCGTCCACAACGGCACCCGCGAAACGAGCGAGGTCTTGCCCGCGGCCGTGAGCTGGCGGTCGAAGAACCCTTTCGCATACAAAATCCAGAAGCACAGGGCCAGAAGGACGAGCAGGCCCGTGACGATGAGGATCGATCGGATCCCGAGCAGCGAGGACAGCCAGTCTCCCACTCCGGAACCAATGAGGATGACCATGATCAGGGCGAACAGGCCGAGCCCGAGGACCAACAGGACGGCGCCCAGCATGCTGAGCGAGGCGGTCCTCATGTAATTGGCCACGAAACCCGACAGGAGGAGCAACAACACCAGCGGTATCGCGAGCCTGCGCCAGAGGTCCAGGGGGTCTTTGTCCCGGGGAGGCACCCGGCCCAGACGCCCCGAGGCCAGGACGCCGGTGGGACCGGCAATCTCGATCCTCAGCTTTCTCTGCGTCCGATCGGCGGACGCGGAGCAGAGCCAGTCCGCGTCCCACCGGGAGAGGGAAAACGCTCTCGGAATGAAGCGTTCGCCGCCATGGAAAGCATTTCCATTGAACGCGGCGGCAGGGATGGCCTCGTCGACCATCACCGGATCGGCCGGGTCTTCGCCATGGAAGATCCGGAGCCGGACCTGGCTGCCCTCCACCCGGCCCCGCACCCGCAGACAGGCGAGGAACTGGTCCGGCCTTCCCACCGCGGCGCGGGCGCAGTCCGCGACGTCCGGATTCTCCTCGGTCGCCAGGCTCTTCGTGGAGTCGAGCTCAGCCTTGCTCAGGAAGACGCAGTTGCCGACGAGGATCGGATCGTTCGCGGTCCCCACCAGCCGGCCCTGCACGGCGGTGGCCGCAGCCGTGGCGGCCGCGCCGGCGACCCCGGGGAGCGCGGCGCCGGCGGACCTCGCCGATTCAGCCCGCAGCCAGACGTTGAGGCACGTATCCGGCAGGGGCGGCAGGACGATCTGGGCCGGCGCGAACGTACAGGTCCCCGTCTCTCCGGGCCGCAGGGTCGTCGGACACCAAGGGATCGACAGCCGCGCGTTGGTCCCCGCGGCGATGGTGTGATATTCGATGTTCTCTCGCGGCGTACAACTCGGATTCGCCAGGGTGAGGCTGTAGATCGAGGTGGTCGGATTGAACTCCAGCGCGAGCTGCAGCGGAGTCTCTCCGCCGAACACCTCGCTCAGGACGCCGGGGATCTGCGCCTCGTCCTCGACCAGCGTGAAATTCCTGGCAACCTCTCCGAGCAGGTCGTTCTGCAGCGAGGGAGACGGTTCCTGGCGCGGCCGAGTGCGGACGGCCAGCAGGCGCTGATTGCCGCTCGCGACCAGGGCGCGTCGTAGCGTTCCCAACTGCTGGACGACCCGGGCGGGCAGGCCGTGCTCGTGGCGGTCTTCGCTCCTGCGCATGGAAAAATCGCTGATGACGATGAACACCCGCAGGTCGGCGATCGTCGGCCGCTGCCGGACCGTCTCCTGGATGTGGCCGAACAGAGCCAGGTAGTCCGGCGCCAGCGTGAACGCGCTCGAAGGTTCCTGGAGAATGGTCTGATCGAGGAGGCTCTCCACGTCCATGGGGAATTGATTCGCCGCCGCGAATGTGGAGACCGGGATCTCGCCGGCAAACCCGACAACCGTCACATTCACCAGGTTCGGCACCTGGTTGAGCAGGTTGAGAACCGTTCTCGCGGTCTCCCGGGCGTTGAGGGACTCGGTCTTCTCGACGTAGACGGTCACTTCCGTCGTGCAGGCGCCGCCCGCCCCCGGGACCGCCTGGGCCTGGAGCGGCGCGAGCCGGCTGGCGAGCGCCAATGCCACTCCTACCACGATGAGCCGGCAAGCCAGCCGGACGGAACGCGATCGCATGGTGCCTCTCTTCTTCCTCTCAGCGCTTGCCGTTGCGGCCGGAAACCCGATAGTTGAGGCCCTGTCCGGGCACCTGCTCCTTCCACGACTTCAACAGGGAGTCCAGCCGCAGTCGGAGGATCTTGTGGACCTCGGGCCTGCGCGTGCCCTGGAGCAGATGGTCGCCGGCCCGCTCGACGGTGATCGTGGAATCGTGAGACAGCAGATTGAGCTCGTTGAACCACGTCTTGAACATCTTCCGGGCCGCGGAACGGTCGTCGTTTTCCAGGATGAGGATCTTCCCGAGCTCCGCGACGCGCGCGTACAGATCGGTCAGCAGGCCTTCCTTCACTCCGGTCAGCTCGCCTGGTTTGTCGATCAGCATCTCGACCTCCCGGGCGTCGCGGTCCAGGGTGTCCTCCCGGCCGCAGAGCGGGCAGGGAGAGTAGTCCCGGGGCGGCGTGCTCTTCACCTGGTCCACGGTCACATCCCACTGGTTCGCCCAGCCCGGGCGCCAGGACGGCGGCGATCCGAAGACCGCGTTGCAGAACACACACTGCGAGATCAGATAGACGAAGGTCCGGAGATTGAGCGGCTTCAGCTCCGGATGCCGGCAGACCGGGCAGGTCGATGCATCCTCGCGGAGAACGGCGAACTCGTCGGTCTTGAGGAGAAGCCCGCCCGCCGGACAGCCGTAGAGGTTGGTGCAGAACATGCCTTCGACCTCGCTGAGCGGCTGGATGCCGAACGCATACCGCCGCGTGTCGCAGACCGGGCAGGTCTTGCGGCCGGTCGTCGGGCAGGGCTCCGTCCAGGGAGCCCGGGTGTGCTTGATCTCCCGGCAGACCGGACAGTCCTCGAGGCGCGACTGGCATCGCGGGCAGACCTCGTCGTCCGCCTCGATCGGGTAGTCGCACCGGCCGCACAGAACGGTGTAGATGTAGGACGGATCCTGTGTGGTCATGAACACATGGCGAGGTTCTCGCCGGAACAGGAAGTTCATTTCGCAGGCCTCCCTTCACAGATGAGCTCGCTGCGGCGACCGGACTTGCGCCGTTCCAGGTGATGGACCGGGATGAGGATCGTCCGGCAGCTGGGACACCGGCACTTGTCCGGCAGGTGATACTTGGGCGCGACCCGAAGGAGGAACTCGTCGCGGTCGTGGCCGTTGACGCCATTGCGATAGAACGGGAGCAGATCCTTCCGGATGTGGAAGATCTCGTGCTTCGCATTCTTCTTCGCCTCGTCCTCACAATGCGGGCACGTGCGGCTGTCGATGAGGTCCGGCCGGACGCTGATGCACTCCTCGGGGAAGCGGATGGGATCGTCCTGGTGCGACTCGATGCACAGCGGGCAGCGGTCCTTGTCGATCGGCACCTCCACGGGGACCTTCCCGTGCCGGGTGCAGAGCCACCAGGCGGCATGGTTGAAACCGTCGCAGACCGGACAGGTCTTGGACTTGTATTCCTTGTGCAGGTTGATGTCGTTCGCGGTGCATCCCTCGTTGCCGCAGCGGGTCCTGATCATGCGTCCGCATCCCGGGCAGATGTGCTCGGTGCGCGCAAGCGACGAGATGTTTTCCCGGCAGTCGGGGTTGCCGCAGGTGACCACCACGGAGGTGTGCTTGCTGTGGACCTCCTTGAACGTCGGGTTCTCGAGGAACCTCCGGTCGATGTGGAACAACTCCTTGAACTCCTGCGTGGCGTAGGTGCGGTAGTACTCGTCGATGTTGCGGATGTGCTCGGGCGGATTGAACAGATCCTCGTAGTAGATCCAGATCCGCGAGCCCGGATAGTCCTCGACCTGCGAGCGCACGGCGAGGATCTGCGACGACGAGGACTCCAGGAAGCGCCGCAGGGTCGCCGCGTTTCCCGAAGGCCAGATGAGGCCTTCCGGGATCATGATGAGGGCAATGCCCTTGCGCTGAGGGTTGGGAGTCCGCTTCTCGAACACCCTCTGGCGGCTGCGCACGAGCTTCTCCCGGATCTCGTTCTCCGCGTTCTCGGGGTTCTTCTCGAGGATGTAATGCTCCCCCCGCAGATCGGGCTCCTTGGCAAGGCGCTTCTCCGTCAGGGCGTAGAGCGAGTTGCGGCGCTCCTCGGCCGACTGCTCCTCCTTCGAGAGCTCCAGCGACTCCTCGAGCAGGGCCGGCAGGTTCCTCCTCAGCCATTCGACGACCTTTTCGTTGAGGCTCCCCAGATCCTCCAGCGATCTCTCCGTATCGAGCGGCTGATACTTCATCTCGGTCCAGTAAGCGTTCGCCTGCTTGAAGACCTCGCCGACCTGGGCTTTGCTTTCCGCCAGATCCTGTTCAATCTCCCTTCTCGCCCGCAGCATGAGAATTCTCGTCAGGTTTTCCTTGAACGCGGGCGCAGACACGGCCTGGGCGAGCAACTGGCTCTGGAGCCGCAGACTCTCCACCAGGTCCGTCTCGGGCTTCCGCCCTTGGAACCAGTACGCGCGGGAGGTCCCCAGCTTCTGATCGATCGCCTCGAACGCCTGCTGGAACTTCCTGAACTCATCCAGGCCAGGGGTCGCCAGCCTGAGGAAGCGCGACTCCGGAGCCGGTTTCAAGAGCACGTAGAGAGCCTTGCGCTTGACGGCACTGGACGTCGATAACTGGGTCTCTGGCTTCAGGAGCTCGAGGTTGAGGATCTTCTCCAAAGCCGCCACATAGCTCTGATAGGCCGGGCTTTCCTGAAGAAACGGAACCTGCTTGACATTCGGCTCGTCTTCGAGCAGCTTGACAAAGAGGAGGTTCCGAAGCTCTTTCAGCCTGCGCTGGCGCTCCTCGAGCTCCTCGCGGGACGCCGTGGCGAAGCCTTCCGCCTCCTGGAGAAGGAGTGTTGATTGGATCTCCGCCACAATTCGATCGGTCGCCTGCTTCGCCGCCTCTTCTCCAAGCTCCTGCCAGAGCTCTTGAATCTGCCGGACCTCGGGAGGGAGCTCCTCGCCTTCCGTCTCGGCCTGCTTGGGTTCCTCCGGCTCGGGTTTGCGCCTCGGCCGCTTCGAAGACATCTCCCGGACGATCCTTCCCAGCAGTTCGACCAGATCGTCACGGTAGAGCTCCTCCAACTCCTTTTCTTCCCGAAGGCTGGCCACCACCCGGTCGAAGATCGCCTCCTGCAGATCGACCTTGCGGAGCGGGATCACCGCGCTGGTCACCGTGCTGAAGCAGTGGGTGCGCCTCTTCTTCTGCTCCTCGTGAGAGTCGGCGGAGAGGGTGTTGCTGGCGATCGCGAGCGTCTTTTCCTGGATGTTCCGCTGAAGCTGGCCGAGGATCGATTCCGCGATCTGGAAGGTCGCCGTCTTGATCGAATCCGCGCCGCCGAAACCCTCGCCCGTGCAGAGAAAAACGCGCGCCAGAGGCTCCTCTCCCAGAACGGGGATCTGGAGGGACGGAATGCGCTCGTACTCCGCCTCGAACGGGATCTGCTGGTCCTTCAGGTAGGCGAGCTCCTTGATGCAGGCATAGGCGTTCTGGTAGATGCGCCCGCCGCTGTCCACGTCCTGGAACACCTCCGGCAGGAGGAGATAGGCGTAGACCCTGGGGCGCAGGAGTTGCCGGCGGGCGACGTAGGCGAAGTCGATCATCATGCCGGCTCCGGTCCCGCCCGCGATCGAGGAGACCAGGATGACGCGCTTGTCCTCCGAGAGGCGGGACGGATCGATCTCCGAGCCGAGCTGGTTCAACTTGAGACGGATCATCCGCTCGATGACCTCGTCGTTGTCGAAGAACCCCAGGCGGCCGAGAACGCGCAACTGGCTGGCCCCGTTCGCCTCGACCTCGCTGGTGGGGATCGGCACTTTCGCGCGGTCGGGGAACCACTTGAGCAGGTTTTTCCAGGCCAGATCCCCATCCTCTCCCCGGTCGATGTTGCGGAGGCGCTCCTGAATCCTCTGCGGGTTCAGGTAGAAGAACTCGTCGTCATTGAGCGAATCAAGATTCTTGTTGTGGTCCCCCGCCATGTGGGCCGACCGGTCGAAGTCGAACGCCAGGAATGCCGCGGGCACTCGTTCCTTTTCCGGCAACTGGTTGTGCAGGCGCTTGAGGGCACGGAGCGTCAGGACTCCCGTGCCGCCGAGACCGATGACGAGCGTAGAAATCGACATATCCAGTCCACCTTTAGTCCGACGTCACGTGCAGCCGTTCGTGAGCTTCGCTGTCTCCGCGCCGGCTCTCGCCTGACCCGGCAGGTGCCCATACCCAGAGGAGAGCGAAGACGAAAGCCGCCAGAACCACGCCCGTGATCCAGGGAAGCCAGGTATCGAGACGGCCGCGGCGGAGATAGTCCGAGAGCGACATGGTCTTTTCCGCGATCACCGATTGAGCGAACTGTGTCCGGGAAAACTCGAGAAGCAGGAACGCGGTCAGGCCGAACACGAAGACACAGGCCATGACACCCAGCCAGCGCTCCGCCGCCTCGGGAGACGAGTAGTTCAGGATCGTGATCCTGGCGCAGAAGAAGACGAGCAGCAGAAATGCGGCGATGGCCGCCATTGTCCACTTTCCATTGTCCCACCGGGAAAGCTCGAAGATCGGATAGCGGGAACGCACGGACCGCACCCACAGGTAGAAGAGCAGAACAGCCACGGACGCGGCGAGAGCGACGATTCCGAGAACGCGCAGGTGGTTGGTCGACTGCTTGTCCTCGAGCAGGTTGACCTGGTCCCCCCTCTCCTCCAGGAGCTCGGATCCCTCGATGGAGGTTCGAACTCCGCTGGCCGCCACCCCGGCAATTTTCATGGGCAGGACCGCACGGAAATGGCGCGTTGACGTGCTGCTCAGCGCCGGCCCCTGAAACCTCGCCTGGGCGACGGGCCCCGTATTGTCGCCGAACGTGATGCTGTAGGTGATCGGCGTCGCCGGGTCGGTGAACCCCATCAGATCGAGATCGAGCCGCAGGATGTCGGGCAGCAGGGGACGCTTCTCGAAGACGGCCGAGGCCACCTTGTACCGCAGCCAACTGCCGCTCGTTCCCCCGCTCTGTCCCTCGACGCCTTCCTCGGTCTCGACATGGGCGTCGAGACCGGCGTTGTCCCATTCTCCTCCCGGCGGAACCTTGCGGCGGATTTCGCGCGTGCGTTGAGAGGTCGTCCTGGAGCCGACCTCCTTCTCGCTCTCGGTGAAATCGTCGAAGTAGGCGGGCTCTCCACCCTCGGGCTTCACCGTGATCCGTTTCACATGGAGCGGAACGCAGTTGTCATTCGTGATCGTGACGACGAGCTTCTCGGGGTCCGTGGAGTCGCGGCTCACCTGGAGAGCGGGAGCGGTCAGGAGCCCCCGGCGCAGCGCGGTCGTCAGATTTTCGACCGAGGATTCCTCGCCGGCGGCGCTGCCGACCTGGCCCACCACCGGGAAGCTGGCGCGAAAGTCGGCCAGGACCTCCCGCGCGGTCTTCTGCGGCTCCGTCCCCTTCGCGCCGGGCACGAAAAGGACCACGACGGCGTTCCCGGAGTCGAACCTCCCGGCAAGACCGGCCTTGGCCTCCGACAGGGCGTCCCGCCAATCGGGAATCGCCTCGGAGGCAGGCATCCTGTTCCTGGGCTCGTGCGCGAGATCGCTCGCGAAGAGGACCACCTGCCGGTCGAAAACCCCCTTCGGGAGCTCCTGGGCAAGGTCCGTGAACGCGGCGCGGAAATCCGTCTCACTCCGCGAGATGCCGTTGTTCCGGAGCTTCTGGATCAAGGCCCCCACCTGCTCCGGGCCCTCGGCCGTATCGACCTGCTCGACCGATTTGCCGAAGCGGACGGCGCGGACAACATCGCTTTTCTCGATGAATCCTTCCTGCCGGAAGAGCGCTTCGAGCGAGGTCACCGTCTGTTGAAATGGAGAGCCGGTTCCGCGGCCCAGAGGCTCCATGCTTCCCGAAACGTCCAGATAGACCAGGATGCGTTTCCGGCACTGGCCCTGGGCCAGCGACGGGAACGTCAGCGCGCAAATGATCAGGATTCCGAGCCATCGCCGTTTCATGCCTGTGCTCCCTTGAGGACTCATCCCCTTTCGCAAGTGCCGTGCCCGCCCTCGCCGGGCCGCGCCGGGAGCGCCAAACCTTTGTTTTTCCTGCACTTGGATGAAACGGGAAGAGCGCCGGGCGGGCCGGCGCGCGTTACCTCCGCGCGCCGGGTGTTTCCTCCGGGTAACGCTTCAGACCGGGCGGGCGATCCCGTACTGCCGCAGCTTCTGATAGAGAGACTTCGGGCTGATCCCCAGGATCCGGGACGCCCGGCGGAGGTTCCAGTCCGTCAGGCGGCAGACATCCAGGATGTAGCGCTTCTCCGCTTCCTCCCTCACCAGGCGCAGCGGCGCCGGTTGATCGAACCAGTATCCCTGGGATTGGCGGACGGCCGGCGAGACCGCCTCGATGTCCTCCGGCGTGATCACCGGCCGCTCGTCGACATGCGCGATCAGACGCACGATCAGCTTGTCGAGGCCGCGCACGTTGTCGTCGAAGGTCCGCGCCTGAAGAGCGGGCCAGCAGTCCTCGTCGAAGACGAGCGGCGCATCGCTCCGGAATCCCTTGGCGCGGAGATCTTCGAGGTTGCGTTGCAGCAGCTCCTCGCAAAGCTCGGGAAGGTCGCCGGGGCGATGGTGGAGGGACGGGACGTGCAGCTCGAAATAGCTCAGGCGGGAGACGAAGTCCTCCTTGAGGCGTCCCGCTTCGATCTCCCTTTTCGGATCCCGGTTCGTGGTGGCGATGAATCGCACGCTGACCCGGGACTCGCGGTCCGCGCCGACCTGATAGTACCCGCCATCCACCAGGACCCGGTGCAACTGGCCCTGGTGATGAAGATTGAGGCGATCGAAGTCGTCGAGCACGAGGACGCCGGTGTCCGCCGCCTTCAGACGCCCTCCGAGGTCGCGGACGGCTCCGGTAAACGATCCGGCCCGATGGCCGAAAAGGGTGTTGTCCAGGTCCGGCAGGCCGCCGCAATCCACGAACACCAGAGGACCCTGGGACCGCGGCGAGTGATGGTGGATGTAGCGGGCGAGATGGCTCTTGCCCGATCCCACCGGCCCGGTGATCAGGATGGGCTTGTCTCCGCCCTTGGCCGCCTGGAACGCCTCCTTGAGGAGATTCCTGACCATCTCTGAAGATCCCTTGAACGCCCAGGACATCTCCTCCGGCCCTTCGCTCTGATCCTTCACGACGCGCATTTGTCACCTCTCTCAACAGGGAGCAGGCACTGCCCCTACGAGAGAACGCGAGAGCCGCGGTCCAAAAGGACCATCCTTTCCGCGATCCACCTCCAGGAGACGCCGCGGTCTAAACACTTTCGCACCTGGCGTGTCTTCTCAGGTCCGAAAGCAACCCCAAACCAACTGACCGCGGTCCCTGGAAGGTCCGCAAGGGAGGTCCCATGCCCACGAAGCGCCTGTCCATCGCTCTGGTTGCAGGACTGCTCACCTCCTCTTCGATCTACGCGCAGGATCCCTGTGAGACAGCTCTTCAGTCGCCCGATGATGTGCTCGAGCTGTCGCCCTCCTCCTCGGTGACGGCCTCGGGCACGGTCCCCGAATGGGACAGCGACATCCTCAAGATCCGCGCCCAGCGGGCCGGACTGCTCACCCTCGACGTCGAGGGCATGGAAGCCGAGGTCTCGCTCCAGACCGCGGGCAACTCGGGACTTCAGATGGTGAACAGCGCTCCTGCCGAGCCCGGAGCCGCGATCCACACTCCGGTGGTCCCGTCGGCGGTCTATTGCCTGCGCCTGGCTCCGTCGGAAGGCTCCGGTTCCTTGACCGTCCATCTTCGGATGACCGACCTCTGCCATCTCAGTCCGCACGCCGACGACCATGGCGACAGCTTCGCCTGCGCCACGGAGCTCGCCTCCGGCGCAAGCCTGCCGGGCGCGCTGACCCCCGGCGACCGGGACGTCTTCGCGTTCTCCCTGGCCTCAGGAGGATCCGTGGACATCCAGGGCTCCGGCGGCGTCACGCTGTCCGGAAAGCTCTTCGACGCGGCGGGAACGCTCCTCGCCGCGGACGATCCGGGCGCCGGAGGATTCGCGATCTCGGAGGCCCTCTCCGCAGGAAGGTACTTCGTCCGCGTCGAAGGTCCCCGCAACGCGTCGGGCTCCTACACGATCAGCCTGGAGCCGGCGCCGTAGCCCGCCAGGGGACCGCGGACCTCGAGGTGATGTAAGATGTAGCAGTCGCAAAAAGAAAGGAGGCGCTGGATGAACGCTTCCGGAGCTGGCCTCACCGTCTCGGGATCCTCCTCCCTGCGCGTCGTCGTCCTCAAGCCGGGCAAGTACGACGCCGACGGCCACGTCCAGCGCTTCCGGCGCGGCTTCATGCCGAACTCCACGGTGTCCTACCTGGCGAGCCTCACGCCGGAAACGGTGGACGGCGCGCGGTGCGAGGTGGTCACGGTGGACGAGTACGTCCACGCCGACCTCGACTATCTGGACCTCCTCGCCCGCGATCCGCACCGCCGCACGCTCCTCGCGCTCGCCGGGGTCCAGAGCCACCAGTTCCAGCGCGCTCTCGACCTGGCTGCCTTCGCGCGCTCCCGCGGCGTCGAGAACGCCGTGATCGGCGGGCCCCACCCGATGACCTGCGACACCTCGGAGCTTCACGGACGCGGCGTGAGCTTCTCGCTGTCCGAGGCCGAGAGCGTCTGGCCAGCCATCCTGCGCGATGCGCTCGCGGGCGAGCTCCGGCCGGTCTACGGCCAGGACGCCCGATGGCAGGCGCATCTCGATCCGCCGCCGCTCAAGCCTCCGTCAGCGCGTGACCTAAGGCGGTACTCCGTGCGGATGCTCGGCGTCTATCCGGCTCGCGGCTGCCCCTACACCTGCAACTTCTGCTCGGTCATCAAGATCGCCGGCCGGCAGGTGCGGAGCCAGCCGGTCGCCACCACGATCGCGAGCCTCAAGGCCGCCAAGGCCGCGGGCGTGCGCATCATCATGTTCACGGCCGACAACTTCAACAAGTATCCCGAGGTACGCCAGCTCCTCGAAGCCATGATCGACGAGCGCATCCGGCTGCCGCTGTTCGTCCAGTGCGACACCCAGATCGCGCGCCAGGAGGATCTCGTCGAGCTCCTCGCGCGCGCCGGCTGCTTCCAGATGTTCGTCGGGGTCGAGTCGTTCCGGCGCGAGGTGCTGCGCGACGCGCACAAGTTCCAGAACCATCCCGAGACCTACGGCCGCATCGTCGAGCTCTGCCGGAAGCACCGCATCACGACCCACTTCTCGAACATCCTCGGCTTTCCCCAGGACACCGAGGACGGGGTGCTCGATCATCTGCGCCAACTGCGCGAGCTGGCGCCGGACGTGGCGTCGTTCTACATCCTGACCCCGATCCCCGGCACCGACCAGTACCAGGATTTCCTGGAGCAGGGCCTGATCTTCGAGCGCAATCTCGACCGGTTCGACGGCACCTGCGTGACCTGGAACCACCCCCGGCTCGAGCCGGACCAGTGGAGAGAGCTGCTCCTGCGCTGCTACCGCGGGTTCTACTCCGGCCGCGACATGGCCGCAAAGATCCTGCGCTGGACCTTCGGCCGCTGGGACTTCCGCACCTCCGCCGCGCTGCTCTCGGTCATCGGGTATGCGTCGCTGCAGCGGGCCTCCGTGGCGCAGGGCGAGCACCCGATGAGCGGCGGCACCGGCCGGGTCCTCCTCGACAAGGCCGCGGATTACGCCCACCTGCGGCGCGACCGGTTCGGCTGCGACCTCGTGCCGCTGCCGCAGAGCCTCGCGCTCAGCCCCAGCGACGAGGAGATCAACCGCCGGGCCAAGCTGCCCATCCACGCAACTGGATAGCGGGTCACGCCCTGGTGTAGCGCGCCTCCCGGTGCGCGCTGCCCTTCTCGACGAGGCGGATGACGCCGTTGGCGGCCAGGCGCCGGAGGGCGGCGGAGACGAGGAGGGTGTCGGCGGGCTTGCGCAGGGCCTCCCGGAAGCGGCGGTTCATCTCGGCCGTCAGGGTGGAGGCCTGGAAGAGCTGGCCGGCCGGGATCTCCTCGATCAGCAGGGCCACGAGGCGGCTCCGCACCACCGGCTGGCCCGGCGGCAGGTCCCGGACCGACGCCTTCCCGGACATGCCGGTGCGCACCGCGATCTCGACCGCCGTGCCGGACGTGGCCTTGAACGCCTCATAATGCCGGACAATGGCCTCGTGCTCCGTCGCATGGAGCGCCTTCTGCTCGCGATGGAACACCTCCTGCGCGGCGTGGTGCTCTTCCTTCTGCTTGTGGAAGGCCATCTGCCTCTCCAGGTGCGTCAGGATCTCTTCGACCGAAAGCTTCGCGCTCAATGGATCCCTCCTCCGTCGCGAACCCACCCTACTTCGCGACGCTTCGCGACTATCTTACTCCAGTCGAATCCGATTCCGTCTTGAATCCACTCTGATTCGCGACGCCAAACGCCACCATACAGATCCATCCGACAGGGAACGTCGCGATCCCTGCTCGTTCGTCGACATGATACCCATAAATCTCGACAACTCAAATCTATTCGTCGCGAAGCGTCAACAGATCGCAACGGATCAAGCCAAGATCGCGACGACCTATCCAGACTTCGCGACGACAAAGCGCCACTTCGCGACGCTACAAGACAACTTCGCGACGCAATATCCCTGGCGAAGCCAGGAAAGCGCGAGATCGCGACGTTTCAATCGAGGGGGAGAGCTTCCCTCTGGAGATGGACCCCGAATGGACCATCTTCGCGACGGATCATCCTGGACAAGTCGCGAAGCGAGCTCTGTTCGCGACGCAAGCAACGGGGATCGCGACGATCCCTGTCCGATCCGTCGCACGAGACGCTGATCTGCTCCAGTCCCTACTCGGCTGAGAGCGCAGGGATGATCCCGGCGGCCGCCTCAACGGTCATCTGAGCCTCGGCAATCGCCCGATGAGCGTCCTCGCGCGAATATTGCTCAGTCGGGATGAAGTCGATATCGCCATAGAACGAGAACTCGCGCTCCTTGCGCAGACGGGCGGAGATCTGGGCCAGTTGCTCCAGCCGGTCTCGTGTCACGGCCGGGAAGCGGTCATCGAACTCCAACAGAAAGCCGCCTACGTCATGCCACTTGGGAGGTTCGACTCCCACCTGCCGCAGCATGCCCTTGAGAGAAAGCTCTACGATCTCCTGGGCCTCCCGGACTACATCGGAGAACGCTTCTTCGTCGAGCAGAACCTGGAGAATCTTCAGGCGTGATCTCGCCTTGAGAAGATAGCTCTGCGCCAGCGAGAGGTTGGTCACAGCTCGAAGACCTCGCCGGGACGGTAGTCGGGCTTGAGGTCCCAATACCAGGCGTTGCCGAGCCAGATCCGTCGAGCGCCGAGCTCCGCAAGGCGCGTCCGGAGCCTGTCGAGCTCCCGGGAGAAGAAACACTCCCGATCGAAAAGAATCCGGGCATCTTCGGTCATATCCAGGAAGAGGGGGCTACCATGGCCGACCTCCTCAGGCGTCTTAAGGACGGGTGAAAGAGGAGGAACGGATCCAAGCTCCGGCGGTAGAAGCTCGCCAAGGCGCCTCTCGACCTCCTCGAACTCCTCGACCCGGTGCATGCGTCCGTGGGGCAGAGAGCTGGCGATGAGGAGAAGGTCGACGTCGGAATCGGGCCTGGCCGTTCCGCGGCCGCTCGAGCCGAAGATCACCACCGCGATCAGCCGCCCGCCGTAGACCTCTTCACAGGCGCGAAGAAGCACGGGGAAGACCTGCTCGCGGGTCTGCGTCGTGGAGCCAGCCAGAGCCATCGGCGGATTATCGCATGGCCCGGAACGGGAGACCTGCCTTGTGCCTGGATGTGCGCGAGGCTCAGCGCTTCAGCAGAAGGTCGAGGCTTTCGCGACTCAAAAGAGCAGTATCGGCGGGAGATTCCAGAAAAGGCCGGACGTCGGCCACGATCCTCGGCCAGTCCAGGTCCTTGAGACGATCGCTCACCGCGCTTCGCCAGTCGTCCGGGGCAAGAATCCCGCGGTTCCAGCCGGTCTGCGCCAGGGCGTTGTTGAGCAGGATGAGGTTCGGCGAGGGCCAGCCCGGATCGCTCAGGTACCAGATCAGGTCGTAGATGTCCCTCCCTTTCGGATAGGGGCGCTGCAGGATGGCGTGGAGCTTTCCCGCCAGCAGGGAAGCCGGATCGTGGTGTTGAAGACGCAGGGTCTGATGTCTGCGGACGAGCGTCGTCAGGAGGCCCGCTCCGGCAGGCGGACGGGTGTCCACCTCCAGCTTGATCGAGAAGATCTCGTTGGCGTGCGGCGACAGGCCCAGCTCGGACAGGAGGCCCGGGAACCGTAGAAACGCGTTGTGGACGGTCCTCTGATCGCCGACCCGCGCCTCGACTGCGTGCCCCTTCCGGGCCAGGTCGGCTTGAGCGGCCTTCACGAGTTTCCGGAAGTCGTATCCGCCCTCGGGCCTCTCCAGGGCAAAGTCGAGATCCTCGGAGAACCGCCGGATCGAATACAGGAAGCGCAAGGCCGTCCCGCCCTGGAAGGCGAGCGGAACCATCGCGCCCGAGCGTTGGAGCGAGGCCAGGATCTCCGCCTGGAGATATTCGCGGATCCGGTTGCGGGCTTCCGTCGCATCCGGGCTGGCGCGGACGAGTTCCTTCAATCTCTCCTTCACAGGGTCTCGTACTCCTCGGACTCCCGCTCCGCGAGCTCGACGATCCGCTCTGCGGCCCGTTTCAGCTTGGGCTTCCCCGCGAGCGCGGCCATGTGCCGAAGCTCGTCCCTGTCGAGCATCTCCAGGTGCTGAAGGCGCAGCCCTTCCAGGTATCGGGACGAGTCCGCCTCCGGCTCCAGATGGATCAGGTCGAGCAGGGCCTTCCCGGGGCTCGCCACGTACGCGAACTGCCCGTCCGTCATCTCCAGCCATCGGTAGCCGGTCAGGAGGTCGGCCTGCAGATGACGGAACTCATAGGTTCCGAGCGGCGTGTCCCACCGACCCGGTCGATCGGGGGTGACGCTGGTGGTCACCGGCACGGCCTCCGGAATCAGCCCGTAGTAGGCCAGGGCCGATTGCAGGCTCACATAGGAGCCGAGGACCAGGCGGTTCGCCACCAGGAAGGGGTGGGGCTTCCCCTTCCGGAACGGCGGAGCCAGGGCATAGAGGCCGCGGCGGAGCTGGTAGAGGCGCCCGGCGCCGGTCCACCGGGAAAGCTGGCGCCGGACATCCTGGGGATCGACCGCGCCGGCCAGCAGGAGCCCGGTCTCGAAGACCGGCTCTTCCCCGACGATCTCCAGCAGCTCCCCGAAAACCATGGCGACAACTTACCCGAAATGGCAAGTTACTGCAATGAATTCGAGGCTACCGCCGCGTGAAGATCACCTTGCCCGGATTACCCTGCACGATCGAGTTCTCCGCGATCCGGGACGAGACCACGGAATTCGGCGTCAGGATCGAGCCCGGGCCGACGTCGGCTCCGTCGAGCAGCACGCAGCCGGCTCCGATCCAGACGTCGTCGCCGATCCGGATGCCCTTCGGCGAGACCTTCTCCTGGAGGCGGATCGGGATGTCCAGGCGGTCATAACGATAGTTGTTGCCGAGGATCGAGACGTTCGGGCCGATCAGGCAGTCGTTCCCGATCGCGACGCCCGAGGCGTGCGAGGTGATCACGCAGCCGGTCGCGATCTCCACGTGCCGGCCGATGGTCAGCGGCCCGTCCGTGGCCTTGATCTTCGTGAAGGAGCCGATCACCGTGTCGCGGCCGATCGACAGGTGCGCGGTGATCTCCACCTCCGCCTTCGGGCTGATCAGGCAACCGTACTTCAAATAACCCCGGAGGGTCACTACGAAGCCGGGCGTCAGGAAGCGCCGGAGGAGGGTCCCCGGCTTCATGCCGCCTGGAGGTGCTCCGCGACCTTGCGGCGGACGTCGTCGAAGCTCTCCATCTCCCCCACCTCTTTCATCGTGAATTTGATCCCGAAGGCCTCTTCGAGCGCCGAGACCAGCCTCAGGTGGTTCATCGAGTCCCAGGCCGGCGCGTCGTCCTTTCGAAAGCCGTTCCCGATCCCGCCGGCCGGGACGTCGAGCACCGCGGCCATCACGTCTCTCACCCGGCTATCGACTTCCGACCAGCTCATCGTGCACCACCCGGATCCAGTCGCAGCGCCCGAGCCGCACCTCGTCCCGCCTCAGCCCGTAGAGCTTCTCTCCGGACGGCGAGCTTTCGAGGAGCCGGAAGCCCTGCTGCTCGTAGAACGTTTCCACCGGAGTGTTCTTCGGCGTCGGCAGGTAGCGCCCGCGCAGCTCCAGGCCGCTCCTGTCCTCCATCAGCCGGTGCTTGATGTGGTTCAGGATCGCGGTCTCGATCCCGCGGCCCATCGCGCGGCAGCTCATCAGGAAGCTGTCGATCGTCGCCATCCGCCCGACTTTCTTGAGCAGCACCACGCCGATCGTGCCCAGGTCCCCGAAGCGGTCCCGCGCCCGCGCCACCCACAGCTCGCAGGCCGGCGAGGTGGCGAAGCGCTCGACCTCGGCCTGCGAGTAGCGCTCCGTGGTCAGGTTGAATTGATTGGTTTTCGTGAAGAGCTGGTGGACCCGCTCCAGGTCTTCCTGGCGCGCCAGCCGGATCTCCAGCTCGGTGCGCAGGCTCGCGAGGTATTGGAGAAGGTCGCCCGTGGCCGCCTGCAGCTCCTGGCGCTGCCGGTTCTCCCGGTAGTGGTCGGTCTTGCGGCGATCCTCCTCCAGGATGCGGGGCTTCTCGAAGTCGTCCATGCGCTCCAGCAGGGCCGCGAAGTCGGCCGGGTCCGGCGGCAGGAGCACGGCCTTGACCTCGGGCATCATCTGCTGCACCAGGCTCACCTCGGCCGGGTTGTCGTCCAGGAAGACCAGGCTGTCGGCGCCGAGGTTGAGCGCCGCCGCGATCTTGCGCAGCCCCTCGTGCTTGGGCTCCCAGCCGATCTCCTCGGCCGCGAAGTCGGTCAGCCGCAGCGGCATCTCCGGGCGGCTCTCGAAGACCTCCGCCACGTCCGCCCGGTTGTTCTTGCTGCAGATCGCGAGCAGGATGCCGCGGTCGCGGAGCGCCTTGAGCCGGTGCTGGAATTCCAGGAAGGCCTCCGACTCCGGGTCCCCGGGGCCGCACTTGACGCCGTCCGGACCTTCCTCGCCGCAGACGCCGCCCCAGAGCGTGCCGTCGAGGTCGAGGACCAGGCACTTCCTGCCGAGCCCGCGCACGGCCTTCACGTGGCGCACCAGCTCGCCCGCCACCAGCGGCAGGAAGCCCGGGCTCCACTCCATCTTGGCCAGGTAGTACATCTTGGGATCGAGGATGCGGTCCTTGCCGTAGCGCGAGGCGAGGCGCTCCAGGTCGAACAGCCGCACGCGCGGGTTGCCCTTGAAGCGCCGCAGCAGCTCCAGGTTCAGCTCCAGGTAGAGCTCGGCCTCGCCGTAGTCGTCCTTCGCGTCGGCCACGCCGGCGAGCGGCCAGGCGGGCGCCGGGAAGTTGCCGATCAGCACGGTCGCCGGCAGCCGCCTCACGGCGCTCTCCGCCCAGGATTCCAGGTGCGCGACGACTTCTTCCCGGAAGGCCCGGCGCTCTTCGGCGGACAGCGAGCTCAAGGCGGCCATGCGGTCCGGCTGGAGCAGGCGCAGCGAGAGGGCCAGGACGACGAAGTCCGGCTGGAATTCGACGAGCGGCGAGGCGTCGTCGAGCACTTCCTGGACGTACTGGCCGAATTTCCCGACGTAGCAGGATGACCGCAGGCCTTCCCGGGCGCAGCTCACGTCGATGTAGCGCGGCAGCAGGTCGAGCGTGAAGTTGCCGAGGCAGGCCACTTTCACATCCGGCTCGCCGGGCCGCGCCTGCAGCGCCCGGGAGAGCAGGCTGTAGTCGTTGGCGCAGAGCTTTTCCGGGTCCATCCCTGCGAGCGCAGCGAGCGCCGCGCCCGGGTTCGCGCGCCCCGCGCCGATCGCGTCAGCGATGGCCTTGATGTCCAGCCTGGAATCCCGCGGTCTGTCCATCCCGTCTCTCCTCTCGGATCCTCTCCCCGATCGCATCGTAGAAACGAAGCAGCTTCCTCTCGAAGGCCTGCGGCGTGAGCTCCCTCTGCGCGAGGTCGCGCGCCGCCGCGGCCAGCCTCTCCCGCAGCCCGCGGTCGCGCAGCAGCCCGGCCAGCGCCCGCCCCAGCGGCTCCGGCTCGGGCTCGGCCAGCCGGGCGACGTCGTCGGTCAGCACCTGGGTGTGGGTGGGCAGCCGCGTGGCGAGCACCGGCCGGCCCGAGTCCAGGTAGGAGTAGACCTTCATGGGCGTATTTTCGCCTTGAATTCGCGGCGATACCAGCACCGTGGCGCCCTTCAAGTAAGCACCCAGGCGCTCGACCGGCCGCGGCCCCAGGAAAAAAACGCTCCCGGTCATCTTCCTCTCCTCGCAGCGGCGCCGGTAGCGGGCGATCGATTCGCCGTCTCCTCCGATCACCACCAGCCTCGCCCCGGGCAGCTCGGCCACGGTGTGGCGGAACGCCTCCAGGAGGAGGTCGATGCCCTGGTAGCGCTCGAGGTTGCCGACGTACATGGCGATCGGGCCGTCTCCGTCCGGCAGATCGTCGGCCTCGGCTTCCTGGCCGGTCAGCAGGCTGGCGTCCTCGACGCAGGCCACGAGACCGTCCGGATGCCAGGCGCGGGCCTGGTCCTCCAGCGAACAGCAGACCGCCAGGGTCCCGACGCTGCCGCGCACGGCGGCCTTTTCGAATCCTTCCAGGAGGCGGCGCGCGCGGCGCAGGAACGGGAACCTGTCGATCATCTGCCGGGCCAGCCCGGAGTCCATGTCGTAGACGTACGGCACGCCGAAGAGCCAGCGCGCGGCGAGCGCGATGAAGGCCGACTCCTCGACCGCGTGAATCAGGTCGTACCGGCCGCCGCGCACCCGGCGCAGGCAGGCCAGGAGGAGCACCGCGTCGCTCGCCAGCTTCCTGAGCGAGAAGCCCGGCCGGACGCCTTGCGTGAACGGGAGCGCCGGGATGCGGTAGAGCCGGCAGCCGGGGATCCGGACGTCCTCGCCTTCCGGAAAGGTGAGGACGTCGATCTCGTGCCCGTGGCCGGCCAGCACCTCCAGGAGCCTGCGCTCCGCGATCGGCGTGCCGCGTTGCTGGAAGAACGGGTGCGGCGCGAGGAGGAGGATCTTCATGGCGTCACCCCCAGCGCGCGCTCTTCGGGCAACAGATAGCAGACCCCTCCAACCAAGGCCTGCAGGAGAACGAGACCGTAGTCGAGCCAGGCCAGCGCGACCGCCTTCGAGGCTGCCACTCCGAAGGCCGCGAAGAAGAAGGCCCACACGTTCTCTCGGACTCCGATGGCGTTGATCGAGATCGGCACCATCATGACGAAGACGGCGAGCGGGACGATCACGAAGAAGTCCGGCAGCGCGATCGGCACGTGGAGCGCCTTCGCCAGCAGCCAGCCGTTCAGGACGACGAGCGTCTGGAGCGCCAGCGAGTACGCGAATGCCTTCGCCAGCAGGAGCCCCTTGCCCTGGAAGGAAAGGCTGAGCCGCGAGGGCAGGAAGAGGATCGCGGCTATGACGACGAGGACAGCCGCGCCGCCCGCCAACCAGCCGTAGAGAGCGGGCACGCGGTCGGTCAGGCGGCCGGAGAACAGGAGGCCGACGCTCGCGAAGAGCATCAGGGCCAGGAGGCCCACGAAGCGGTCCACGACGACGACCGCCACCGCCGTTGCCCGCCCCACTCCCGAGCGCGCGGTGTCGATCGCCCGCACCGCGTCGCCGCCGATCGTCGAAGGCAGGAGGTTGTTGAAGAACACCCCGACCAGGAACGAGCGGACGAGGAAACCGAACGGCGCGTCGCCGCCCTGGCTGCGGATCAGCAGCTTCCAGCGCGAGACGCTCGCCCAATAGCCGAGCGGGACGAGGGCCAGGGCGAGCAGGACGAAACGGAGGTCCGCGGAGCGGAAGGCGTCCTTCACCTCGCCGAGCGGAGCGCGGTGCAGCACCCAGGCGACGAGCGCGGCGGAAACGGCCACCCGCAGGATCGTCTTCGCGCGCTTCATACCGCTCCCGCTCAGGCCGCCGAGCCGAGCCGCTCCCGGAGGAGGCCGGACAGGTCTTCGAGCGCCTCTCCGCGCACGAACATCCGGTACCAGATCTCGACGTTGAGGATCAGCCAGAGACGCACGTGGTGGTCGGCCTTCCGCGCCAGGTGCTCGCCCAGGAGCCGCTCCATGGGCTCGCGCCGGAAGATCCCCTCCTCCACCAGGACCGATTCGGAGAGCAGGTCGCGCAGGAGAGGCAGCAGCGGGCCCTTCATCCAGTAGCCGAGCGGAAACATGAAGCCCTGCTTCGGCCGTTGGAGGATCGAGTCCGGCAGCCAGGCGGAGGCCACGCGGCGCATCAGGTATTTGAGTGTCCTGCCGCGAAGCTTGAGGCCGACCGGCAGCGTGGCCACCCACTCGGCCAGGCGATGGTCGAGGAACGGCGAGCGCGACTCGAGGCCCTGCGACATGGTCATCCGGTCGGTGAGCATCAGCGAGTGCTCGGGCAGGCGGGTGGCGACGTCCGCGGCGAGCATGCGGTCGAGGTCGTCGTCCGCGAGCGCCTCGTCGAAGGCCCGCACCACGCTCTCCATGGGATCGATGCCGGCGATCCGTTGGGCCATGCGGTCGGTGTAGAGCCCGCCCTTGCCCTCCCGGCCGAAGCGGAAGAACGCGGTGGCCTGGGCGTAGCGCCGGCCGCCTTCGTGGAAGGCCAGCTCGTGCATCCAGCGCGCCTTCTGGGCCAGGGTCTTGTAGCCGGCCGTGTCGGGCAGCGCCTGGATCGCCGGGCCGAGCAGGTGGCGCCGCACGGCCTCGGGCAGCGCGGCGTAGAGCCGGATCCAGCGGAAGCCGAAGTAGCGGTCGTAGCCGGCGAAGATCTCGTCGCCGCCGTCACCGGTGAGCACCACCTTGACGTGGCGCGCCGCGAGCGCCGCCGAGGAATACATGCAGGCGGCGATCGGATCGGACGGCTCGTCGAGGTGGTGGACCATCCTCGGCAGGAGCTGCACCAAGTCCGGGTTCGCGATCTCCTCGAAGTGCTCGGTGCCGCAGCGGTCGGCTACCTGTCTGGCGAACGGGAGCTCGTTGAAGTCCTGCGCCTCGACGCCGATCGAAAAGGTTTTCAGTCGCCCTTCGCCATGCTCGGCCATCAGCTCGGACAGGATCGCCACCACGAGGCTCGAATCCATGCCGCCGGAGAGGAAGGCGCCCACCGGAACGTCCGCGATCCGGTGCGAATCGACGGCCTCGCGGATGCGGGCCCGCCCTTCGTCGATCGTGTCCGCCTCGGAGATCCGCTGCTTCGGCTCGTAGCGCAGCCGCCAGTAGCGGCGGACCTCGATCTTCGGCTCGCTCCCGGACGCGTCGAGCACCAGCAGGTGGGCCGGCGGCAGCTTGTGGATGCCGTCGAACATGGTGTGCGGGCTGGAGATGAAGCGCAGGGTCAGGTATTCGTCGAGCGAGCGCAGGTCGATCCCGGGCCTCTCGGTCACGGCCAGGATCGCCTTGATCTCCGAGCCGAACAGGAACCTCCCCCCCCCGGATCGACTGTCGAAGGTCCAGAAGAGCGGCTTCTGACCGAAGCGGTCGCGGGCCAGCAGGAGCTTGCGCCGCCGGGAGTCCCAGATCGCGAAGGCGAACATGCCGCGCAGGTCGTCCACCACGCGCTCGCCGCGCTCCTCGTAGAGGTGGAGGATCGCCTCGGTGTCGCTGTCCGTCCGGAAGTGATGGCCGCGGGAGACCAGATCGCGCCGCAGCTCGGAATGGTTGTAGATCTCGCCGTTGAAGACGATCCAGGCCGTGGAGTCCTCGTTGGCGATCGGCTGGTGACCGTGTTCGGGATCGATGATCGAAAGGCGGCGCATGGCGAGACCCGCCTGGCCCAGGAGGACGACGCCCTCGTCGTCCGGTCCGCGATGGACCAGCGCGGCGTTCATCCGGTCGAGAGAATCCTTCTCCGATCCGAACGGGTTCCACTCTCCGCAGATGCCGCACATCGTGATCGATTCCTCTCAGGACGCCGTCGCGGCCTTCTTGCTTTCCGCTTCCGGCTGCGGCACCTCTCGCGGTCGGTGTCCGCCGGCGCCGCGGATGACCTCGGCGACCCGGTACTCCCGGATGTTGCGGGCGTGCGTGAAGATGATGATCTCGCCGATCAGGCCGAGCGAGAGCGTCTGCACGCCGAGCACCATCAGCAGGACTCCGAGGAGCAGGATCGGCCGGTCCGCCAGCCCCTGATCGGCCACCGCGCGCTGGACCACCGCGATCAGATCGATCCCGAAACCGAGGAAGAACAGCGCCGTTCCCAGCAGGCCGAAGAAGCGCAGCGGCGTGCGCGTGAAGCGGGTCAGGAAGAAAACGGTGAGGATGTCGAGCATCCGTCCCAGGTAGGCGCCGGTGCCGTGATACCGGGTGCCCCGGTCCTCGTCGCGCTGCCGGAGCGGAATTTCCTTGACCGTGAAGCCGCGGCTCAGCGCGAGAAGCGGAACGAAACGGTGCAGGCCGCCGTAGAGATTGAGCTCGCGCGCCACCCGCCGCCGCATCAGCTTGAAGCCGCAACTGATGTCGTGGAAGCGGGTGCCGGTCAGGCGGCTCACGACCGAATGGAAGAGCCGCGACTGGAGGCGGTTGAACGTCGAGTCGATGCGCGGATGCCGCCGGCCGACCACGAGGTCCGCGCCGCCGTCGAGCCGTTCGAGCGCGTCGAAGGCGCCGGCCAGGCCGCGCGGATCGACCTGGAAGTACGAGGCGAGCGTGAGGATCGTCTCGCCGCGCGCCTTCTCCATCCCCAGGGTGAGGGCCGCCGACTCGCCGAACGCTCCGCCCATCGTCACGATCAGGATCTCGCCCGCGGACTCCTCCTGCAGCGCTCGGAGCACCGGAAGCGCCCCGCGCTGGCTGTCGTCCACGACGAACAGGAACTCGGCCGGCCTGCCCAGCCTCTCGAGCTCGGCCGCGAACTCTTCGTAAAGCTGGCGCAGATCGCCGTACCGCTCCACGACGGGAATCACGACGGAGACCTCGGGCTCACCGCGCAGTCTGGCGATCCGCATGAGGACCTCCGGTTTCGACCGTGGCGAGAACGGCCTCGGACTCCTTGAAATCGCCCACCTTGACGATCAGCTCGGCCAGGAAACCGAGCACGATCAGGTGCGCGAAGGCGAAGGCGAAGAGGAGGGTCGCCGAGGGAAAGACCAGCGGATACCCGTTCCGGGGCGTCCAGGCGAAATGGATGTACACGCTGGTGGCGAATGCGAGCAGCGTGCCCGCAAGAAAAGGAAGGCTCAGAAGCGCGAACCATCTCGCCGGCCGCGTGGTGAAGCCGAGCAGCATCTTGATCGTGAGCAGGTCGAGGAAAACCTTCCAGATGCGCGAGAGGCCATACTTGCTGACGCCGAACCGCCGCGCCCGGTGGTGGACCACGACCTCCCGGGTGCGCGAGCCGCACAGCGACATCATGGGCGCGAGAAAGCGGTGCATCTCGGCGTAGAGGCTCGCCTTGCGCACCACTTCGAGCCGGTACGCCTTGAGCGTGCAGCCGTTGTCATGGATCGGCGTTCCGGTCAGCCGGCCGATCAGCCAGTTCGCGGCCATCGACGGCAGCCGGCGGCTGATCATCCTGTCCTGCCGGTTCCGGCGCCAGCCGCACACGACGTCGTACCCTTCGTCGATGTGCCGCAGCAGCAGGCCGAAATCGTTCGGATCGTTCTGGAGGTCGCCGTCGAGCGTGATCACGACCTGCCCGCGCGCCTGATCAAACCCGGCCTGGAGCGCCGCGCTCTGCCCGTAGTTGCGCCGGAAGCGGACGACCTTCACGCGCGGATCGCGGGCGCAGATCGCGCGCAGCTTTTCGGCCGTGCGATCGCGGCTCCCGTCGTCCACCAGGATCAGCTCGTACTCGCGGTCCAGGCGCCCGGCCGCGGCCGTGACCTCGGCATGGAGGGCGTCCACGCTCTCCTCCTCGTTGTAGAGGGGGATCACGATGGAAAGGTTCATGGGATCCGCCCGATGATCCTGGGGCCGACGAGGCGGGTGACTGGCAGCGGCAGCTTCTGCCACACCCGGATCAGGGCCTGGTATTTCGGATTCGCCGGGCTGACGTTCGGCAGCTCGCGCGCCTTGACCAGGTGGTACTGGTAGGCGAGCGGGATCTCTTCCATGCCCCAGCGGGCCTTGAACGCGTGCGCGCCCGTGCCGCGCTTGCTGCGGCCGAAGTCGAAGGTGTGGAAGCCGTGCTCCCGGCCCCAGCGCAGGATCGAAAGGTAGAGGTAGTCGTCCACGCCGCGCGGCCGGACGCTGCGGTCCGCGCCGGCGTAGAACGGCATGATCACGCCCTGCCACATCAGGTTGAGCACGCCCGCCACGGGCCGGCCTTCGTGATGAACGAAGAAAAGGTTTGTATCGGCGGGATGGCGGTCCAGGATCTCGCGCAGGAAGAGGCGCGGATAGACCGGCGTGCCGTGGTGCCGCATGCTCTGGCAGAAGAGGTCGTAGAACAGCGGCAGCTCCTCGATGCCCGCGGTCCGGTGCTCGAAGCCGGCTTTCGAAACATAGGTCATCATCTGCCGGCGTTTGCGGTCCATCCGCCGGAGGAGCGCGTCCTCGCCTTCCGCCAGATCGGCGCGGAAGGTGACGTAGAGGTCCTTGGTCGGCAGGTCGTCCGCAACAGGCTTTTCCGACCGCAGCTCCAGGTAGTCGACGCCGCGCTCCTCGGCGAGCCTGCGCGCTTCGTCGAGCAGGAGCCGCTCGGCGTCCTCGTCGTCGGCGACAATGCCGCCGCCGATCGCGAACGGGATCGAGACCAGCGAGTGGCCGAAGAGCCGGCTTTTCAGCTCGAACATCGGCAGCACGCCGGCGATCTCCTCGCCCTGTCGGGCCAGGAGGTAGTGGGCGCGGTGCCCGAAGACCCGCTCGACCAGCCAGCGCCAGCCGAGCTGGTGGAAGAAGGTGGAGCCGGGGGTCTGGCGGACGTACCGGTCCCACTTCGCCTCGAAGGCCGGTTCCAGGGTCTCCACCACGAGCGGCCGCGGCGCGGCCAGGACGGTCCGGACCAGGGGCTCCGCGCTCACAGGCCCAGGACCTCGCGGCACGAGGTGAAGGCGTACTCGGAGAACAGCCTCTTCAGCCGGTCCTCGGTCCGCTCCAGGTTGCGATAGTGGCGGATGCGGGTGAGCCAGCGCACCGGCTGCCGCGGCTGCTCCGGATCGATCTCCCAGGGATGGATGTAGACGATCGCCGGCCGCCGTTCGAAAGCGTTCAGGCGCTTCATGCCCCAGCGGATGAACGACAGAGGGAAGTGCCGCAGGTAGCCGCCTCCGACGAACGGCAGGTTCAGGCCCGCGAAGCGCACCGTGGAGATCGGGAACTCCTGGAGCGCCGAGCCGTTCGAGCCCTGCACCGGCCGCGGGAAGCGCGGGAAGTCCGGGATGCCGTAGTGGTCGTGATGGATCGGGAAGACGCTCGAATCGTAGCGAAAGCCCTCTTCGAGCAGGATGTCCATGGCCCACAGGGTCTCGCGCACGATCGAGTAGCTCGGCGCGCGGTAGCCGATGACCTCGGCGCCGGAGGCGTCCTCGATGGTGTTTTTAGAGCGGCGGATGTCCTCGCGGAACTCCGCCGGCGTCAGGGTGGTGACCCGGCGATGGTCCTGGCCGTGGGTGCCCAGCTCGTGGCCGGCCGCGCGGATGTCCCGCACCAGCCCGGGCCAGCGCTCGGCGACCCAGCCGAGCGTGAAAAAGGTTCCTTTCACTCCATGCTTCGCGCACAGATCGAGGAGCCGGCGCGTGTTGCGCTCCACCCGGGGCTCGTACTGGCTCCAGCGGTCGCGCGGACAGGCCTGCTCGAAAGCGCCTACCTGGAAGTAATCCTCGACGTCGACCGAAAACGCGTTCAGCAAGATTCCACCTCTCCAAGAGGGACCACGGCCCCCTGTCTTTGCTTGATCCGTGCCACCAGCTCCTCGACGCGGCGCGCGTTCTCCTCCCACAGATAGCCGCGCTCCAGGAGCGCCCGCCGGGCCGCCGCGCCGAGTCGCCGGCGCAGCTCCGGATCGCGGGCCAGCCGGAGCACGCCGTCTCTCAGATCCTCCCGGGACGGATTGGCCCCGCCCGGGCAGAGCAGGGCGGTCTCTCCATCGTCGAGCAGCTCGCGCACGTTGTCCGAGCCGGGAGCGACGATCGCCAGGCCGGCCGCCATGTATTCGATGACCTTCATCGGACACGCGTACGACGTGACCGCCGGCTGGACCGCGACGTCGAACGCCGCCAGCGCCGACTCCACCTCGCCCCGCGGCACCGCGCCGCAGAGGTGGACCCGGTCCTCCAGTCCCAGCTCGGCACGCATCGTCCGCAAGGTCGGCATGGCCGGGCCGTCTCCGGCGAGGACGAGATGGACGCTGGCTGCTCGCCACTCGGGGCTGGCCGCGGCTTCCAGCAGGCGCTCCAGGCCGTGCCAGGCGCGGAACCAGCCGACGAAGCCGGCGACCACGGCGTCCGGCGGAATGCCCAGCCTGCGGCGGAATCCCTCCCGGTCCGCGCCGGCCCCGAACTCGCGGCGCACGCCGTTCGGCATGACCACGACCTTGCCCGGCGGCACCCCTTCGTCCTCCAGGATGCCGGCCAGAACGCGCGTCACCGCGATCGTGACGTCGGCTCCGCTGCACAGCCGGCGCTCCACGAACCGGGTGAGGCGCTTGAAAAAAAGTCCGTCGTGCTCGGTCTTTTCGAGCGCGAGCGGCGAGTTGACCTCCAGCACGAACGGCACGCCGTGGCGGCGCGCCGCGGCGAGGCCGGCGAAGGTGTTGGCGGAGTAACGCTCGTAGAGGAAGTCGGGACGGAGCCGGCGGATGGCCTTGGACAGCCGGCGATAGGCCACGAGGTTGTAGCCGAGCTCCAGGATCTCCTTCGCGGGCAGCGGCAACGCCCCGGCCAGGCGCGACGCGAAGCCGGCCAGCCCGCGCGCGGAGCCGCCCTTCTCGTCCGCCCGCGCCTCGGCGCCGGCCTCGACCAGCGCCACCTCGGTCACCTCGTGGCCGCGGTCGCGGAAGGCGCGCTGCATCTCCGCGATGTGGATGCCCTGGGCGTCGCCGGCGCGGGTGCGGTGGTGGTAGAGGATCCTCGAGCCCCTCACCGCCCGGACCTCCTCCATCACCTCCCGCCCCACAGCCTTCCAGGTCCGCGGCTCGATGCGCGCCCGGATCGCCTCGCGATTCCAGCCGCGGGAGAGCGCCTGCCCGATCGCTCCCGCCAACTCGGAAACCTTTCGTTCGGCCACGATGCCCACGTCCGGCGTCACCAGCTCGGCCACGTTGCCGACCGGCGTCGCCACCACCGGCGTGCCGCAGGCCAGGGCCTCAAGAACCACGTTCGGGCAGCCTTCGTGGCCGCTCGCCAGCACGAAGACGTCGGCGGCGCTGTACCAGGCGGCCAGCTCGCCGCGGCCCCGCGGCCCCGCGAAGTTCACGCGGTCCTGAAGACCGAGCCGGGCCGCGAGCGCACGCAGCTCCGCCTCCATGGCTCCTTCCGCGCCGTCGCCGCCGACGACCGCGAAACGCACGTCCGGACGGAGCTTGGCCATGGCCTCCATCACCAGATGGAAACCCTTTCTCGGCGAGAGCGTACCGACCGAGACCAGGAGCGGACCGTCCTCCGGCAGGCCCAGCGAGCGGCGCGCCTCGTTGCGATCGAGCGGGCGGAACAGCTCGGGATCGATCCCGTTCTCGATCACCCGCACACGGCCGGGATCCACGCCGAGCCGCACCGCGTCCTCCTTGAGCGAGCCGGAGACCGCGACGATCCGCGCCGCGCCGCGCAGGGCGAAACGGAGCTGCGGCCGGCGCAGTCGGTAAGGCGCCAGGAGCGGCAGCATGCCGCGCAGCGTGATCAGTACCGGCCTCTTGAAAACCTTTCCGAGCAGGACCGCTGCCAGCCCCTCCGGGTAGACGAAATGCGCGTCGATCGCATCGAACCGGAAATCCCGGCGCAGGCGGATCAGCGCCGGCAGCGAGCCCAGGAAGAGAAAGAGACCGTCCAGGCTCTTGCCGAAGCCGGGAATGGAAAGGAAGCGGGGATGAAGGACGCGGATGCCGTCCTGAACCTCCTCCTTCGGGACGTCAGGGCGGAAGCCCGGACGCAGGCCGGAGACGAACGGGAACCATGGCGCGGGCGCCACGACGCGGACCTCGACGTCCTCCGGCAGGCCGCGCATCCGCTCGCGCACGAAGATCCCGTGGTGCGGCTGGGCGGCGTTCGGGAACACCGTCGAGAAAATCAGAAGGCGGACCGGCCGCCCGTCAGACGCCGACGGCACTCGCCACCTCCAACTCCTCGCCGGCGCTCCGGTTCACCTCGCGTCCCCAGACCTCCAGCATCAGCAGCGTCCAGATCGCCCAGCCGGCGTCGAGCCGGCCCGCTTCGTGATCGCCGAGCAGAGACGCCACCTCGCGGCGCTCGAACAGGCCGCCGGCCAGCGCGTCCGGCCCGAGCAGCAGGTCGTGCGACAGCTCGCGCAGGTCCTCGCGCAGCCAGCGCGACACCGGCGGCGCAAAGCCGCGCTTCGGCCTGGAGAGGATCTCCCTCGGCAGCCGCCGCTCCGCCACGCGGCGTAGCAGGATCTTGGTGCGCCCGCCGTCCATCTTGAGCCGCGACGGCACGCGGGCGGCCAGCTCCACCACGCGGTGGTCGAGCAGCGGGCAGCGCACCTCCAGCGCGTGCGCCATGCTCATCCGGTCCACCTTGACCAGGCCGTCGTCGGCGAGCCAGGTCTTGAGATCGAGATAGAGCGCGCGGGCCAGCGGCTCCTGCGGCGCGCGGGCGAGGTGCGGCTCCAGCGCCACGAACGGGTCGAAACGCCGGCGGCGCTCGCGCAGACCCTCTCCGAAAAGCCGCTCCTGGAGATGCGGCGGGATGTGCGAGCGGTCGTGGAAATAGGCCCGGTCGCGGTCCACGGAAACGTTGCCGAGGAACCCGCCGATCCGCAGAGGACGCGGCAGGCGGGCCGAGCGCGGCCAGGTCCGGGCGAGCGGAGGCAGGAGCCCCCTGCGCACCGGCCCCGGGATCAGACCGCGCACCCGATCCTCGATCAGCGATCGTCCATATCGGTTTCCATAGCCCGCGAACAGCTCGTCGCCGCCGTCGCCGGAGAGGGCCACGGTCACGCGCCGCCGGGTCTCGCGCGAGACATACCAGGTGGGCACGGAAGACGGGTCGGCGAACGGCTCGTCCAGGTGCCAGGCGATGCGCGGCAGCACGTCGGCGAGATCGGGCCGCACCTCGGTGGCCCTGTGGTCCGTGCCGAGCGCACGCGCCACGGCCGCGGCGTCCTCGCGCTCGTCGGTCCCGCGGTCGGAAAATCCCACGGTGTGCGTCATCACCGGCCGGTCCATGGCGGAGGCCATGAACGAGACGATCGTGCCCGAGTCGAGGCCTCCCGAGAGGAACGCGCCGAGCGGGACGTCGCTCTCCAGCCGCGCCTGCACGGCGTCGGACAGCAGCGCCTCCAGGTCCTCGACGAGCCGCTCCTCGTCCACCTCGACCGGCCGCATCTCGACATCCCAGTAGCGCTCGACGCGCAGGCCGGCCTCGGTGACCATGGCGAGATGGCCGGCCGGCAGCTTGCGGGCGCCGCGGAAGATCGTCCAGGGCGTGGGCACGTAGCCGAACGAAAGATAGAGGTCGAGCGCCTCGGGATCGATCTCCGGCCCTGCGAGCCCGGCGTTGGCGAGCGACTTGAGCTCCGAGGCGAAGCCGAGGCGGCGGCCGTCGTCGGCCAGGTAGAGCGGTTTCTTTCCCACGCGATCGCGCGCCAGGAGCAGCTTCCGCTGCCGGAAGTCGGCCACGGCGAGCGCGAACATGCCGGCGAGCTTTTCGACGCAGCCGGCGCCCAGCTCCTCGTAGAGATGGACGATCACCTCGGTGTCCGAACCGGTGGCGAAGTGGTGGCCTCGCCTCTCCAGGCCGCGGCGCAGCTCGCGGTGGTTGTAGATCTCGCCGTTGCAGACCACCGCGAGCGAGCGGTCCTCGTTGAAGATCGGCTGGTGGCCGCCGTCGAGGTCGAGAATGCTCAGCCGCGCGTGCGCCAGGCCGAGCGGACCCGACAGGAGATAGCCCTCGTCGTCCGGCCCGCGGTGGCGGAGCGGCCGGATGAGCTGCTCCAGCGTCTCGCGGCGGGCGAACCCGCCTTCGGAATAGAGGAAGAGACCCGCGATCCCGCACATGGCTAGGCCCTCCCCATGACAGGAGCCGTCGGCCGCTTCCACCAGGGGACCTCTTCGACGGACTTCGTCTCCGGGACCACCGCCTCGGCCACCACCTCCAGGCAGACGGTCAGTCCGACGAGGTGATAGATCACCTCGTTGTAGGCCATGTTGAGGAACAGGCTGCCGACGAGATAACCCAGGATCGAGATCTGGAGCATGCGCGCCTGGGTCTCGATCCACGGTGCCTCCGTCCGGCCTCGCAGGCGCTGCAGGCGCCAGAGCGCGGCGCCGATGGCGCCGAGGAAGAGCAGCAGCGCCGGCAGGCCGCTCTCGGCCAGGAGCTGGAAGTAGGCGTTGTGCGCCACATGGAAGCGGCCGGGCTCCGGCGAGTAGCGCTCGAACACCGCGGCCAGGTTGTTCGGCCCCACGCCGAGCACCGGGTAGTCGAGGAAGACGTACCAGGAGGTCTTCCAGGCGTTGATCCGGCCCAGGGCCGAGGCGTCCTGCTGGTATTCGCCGATCGTCCCGGCCCGCTGCAGATACTTCTCGGTCATCGCGCCGGACAGGAGAGCCGCGAAGCCGGTGAGCGCGAGGGCCATCGCGCCGGCCAGGAGCCAGCGGTGCCGCGAGCGCCAGACCAGCAGGCCGCCGACGAGGCCGAGGGTGAGCAGGCCGCCGCGCGAGAACGTGAAGAGGATCGTCGGCACGGTGAGCGCCGCCATCGCGCCGGCCGTGATCCGCACCCAGCGCCGCGGATCGGTGACCGCGATACCCACCAGGAGCGGCAGGGCCATGTTGAGCATCAGGGCGAAGCTGTTGTTGTCCTTCATGAAGCCGCCCGGACCGTCGTTGTACTGCGCGCCGCCGTGCAGCAGGCCGACCAGGCCGCGCTTGGCGCCCAGGAAGCCGAGCGAGAAGGCGATGACGATCACCAGGGTCCGGAAGCGCTCGCGGTCGCGCACCAGCCCCGTGGTGAGGACGGCGATCAGGATGCCTTTCCAGTAGTGCCCGTAGACGTCCTTCGACATCTCGGGCAGCGCGGCGGTGAGGACCGTGACGCTGATCCAGAGCGCGAGCAGGATCATCAGCACCGTCTGGAGCTTGAGGGTGGCCAGGCGCTCGCGCCCGAGGCTGACCACGAGGCCGAGCAGCATGGCGAGCGCCACCCACTGCGAGAGCGGCAGCGTGCGGCTCATCCCCCAGGTCATGTCCTGCGGCCGCATGTAGGCCAGCCAGGAGTACGTCACCAGCCCGTAGAACGGCCGGAACAGGATGACCGGCAGCGAGGCGAAGACGACCGCCAGCACCACCAGGTCACGCATGGAAAGCGGTTCCCCGGCCCATCGGACGGCGTGCGGCGGAGGCGAGCAGCTCCTCGAAACGGTCCATGTTCGACGCCCACCCGTAGGCGGCCGAGAGCCGCTGCCGCGCGCAGTCGGCGAGGCCGGCGCGCATCCCGGCGTCCTCCAGCACGCTCGCCACGCAGGCCTCCAGGCCCTCGTCGTCGGCCGCGGCAAGCAGGTCCCTGCCGTGCCGGAAACCGCCTTCGGAGAGGCCCGCGAGGACCCTGTCCGTACAGACCACCGGCAGGTTCATGGCCATCGCCTCCAGCACCTTGTTCTGCACTCCCTGCGCGATCCGCAGCGGCGCCACGAAGGCCCAGGCGCGCTCCAGGAACGGCCGCACGTCGCCCACCGCGCCGGTCACGTAGACGCCGGGGACCTCGCTCAGCGCGCGCACTGCCGGCGCCGGCGAGCGGCCCACGACCAGGAGCTCCAGGTCCGGGAAGCGCCGGCGCAGGCGCGGCAGCACGTTGCGCGAGAAGTGGACCACCCCGTCGATGTTGGCGAAGTAGTCCATCTGGCCGGTGAAGACGAGCGCCGGGTGCGGCGTCTTCGGCAGGTCCATGGGCTGGAAGAAGTCGAGATCGACGCCGTTCGGGATCGTCGCCGCCCTGGCCTCCGGCGCGAAGCCCTTGAGCAGCCGGGTCTCGTTGCCGGTGGCGAGCACGATGCGCTCGAAGCGGTCCGCGAGCGACGCCTCGTAGGCCTGCAGCCGCCGCGACTCCAGCGCGTAGACCGGCCGCAGCGCGAACGACGCGAAGCGCGAGTACTGCGACCACTTGGCCGAGTCCACGTCCACCATGTCGAGCACAGCCGGTACGCCGCGGAACGGCTCGGCGTACGGCGCCATCGCGGAGCTGTAGGCCACCACAAGGTCGAAGCGCTCGCTCCGCGCCAGCTCCTCGGCCCGGTTGCGCAGCTCGACCGAGTCGAAGAACGAGAGCGTCAGCGGCTGCGGCCGGACCAGCCCGAGGGCGGCGCGGGCGTAGGCCGCCGAACGCCGGAGAGGAAAGACCTCCACCCGCTCGCACACCTCTTCCAGGCGCCGGAGATCGGGAAGCTCCTCGTCGGCCAGCGTCAGGAGGTGCACGCGGTGCCGCCGGCCCAGGGCCTGGATCTCGTGGAAGGCCCGGATCTTGTCGCCCTTGTCCGGCGGGTACGGCACGCGATGGCAGAGAAAGAGGATCTTCATCTTCGGCCTCGGCGGCGCCATGGGAGACGTCAGCCGCGTCTGGCCGTGAAACCGGAGGTCGGCGAGGGGCTCTGCGGACAGGACGGTCATCTTGCACCTCTTCCCAGGAGAACGATCCGCGCCGTGGAGAGCAGGATCGAGATGTCCAGGAACAGCGACATGTTCTTGATGTAATAGAGGTCGTACTTGAGCTTCTCGATCGACTCCTCGAACGACGAGGCGTAGGGCGCCTTGATCTGCGCCCATCCGGTCAGGCCGGGCCGGACCACCAGGCGCTGCTCGTAGAACGCGCTGGTCTCCAGGAGCTGCTGCACGAAGAGCTCGCGCTCGGGCCGCGGGCCGACCAGGCTCATGTCGCCGGCGAGCACGTTCCAGAGCTGCGGCAGCTCGTCGAGGCGCGTCTTGCGGATGAAACGGCCGACCCGGGTGATCCGCGGGTCCTCCTCGCTGGCCCATTGCGGGCCGTCCTTCTCCGCGTCGGTGCGCATGGAGCGGAACTTGGCGAGCGTGAACGGCCGGTGGCCGCGGCCGACGCGCTCCTGGCGGAAGAGCACCGGGCCCGGCGAGTCGAGCCTCACCGCGAGCGCCACGAGCGCCATGAGCGGCAGGCCGAGCACCAGCCCGATCGAGGCCGCGACGATGTCCAGCAGGCGCTTGGTGAACAGCACGCCGCGCGAGACCACGAAGCCGTCCGAGAAGATCAGCCACGACTTGCGCAGCCCCTCGACCATGATCTTGCCGGTGAGCTGCTCGTAGTAGCTCGACCCTTCCTGCACGCGGATGCCCGAGGTCTTGCACTCCAGGAGCGAGTCCATGCTCACCCGGCCGCGGTAGTCCAGGGCCGCCACCACGACCCGGGTCACGCCGTGCTGCCGCGCGAGCTGGCAGGCCTGGCCGGTGGTGCCGATCACCCGCGGGTTGATCAGGCTCACGCCCTGGATCCGCGGATCGTCGTCGAGGAAGCCGACCACGCGGAAGCCCAGGTGCTTGCGGCTGAGCGTCTCGCGCGCGATGTCGATCGCCTTCTCGTCCGTGCCCACGATGAGCACCCGCTCGGCGAACTTCTCGGTGTTGAGCATCCAGCGCAGGATCACGCGCCAGGCGATGACCGCCGCCACCGCGAAGACGAAGGCGAGCGCGAACACGCCGCGGCCCAGGACGAACGTCGGGAGCAGGAAGTAGACCGCGGCGAGCGCCAGCGCGCCGAGCGTGAACGCGCGCAGCAGGGCGATGGTGATCTGCCGCACCGTGCGCCGCTCGCCGAAGTCGTAGAGGCCGTTGATGTAGAGGCTCAGCAGCCCGACGACCATGAACGCCACCGCCTCCATCACCACCACCGGCCGGGGCGGCGGCGCGCCCGGACCGACGCCCAGCCGGAGGACATTCGCGAACGGCACGGCCAGGTAGAGGAGGATCCCTTCCAGGCTCAGCGAGAGCGCGGCGGGGACCGACCAGTAGCGGCTGAAGAGGCGGATCATGATCGTCGGCGCATCTCAGTAGTACTGCCGGTAGCCTCTCTTCGAACGGACGCCGTTCAGCACGAGGCCGATCGTCTTCTCCGGGCCGAGCGTCGAGAGCGTCTTCTCGACCGCCCGGCGCGGCGTCTGGCCGGCGCGCACGACCACCACCGCGCCGTCCGAACGGGCGGCGAGCGAGCGGGCGCTGGCCAGGAAGGCCATGGGCGGCGAGTCGATGACCACGATCTCGTAGGCCGAGCGCGCCTCGGTCAGCACCTCGGACATGCGGCGGCCCGAGATCAGGTCGCCCGCGGTGTCGCGCGAGCCGGAGAACAGCAGGTGGAGGCTCGTCCCGGCCACCGGCACCGCCATGTCGTGGAGCGAAGCCTCGCGCTCCAGCACCTGGCGCAGGCCCTGGACCCCTTCCGGCTCGCCTTCCAGGTAGGTGTGGAGCTGGGGCCGCCAGAGGTCCGCCTCGATGAGCAGCACCTTGCGCTCCTCGCCGCGCGTGAGGGTGAGCGCCAGGTTCAGGCTGGTCAGCGTCTTGCCGGCGTTCTCCTCCGGGCTGGTGACGGCGAGCACATAGCCCCAGGTGCCGATCGGGTTGAGCCGTTCCTCGACGTGCACCGCGAGCGTGCGGTACTGCTCGGCCGCGAACGACGGCGGATCGAGGTGGAGGAACAGCGGGGCGTCGCGCTTCAGGCGCACGGGAGCCCGCGCGATGGGCTCCCGTTCGGGCCTCGCGAGGCGGTCGCTGCGCAGCGGCAGATCCATGGCGTCAATTCCTCCTGAAACGGCCGTAGGCCGCGGCGCGGTCGCTCTCGCCGGTCGGGCTCAGTTGCGGGATCGCGGCGAGCACCGCGACGCCCGGGAAGGCGTGCTGGAGCGCGTCGCTCTCCGAGAAGGTCGAATCCGTCCGGTCGCGCAGGAAGGCCGCGATCACGCCCGCCAGCGCGCCGCCCGCGAGGCCGATGGCGAGCAGCAGGACCGGGTTCGGCCAGTAGGGGTCGGCCGGCGGGATCGCCTTCTCGAGGATCGTGAACTGCTCGCTCTGGCGGCTCTTCTCCAGGTTCTGGGCCAGGCTCGCGTCGATCCGCTTGGCGAGCAGCGAGTCGTAGGACTTCTGGATGTTGTCGTAGTCGCGGGTCAGCGACAGCAGCTCCTGCTCGACGCGCGGCACGCTCTCCAGGCGGGCCTGGTACTGCGCGCTGTCCGAGAGGATCCGCGCGCGCTCGCCCTGTAGACCGCGGATCTCCACGTCCACGGCGTCGAGCTGCGCGCGGAGAGCCGGATCGATCTTCGGAGCTGCAGGAGCAGGCGGCACGCTGGTCACCTGGATCTGGCCGTTCTCGATCTTTTTGAGCTGCTCGATCTCCGACTCCAGGCGGACGACGTCCGGGTGGCGGTCGGTATAGCGCGAGCGCAGCTCGACGAGCTGGGCCTGGAGCTGCTCCAGGCGGCTCGGGCCCGCCGGGGCCGAGGGCGCGGCAGGAGTGGGCGCCGTCATCTGGCTGAGCTCGGAGATCTGGCGCTGGAGGAAGATCTTCCGCGTCTCCGCCTTGTCGAGCGCCTCCATGTTGATCGCCAGCTTGTCCTGGAGCTGGCCGGCCGCCTGGAGGTTGGTGTCGCGCTGCTCGGGCAGCTCCCCCATGTGGAGCTGCTTGAAGGCCGCGATCCGGGCCTCCTGCTGCTCGAGCTGGGCCTTGGTCTGCGCGAGCTCGGACTCCAGGAAGGTGGAGGTTCCCTGCGCCTGGTCTTCCCGGAGCTTGAGGTTCTCCTGGATGAACAGCTCGGCCACCCGGTTCGCCGTGCCGGCGGCCTTGACCGGGTCCGGGTCCTTGAAATAGATCGTGAACACGCTGTCGCCCTTCTTCGCCACCGTCAGGTTGCGGCGCGCCACCTCGACGACCTTCTCGGGCGGCTCCTGAGCGCGCAGCAGGGGATAGAGGTTCATCTCCTGGACGATCCGCTCCAGGTTCGAGCGGTTCGTGATCTGCTGCTCGATCGTGCTCAGCCGCTCCTCCATGCCCATGGTCACGGTCGGCTTCACGTAGTCGGCGGGCACCTTCTGCTTCTCGACCATCACGAGCGTGCTGGCGCGATAGACGGGCGTCAGCACCTGGACGGCGCCCCAGGCCAAAGCGAGCCCGAGCGCGATCGGCACCGCGAGCCAGGCCGGCCGCCGCAGGACGGACTTCGCCAGGTCACTGAGCGTCAGGTTCGTCATCGGTCCCTCCTGCATCGGCCGGACTTCGCGGCTCCTCGCCGGAGCGATAGAGCTGCAGTGCCAGGCCGAGGAAGTAGCGCGAGTAGGAAAGATCTTCGAAGGGCTCGACCTGCGAGTCCTGCCGGATGTAGGAGATACCGCCGTTCAGAGCCGCCGCGCGGCTGAAGCTCCACTGGAACCGGGCCGTGCCGGCCGCCGTCTCCACCAGGCGCGCCGACTCCTCCGAGAGGTCCTCGTGGCGCGAGGCGTTGGCGTCCAGCCCCAGGGTCAGGCTGCGGCCGGCGCGGGTCGAGACGCCGGCGAACGCGTTGTCCACCCGCACGGCGCGGCCGAAGCCGGCGCCGGCGGAGATGTCGTGCCGGTAGCCGAGGCTCCAGCCGAACGATTCGAGCTGGCGGGAGAGGCCCAGGCTGCCGCGCCAGCCGGCGTCGCTCTCCTCCACCCGCCGCTCCGCGAGCCCGCCGACGCGGGTCGAGTCCACCGAGTACGCGCCGGCCTCGACGCGGAAGCTCCCATCCCGGAGGAACTTCTGCGACCAGCCGAGGCTCAGCGTCCTCACGTCCGCCTCGCCGTTGCGCCCGAGCTGGCGAAGCTCGGTGCTTCCGTCGCCGAAGTCGTAGGTCCCGTCCGTGGCCAGCACCTCCACCTTCCGTTCCGGAGCGACCCGGAAGCCGACGCCGATCCGGGCGCTCAGCGTCTCGCTGTCGGCCAGGTCCTCCTCCTCGAACGTCCGCAGGGTGTGCGAAACGCCCAGGAGGAACGCGGTCCGCCGGGTGAGCTCCTGGTCGAGCGCCACGTCGAGCGCGTGGCTGAGCTGGTCGCCGCGCCGGGTGACCGCGATCGTCTCGGCCTCGGTGAAGGGGGAGTAGAGATCGAGAGTGGAGCTCGACGCGAGCCGCTCCCGCACGGTCGCCTTCAGGCGGCGGGTCAGGTTGCCCGAGAGCCCCAGCTCCAGCCGGTGGGTCGTGCCGTTGACGTCCGCGTCGTCGAGCACCCACTCGTAGGACGGGCTGTAATCCAGGGCGAGCCGCATCCGCGGCAACTCGTAGGAGAGCCGGAGGTCGAACGCGCTGCGCGCCAGCACCTCGCCCTCCTGGGCCCGCGAACGCTCCAGGTTCTCGACCTGATCGTAGTTGCCGTCACTGCGCACTCCGGTCTGCGCGCCCAGGACGACCCGGAATTCACCGGCCAGGAGAGGAGACGCGGACAGCCCGAGCGCCACGCAGACGAGCGCGGCCCGGCGGGGCTGTGAACGATCCGTCATCGCTTCTCCTCTCCTCGGTGTAGACACAAGCTGGCTGGAAGCAACTCCGACATTCAACAGCACCGCCAAAAATCAGAGATTCGAAACAACAATCACCCGCCCCAAATGCAAGACAAGTGCCAGTAAATGCGCGCTGGAGCCCTCAGGGAAAGATCAGGGTGTCGCCGGGCTCGAGGACGATGTTGAACTCCGGCTTCTTGCCGGAGACGATGGCGTCGAGGTCGTACTCGAAGCGCGTATCGCTCTTCGCCTCGTCCCGGGCGTCGCGCAGCACGACCACCTTGCGCCTGGCGTAGGGGGTCAACCCTCCGGCCATGGCGAGGACCTGCATCAGCTTGGTCCGCGGCTGGAGGTCGTAGGCTCCCGGCGTGGCCACCTCGCCGGTCACGAACACCTTGCGGGAGTGGATCTCCTTGATCACCACCGACACGCTCGGGGCGGTGACGAACTCCCGGAACCTGCGGCCGAGGTCCTCGGTGAGCGCGCGCGGGGTCATGCCGGCCGCCTGGACGTCTCCGAGGAGAGGGACCGAGACCCGGCCGTCGGGCCGCACCGGCACGGTGACGCTCAGCTCCGCGTTCTTCCAGACCGAGATGTCGATCACGTCGCCGACGCCGATGGCGTATGCGTCCGGCGGATCCTCCTCGCTGCGGACGACCTGCGCGAACGAGGGGCTGACGCTCGCGACGAGCGCCATGATCACGACCCATTTCCAGACCGGAAGCTTCATTGCCTTCTCCCCAGGGGCATCGGTTGCGTTCGGACCAACCGATGCCACGAGGTGCAAGAAGCGTTCCGGGACGGGACGACTCTGGCCCGGTCGTTGCATCAGCGTCGGCGCATGAAAAAGCGCCTGCTCGACTGGATCGTCTGCCCCAATTGTGGAGAGCGGCCCACGCTTCAAGTGTTCCAGGAGGAGCCGGTCGAAAAAGAGATCCTGGAAGGCCTGATCGCCTGTACCTGCGGCCTGGACTTTCCCGTCGTGGACGGCATCCCGAGGATGATCCGCACGGCGCGGGAGGAGTATGCGGAGTTCTATGATCGCCACGGCCTGGGCGGCGGGAAGGCGCCGGTCGCGGTACCGGCCTCGCCGGTCGCCGACCGCCGCAGCCCCCGCAGCTTCCGTCTCCAGTGGCAGATGTTCCAGGAGGGTGACGCCACCTGGTTCAAGGACGACCACGATCTGAGAAAGCGCGAGTTCCTCTACAACCTGGACACCACGCCGGAGGAGCTGGCCGGCGCCACGGTGCTCGACGGCGGCTGCGGCAACGGCGAGCTGACGCGCTCGTTCGCGGAGTACGGCTGCGAGGTCGTGGCCATGGATTTCAGCCGCAGCGTCGAGGGCGCAAGGCGGCGGTTGTTCGAAAGCGGGACTTCCGTCGCTCATCGCGTCCACTATTTACAAGGCAACGTCCTGGAGCTGCCGCTCCTGGCGCGCAGCTTCGACATGGTGCACTCCTCGGGCGTTCTGCATCACACGCCGAGCACCTATCGCGCGTTCCGATCGATCAGCAAGGCGGTGAAACCGGGCGGCAAGCTCTACATCCAGCTTTATCGCATGCGCCCCGCCTGGATCCATCTGATCAACGTCAGCCTGCGCGCGGTAACCACCCGCATGCCCATGGGCCTGCTCTACCGCCTGTGCTACCTCGCGTCGCCGGCCCACGCCGCGATGTCGCGCCTGATGCACCGTCTCCGCGGCGAGCCCGCGCCGCCGCAGGCCACGGCCCGGGAGCGCGCGGTGCAGATGTTCGACAACTACAGCCCGAAATATCAGTACCGCCACACCGTCCCGGAAATCATGGAGCTGTTCCGCAGCGAAGGTTTCGAGGACCTCAGGGATGTGACTCTGGCCAATGAAGCCCGGCACATGCTGGCGGTGCTGGGGCGGAAGGCGGTCACACCCGAGCTCGCCGCCGAGTCCGTCACCCGGACGGCCGCACACTCGGCGGCGTTCGCGCAGCACCCGGCCAGCGCTTGATGCTCCAAGGGAGCGGCGCCCGTAAGGGCCGCTCCCGGCCTCCCGCTCAGTCCACAAACGACCGGTGCCACTCCTCCAGCACGAGGAGCTGCCAGAGCACCCGGTGGTGGTCCCGCCGGCCGTCCATGTGCTCGTCGACCAGGCCGCGCACGGACTCCGGCTTGAAATAGCCGCGGCCGAGCGAGCGGTCGCTGCCGAGTACCTCGGCCACATACGGGCGCATCTCGCCCTGGAACATGTGGGCCAGCGGCGTGGGAAAACCCATCTTGCCACGATGCAGGATTTCGCGCGGCAGATAGGGCTCCATGGCTTTTTTGAGAATGTATTTCGTGGTCCAGCCCCGGATCCGGTGGCGCGACGGGATACGGCCCCCCAGCTCGACCACCCGGTGGTCCAGGAACGGCACGCGCAGCTCGACCGAGCTCGCCATCGTCATCTTGTCGGCCTTGATCAGGAGGTCGTCCGGCAGCCAGCTCTTCACGTCCAGATACATCATCTGGTGGAGCGCGTCGAGCCCCTTCGCTTTTTCGTAAAAAGGCTGAATCAAGCCCGGCATGCCGTGGCCGTTGAAAAGGTTTCGGATCTCCGGCCGGTAGAGCGCCTCCTTGACGGGCGTCTCGTAGAACGAAACGCCCAGGTAGCGCTCATGGAGGGGCAGGTCGGAGAGCCGCGTGTACTTGTTCCACTTGCCACCGAGCCGGTCGAGCGCGGGATTGATCAGGTTCCGGCGCAGCGCCGCCGGCAGCCTGCGGTAGCGCTCCAGCGTCCGCATGTAGCTGTAGATCGGATAGCCGCCGAATACCTCGTCCGAGCCCTCGCCGGAGAGCACGACGGTCACGTCCTCGCGCGCCATCTTCGACACGAAGTAGAGCGAGATCGCCGCCGACTCGGTCACCGGCTCGTCCATGTGCCAGACGAGCGACGGGATGAACTCCTGGAACTCCCGCGGCGTGACGAACACCTCGCGGTGCCGCGTGTTGAACTGCTCCGCCACCTTCCGGGCGTAGCGCGTCTCGTCGTACTCCGGCCCGAAGTCGTAGGCCACCGTGAAGGTGCGGATGTCGCGCACGCCCATCTCGTGCATCAGGGCCACCACGGCGCTCGAATCGACGCCGCCCGAGAGGAAGACGCCGAGCGGCACGTCGCTCCTGAGCTGGATGCGGACCGAGTCGCGCAGCAGCTCGAGCGTCTCCCGGACGCACTCCTCCTCGGAGAGGTCCTCGGGCTCGGGCCGCAGGTCCCAGTACTGGCGCAGGCGCGGACCGTCCCGGTCGACCGTCATGCACCAGCCGGGCTGGAGCTTCTCGACGCCCTGGAACAGCGTGCGCTCGGTCGGCACGTAGCCGACGCTCATGTAGGCGTCGAGCATGTCGAGGTTGACGCCCGGCCTGCGGTCGGAAGTGGCGAGGAGCGCCTTGATCTCGGAGGCGAAGCGCAGGCCGTCCGCGTCCAGCGTCCAGTAGAGCGGCTTGATGCCGAGGCGGTCGCGGGCGATGAACAGCGCCTGGCGGCGCCTGTCCCAGATGGCGAACGCGAACATGCCGTTCAGCCGGTCGAGGCAAGCCTCGCCGGTCCGCTCCCAGAGCCGGAGGATGACCTCCGTGTCTGTGGTCGTCCGGAACGTCTCGCCCCGGGCCTCCAGCTCGGCGCGCAGCTCGACGAAGTTGTAGACCTCGCCGTTGAAGACGATGCACGACTGCCCGTCCTCGCTGAACAGGGGCTGGCGCCCGCGCGAGGAGGTGTCGAGGATGGTCAGCCGCTTGTGGGCGAGCCCGAGCGGCCCGTCGGTGAGGTAGCCCTCGTCGTCCGGCCCCCGGTGGGCCAGGCAGGCGCCCATGGTCCGGACCTCCTCCGGCTCCACCGGGCGCGCCGACCGGAAACGGTAGATCCCCGCGATGCCGCACATGCCAGTTGTTTCTCCTTGCGGTTTGGGCGGACTTCAGCCCTGCGGAGACGGCTAGCAAGATTGGCGCCCGAATTCCTCCCAGAGCATGGCCAGCGTCCGGAGCCCCTTGTCGAAGCTCTCCAGGCTGAGCCATTCGTCCGGCGCGTGGGCGTTCTCTCCCGGCAGACCGAAGCCCATCAGGAGCACCGGCGCCTTCAGGATGCGCTCGAAGTCGCTCACCACCGGCAGCGAGCCTCCGTCGCCGGTGACCACCGCGGCCCGGCCGAAGGTCGCCTCGAGCGCCCGGTTCGCGGCGTCGAAGATCGGGTGATCGAGGTCGGCTCGCCAGGCGGGAGAGCCGTGGAGCAGCGCCACCTCCACGGCCACCCCGGGCGGAGTCACGCTTTCGACGTGAGCCCGGAACCGGCGCTCGATCTCGAACGGATCCTGGTCGGGCACCAACCGGCAGCTCACCTTCGCCATGGCCTTCGCCGGCAGCACCGTCTTGGTCCCCTCGCCCGTGTAACCGCTCAAGAGCCCGTTCACCTCGCAGGTCGGCCGCATCCAGAGCCGCTCCAGGGTCGAGAACCCCGCCTCGCCGCCCAGGGCCGTCACCCGCGCCTCCTCGCGGAACCCGGCATCCTCGAACGGCAGCCCCTCCACCTGCCGGCGAAGCTCGGCGGGCCACTCGCGCACCCGGTCGTAGAAGCCCGGGACCGCGACGCGGCCCTGGTCGTCATGGAGGGTGGCGAGGATCCGGGCGAGCGCCATGGCCGGGTTCACCACCGCGCCGCCGTAGCTGCCGGAGTGGAGGTCGCCTTCCGGGCCGCGCACGTCGATCTGGAAATAGGCCATGCCGCGCAGCGCGCAGAGGATGGACGGAAGCCCGGGCGCGAACATCGCGGAGTCGGAGATCACCACGGCATCGCAGCGCAGCCGGTCCGCGTTGCGCTCGATGAACGGCGCCAGGTTCTCGCCGCCACCCTCCTCCTCGCCTTCGACCAGGACCACCACGTTGACCGGCAGCGCGCCGCGGCTCCGGAGATGCGCCTCCAGGGCCTTGATGTGGAGGAAGAGCTGGCCCTTGTCGTCCGTGGCGCCGCGGGCGTACAGGCGGCCGTCGCGCACCGCGGGCTCAAACGGCGGAGAGGTCCAGAGATCGAAAGGATCGGCCGGTTGGACGTCGTAATGACCATAGATCAGAACCGTCGGAGAGCCCGCGGGAGCCCCGCGCCATTCGCCGAGGACGATCGGGTGGCCGTCGGTCGGATGGACCTCGGCGCCGAGGCCGGCCGAGCGCAAGGAGGCCGCCACCCAATCCGCGGCCCGCTGCATATCCGGCCGATGCTCGGCGCGGGTGCTCACGCTGGGGATCCGCAGCAGCTCGAACAGCTCGGAGCGGAAGCGATCGGCATTCGTGGTGAAAAACGTTTCGAGATCGGCGAGATCCGCGGGTACCGTCGTGTTCATTCTTTCTCTCCACTCAGGAAGATCGCGCCGAGCACGAGCGCCGCCGCGAAGAGCACGCGGACGTCCGCCGGCTCGTCTCCCACGGCCCAGGCCAGGCCGAGCGCGATCAACGGGTTGACGAACGAGTAGGTGCCGACCGCGGCCGGCGTGCTGACCTGGAGCAGCCAGGTGTACGCCGCGAAGGCGAGGACGGTGCCGCAGACGATCAGAAACGCGATCGAAAGCCAGCCGCGCAGCGTCACCTGGTCCGGAGACCAGCCGGCCGGCTCTCCGGCGACGAGGCTCGCCGCGAGCAGCACCGCCGCGCCGCAGGCGAGTTGCATCGCCGTCGACTGGATCGCCGACTTCGGACGCGCGCCGTGCCGCCCGATCAGCGAGCCCGCGGCCCAGAAGAGGTCGCTCAGGACGAGGAGCAGTTGAGCGCCGAGCGGAGCCGAGCCCTGCTTTCCGTAGGTCAGCACGGCGATCCCCGCCACCCCCAGGCCGATCCCGAGGAGCACGCGCCGCGAGGGGAGCCGCCGCTCGCGGGCGGCGCTCAGCAGGACCAGGAAAACGGAGATGGAGGTCATCAGGAGCGCCGCCCGGCCCGAGCTGACGCTCTGCTCGGCCCAGGCGAGGATGCCATGGCAACCCAGGAACAGCAGCGTTCCGGCCATCCCGGCCACCTTCCACTGCGCGAGCGTCGCCCTCTCGAGCTGTCCGCGCACCGCAAGCCAGCCGAAGAGGATGACCGCGCCACCGCTGCAGCGGATCGCCATCATGAGCAGGGGCGGCACGTCCGCGACGGCATAGCGGATGGCGAGGAACGTCCCGCCCCAGAACACGTAGATCGCCGCGAACGCCGCGACGAGCCGGACGCGGCTCACGGCCATGCCACGACCTCGAAGTGCTCGACGCGCTCGCCCTTCTCGATCAGGAAGCGGTCATCCTCCGGATAGAACACGGCGCGTTCGATGTCCTCGCCCGCGAACTTCCGGATCGCCTCCTCGGACTCCCAGAGCGTCACGAGCAGGAACTCCGCCCGGCCGTCGGCCACGCGCCGGAGGCCCAGCACGCCGCGGTTTCCCGGCGTCGCGCGGTATTCGGAAAACCCGGTCTTCTCCAGATATTCGAGGTAGACGTCCGCGTCCTCCGCCCTCGTCGCTCCCCGCCATGTGCGCGCAATCATGATCCGCCCTCCTGCACCAGTATCGGCGCTCTTACAGGTGCAGGCTATGCCTCCTGCCTGCACCTGTCAAGCCCCGAATACTGGTGCTAGAATGGAGAGGTGGAAGACGAGCTGCCGCTCAAGTACGTCGGAGGCGACCCCAGCCTGGACCTCGTGAACACGGTCGACTGGACCACCCAGGGGCCGATCAAGGAGCGCCTCACCGATTACGTCCGCCTGACCCGCTGGGCCGAGGGCGCCGGCGTGATCTCCAAGGCCAACGCCCAGGCCTTGAGGCGGACGGCCACGGCAAAGCCGGCCGAAGCGCAGAAGGCCTACGAAGCTGCCTTACGTCTGCGGGATGTCCTGCAGCGGCTCTATATGTCGGTCGCCCGCGGCAAGAGATCGGACCCGGCCTGGGACGAGCTCAACGAGTTGCTCAGCGAAGCCCTGCGGCACCTGCGCGTCTCTCCCTTGCGCAAGGGACAGGCCGTGGCTGAATGGGAGTGGCACGGCGTGGAGGAGATCCTGGAATCGGTCCTCTGGCCGGTCGTCTGGTCGGCGGCAAACCTGCTGAAGTCGGAGGAGGCCCGGCGCATCCGCGTCTGTGGTGCGCTGGATTGCGGCTGGATGTACGTGGACCGCAGCCGGAACGGACTGCGCCGGTGGTGCGAGATGGAGACCTGCGGAACGATCGAGAAGTCGCGGCGGCGGGCGGAGAGGGCCCGGAGGGGCTAAGATCAGGCCGAGTGCAACTCGGCGACGGCGGAGTTGATCACCTCCTCCGCCACTCCCTGTCGGCGCAGACTCTCGATGATCCGCTCGATCCCAGGAATCCGGGAGAGTTTTTCTACATCCTGCCGCATGCCCTGCCCGATGTAGGTCCGGATCAGGGGCTGATACCCCGAAAAGCCGAGGAGGGGCGCGATTCGCTTCAGTTCCTCTACAACATCCTCCGGCATCCGGATGCTGATCGTGGTCATCGGACGGTCCTTACGGAGTCGCTCACGGAGTTGATCCATCTTCATAAGCTCTTCTCTCTTGCGAGGTAGCTGGCCTGGAGGAGATGAGACGGATGCGGTCCGTACGGAATGTGTAGACCACGGCCAAGGTCTGCCACCCCCGAGTCATCCCAACCACCAGTTCGCGCTCCTCGCCACCGATGACGTCCGCCCGGAGGAGGCAGACAAACGGGTCGAAAAAGACCTCGCAGGCCACTTCCAGAGCTACCCCATGCTTCCGGAGATTGGCTCTTGCCTTTTCGGCGTCCCATACGAATGCGATGTCGTTCAGTCGATGGACGACATCCATGGGAGAGAGTACAATAGGGTATATACGTCGTCAATACGAAATGGCATTGTAGCCTCGAACGGAGTTGTCTGGAGAGCAGACGACTGACACTACATTCAAAAGACTCCTCTCTTCAAGGTGTAAATTCAGATCCTCGGTTGTCCGGCTTGAGGCTACGTGGTAGCTTGCTCCCGATCCTCACTAACCAACGGGAGAGCAGCGATGCGGAACGCGATCTTGGCGATGATGGCGATGACCATGACCCTCGCAGCCGGACAGCTCCGGGCAGAGACCCACAAGACTCCCCCTGCGGATGTTGGACCGGGGCGCATCGCCTGGTTCGACATCACGACGACCGACCTGGCGCGGTCCAAGGAGTTTTACGGCCAGCTCTTCGGCTGGCAGTTCGCTCCGGTGCAGGGCACGGATCAGGCGGTCGAGATCGTGTCGGGCGGCACCTCCATCGGGACTCTGCGTGGTGCGGAAGGCAAGATCAGTCCGTTCAACGGCGTGGTCTATGTTCAGGTGACGGATATCCAGGCAAGTTGCAGGAAGACGAGTGAGCTCGGGGGAACCGTCGTGCCGGGATTCCCCTTCAATCTGCCGGACGGCATCGGGGCGATCGCCCTGGTCGCCGATCCGGCCGGCCACCCGATCGGGCTTTATTCGAGGACTCCGCTTCCTCCGCCGCCGTCTCCGCCCAAATGAGGCCGGGGCCGCCCTACCAGTGGAGCAGGAACACCGGCGCCATCGCGACCAGGGCGGCGGCGACCTGCAGGCCCAGGATGGACATGGCCTGTCTCGGCGACCGCGGCAGCCATTTGACCGCGAAGAACAGGACGATCGGGGCCTGCGCAGCCATCAGGAGCTGCCAGAGGTGGGCCGCCGCGCCCTCGTCCGCCTGCGGGGCGGGTCCGTTCAAGGCGAGATAGGCCAGCACGACGGCCAGGGCACCGAGGGACATCAGGACGGGGAGGAACGCGCTGGGACGCTTCAGCACGGCTCGGCTCCTTTCGCGGAGGTCATCCAAAGCGACGGTAAAGCACTTTGCGGTAAAAAGCAAGAAGGGAAGTCCGAGGTGACTGAGGCGGGAGACGGCCCGGGGTTTCGGAACTCGGCGAGGTTTCAGAGGACGGACTGGGCCGTCTCTACGACCTTCGCGGGAGCGGGGACGATCGATTCGACGGCCGTCAGGAGCTGCCGGCGCACCGTCTCGCGCGAATAGTCGGCCTCCAACCGGCGACGGCCGCTCTCCGCGAGGCGCTGGCGGGCCACCGGGTCGCCCAGCAGCTCCTCGATGGCGTGCACCCACTCGATCGGATGCGTTCCGACCAGCCGGAAGTCCTCGCCCTGTCGGCCCGAGGTGCCGGCCACGGCCCAGGGAGTCGCCACGACCGGCACGCCCACCGACCAAGCCTCCAGCACCTTGATCGGCACGCCCGAGCCGCAGCGCATCGGCGCCAGCGAGAGGGTCGCCTGGGCGATGATCGAGCGCATGTCCCGGGGCGACTCGATCAGCTTCACTCCGGCGCGCGCGATCTCCCGGCGTACGGCCGCCGCCGGCCGCTCCCCCGCCACCACCACCCGGATGTCCGGACGCACCCGGCGCAGCGAGGGCCAGACCTCGCGCAGCCACCAGGTCACCGCGTCCACGTTCACGAAGTAGCCGAGGTTGCCGGTCATCACCAGGACCGGACCCTTGTCCCCCTCGCGCCAGAGCTTCTCGCGCTCCTCCGGCGGCTCGACCTTGCGCTCGCGCACCGCGAGGCGGACCACCGAGACCCTCGCCGCCAGCTCCGGCGTGAGCCGGTTGACCAGCGCCTGGCGGTCGCGCTCGCAGACCACGATCACCCCGGCCGCGCGCTCGGCCAGCCGGCGCTCGCCCAGGGCCAGCAGCCGCGCCTCTGTCTTGAGCAGGGGCCGCAGCCAGACCCGGTCCACCTCGGCGCGAAGGGAGAAGTTGAGCGACAGGCTGTCGATCAGGTCCACGAGGAGCGGCGTGGCGCCGAAGTCCTCCAGGTGCACGGCGAGGCGCACGAGCTGCAGGATGCCGAGGTCGTGCTGCGGCGCCAGCTCGCGCAGCTTGCGGCCCAGGTCGGGCTGGTAGAAGAGGCCGCTCTGGAGCGGCAGGTTCCGGAGGACCACCCGGCCCATGCCGTAGACCGAGGCGAGGCCCCGCTGCGGCCGATAGAGCTCGACGCGGTACGCCGTGTCGCCCGGCGGAGGCGGCTGCCCGGGTCCCGGCGCCGGCGTGAGGAGCGTCACCTCGTGCCCGGCGGTCAGGAAGTCGAGCATCTGGATCGCGCGCATCTGGTCGCCGCGCCGCGGAGGCCAGGGGTAGCGCGAGGTGACGAGGAGGATCTTCAAGGCCGTATCGGGATCAGCCTCACACCAGCTTGAGGATGTGACCGAGCTTGTCGCGCTTGGTCCGCAGATAGTCGCGGCTGCTCTCGGTGGGCGGAATCTCCAGCGGCACGCGCTCGACGATCTCCAGGCCGTAGCCGTTCAGCGCGATGTACTTGTGGGGGTTGTTCGTCATCAGGCGCATCTGGCGGACGCCGAGGTCGCGCAGGATCTGCGCGCCGACGCCGTAGTCCCGGTGGTCGGGCCGGAAGCCGAGGCGCTCGTTGGCCTCGACGGTGTCGTGCCCCTGGTCCTGCAGCTCATAGGCGCGGAGCTTGTTCATCAGGCCGATGCCGCGGCCCTCCTGGAGCAGGTAGAGGAGGACGCCCTTGCCCTCCTCCGCGATCTTCTCCAGGGCGCGCTCGAGCTGGACGCCGCAGTCGCAGCGGGCCGACCCGAACACGTCGCCGGTCAGGCACTGGCTGTGAACGCGGACGAGCGTCGGGATCTCGGGATCGATGTCGCCCATGACCAGCGCCACGTTCTCGTCGCCGGTGACGTCCGAGAAGTAGGCGTGGATCTGGAACTCGCCGAAGCTCGTGGGCAGGCGCGGCGAGGCCACCTTGCGCACCAGGGTCTCGTGCTGGAGCCGGTAGCCGATCAGGTCGGAGACCGTGATCATCAGGAGGCCGTGCTCGCGGGCGAACTTGGTCAGGTCGGGCACCCGGGCCATGGTGCCGTCGTCGTTCATGATCTCGCAGATGACGCCCGCGGGCCGCAGCCCGGCGAGCGCGGCGAGGTCCACGGAGGCCTCGGTCTGGCCGCAGCGCTTGAGCACGCCGCCCTTCCTGGCGCGGAGCGGGAAGACATGGCCGGGCCGCAGGAGGTCCTCGGGCCGGGTGGCGGGATCGATGGCGGTCAGGATCGTGGCGGCGCGGTCGGCGGCGGAGATGCCGGTGGTGATCTTGCCGCGGGCCTCGATCGAGACCGTGAAGGCGGTGCCGAAGGGCGAGGTGTTGTCCTCGACCATCAGCGGCAGCTCGAGCTGCCGGCAGCGCTCCTCGGTCATGGCGAGGCAGATCAGGCCGCGCCCGAACCGGGCCATGAAGTTGACCGCCGCCGGGGTGACCTTCTCGGCGGCGATGGCCAGGTCGCCCTCGTTCTCGCGGTCCTCGTCGTCGACGATGATGACCATCCGGCCCTGGCGGAATTGCTCGATCGCCTCCTCGATGGGGGCGAAGACGTTCTGGGTTTGCATGATGACTGGAAAACCTTCTCGCAGAGCCGGCCTGGCGGCTCGGTGGACAGAATGCCTTGGGACGCAAGCGCTCCCGCCGGAGTGTAGTCATTCGACCCCCGCCGGGTCAACGTGGACCGCGGAGCCGTCGCCGGGAGAGCCCGGCTCGCGGATCCCGCCCGCCGCACCTTTACCTACAGGAGCCGCCCGGACATCCCCGGTCGGCGCTCCGCACAAGGAGATCACAATGAAGCGAATCCCGCTGTTGGTTCTCTGCGGCGCTTTTCTCCTCGCTCCCCGGCTCTTCGCCGGAATGCAGTTCGATCCCGAATGTCTTCAGCAGTGTTCCGACAACCTCAGCAGTTGTATGAGCAACGATCTGGGGTGCGCGAATTACGGCGACTGCGACCGCTGCCAGAACGACTACAACCAGTGCGTCGGTTTCTGCCCCATGATCTGTGTCGAGCCCTACAGCGAGTCGACGAGCTTTTCGTATCAGGACTGGGAGGGGCCTTCCTACACCGGCGGCGGAAGCTGCCACTACAATTATCTCTGCCTGGAAACGGTCATGGTGGTGAAGGTCACCGCCGTCACGACCACCACGCACTGCGACTCGACGACCTCGACGAGCACGGACGTGTTTTTCATCGACGACTACGGCGCCAACTGCTCCTATGTCCCGAACTCGTGCCCGTACTCCTGACTAGAACGGGTTGCCGAACGACACGGTCACCGCGTAGGGGTCCTCCCCCCGTTCGCGGTCGAGCTTCCAGCCGATGTCCACCCGCAGGGGGCCGATGGGCGAGAGGTAGCGCAGGCCGACGCCGGCCCCCTGTTTCGCCTTGCCCGGATCGATGTCGCGCCAGTCGGCCCAGACGTTGCCGGCGTCGTAGAACACGGTGCCGCCGAAGGTCTGCGAGCCGAAGATCGGGAACCGGTACTCCAGGTTGTAGAGCAGGAGGCCGTTGCCGCCGACCGAGGCGAAGGTGTCCGGGTCGTTCAGGTTGGGGATCAGGGTCTCGCCGCGGAGGCCGAGGTCGTCGCGGCCGTAGGCGCGGTGGGTCGTGGCGCCGCCCGCGAAGAAGCGCTCGTCGATGAAGATGTCCGAATTCGGCAGGGCCTCCGGCAGCTCGGGGTCGTCCCGGATCAGGTGGCTGAAGGGCTCGATGCCGCCGGCCCGGAGGCTCATGGCCACGGTGCCGTAGGTCCTCAGGTCGAAGTACTGGGTCTGCTGGAGGAAGAGCTTCAGGAAATCGCCGTCGGTGCCGAGGGCCGGGATCGAGTACTGGAGCTGGGCGAGCGAGGACCAGCCGCGCGTCGCCACCACCGGGTCGTTGCGCCGGTCCCAGAGGAAGCTCGGCACCAGGTCCAGCAGCTTGTACGGGCGGTCCTCGCGGTCCACTCCGCGCTCCGGGAAGTCCGGATCGAAATCGGTGTCCACGATCCGGTAGTCGAGGGCGAGGCCGACGCGGCGGTCCGGGTAGATCTTCGCGGTCTCGATCCGGCCTCCCCAGCGGCTCACGTCCCAGCTCTCCTTGTCCTCGTTGAAGTAGAAGAGAGAGTAGGTCACCGGCAGCGCCCAGTGCGCGGTGTAGGGCTGGTCGAAGCGCAGGCGGACGATCTGGTCCTGGGTGCTGAGCCGCAGGTCGCTGCGCAGGCTGTAGGCCCGGCCGGCCACGTTGTTGTGGCTGAAGCTCAGGCTTCCCCGCGGCACCCACTTGCGGCCCTGCGCCTCGTCGGAGGAGTACTCGAAGCCCAGGCCGTAGCTCACCCGCCGCGGCCGGCCCTCCTCCACCCGCACGATCAGGTCGCGGGTCGACTCCTCCAGGCCCGCCCGCGTCAGCTCCACGTCCACGCTGGAGAAGATCCCCAGGCGGTAGAGGTCGCGCTCGATCTCCAGCGCGCGGCGCTCGCTGATCGGCTCGCCCGGATCGGCTCCCATGGTGCGCCGGATGACGTCGCTCAGCGTCCTCCGATTGCCGCGCACGATCACCCGGTCGAGCACGGTCTGCGTGCCGGCCAGCGCCTCGACGGTCACGTCGACCAGGGTGTGGTCCGGGTTCCAGTCCTGCTCGGCCGAGACCTGGGCCGCGGAGTAGCCCTGGTCGCGGAAGGTGGCGCGCAGGTTCTCCAGGCTCTGCTCCAGGAGATAGGGATGGAAAGGCCCGCCCTCCTGGAGCTGGAGGGCCGCGCGCACCGCGTCGCCGTCCAGGTCGTCGAGGCCCTGGAGCTTCAGGTTCACCACCCGCATGCGCGGCCCTTCCCGGATCGGGAGGGTCAGCTCGAGGTCGCCGCCCACCTCCTCGACCTGCGGCGGGCCGACCTCGACCTGGCTGAAGCCCTGGAGCTGGTAGAAGCGGCGCAGGTTCTTGACGTCGCCGTCGAGGTCCTCGTCCACCAGCCGGCCGCTGCCGAGGGCGAGCAGGCTCCGCGGCGCGGTCTTCACCAGCTCGTCGAGCTTCTCGTCGGGAAAGGTCTGGTTGCCGGCGAAGCTGACGCTCCGGAGGATGTACTCGGGGCCCGGCACGATGCGCAGGACCACGCGCAGGAGGTCGTCCGTGCGCTGCTCGTCGTAGCTCACCTGGACCCGGTAGTGGCCGTCCTCCTGCCAGGCGCGCTTGATGCGTTCGACGGCCTGGATGACCAGGGCCTCATCGTAGCCCTCCGGTCCCAGGAACGGCAGCAGCTCCTTCCGGCGCAGCCGGTCGATGTCGTCTCCCCGGACCTCCACGACCACCTTGGGCCCCACGGTCACCGGGAAGACGAGGCCGACCGTGTGGGTCTCCGGATCGGCCAGCTCGCCCGGGGCTCCGACGCGGGCCGTCCGGTAGTCCTGGCGCACCAGCCAGCGCTCCAGGTCCTCGGCGTCGTCGCGGGCGCCGGGCCGGGAGAAGGCCTCGCCGGGCCTCTGGTCGAGCTGCCGGACGAGGTCCGCCGGCTTGAACGGTCCGAGGCCGCCGTCGAACCGCACCTCCCCGACCCTGGAACGGACGCCGCTGCGCACGTCGTAGACCACCGTGGCGAGGTCGCTCTGCGGATCGGTGTCGACCCGGACGCGGACGGTGGCGCCGAGCCAGCCGCGGTCGGAGTAAAGGTCGAGCAGCCGGTAGACGCCGTTGATGACGCTCTCCTCGCTCAGCGGCTCGGCCTCGTTCTGGGGCAGGACGCGGCGCAGCTCGGCGCGGTCGAGCCCGAGGTCGCCCTCGATCCGGACCTCGCGCACGCGCACCACCGGCCGCAGCACGACGAGGACGACGATCCCGTTGCCGACCTGGCCCGGCCGGTCGTCGGGCCGGACGTAGACCTCGACCGAGGAGGCGTAGCCGCTCGCCTGGAGGTTGCGCAGGGTGCTCTCGACCGCCTCGTCGGTGAGCGGCTCGCCGACCTGGAAGCTGAGCAGGCGCTCCAGCTCCTCGGAGTCGTCCGGCCGGACCTCGCTGCGGATCTCGATCGCGTTGACGGTCGGCCCGATCGGCAGAATCTCCTCGGGAGCCGCAGGTGGTTCCTGGGCCTGGAGGGGCAGCGCCGCCAGGGCCGCCAGGAGGATGAGCGCCGCAGGCCTCAATACCGTTTCTCCCACTCGGCGTCCACGGCGTAGGTGTCGTCCTTGCCGTTGCGCGTGAAGACCAGGACGACGTTGCGCGCCACCTGCCACTCGATGCGCAGGATGTACTCCTCGGACGACGCCGGGTTCGTGGAGTAGGTCACGAAGACGTCGCGCGAGATCCTCTTGCCGGCGGTGAGCCGGACGCCGCCCAGGGAGCCGCCGGTCTCGTTGGTCTGCGGGTCGATGCGGAAGCGGTCGAACCCGAACAGGGTGTTGACCCGCTTGCTGACCAGGGAGGCGGCCTGGCCGGCGAGGAAGCTCTGGGCGCCCACGTCCTGCTCCTGCGACCGCTCGCCGGGCGCCCGCGGCAGAACCTGCTGCGAGCTCAGCTCCTCGCCGCCGAAGAGCAGGGCGAGGACCTCCAGGTCGGCCAGCCCCTCGTCGGACGTGAACTGGGTGTTCAGCCGGTCGAGCGTGCCGGAGAGGTTGAGCGTGATGTCGTAGTTCCGCACCTCGGTCCGCGCCACCAGATCGATGGTCGGGTCGATCCGGTTCAGGTTGTTGAAGGTGAGCAGGAAGCGCTCGACCTCGTAGTCGTTGTCGGAGTAGACCAGCTTGCCGCCGGGGAAGGCCTCGACCGTGCCGAAGACGACCGGCGCCGCCAGGGTGCCCCGCAGGTCGAGATCGATCTTGCCGCGCAGGTCGGCCACGTTGTTGCGCACCCGCAGGGCGTTCGGGCCGAGGATGCGGACGCTGAGCTGGGTGTTGGCGAGGAGCTCGTCGGTCTCGGCCACCTCCAGGCGCTCGCGCTGCAGGGCCTGGAGGAGGATCTGGAGGGTCTCGGTCTGGATGTCCTGGAGGAAGTAGGCCCGGTCGAGCCGCACCTCGCCGCGGATCTGCCGCGACTGGCTGCTGGCGACCAGCGAGAGGTCGGCGTCGCCGCGCAGGATGAAGGGCTCGGGGTAGCGCAGGCTCACGCCCTCGGCCGCCACCTGGAGTCGGTAGGTGACGTCGGGCCGGTCCGGCCCCGGCAGGTCGATGCTGCCAGTGGCGCGCACCGTGCCCTCCCCCAGGTCGGCGCGCAGGTTGTCGAGCACCACGGCATCCCGGTTGAAGAGGACCACGCCCTGCACGTTCTCGAAGGCGTTGGAGAGCTCGGGCACCAGGAACCGGGCGCCGCGGATCACCCCCTGGCCGTCGACGCGCGGGTCGGAGACCGTGCCGCGCACCACCGCGAGCACGTCCACCGAGCCGTCGACGTCGAAGCCGGGCGGCAGCGCGAGCTCGGCCCAGGCCGCGGAGAGGGTGCTCTGCACGCGCAGGTCGAGCGGCGAAGTATCGCCCGGTTTAGCGCCCAGCCCGATGGTCCCCGTGGCGAAGAGCTCGTTTTCGGTGCCGGGCTCGCCGAGGTAGAGCGAGCGCAGCTCCACGCGGCCCGGCGTCAGCTCGACGACGACGGGCTCGCGGTTGGCGATGGAATGGCCCTGGTACTGGGCGCGGAGGTCGGACAGCGCCAGCTCGGCGCGCCAGGTCCCGGCGCCGAAGTCGGAGACCAGGCCGACGGAGCCGGAGAGCGACCCGGTGAGCCCGGGCAGCGGCTGCGGCGCGGCGATCCCGGCCAGCTCACCCAGGCTGTCGCTTCGCAGGTCGAACTTCAGGTCGGCGTTCTCCGTAGTGAGCCGGCCGCCGCCCTCGAAGGTGGCCAGGCCGAGCAACGAGCCGGAGGCGGTGAGGGTCTCGCCGTCCCAGGCCGCGCCGGCCTGGGCCTCCCCGGCCTGGCCGAGCGGACGGCCGGCCACCGCGAGCCGGGTGCCGCGCACGCTGGCGGTGCCGGAGGGCTTGTCGAGCGTGCCGCCGATCGTCGCCGCCACCGCGGCCTGTCCCGTGACATCGAGATCACCCAGGAGATCGCGGAACGGCTGCGCGGCCAGCGAGAGCTCCGGCGCGTCGACCGTCAGGTCGAGCGCCTTCGACTCGGTGTCGAAGCTGCCCGAGACGAGCACGGTGCCGGCCGGCGTCTGCCCGACCGCGTGGTCGATCATCACTCGGCTGCCCTGGAAGGAGATGCCGGACTGCAGCCGGCCGAGGTCGACCCCGGCGATCCGGAGATCCATCATCTCGATGTCAGTACGGCCGGTCAGGTTGTCCGGCGTGCCGCTGAGATCGAGACGGCCGGAGACCCTGCCGTCGATCCCGGCGTCCTTGAGCGCGGGGGCCAGGAAGGCGACGATGCCCGGCGACGGCCACTGGTGGGCGTCCACCGACAGCGCCAGCGGTCCGGGCGCCGGCCGGCCCTCCTCTTCGAGAGGCACGCGGCCGGTGATGATCAGCGCGCCGTCGTCGGCCGTGGCCTCGAGCCGCAGGTCCTCGACCGCGGCGGGCCTCGCCGAGACATAGCGGAGGGTCCCATGGACGTTGTCCGCCGTGACCACCGGGCTCGCCACCTCGTTGAGGTTGAGCCGGATCGAGGCGTCGAAGCGCTTGTTCTCGATCGCGACCGTCCCGGCCGCCTCGCCCCACCCCTGGTCGGGCACCCAGAAAGCCGGCTCCTCGCCGGGTTTGACCTCGCCGCGCAGGAGCGGCGCGAGCGGCCCCACGTCGCGCGAGGCGAGCTGGAAGTCGAAGTGCCCGGCGCCGCGCTCCATGTCGAACAGGAAGTTGGTGCCCCGCACGCTCTGGGCCGGGGCGGTCAGGCGGATGTTGTCGCTCGCCAGCACGCCGTGCTCGATGGCCACCGAGGCGTCGCCCGAGATCGGCAGCCGGTTCAGCCGGTGGACCGCGTCCAGGTGGACCTCGGCGTAGCCGCTGCCGGCGATCGGATCGCCCGCCTCGAAGTGGTAGACCAGGTCGCCGCTGACCCTCCCGGACAGGTCGCTCACCACCGGCAGGCCCTCGCCGAACTGATCGGCGATCACCTTCCGGAAGTCGAGCTTCCCGAGCGACAGATCGAGGTCCACGGGCCGGCCCTCGCCCTTCGTGTCGGCCTTGTTCCCGTAATCGACCGAGATCAGCCCTTCGACCGTGCCGCCGGCGTAGACGGAGCGCTCGACGTCCAGCTCCAGGCCGTCGCGGCCGCCCACGAGCCCGGCCTCGATGTCCTGGAAGACGCGGCCGAGAGCCGTGAAGCGGGGCGAGCGCACGGTGCCCGAGTAGCTCAGGGTCTCGCCGGCGCGGTCGATCCGGCCGCGGAAATCGACCGGACCCTGGAGCGGCAGCTCGGCGTAGCCCAGGCGGTTGGCGAGCTGGGCCCAGCCGTTGGCGGTGACCTCCAGGCCGAGCCGACGATCCTTGCCCTTCCACTCGTAGGAGCCGGTGGCCTGCGCCTTGAGATCGGGGCCGGCGATGCGCAGCGCCGTGAACTGGATGCGGCCCGGCACGAAGCTCCCCTTGGCCGAAGCGGTGTACTTGTAGGGCTTCGCGTGCGGCAGCGTGGTGACCACCTCCTGGGCGGTGACCATGGCGTCGATGCGGCCCGGCCCCTCGCCGCCGCGCTCGGCCGACCCGGTCGCCCGGCCCCAGACGGCCTTGGCGTCGAGATTCAGGGGCAGGCGGTGCTCGTCCAGGTCGAGCACGCCGTCCTGGACCAGGATGCGGCCGATCTGGACCTCGAAGCGCCGCTTCGCCCCCTTGCGCGTGCGCAGCTCCGGCAGGTTGTTCGTGCCGTCCGGGTTGAACCGCAGGTAGACCCGCGGGCGGACGATCTCGATCTGCTCCAGGCGGAGGATGCGCTGGCGGAGGTCGCGCCAGGAGAACTCCACCCGTACCAGCGGCACCGTGGCGAACGCCGGGTCGCCCGGCCGCGGCCCGTGGACCACCACGTCGTGCAGCTCGAAGGCGAGGAGGGCGAAGTTGTAGTCGACCGAGCCGACCTCGATCTTCCGGTTGAGCAGCTCCTGGGCGCGGGCGATGACCAGGCTGACGGCGCGCCGGTGGGCGTAGGCGCTCTCCAGGAAGACCCAGGCCGCGGCGGCCAGGAGGACCAGGAAGAGGAGGCCCCAGACCGCCGGCCGGACCACCCAGCGCCGCACCCGGCCGGGCCGGCGGCGCTCCTCCCGGCGGCGCTCCTGATCGGGCCCGCGCTTTTCAGACCGCCTCCGGCGGTCCCCGTCCTTGCGCCGCTCCGGAGCCTCCGGCTCGTCCGGCTCACTCACCCCGGCCTCCGTCTCCAGGAGCGTCGCCGTTGTGGAGGCCGCCCCAGCGCAGCTTGCCGCGCAGGTTGTCGTAGAACGTCCGCTCCGACACCTTGATCAGCTTGACCGCGACCTTGCTGCGGGTGATCGACACCGTATCGCCCTGGCCGAGCGAGGTCCCCTCCTGGCCGTCGAGCGTGAGATAGACCTCCTCGCGCGGCGTCTCCAGGGTCACCTCGATGGCGCCGGAGTCGGGCACCACGATCGGCCGCAGCGACAGGGCGTGCGGGCAGATCGGAGTCAGGACGGCGACGCCGAGCTGCGGGCTGAGGATCGGGCCGCCGGCCGACAGGTTGTAGGCCGTCGAGCCGGTCGGGGTCGAGATGATCAGGCCGTCGGCGCGGAAGCGGGCTACCAGGTGGCCGTCCACGCGCAGGGTGAGCTCGATGATCCGGGCCAGCGCGCTCTTGGTGATCACGGCGTCGTTGAGCACCCGGTATCGGAGGCCGCCGCCGCCGGCCTCGCCGCCGGCGCGCTTCAGGTCGATGTCGAACAGCGACCGCGTCTCGGTGCGGAAGCGGCCGGAGAAGACCTGCACCAGGGCCGGGTAGAGCTCGCCGCGGCTGATCTCGGTGAGGAACCCGAGATTGCCGAGGTTGACGCCGAGGATCGGCACGCGGCCGGCCAGGGTGCGGGCCACGGAGAGGAGGGTGCCGTCGCCGCCCAGGACCACCACGAGGTCGTAGGTCTCCCCCGGCCGGAACGGCGGGTCCTGGGCGACCCCCGCGGCCCGCAGGATGGCCTCGTCGAGCGCCACCTCCAGGCCGCGGCGGCGGAGCCACTCGGCCAGCTCGTGCGCGGTATGGACGGCCTCCCGGCTCGCCGCCTTGGCCACCACCCCGATGCGCTGGAGCTTCCGGCGGCGGCTCACACAGACTCCTTCCGGAGCAGGGCGAACGCCTCGCGGTTGCCGCCCATGCCGGTCACGGCCGAGTCGTGGACGCCGAGCAGCTCCAGCCCCGGGCCGGCGAGCTCCGCGGAGCACTCGTCGATCACCTTGAGGCGCAGCTCCTCGTCGCGCAGGATGCCGCCCTTGCCGACCGCGCCCTTGCCGGCCTCGAACTGCGGCTTGATCAGCGCGAGCACCCGCCCGCCCGCAGCCAGGTGCGGGACGAGCGCCGGCATCACCTTGGAAAGCGAGATGAAGGAGACGTCGATCGTGATCAGGCCCGCCGGCTCCGGCAGGTCCCCGGGGCCGAGATTGCGGGCGTTGACCCGTTCCATGACCACCACCCGGTCGTCGTAGCGCAGCTTGTGGTCGAGCTGGCCGTAGCCGACGTCGAGGGCGTAGACCCGGACGGCGCCGCGCTGGAGCAGGCAGTCGGTGAAGCCGCCGGTCGAGGCGCCCACGTCGAGGCAGACGAGGCCGGCCGGATCGACCTGGAAATGGTCGAGGGCGTCGGCCAGCTTGCGGCCGGCGCGGGAGACGAAGGGCTCCTTCGGGCCGAGGACGGAGACGCGGGCGTCCTCTCCGACGGGCGTGCCGGGCTTGTCCGCCCGGTGGCCGTCGAGCTCGACGATGCCGGCCATGACGGCGCGCCGGGCCTGCTCCCGCGTCGGAAACAGCCCTCTCTGAACCAGGAGATGATCGAGGCGCAAGGCGGCAAGTCCCTGTTCTGTCCCCCCGGCGCGTGCAAGGCACGTGCCGTCAAACGGCCTCCGGCCGGTCCGGGAGCATATCATCCGGCTCGCCGGCGTCTTCCTCGGACCCGGCCGCCAGACAGAACGGCAGCACGAACAGGAACAGGGCCGGGCGCTGGACCTCCGTATCGCCCCAGTTGTTCTCGAACAGGCCGGCCACGTTGAAGGCGAGGAGCGCGAGCAGCCCGCCGAGATAGAGATCGGCCCGCGGCCCCCGCCGTCCGCCCTCCCTGCGGTAGCGCCGGAGCATGGCGCGCAGGCAGGCGGCGTTCATCGCGAGATAGGCGAGCAGGGTCGGGACGCCGCGCTCGGCCGCGAGCTGCAGGAAGCTGTTGTGGAGGTGGGGGACCTCGAAGCGCGGCGCGCTGGGCGAGCGGTAGATCGGGTACCGGCGCTCGACCATCTCCGGGCCGAGGCCGAAAAGCGGGCGTTCCTTCACCATGGTCAGCCCGGCCTCCAGCATGCAGATGCGGTCGTAGTTCGACGGGTCCTGCAGGTCTGTGATCGAGAGCATCCGCCGCACGATCGGCACCGGGGCGAGGAGGACGATGAGCACGCCGAGCGGGAAGTAGGCGAGCAGGAGCCTGGGCGCGCGGATGAGGACGAGCACGGTCACCGCCACCACCAGACCCACCCAGGCGCTGCGGGTGTAGCTGGCGAGGAGGGCAACGTTGATCGGCACCAGGGCCACCCAGCGCCAGCCCCAGCGGCCCCCACCGCGGCCGGAAATCAGGAGGTGGGACAGGAGCAGCATGTCGCAGATCAGGAGGAAGCCGGAGAACGTCATGTAGTGAGAGAAGGGTCCGCGGATACGCCGGTCGATGTCGCCATAGCCGACCAGGTACTGGGAGAGGCCGGCGCAGGCGAGCAGGGCGGCGGCCGCGACGAGACCGTCGATCAGGCGGCGGACCTCGGCCTCGCCGCGCACCAGGCCGGGCGCCATGAGGAGGGCGGAGAGCGTGAACAGCTCGCGCAGCCCGCCGAGGCTGGTCGGCGGGTCGAACGAGGCGCAGATCGAGCCCACCAGCCAGAGAGCGTAGACGCCGGTCCACAGCAGGAGCGGCGCCGCGCGGCTCCAGTCCTCCCGCCGGCCGCGCAGGCTCCAGGGGAGGGTGAGGACGGTCAGGCCGAGGAGGATGTTCGAGGCCGCGATGCTGAAGACGGCGAGGAGATGGCCGGAGAACAGCCAGGAGCCCGCCCGCCGGATCCGGGAGAGCGGGGGGACGGAAGGATCCTGGGGAGCCTGCGGGGCGGTGGACACTAGGGGGCCGGGACGGGCTCGCCCGGTCGTCCCACGGCGGAGGCCGGCAGGGCGTCCTCGATCAGCATGATCGGGATGTCCGCGACGACCGGATAGACGAGGCCGGAGGCCGCGCAGTAGAGCCCCTGCTCCACGACCGGCTCCTCGTCGCGGAAGTGCTCCCGGTATTTCTCGGCCAGCGCCGAGCGGACCTCCTGCGGGAGGTCGATCAGCTCCAGCTCACCCCTGGACTTGGGACAGACAAGGATCTCGAGCAGCTCCGGATCGACAGCCATGGCCGGGAGGATAGCACAGGGATTTGATCCCGTTCCCTCTCTCCCCAGCCCTCTCTCCCGGGCCGGGAGAGAGGGAGCGAGCCTGACGAGGCTCCGGACGAGCTCGACGAGAGGCTCGGCAAGCTGGACGGGAGGCTCGGGAGGTCGACGAGGGGCTCATCCATCTGGACGAGAGGCTCGTCCACCTCGATGAGAGGCTCGTCCGCCTGGATGAGAGGCTCGACGACCTCGACAAGAGCCGCGCGGAGGTCGCGGAGAGGCTCGTCGAGCTGGATGGAAGGCCCGGGAGGCCGCCGGGAGGCTCGTCGAGCTGGATGAGAGGCTCGGGAAGCTCGACGAGAGCCTCGTCAAGGCCAACGGGAGTCCCGGGAAGCCCGCGGAGAGGCCCGTCGAACTTGCCGAGAGGCTGAAAACGAGGAACGGCGGGGATTTCCAGCTTTTCGGCCCTCGGAAGGCGTTGCTGTCGAGTCCAAGGAAAATGCGCTTAGACGTCTTGACATCCACAATGAGACGGATCTAGACTACCGATCCGTCAGTGGGCGAAGCCGGTCATCTTTGAAAACTTCTCCTGGGAATGGGTGGAACCCGCGAGCCTCCGGCTGATAGGAACCGGCGCCGATGACGGCGCCGTCAATCGGGGTCGGGAACCCCAGGAAAGGAGAAGGACATGCCCAACTCGAAGTCGTACGGCGCGACCGTCAACGGATGGGAGGAGCTGTTGACCGCCCTGGAGGAGAACAGCGGCGAGCTCGCGCAACTGGACCTCCCCCGCCAGAGGCTCCAGACCCTCCTGGACCAGATCCGGGCCTTCACGGCCGAGCAGGCCGCGCTGACCGCGAGCCGGCAGCAGGCCACCGAGCGGGTCTACTTCCTGCTGGCCCAGGGCCGCAAGCTCGCCACGGTGCTGCGCACCTCGGTGCGCGAGCACTACGGCAACCGCAGCCAGAAGGTCGCCGAGTTCGGCCTCCAGCCGCTGCACACCCGGACGCGCAGCACGGACGACAGCCCGCTGCCGCAGCCGGAGTAGGTGTCTCACCCAGGGGTCCGCCATCCCGGCGGGCCCCTGTTGTTCTGATGGCGTGGTTCCTTGACAACTCAATGAGGATGGCCGGCCGCCGAGTCCAAGGCCGCCGCCATCCGCCAATCTGGGGGTTCCGGCCTTCCGGGAATCCGTGTCTGCCGTTCAGGCACGGGCGGCTCCGGGGGAAGGCCGGATGGGAGGGCGCGTGGATGCCCTCCTGAAGATTCCCCTCGGCCTCCCTCCTCGAATGACAGACGCCAACCCCTGGAGGGAGGCAGAGCCCGGTGCCTTTGGCTCTACCGCGTTGAAACACGCCGCTTTTTACCTGGCGCGAGCTTCGGGGTGTCTCTCCTCGCCGTCATCCGGATCTCTTCGACGTGCTATCGGGCATGTTTTCATGCGACAATGGCCTCCATGCCCTCCATGGCCCACGAGATTCTTGTGGATCTCTTCAAGAACCGCCCCTCGCTCGCCGCCGAGATCCTGGTCGAGGTGCTCGGCGTCTCGCTCCCGGCCTACACTGAAGCCCGCCTTGCCTCGTCCGACCTGACCGAAATCCAGCCCGCCGAATATCGCGCTGACGCCGTCGTCGTGCTCCTTGATGGGGAAGTCTCCGTTCGGGTGATCATCGTCGAGGTCCAACTGGCGACGGACCCCAGAAAGCGTCTGAGCTGGCCTGCTTACGTGACGGTTTCCCGCGCCATCCACAACTGCCCGGCGGCTCTCCTCGTTGTCGCGCCCAACCCGATCGTCGCCGGGTGGTGCGCGGAACCGATCGAGACCGGAATCCCCGGCTTCGTGCTGCGCCCACCTGTTCTTCGCCGCACCGCAATTCCGCTCGTGACAGACACCGAGGAAGCGTCCCGCCGGCCCGAGCTTGGCGTTCTCTCCGCGCTGGCGCACGGCGAGTCCGAGCAAGGAGCGACGATCGCCGCCGCGGTGCTGCCCGCAATCCAGGGACTCGATGATGACCGGGCCAGGTTCTACTACGACCTCGTGTACAATTCCCTGAACGACGCGGCCCGCCGCGCGTTGGAGACGATGATGAAGGGCTACGAATACCAGAGCGATTTCGCGAAAAAGTACGTCGCGCAAGGACATGCCGAGGGGCTCACCGAGGGGCTTACCGAAGGGCTCACCAAGGGGCTTACCGAAGGGCTCAGCAAAGGACGGACCGAGGCGACGGCGCTCAATGTGCTGACCGTCCTTCGGGTTCGCGGCATCGAAGTACCCGACGCCGTCCGCGAGCGCATCCTGGCCCAGAAGGATCCGGAGCGGCTGGAACGCTGGCTGGAGAAGGCCATCGTCGCCACTTCAGTCGCCGCGGTCCTGGACGAACCGCACTGAGCCACTCGCCGTCGTAGGGAAGCGACGAGCCCGCAATCTTGACTACAAGACGTCGGCAGTCCGGCTGCCGCGCCGCGTCCGACGCCGTCGCGATCACCCGGCACGACGCGCCGAAAGCAGTGCTCTTTCCTACGAAGAGCTCGAGTCCTTGAGCAGCGCGCGTTCCGAGACCCTCGAGGCGCTAAGCACCAAGTTCGAGGGTCTGCTCGAGCGCCTGCAAACATCGGCGGCCAGGAAAGGATTGGAGGCGGCGTTCAAAGCCACTCCGGCGGAGCTCGGACGAGCCGCGGTTGAGGCGGCACGACGGCAGCGCTGATTGTCCGATCGGCCGCACATCTCGGCCGAAGCTCGCAATACGCCCAGTTTGAGGCGACATGAGGAATGGGTCAAGGCACAGTGGGCGTGCGATCTCTTGGACGCCGGCCGGGCGAACCTCGCTGAGTTGATGATCCTCGCCGCGAGAAGGGGCTCATAGGGTCTCTCCCTCGAAGGCGAGAATGGTCCACTTGTGGTCCACCAACTACAGACAATCACCAGCATCCGGCCAGGGCCAGGACGCGACTTGACCGCGTCGCAAACACCCGTAACGACAGGCCCGTTGGGCCGTTTTGATATAGGCGCTCTAAGGCGACAAGAACGCCTCCAGCTCGCCTAGAATGAGCCGATGAGGGAAGTCGCAGAGCAGCTCAACATTCAACTGCTGGTGTGAACCATGAAGGTATATACATACACCCTGGCCCGAGAGCACCTCGCCACTCTGCTGGAGGAGGCCCGGCGGGAAGAGGTAATCATCCGGCGTCGGAATGGCGAGCAGTTCAGCGTCGCCCTTCGGCCGCAGAGCTCCTCGCCCTTCGACGTGGCGCCCGTCAGGACACAGGCAACGATGCAGGACATCCTGGAGGCCATCCGCGAGTCCCGAGAACGGGGATAGCCATCCTCTTTCTCATCCCTCGATAGGACCCGATGCGCTCCGATCCCTGGTCCGAAGCCTTCGCCGTCCACGGCTCCGCCGTTGCCTCGTTCGCGGCCGCAGCCGAGGCGGTCGAGCCCTCGGCGTGGCATGTTCCCCGTGCGGAGGGCAAGTGGTCGCCGGCCCTGGTCACCGGCCACCTGATCCGCACCTATGATGTGCTGATCGCCGAGGTCGGCGGCGGCGCAGGCATGCGGATCCGTCTCCCCGCCTGGAAGCGGCTCTTCCTGCGGCTCACGCTCATGCCCCGGCTGCTGCGCGGCGGCGCCTTCCCGCGCCGGGTCCCGGCGCCTCCCGAGATCCGGCCCACCGAAGCCCCTCCCGACCCGGCGAGCGGAGCGGCGCTGTTCCGGCAACGGGCCCAGGAGTTCGAGACCGCGGTCCGCAACGCCCGCGCGCGGAAGCCGCCCGCCCGGATCACCCATGCCTACTTCGGCCCCGCCTCGCTCCCGAAGGCCGTTCTCTTCTGCGCCCGGCACATCCAGCACCACCAGGCCCAGTTGGGCGTCAACGCCGCAGCTTCGCCGTATACGTGACCACGGCCGATTCCGTGCCGGGGTTGAAGTCGAACAGATTGGCGTTCGACAGGTGGTAGAAGGAGATGCCGATCCGGTCCTGCCAGGGGAGCCGGAAGGAGAGCTCGATGTGGGAACGGAACTCCAGCCCCCCGCCGAGGTTCTTGCCATGGTCGCGGTAGTAGAGGCCCGCCGCAGTCCCGGGGCTGAGCACCCAGCGGTCGCCGAGCGGGATTTCGAAACGGAACCCGGCGTAGGGGTAGATCACACCGCGGGTGGTCGCCATCACTCCGGCCGTGGGCATCAGGTCCGGGGCCCAGCGCGGCAGGAACCGGAACCGCCGCGGCGCGTAGCGCAGCTCCCAGCCCATCTCGTAGGCGCTCACGCTGTCCAGGACCTCGAAGGTGCCGGCGTTCGCCGCGACGGTCACGGGCGGTCCCGGTGGCCACAGTTGGGCCGCCATGGGTCCACCCGCCAGAAGGAGCAGCAGGAGCCCCTGCCAGATCGGATTCCTCATGAGGTCACGTACGTCGCGGCTCCCGGTCCCGGATCAGTCAGGGGACCCCGTCCCGTCCCCACACCGCCAGCGTATCCCCGCGATACGGCTGGGTGAACTCGGCCCGCTCGACGTCCGGAGGGATGTACTGCAGGTCCTGGACGACCTTGCCGCGCGGGTGCTGGCGGATCCAGAGCGACTCCGCGCCGGTCGGGATCTCCTGGAACGGGCGCTCGAGGCGGCCGAGGAAATGGAGCTGACCGTGGTAATCCCCCACCCAGGCGATGGGCCGGCCCTGGTCCTCGGCGCTCTTGAGATAGCGCGCCACCGGCTCCAGGCCGTAGGCCGTCCGCGCCACCTCGGAGAACCCCAGATCGAGGCCGATCACCAAGGCGACCGCGACCAGGGTCGGCCCCGCCACCCGGCGCGCGAACATCCGATCGAAGAAGATCCAGGCCAGGACCGCGAGGACGAACAGCGCCACGCCCGTGCCCGGAGAGAGCTGCGCCGCCCAGGCTGGGATCTTCCGGCCTTTCAGGAGAGGGGCCACCGCCAGGACGATCCCCAGCAGGCCGGCGCTGCCCAGGACCGGCAGCATGTGCCGGCGCCGGACGGTCACCCCCGGTTCCGAGAGCAGACGGGAGGCGAGCAGCGCGAAGGCCGGCATCAGCGGAAGCATGTAGTGCGGCTGCTTGCTGCTGATCAGCGAGAAGGCGAGCAACCCCGGGACCAGCCAGGCCAGGCAGAAGCGCATCCCGCGGTCCATGGCCTGGCACCGGAATGCGGCCTTCCACAGCGGAGGCCACGCCGAGTACGGATAGAGCAGGCCCGGCAGCAGGGCCAGGTACCACCACCAGGGCCGGTTGTGGACGTAGGCGTGAACCACGCGCTCCTTGGTCTGCGCGACCAGGATCGCGTCCGAGTAGGCGGGGCCTCCGCTGGCCGCGGCCGGCAGGGCCCAGGCGAGACCGATCGCCGCGGCTAGCGCCACGGCGCCGAGCAAGCCGCCCCACCAACTCAGCCGCAGATTCCGGCCGCTCCACCAGGGCGCGAGCACGGCCACCAGGAGAGGCAGGAGGAAGACGACCGGCCCCTTGGCGAGGATGCCCAGGCCGAGGGCGCCGCCCACCTGCAGCCAGGGCCGGACGCCTCCACGCCGACGCGCTTCCTCCAGGCCGAGAAGGGCGAGCAGCACGCAGAAGGCGACCAGCATGTCGAACATCACCATCGTGGTGAAGACCGTCCAGAGCAGGAGACCGAGGAGGATGGCGGGAGCGTTGCGCGCCACTTCCGGCCGGTCCGGCCAGAGGCGCCGGGCCAGGCGCGCGGTGAGGGCGAGGTTGGCGAGGCCGAACAGGGCCGGGACCACGCGCGGCCACCAGTCGTTGACCCCGAAGAACCACCAGCCCAGGTGGAAGAGCCAGAACAGGAGCGGCGGCTTGTCGCTGTAGGGGAGGCCGTTCAGGTACGGCACCAGGAAGTCGCCGCGCACCCACATCTCCCAGGCGACGGAGACGTAGCGGGTCTCGTCCACCGGCAGGATCGGGCGCAGGGAGACGGCCGCCGCGACCAGCAGCATCCAGGCGGCCGTCAGGAGGACCGGCCGCGGAGGCATCCAGAGCGCGGCGCCGTCGGGCCGACGGGCCTCGTAGGGTTGCGCGATGTCCATGTGAGAGTCGGAAGAACGGCGGAAGACCACCCGTCACTTCGTTCGGCAGTATCTTATCCGCGCCGAATGCCGCCGGTCGATGGCCGGCCGATCAAGTCGATTAAGATACCCCGCATGCGCGCGTCCGACGAGCCGGAGATCTCGATCGTGATCCCGGTCTACAACGAGGAAGAGAACCTGCCGGTCCTCGCGGAGGAGATCCGCGCGGCCCTGGAAACCGTCAACCGGCCCTACGAGGTCGTCCTGGTGGACGACGGCAGCACCGACACGAGCCCGGCGGTCATGGCCCGGCTCGCGCGCGAGGATCCGCGCGTCCGGGTCGTGCGCCAGCGCCGCAACAGCGGCCAGTCGGCGGCGCTCGACGCGGGAGCGCGCTTCGCCCGCGGCGGCATCGTGGTGACGCTCGACGCGGACCTTCAGAACGATCCGGCCGACATCCCGCGCCTCCTGGAGCGGATGGACGGCTTCGACGTGGTGAGCGGCGTGCGCGCCAGGCGGCGGGACACCTGGGTGCGCCGGGTCTCGTCGAAGATCGCCAACGGCATCCGCAACCGGGTGACCCACGAGTCGGTGACCGACGTCGGCTGCACGCTGCGGGCGATGCGCATCGAATATCTGCGGCGGATCCCGGTGTTCAACGGGATGCACCGCTTCCTGCCGACCCTTCTCCGCATGGAAGGCGCGCGGGTGACCGAAGTCCCGGTGAACCACCGGCCGCGGCTACACGGGCAGCCCAAATACAACATCCGCAACCGCATCTTCCGGGCCCTGGCGGACCTCTTCGGCGTGCGCTGGATGCAGACGCGCTGGGTGGACCGCCGGCTGGCCGAGGAGGTCGACGTTTGGAACACAACCCCGTCTGGCTCGCCATCGGGTTCTTCGGACAGGCCCTCTTCTTCGGACGTTTCTTCGTCCAGTGGCTCGCCTCCGAACGAAAGAAGGAAAGCGTAATCCCGCGGTCGTTCTGGTTCCTGAGCATCGGCGGCGGCCTGGTGCTGCTCGCCTACGCGATCCACCGCAACGACCCGGTCTTCATCGTCGGACAGGCCACCGGCATCTTCATCTACACCCGCAACCTCTGGTTCATCTACCGGCCGGCCGCGCAGAGCGCGCCGGTCGCTCCGGTGGACACCGACCAGCCCCAGCCGTGACCACCCGCCGCGATCTGGCGCTCCTCGCCCTGCTGGGAGCGCTGCTCTTCCTGCCCGGCCTGGGCTGGCGCGACCTGTGGAATCCGGACGAGGCGCGCTACGCCGAGGTCGCCCGCGAGATGCAGCTCTCCGGGAGCTGGTCCGTGCCGCGGCTCAACGGCGAGGTCTACACCCAGAAGCCGCCGCTCCTCTTCTGGCTGATCATCGCCTCGTCCTGGCTGACCGGCGGGGTCGACGAGGTCTCGGCCCGCATCCCGTCGGCCCTGGCGGCGATCGGCATGCTGATCCTGGTCTTCCGGCTCGGCGAGCGCCTGTTCAACCGGCGCGCCGGCTGGCTCGCGACGCTGGCCGCCGCCACCTGCTTCAAGGTGCTGTGGCAGGGCCGCTTCGGCCAGATCGACATGCTCCTGACGTTCCTGGTGACGCTCGGGATGTGGTTCTGGGTGCGTGGTTATACCGAAGGCAAGCCCGGTCTCTACCCGCTGTTCTTCGTGTCCACGGGTCTCGCCACGCTGGCCAAGGGTCCGGCCGGATTCCTGCCGCCGCTCCTCGCGATCCTGGCCTTTCTCGCCTACACGCGCGACAGGGAGGAAGCCCGGCGCCTGCGGGTCGGCCTCGGCTTCCTGATCTGGGCCGCAGTGGTGCTCGCCTGGCTGGTTCCGGCCGGTCTTTCGGGCGGCCGGGAGTACCTGGACCAGATCGTCTTCCGCCAGAACGTCACCCGCTACGCGGACCCGTGGCACCACTTCCAGCCCTGGTACTACTACCTGACGATCATCCCGGCCGAGTTCTTCCCGTGGTCCTTCTTCCTGCCTGGAGCGATCGTCCTCGGCTGGAAGCGCATGGAGGGGAAGGACCGGAAGGGCTTCCTCTTCGCGCTCGCCTGGATGGCGGTGACGGTGGTCTTCTTCAGCATCTCCCCGGCGAAGCGCTCGGTCTACATCCTGACGATGTACCCGGCCATGGCGCTGCTCGTCGGCGCCTTCCTGGACCGCGTCGCCGTCGACTGGCCGCGGGGCCGGCGCTGGGTGGACTGGCCGGTCTGGCTGATCGCGCTGCTCGCGCTCGTGATCGTGGTCGCGCTGCCGGTGGTGGGGAGAGGCCGGGAGGAAGCGGCGCCTCTCGGAGGCGACCGCTTCGTCTGGCACGTGACGCTGTGTTTCCTGCCGCTGCTGGCGGGAGCGCTCTGCGCCGCGTGGCAGGCGGGCAAGGGCCGGATCCCGAAAGTCGCCGCGGGAATCGCGGCCGGCATGGGAACCGTGGCGCTCCTGGCCTTCCTGACCGTGGTTCCGCGCTTCGACGTGGTCAAGTCGGCCCGCGGGATGTCGAAGGAGCTGCTCGCCCGACTGCAGCCCGGGGATACCTATGGCACCTATCCCCGGATCGATTCGACCTTCCTCTTCTACACCCGGCGCTACACCGTCGAGCTCGACAGCGAGGAGAAGCTCCAGGAGTACGCCCGCCGGCCCGGCCGGGTCTGGATCCTGGCCCAGCGCGACGACCTGAAGAAGCTCAAGGCGCCGCTCGCGCTCGTGCCGGTCGCGCAGGACCAGGACGTTCTGGAGGGGTATATCTTGCTGGGAAAGCCATCCACACCTACCATGTAAAGGATCGGAGGTGGTTCCATGTCTGTCCCGGCCTATCTCGAGATACCCCAAGACGTCCTCGACTCAGCTCGCATGACGGTCGACCAGGTACGTGTCGAGCTGGCCGCCCACCTCTATGCGCAGGGTCGCCTTTCACTGGGCAAGGCTCACGAGCTTGCAGGTCTTTCCCTCTGGGAGTTCCGTCAGCTCCTCGGGCTCCGGCGCATCGAGCCCCACTTCGAGACGAAGGATCTGCAACAGGATCTCGAGACTCTCCGCCTCCTGAGCGGATCATGACGATCGTCGTCAGCAACACCTCTCCTATAACCAGTCTTGCCGCTATCGGCCATTTTGACCTCCTCCGGGAGCTGTTCGGCCGTATCCACATTGCACAGGGTGTCTGGGCCGAGCTCAACCAGGGCGGACGGCGACACCCTGGAAGCCAGGAGGTGGAAAGCGCTTCCTGGATCGAGCGCCATGGCGTGGAGAACCGGAATTTCGTCACGATCCTCCGACGTGACCTCGATCGCGGCGAAGCAGAAACCCTCGCCCTTGCCCTGGAGCTGAAGGCCGGCCTGGTTTTGCTCGATGAGCAGGAAGGTCGCCACGCCGCGAGCCGACTCGGTCTTCAACCTTTGGGCGTCCTGGGCATCCTGCTTCAGGCCAAGAGGCTCCAGAAGATTGAGGAGGTTCGATCCCGTCTCAACGCACTTCGCCGGCAAGCCGGCTTCTTTCTTGGAGATCGCCTCTACCGCGAGGTTTTGGCGCAGGCCGGCGAGGAAGCTGGATAATCCAGCCTGTCAGGCTACGATTGTCCGGATTTCGCCTCCGGTCTGGGCAGCGGCGGGATCTCGGTCCCGTAGACGTAGCGCTCGAACCAGGGCTGCCAGTCGCCGCCCGTCAGCTTGTCGAGCTCCTCGACGAAGCCGCGGGTCGTGCCATGGGCGAAGCGGTTGTTCTTGAGATAATTGCGCAGGAGCATCGTGAAGGCGCGGTCGCCTTCGGCTGCGCTCCCCTTCTGGCGCTGAAGCTCCAGCCGCAGGGCGTGGATCACCAGCGGTCCCTTGGCATAGCGCAGGCGCTGGAAGTCATCCTCGTCCCGCTCGTCATGCAGCGCGAGGTGGTTGGTGAGATAGAGGCTCCCGCCGGGACGGATCTCGCCGGTCGCCTTGACCCAGTCCTTGACGATCTGGTTGAGCTCGTAGTCCCCGCGCTCCTTGCCGAAGAGATACCAGACGGACAGCGCGCCGCTGTAGTCGGACAGCGCCTCGATCAGCCAGGCCTCGTCCGGAGAGCTCATCTTGGCCACGTGCCCCCACCAGCCGTGGGCGATCTCGTGGTAGTAGCGCGCGTTGAGGTCCTGGAAGTACCAGCGCGTCTTCCGATCCACCGGCGCGGTGTAGAACTCCTTGGTGTAGAACAGGACGCCCGGCGGCGCCTGGCCGAAGCCCCAAGCTTCGATCTCGACGATGGTGAAGTCACGGAAGGGATAGGGCTCGGCGAAGAGCTTCTCGAGGAAGCCGCGGCCGAGGAAGAACCGTTCGATCGTGTCGCGCGCGGCGTCCTCCTTGAGGAAGGCGTAGGTCGCAGCCCGGCAGGTCACCCCATCCTGCTTCCTGTCCAGGATGCGGTACTTGCCGGCCGTCACCACGGCGGCCTGCATCGGCTGGTCGAGCCGGGTCGAGAGCTTGCTGCGGCCTCCCTCCACGGTGCGGGAGACCTCGGCCCCCGACGCGACCGGAGTCAGGCCGTCCGGCACGTCGACGGAGATCTCGATCGTCGCCAGCTCGCCTTCGAGACCCTGGCGCGGATACCAGGGCTCGGTCCCGAGCACCCAGAACGAGTTGCCGGAAATCCGTTGGGCCATGGCGCCTTCGTAGGCGACCTCGACCTCGACCGTCTCCCTGTCGGCCAGCCCGCGGCCGAACGCGACCAGCAGGTCGTCGTCCTGATGGAGGAACTCGGCGGCCTGGCCATCGACCCGGACGCTGTGGACCGTGACCGGATAGCGCCGTCCGTCGTCGTCGTAGACGCGGTCGAGGAGGTCCGCCCGCCAGAGAGAGAGGCCCGCCCGGCGGGCGCGCAAGCGGGACCGGCTGACGATCCGGACCATCTCGCCGCGCGGGTTCTCGACCGCGATGCGCTCGTGCTCGGCGATCAGGTCGGCGGCCGGCCGTTCCCACCAGGCGCGCCCGATCGGCTGCGCCACCAGCTCCGTCGCCCGGATCCCCTGGCGGAAGCTCTGCCCCGGATCGGTCGCCTTCGCCAGCCGGTAGAGCCTCTCCTCGCCGAGGCGTGGATCGACGCCGAGGAGCAGCTCGATGTCCCCGCCCAGGAGCGCATAGCGCACGCCGGCGACGCCGTTCGCCTCGGACTCCAGCAGGTCGTGCGAGGGCGGCCTGAAGCGGCGTCCGGCGAGGAGGTCCGCGGCCCAGCCCGGCAGACCCGGACCGGAGGCTGCCGTCCCACCCGCCGCCTCGCTCAGTCCCCAGCCCCAGAGGACCGCTCCGGAGAGCTCCGCGGAGATCACGAGCCCCTCGTCGGAGGATTTCGCCTTCAGCTCCCAGAACCGGTGCACGTTGCGCTCGGCCACCGGGACGCTGAACCGGTCCTCGACCCGATAGCGCAGCCGCGCTGGACCGTCGAGGACGAGACCGCAGGGGACTCCGGCGGCGAACAGGGCCCGCACCGGAGTGCCCTCCCCGGGCACGATCTCGGCGCGGCCGACTCGGAGCGGCTCGGCGAGCCGGACCTCGCCGCCGCGGACCGGCGCGTCGATCGCCGCAGCGCGCTCGGCCAGGGTCGCGCCATGGCTGGCAGCCGCGGTGCCCAGGACCGACACCAGGAGCAGGACGCTCGAATGGAGCCTCGTGGGGTACATCATCAAACTCTATTGTCGATTCGGCTCAGGCCGTTTCGTCCGGGACCAGCAACCGCTCGATCGACCGCGCCCTGCCCGTGGTCTCGTCGATGTCGATGACCGTGCCGGCCAGGCGGACGTCGCGCTTGGCGACCTCGAAGGGGGCGGGGGTCTGGAGGCGGAAGCGCTTCACGACCTTGTCGATCCGCACGCCGATGATCGACTCATACGGGCCCGTCATGCCGGCGTCGGTCTGGAAGGCGGTGCCCTGCGGCAGGATGCGCTCGTCAGCCGTGGGCACGTGGGTGTGAGTGCCGAGCACGGCGCTCACCCGACCGTCGAGATAGAAACCCAGCGCCTGCTTCTCGCTCGTGGCCTCGGCGTGGAAGTCCACCAGGATCACCTTGATCTTCGGGTCGAGCGAGTCGAGCAGACGGTCGGCCTTCTCGAAAGGGTCGTCCAGGTTGTTCATGAACACCCGGCCTTCGAGATTCAAAACGGCCACCGGGATGCCCGCCGCCGTCTCCCCGACGTGCAGACCCTTGCCCGGGTTGCCGTCGGGGTAGTTGGCCGGACGGAGGAGGTTCGGCACGCGGTCGAGCAGCGCGACCCCTTCCTTCTTGTCCCAGACGTGGTTGCCGGTCGTGTAGCAGTGGATCCCGACCGGTTCGAGCTCGGCCAGGACGTCCGGCGTCACCCCGAAGCCGCCGGCCGAGTTCTCCACGTTGACCACCACGTAGTCGGCCCTGTGCTGGTCGATCAGGCGGGGGAGCAGGGTCTGCACCGCCCGCCGGCCCGGCCGGCCGAAGACATCGCCCACGAAGAGCAGCTTCATGGCTAGCGGGCGTACTCCACGGACCGGGTCTCGCGGATCACCGTGACCTTGATCTGGCCGGGGTAGGTCAGCTCCGCCTCCACCTTGCGCGCGATGTCCTTCGACAGCCAGAGCGCCTGCTCGTCGCTGATCTTGCCGCTGTCCACGATGATCCGGATCTCGCGGCCGGCCTGGATGGCGAAGGTCTTCTGCACGCCCTTGAAGCCCTGGGCGATCTCCTCCAGCTTCTCCAGGCGCTTGACGTAGGTCTCCAGGACCTCGCGCCGGGCGCCGGGCCGGGCGGCGGAGAGCGCGTCGGCCGCGGTGACCAGCACGGCTTCCACGGTCTGCGGATCGTAGTCGCCGTGGTGGCAGGCCATGCCGTGCACGACCTCCTCGGTCTCGCCGTACTTGCGCAGCAGGTCGATGCCGATCTGCAGGTGGGTGCCGTCCATCTCGCGGTCGATCGCCTTGCCGATGTCGTGCACCAGGCCGGCCCGGCGCGCGACCTGGATGTTCGCCTTGAGCTCGGCAGCCATGGTGCCGGCCAGGAAGGCGACCTCCTTGCTGTGATTGAGGACGTTCTGGCCGTACGAGGTGCGGTAGCGCAGGCGGCCGAGCAGCTTGACCAGCTCCGGGTGCATGCCCGGGATGCCCAGCTCGAGGAGCGCGGCCTCGCCTTCCTGGAGAATCTTCTGCTCGAACTCGGCTTTGACCTTCTCGACGATCTCCTCGATGCGCGCCGGGTGGATGCGGCCATCGACGATGAGCCGCTCCAGGGCGACGCGGGCGACCTCGCGGCGGAACGGGTCGAAGCCGGAGAGGATCACCGCCTCGGGCGTGTCGTCGACGATCAGGTCGACGCCCGTCGCGGTCTCCAGGGCCCGGATGTTGCGGCCTTCGCGGCCGATGATGCGCCCCTTCATCTCGTCGTTCGGCAGCATGACGACCGAGACCGTGGTCTCGGACACGTAGTCCGACGCGGAGCGCTGGACCGCCATGCCGATGATCCGCTGCGCCTGCTTGTTGGCCTGCTCGCGGGCCTCGTCCTCGATGCGCTTGACGATATGGGCGGCCTCGATGCGCGCCTCGTCCTCCATCATCCGGACCAGCTCGTCGCGGGCCTGCTGGCCGGTGAGGCCGGCGATGTGCTCCAGCTTGGTGCGCTCCTCCTCCACCATGCGGTCGAGGTCGGATTCCTTCTTCTCCAGCGTCTTCTCGCGGCCGGTGAGGGTGCGCTCCTGCTGGTTGAGGTCCTTCTCGCGCCGGGTGTTCTCGTCCGTGCGCTTGTCGAGGTTGTCTTCCTTCTGGGTGAGGCGGCGCTCCAGGGCCTCCAGCTCGGCGCGCCGCTTGCGCGACGCCGACTCGAACTCGGTGCGGGCCTGGAGCAGCTTCTCCTTGGCGGCGAATTCAGCCTCCCGCATCCGGGTCTCGCCGGCGCGCTCGGCCTCCTGGGCCATCTTCTCGGCCTGGATGCGAGCCTCGTCCAGTTTCCGCTGCGAGGCCTTGTTGGCCGAGCGGATTATCAGGTAGGCCCCCACTCCCGCGGCGATCAGGAGCACCGCAGCAACCAGGGCCAGAATCGTCTCGGTGTTCACCGGTCCACCCCCCTGATCTCAGGGAACGGGAAGGAAACCGGTCGAATTCGGGAGAGCCCCCTCCGCCGGGAGGGTCATGACGACAAGATTAAAGGCATCCCCTGTGCGGCCGTGGAGGGCCGCAGCGTTTAGAACCTGAAACGCGCCAGGTGGGTGTCCGCTCCACGAGCCGTTAGCGTCCCCGTTCTTGCGGGGCTGGCACAGGCCACGCGGGTAAAAGACTCCCTGGGTAAGAATGTTGGTTCTACATTCGTGGTACCCGCCACGAACCACACAGGGGATGCAAACCCTAGATTCATCATATCTCTGAGCTGGCAGAGCCCGGAAGCCGGCCTCCCTCTCAACCGCTGAGGGCCTGGCTCAATTCCTCGGTCAGCTCCGCCACCTTCTCCCGGATCTCGACCCGTTCCCCTTCCTGCTGTTTCTGTACCCGGAACAGCTCGTCTGCCAGATTGAGTGCCGCCAGGACCGCGATCCGGGTCGGATCGCCCTTCACATGCTGGGCGACCTCCCGCATCTTGCGATCGACGAGGCCCGCCAGGCCCTGGAGGTACCCGCTATCGTCTTCCGCTCCACGGACGCGGTACACCGCCCCAAAGATCTCAACCTCTGTATTGGTTGGAGGCATGGCGCTCGTATCCCCGTCCTAACGCCCGACCGGGCAGCAAGTTACGTTCTGCCAGCGGTTTGGCTTGGGCAGCACTATAGCACACTCCGGCGCCCGTCCAGGCAAGGGGTCCAGGGGGTAGAATCGGCCGCTCGAAGATGGCCGTCTACCCTCTCCTCCGGAGTCTCCTCTTCCGGCTCGACGCCGAGTCCGGGCACGCCGCCGGCATGGCCGCGCTGCGGACCGTCCAGGCTCTGCCGCCGGTCCACGGTCTCCTCGCGCGGCGGAATCTCGTGGCGGACCCCCGCCTGCGCCAGACCTTCTTCGGCCGCGAGGTTCCCAACCCGGTCGGCCTCGCCGCCGGGCTCGACAAGGACGGCGTCGCCGTCCGGGGTCTCGCCGCGCTCGGCTTCGGCTTCGTGGAGGTGGGCACGGTCACGCCGCTCGCCCAGCCCGGCAACGCCCGGCCGCGTCTGTTCCGCCACCCAGCCGCCGAGACGCTCCAGAACGCCATGGGCTTCAACAACCACGGCATGGCGGCGCTACGGAAGAATCTCGCCGGGTCTCTCCCGCTGTCGGTCCCGCTCGGGATCAACATCGGAAGGAACAAGGCGACGCCTCCCGAGCGCACGCTCGACGATTACGCCATGCTGATCCGCGGGCTCGCCGACCTGGCCGACTACCTGGTGGTCAACCTGTCGTCGCCGAACACTCCCGGTCTGCGCGACCTCCAGAACGAGGCCTTCGTCCGCACGCTGCTCGGCGCGGCCCGGGAGCTGACGGCGAAGCCGGTCCTGGTCAAGATCGCCCCGGACCTGGATCCGGAGGCCGCGGCGGATCTCTCGGAGGCCGCGGTGGACGCCGGGGCATACGGGATCATCGCCACCAACACGACGACCGACTACTCGCTCCTGCCGGGCGCGAAGGACTTCGGAGGGCTTTCGGGGAAGGTCCTGACGGAGAAGAGCTTCCAGGTGTTCGACGCGGTAGCCCGACGCCTCTTCGGCCGGACGCTTCTGGTCAGCGTCGGCGGCATCGGGTCGGGAGCGGAGGCCTGGCGGCGGCTGCGCGCCGGGGCCTCGCTCGTCCAGGTCTACACGGCCCTCATCTACCAGGGGCCGTCGCTCGTCCGCCGGATCAACGAGGAGCTGCTGGCATTGATGGAGCGGGACGGGGTGAAGGGGATCGCCGAGGTGATCGGGGCCGATCGTTAAAGCAACCCTTCGAGCTGCTGCGACAGCCTCTCGACCCGGCCGCGGATCTCCTCGCGCTCCCTCTCCCAGGCGCCGTCGTCCGCGCCCTCTCCCGCCGCCGCGAGCTTCGTCTCCAGCTCCTGGACGCGCGCCCGGAGCTCGCGGTTCTCCTCCGTCAACTCTCCCAGCCGCGCCGAGGCCTCGCGGACGCGGGTCTCCAACTCGTCAAGCCACTCGATCGCCAAGGTCCTTCTCCTAATCCTTCCAGCCGAAACGCCGCTGAAGCTCGGCGGCCAGGGCGAGCTGCCGCTCGTTGACCTCCTCCTGCGTCAGCGAGCGCTCGGGCGAGTTGTAGAGGAAGTGGACGGTCGTATTGATCGCCCCCTCCGGCACTCCCTGACCCTGATAGCGGACCGTCATCTCCCAGGAGACCAGGTCCGCCGGACGATGCCCGGCGATCGTCCGGTCGATCTCGGCCCAGGCGGTCTCCACGGAGTGGGTCAGGGTGAGGTCGGCGTCGATGCCCGGGAAGCGCGAGGGCGCCTCGACCTGCAGGCTGATGTCGCCGCCCTCCAGCCCGTCGAGCGCGATCTCGGCCGCGTAGAGCGGATAGCCCTCTTCCTCGGCCACCCGTCCGAACCAGCCGATCCGCTTGCCGTCCCGGACCAGCTCGGCGGAGCTGCCTTCGAGCAGGCCGGTCAGGGCCGCGGGACGGGCTTCCAGGCGAACGCCGGCCACCTCGGCCAGGGCCTCGACCGCGCCCTTCAGGTCGAAGAGGTCGAGATCGACCTCGCGCTGCCAGGGCGAGCCCACGATTCCTCCGCAGATCAGGGCGACGAGCTCCGGCTGGTCCGGCACCTTCTCGGACGGGTTCTCGTAGAACACGGTCGCGATCTCGAACACCCGCACCGCGGGCAGGCCGCGGCGCTGGTTGAACCGCGCCACCTCGACCAGGTTCGGCAGGAGCGAGCGCCGCATGACCGAATAGCGGTCCGAGAGCGGGTTGGCGAGAGGCATGGGCTTCGCCTCGGGCCGCAGGCTCGGGAAAGCCGCGTCCATCTCCGGCGACTGGAAGGAGAAGCTCACCGTCTCTGCGTAGCCCGAGGCGGCCAGGAGGTCGCGGACCTTCTCGCGCAGGATCTGGCGCGGCGTCCGCGGGGCATCGGCGCCCGGGATCCCCGGCAGGGCCGCGGGGATGTTGGCGAAGCCGAAGTGGCGGATCGACTCCTCGAACAGATCCTGCTCGTAGGCCGAGCCGTCCGGCCGCGGCTGGAAGTCGTACAGGCGCCAGGTCGGGACGGTCACGTCCCAGAGGCGCTCCCCGGCGCGCGTCACCCCGAAGCCCAGGCCGGTCAACCAGCGCTCGGAGTCGGCCGCGGGGATGGGGGCGCCGGCGAAGGCGTCGAGGCGGTCGAGGTCGAGCCGGCCGCTGCGCGAAACGGGAAAGTTTGCACGGCGCACGTCGATCGCCCCGGCGAGCACCGTGCCGCCGGCGATCTCCGCGATGAGCCTCGCCGCCCGCGTCACGCCGTCCAGGCAGGACCCGGGGTCGGCACCGCGCTCGAAGCGGTGGCTGGCGTCGGTGTGCATGCCGAGCGCGCGGGCCGCGACGCGCACGCGCCGGCGGTCGAAATGGGCGCCCTCGATCAGGATGTCCGTGGTGGCGTCGGTGACCTCGCTGTCGGCGCCGCCCATGACGCCGCCCAGGCCCACCGGGCGGACGGCGTCGGCGATCACCAGCATCTCGGGGTCGAGCTTGCGCTCGACGCCGTCGAGCGTGACCAGCGTCTCGCCTTCGCGCGCCCGGCGGACCACCAGACGGTGCTCCTCCAGCTTCGCCAGGTCATAGGCGTGGAGCGGCTGGCCCATCTCCCAGAGGATGAAGTTCGTCACGTCCACCACGTTGTTGATGGAGCGCGAGCCGATCGACTCCAGGCGCTTCCGCAGCCAGTCCGGGCTGGGGCCGATCTTCACGCCGCGCACGACGCGGGCGACGAAGCGCGGACAACCCTCCTCGTCCTCGATGTCCACCCGGGTGGCGTCCCCGACCCGCTCCACCCCTTCCGGAGGAGCCACGGGCGGCATCCGGAGCGGCTGGCCATAGATCACGGCCAGCTCCCGGGCCACGCCCAGGTGGTTCATGCAGTCGACCCGGTTCGAGGTGACCTCGACGTCGAACCGCACGTCTTCGCCATGATCCTCGGTCCCCTCGATGGCCAGGCCGACGTCGGTCAGGCGGCGCGAGATCTCCTCCGTGGATTCGGGGAGGTCCACGTACTCGGCGAGCCAGCTCTTCGAGAACAGCATCAGCCGCGCACCTGCCGCAGGAGACGCTCGTCGTTGTCGAAGAACGTCCGGATGTTCGGGATGTTGTACCGGTTCATGGCCACGCGGTCGCTCCCCATGCCGAAGGCGAAGCCGGAGTAGCGACCCGGATCGATGCCGCACTCGTCGAGCACCCGCGGGTCCACCATGCCGCAGCCGAGCAGCTCCATCCAGCCGGTGCCGGAGCAGGTCGGACAGCCCGTGCCCTTGCAGATCTGGCAGGTGATGTCCACCTCGGCCGAAGGCTCGGTGAACGGAAAGAAGCTCGGACGCAGCCGGATTTCGGTGTCCGGCGCGAACAGGCGGCGCAGGAACGCGAGCAGCGTCCCCTTGAGATGGCCGACGGTCAGCCCTTCGTCCACGGCCAGCAGCTCCACCTGGTGGAACATCGGCGAGTGCCGGAGGTCGTTGTCGTTGCGGTACACGCGGCCCGGGCAGATCACGCGGATCGGCGGCTTGCGCGACAGCATCGTCCGGATCTGGACCGGCGACGTGTGGGTGCGCAGCAGATGGCCGCTCCGGAGAAAGAACGTGTCCTGGGTGTCCCGCGCCGGGTGGTCGGCCGGGAAGTTCAGGGCGCCGAAGTTGAGGTAGTCCGTCTCGGCCTCGGGCCCTTCGGCGACGCTATAGCCCAACTCGCCGAAGATCTGCGTCATCTCGCGGACGACGCGGGTGACCGGGTGGATCGAGCCCAGGGACGGCCGGCGGCCGGGGAGCGTCACGTCCACGGCGGCGCCGCGGCGCGCGGTCTCCCGCTCGCGGGCGGCGAGGCTTTCGTCCATCCCGGCGAGGCGCTGCTCCACCGTCTCCTTGAGGCGGTTGACGGCCTCGCCGTAGGCGCGGCGCTCGGCCGGCTCGACAGACTTGATGCCGTCGAGCGCGGCGCGCACGAGCCCCTGCTTGCGCCCGATCCAGCGGACGCGGAGCTCCTCCCAGGCGGCGCGGTCGGAGGCGGCGGCCGCCTCGCGCTCGAAGCGCGAGGCGAGCTCGTCGATCTGCGTCATCCGCGCTGCTCGGGCTGCTGGTTGTCGAGCGCCTTCTTCGCCGCTTCCGCGAGGGTGCCGAAGGCCGTCGCGTCGTGGACGGCGATGTCGGCCAGGACCTTGCGGTCGAGGTCGGAGCCGGCGGCCTTCAAGCCGGCGATCAGGCGGCTGTAGTTGAGGCCGTGCAGCCGGGCCGCCGCGTTGATGCGGATGATCCACAGGCTGCGGAGCTGGCGCTTCTTCTGACGGCGGTCGCGGTAGGCATAGCCGAGCGACTTGTCGACCGCCTGTTTGGCCATGCGGTGGGCCTTGGACTTGGTGCCGTAATAGCCCTTGGCAAGACCCAGGATCTTCTTGCGGCGCTGGACGCGCTTGGTACCACGCTTGACACGTGCCATGTCTCGAACCTCGTTTCAGCTCTCCCGGGCTGCGGGAAAGCGGGTAAGACCCGCGCGGCTCTCGAGAGCCGGGGGCCGCGATCTCCGACGGACAGGTTCCCTTCCCGCCGGGCGATCGATTTCAGGGCTGATGGCTCCCCTGTGACCATCTGGAACGGGGAGCCGCGGACTACTGGTGCAGCATTCTCTTCAGCGTGTCGGCGAAGGCGGGCGAGACCTCGACGGCTTTGCGCAGGTTGCGCTTCCGCTTCGTGGTCTTCTTGGTCAGGATGTGGCTGTGCATCGACTGATGCCGAATCACCTTGCCACCGGCCGTGACCTTGAATCGCTTCGCGGCACCCTTGTGCGTCTTCTGCTTGGGCAAGGGTTACCTCCTTCCTTATCCTGGGCGGTCCGCTCAGACCGCTTCCTGTTTCCCCGAGGGGGTCTCTTTCTTCACCGCATGGCGCGGCGGTCCGAAGATCACGTGCATCCGGTTCCCCGCCATTTCGGGCGACGATTCTAACACTGCCGCCTCCCCCAAGTCTTCCGCCAATCGCCGGATCAGCTTGTGGCCGAGATCCTGGCGGGCCATCTCGCGTCCCCGGAACTGGACGGTCGCCTTGACCTTGTCCCCCTCCTCCAGAAAACGGAGCGCGTTCTTCAGCTTGAAGTCGTAGTCGTGCTCGTCGATGTTCGGACGGAACTTGACTTCCTTGACCTGGATGATCTTCTGCTTCTTCTTGGACTCGTGCGCCTTCTTCTTCTGCTGGTAGAGGAACTTGCCGAAGTCCATGATGCGGCAGACCGGCGGCTTGGCCGTCGGGGCGACCTCGACCAGGTCCAGCCCCTGCTCCTGGGCACGCCGAAGGGCCTCCTCGATCGGGACGATCCCGGCCTGGGAGCCGTCGCCGTCCACCAGCCTCACCTCTCGTACCCGGATCCGCTCGTTGATCCGCGTGGCTTTGTCGATACTCAGCTCACCCCCTGGGAGCGCCGAGCTTCAGCTCGGATGGTTTGATTCAAATCCTGTCTCCTTCTCCTTTAAACCTCAGTGCTGCGAGACGCCGTCAGGGAGACGGTCCTGTCCAGGAACGCCTCCACCGGCATGGCTCCGAGGTCCTCCCCCGCGCGGCGGCGCACCGACACGGTGCCCTCCTCCTGCTCGCGCGCCCCGACCACCAGCATGTAGGGGACCTTCTGGAGCTGGGCCTCGCGGATCTTGTACCCGAGCTTCTCGTTGCGGGAGTCGAGCTCCACGCGCACGCCGCCCGCGGCGAGCCGCGCCCGCACCTGCTCCGCGTACTCGCCGAACTTCTCCGACACCGGCAGCACCACGGCCTGCACCGGCGCCAGCCAGAGCGGGAACGCGCCCGCGGTCTGCTCGATGAGGACCGCCATGAAGCGCTCCAGCGATCCCAGCATGGCGCGGTGGATCATCACCGGCATGTGCTCCGAGCCGTCGGCCCCGACGTAGGTCAGGCCGAAGCGCTCCGGGAGCTGGTAGTCGAGCTGCACGGTGCCGAGCTGCCAGCTCCGGCCGAGCGCGTCGAAGACGTGGAAGTCGATCTTCGGGCCGTAGAACGCGCCGTCGCCGGGATTGACCCGGTACTCGATCCCGCGCTTTTCGAGCGCCGACTTGAGCGCCCCCTCGGCGCGGTCCCAGGTCTCGTCGGTCCCGAGACGCTTCTCGGGCCGGGTCGAGACCTCGACGTCCACGCGCTCGAAGCCGAACGTGCGGTAGATCTCCAGGATCATCTCGGCGACCGCCAGGACCTCGCCCTCGATCTGCTCCTCGGTGCAGAAGATGTGGGCGTCGTCCTGCGAGAACGAGCGCACCCGGAGCAGGCCGTTGGTCACGCCGCTGCGCTCGTAGCGGTGCAGCCGGCCGAAGTCCGCGTAGCGGATCGGCAGGTCGCGGTAGGAGCGCAGCCGGGTGGCGAAGATCAGGCAGTGGGTCGGGCAGTTCATCGGCTTGGCCGCGAACTGGCGCTCGTCCACGTCCACGAAGAACATGGCGTCCTTGTAGTTCGCCCAGTGGCCGGAGGTCTTCCACAGCTCCACGTCGAGGATCTGCGGGGTGATGACCTCGCTGTAGCCGTAGCGCTTGTAGAGCTCGCGGACGTAGTCGATGAGCCCATTGTAGACCGCCGCGCCGCGCGGATGCAGGAACGGGCTCGCCGGCGCGAGCGGGCTGAAGCTGAACAGGTCGAGCTCCTGGCCGAGGCGGCGGTGGTCGCGCGCCCGCGCCTGCTCCTGGCGCGCCAGGTACTCCTCCATCTCCTTCTCGGTGACGAAGGCGGTGCCGTAGATGCGCTGCAGCTTCTCGTTGGCCTCGTCGCCCTTCCAGAACACGCCCGAGGACTCGAGCAGCCTGACCGCGCCGATCTGCTTCGTCGACTGCGCGTGCGGACCGCGGCACAGGTCGACGAACCGCCCGTGGCGGTAGAGGGTGATCGCCTCGCCGTCGGGGATGTCCTTGAGACGCTCGACCTTCAAGGTCTCGCCCATCTCGCGGAAGGTCCGCTCGGCCTCCTCGCGGGAGACCTCGGTGCGCTCGAAGCCGCTCCCTTCGGAGAGGATCTCGCGCATCTTCCCCTCGATCTTCTCCAGGTCCTCCGGAGTGAACGCGCGGGAGAAGCGGAAGTCGTACTGGAACTTCTCGGAGTGGTCCTGGCGGCCGGCGTCGATCTCGACCTCGGGCCAGAGGCGCTTCACGGCGTCGGCGAGCACGTGCTCGGCGCTGTGGCGGACGAACTCGCCGGCTTCGGGGCTCTTGACGGTGAAGATCCGGAACGCGCCGCTCCGGGAGAGGGGCAGGCGCAGGTCCACCTTCTTCCCGTCGAGCTCGGCGCCGACGGCGTCCTTGGCCAGACGGGGGCCGATCGAGGCGGCGACCTCAAGCGGCGTGGTCCCGGACGGCACCTCGCGGACGGAGCCATCGGGAAGGGTGAGCTGGACGGCCTCAGTCATCGGAGCACTCGTCTGCATAGTATCTACAATAATGAGAAATTGACCCTGGCTGGGCTGATCCGGAGCAAACGCCCCACCGGCCAGGGCGTCATGTGCGGGGGGAGGAATGGTAGGCGCTGGCGGACTCGAACCGCCGACCTCTACCGTGTGAAGGTAGCGCTCTAACCAGCTGAGCTAAGCGCCTGAGCACCGGTGTCAATTCGATAAATCGTCGATCTTGCGATCTGGTAGGCCCGAGCGGACTCGAACCGCTGACCTCTACGATGTCAACGTAGCGCTCTAACCAACTGAGCTACGGGCCTTCGTATTCCTTCTTCGTCCCCTGGGGAAACAGCCGTCCGACCGGCCGGTTCCGCCGAGGGAAGCGTAGGGTAGCAAAACGGCGGGATGGGTGTCAACGCGTGCCGGGCTCCCCGGACTCCTCCGCCTGTTTGCGGCGCCGGCCCAGCTCCTCCATGAGCTCCACCTGGATCTCCTGGATCTCCAGCAGGCGCATCCACTGGTGCTTGATCAGGTGGTCGATGCGCTCGGTGAGCAGGCGGACCTCCAGCTCCGCCTTGAGGTTGATCTGGTAGTCGTTCTCGGCCCGCAGCCGGTCCTTCGCCTCCTGCCGGTTCTGGCTCATCATGATGACCGGCGCCTGGAGCGCCGCGACGCAGGAGAGGATCAGGTTGAGCAGGATGAACGGGTAGGGGTCGAACGGCCGGCCGAACGCCAGCACGGTGTTGGCGGCGATCCAGACCACGAGAATCAGGCCGAAGGTGAGGATGAAGGCCCAGCTCCCGCCGAAGTGGGCAACCCGGTCGGCGAGACGCTCGCCGAGGGTCAGGCCGCTCTCGAACTCGGCGTTGGTGTTCGAGGCCAGGAGCGCCTGGTCGCGCACGACCTGGACGACCTCCCGCTCCAGCTCGGAGAGGCCGCCGCGCTCCTGCGACAACAGCTCCTCGACGTAGCGCGAACGGTAGCGGTTGAGGTCGGCCTGGCAGATCCGGTCCCCGGGGCCGAGGTCCGGATGGTCCTTGCGGATCATCTCCCAGAGGGCCGGGCGCACCAGATCTGCCGGGACGATCTCCATCCCGGAGCCCGTCTTCCCACAGATCGAGCAAGTCTGCGAATGCCGGCGAGGCACGTTCCGATTGTGGGGCACGAGCAACCGGGGGTCAACCGCGCACGTGGTTGGACGCGCAGCGGTAGCCGCCGTTCAGGATGACGCTGCGGACCAGCGGCGGCAGGAGGTCGAGGCGGGCGCCGGCGGCCTTGAAGGTCTCCTCGGCAAGCCGGTCGCCGGCGGGGATCAGCGAGGAGAAGCCTTCGGCCCGGAGGTGGCCGTCCCGGATCTCCGCCACGACGTTGTTCCAGGTGATGAGGAACTCCCGGTGCTCCAGGCCCTCGCGGTTCCGGAGCAGGGAGACCGGGACGGCGACGAGCGGCAGGCGGCGCACCTCCATCCCCTGCTTTGTCAGGTGCTCGGCGGTCAGGTCCAGGAAGTCGTCGAGACCGGCGGACTGCGCAGCGGCCAGGGATCGAGCCAGGGCCTCGCCTTCGGGCTCCAGGCCGTAGCCGTCCTGGAACGCCTTCCAGTCCTCCGGCGTGAGCCTGCCGAGCAGCTCGAGGCCGGCGGTCACATCGGCGACCAGCGCCTTCGAGCCGGGCAGGAGGGTGACGATCGAGTCGAGGTCGTAGCCGGCCCCGCCGCCGAGCCGGCGCATCAGGGCGGGATCGTCGGTCAGCGGATGGACGAAGCGCACCGGCCGGCCGTAGAGGGTTTCCAGCTCCGCGGCGGCCTTCCTGGCGGCGGCTGTGTAGCGGCCGACCCCGGCGGCGGTCGTGAAGGTCCCGACCGGCACCCGCGGCAGCTTCAGGAGCGACAGGATGCGCGGCTCCAGCGTGTGGAGCGTGATCCAGGCGGCGTCGCGGGTGGTCAGGACCTGGCCGTTGTGGAACGGCACCGGCGCCACGGTCCAGGCCGCCCGGCCCCAGGCGCGGTCCAGGTCGTCCGGCAGGTTCTGGATCAGCTCGGGGCCGAGGCTCGCGTCCTCCTCCCGGCCCGGCTGGAGGTTCGGGCGGACCAGGACCCGAACGGCGCCGGATGGCGTCCGCACCAGGCTGAACGGATCGCGCGGCCAGGGTGAATAGGGCCGGCCGTAGGTCTCCAGAAGCCGGAGCTTCAGGTCGGCCCGCTCCTCCAGCTTCCGGCGCAGCGGCAGGTCGGCGAGCACGATCAGGGTCCGGTCCGGCGCGGCCCTGCGGACTCCCGCGAGGAAGGCCGCGGCCTCGTCCGCCCCGAAGAAGAAGGACGGCAGCGAGTAGACCGAGGCGGCGAGCGGGTTCTCGGCCTCGTCGATGAAACGCAAGCGCTCGGCGACGGCCGTCGGGAACTCGACCCGCCGCTCCAGCGCCCGTCGCGGGACCGCTCCCCAGCCCGCCTCGATCGCCTCGGAAGCGGCGAAGTCGATGCCGCGCACCTGGTCCAGCTCGAAGAGCAGATCGTCCCGCAGCCGCGGCGGCGTGGACGGGTCGAGCGCGTGCGGCAGGATTTCCAGGACCCGCGACCGGAACGCCGGCTCGCCCGCGAAGCGCTGCGGATCGGCGAGCTGGATCGTGAGCAGCGCCTGGAGGTCCTCCGGGATCCAGCTCCCCTGCCGGGCCAGCCGCCGGCAGCGCGCGCGGGCCAGCGCGGCCAGGTAGTCGGCGGCCTTGCTGCGCGACGATCCCTCCAGCGCCCGCCCCAGCTCGGCGGTGGCGGCCGGCAGCGATGCCACATCCGCAGCCAGCCGGACCTCCAGCTGCTCCGGCGTTGCCGCGGGGAGCGCTGTCAACAGGAGCAGGGTCAGCGCGAGCATGGCTTGAGGGACATAAAGGACTGCAAGGACTGCAAGGACTGCAGGGACGAGAGGTCTTTGGTCCTTGCAGTCCCTGCAGTCCCTTTGTCCTTTCCTACCCCTTCCCCGCCACCATCTTCTTGAGGTTCTCCAGGCTGGCCTTGGCCGTGGCGTCGTTCGGGTTCAGGGCCAGCACCTTCTCGAGGAGCTTCTGGGCCTCCGAAGGCTTCTTCTGGAGCATCATCACGACGGCGAGGTCGTTCATGGCTCCGATGTGCTGCGGCGCCATCTCCAGCGTGCGCCGCAGGTCCTTCTCCGCGTCCGGCAGGTGCTGGAGCGCGATCTGGGAGGCGCCGCGCAGGTAGACGAAGTCCGGGTTCTTCGGATCGGCCGCGATCGCGGCGTCGGCCGCCTTCAGGGCGTCCGGGAAACGCTGCATGCGGAGCAGGAGCTGCACCTCCAGGGCCCGCGCCCGGGCGTTCGCGGGCGCCGCGGCCACCTCCTTGCGCACCGCCTCCAGGGCCTTGTCGTTCTGGCCGGCGGCCATCTGGCGCAGGGCCTCGGAGAGATTCGGGCTGAGCGCCGGAGCCTGGGGCGCCGACGCGGCCTGGGCGGCAGCGGCCGGAGCCGTGGCCGGGCGCGCCGCGGCGGCGTCCGCGATCTCCTTGGCCTTCTGGCGCGCGGTCGCCGCGTCCTGCGCCCGGTTCGCCGCCGTCAGCGCCTCGGCGTAGACCTCCCACGCCTCGCGGCTCGACGGGTAGAGCCGGGTGGCTTTCTCCAGCATCGGCACCGCGCCCTGCACGTCCTTGGCCGCCAGCAGCAGCCGGCCGTACTCGACCGCCACGCCCGCCGCCGGCCGCGGATCGCCGATCAGCTTCGGGTCGTCCGGGAGCTGAGCGACGAGCGGCTTCAGGGTCGCCGTCGCGGCCTGCGAATTGCCCGACAGGCGCTGCGCCCGGGCCTGCAGGAGGAGGAGGCTGGGACGGCCGTCCGTGTGGCCGTCGAGGACCTTGAGCGCCGCCCCCGGGTCGTTCGCCGCGAGGTGCGCCTCGGCCACGGTGCGCCGCACTTCCGGATCGAGGCCCTCCGGGTGGTCCTTCTCGATCGGCTGGAGGATGGCCAGCGCGCCCTTGCCGTCGCCGCGCTGGATGCGCGCCTGGGCGCGCAGGAGCTGGATCGCCGGCTCCTTCTCGGGCAGGCCGGCGAGGATCTCGTCCGCCTCGGCCGGACGCTCCAGCCGCAGCGCCAGCGTGGCCGCGATCAGCCGCACCTCCAGGTCGTTCGGATCGCTGAGCGACCACGGCCGGAGGTAGCGGTAGGCCTCCACCACCTTGCCCTGCCGGCTGAGGAGCAGACCCAGCTCGCGGCTGGCCGGCGACATCGGCACCTTGGCCACCGAGCGCTCGAAGTAGGCCTGAGCCTCCGGCAGGTTGCGCATGATGAGCGCCGCCCGGCCCGCGTTGTAGAGCACCGCCGGATCGGCCTCCGGCGGCGCCGCCAGGGGCTTCAGGATGGCCATGCCCTCCGCCACCCGGCCCTGGTCGATGTACAGAGCGCCGAGCAGCGAGAGGTGGTGCGGCTCGGCCACGCCCTCCTTGCGCAATCCTTCCAGGATCGCGATGGCGCCGGCCATGTCGCCCTTCTTGACCAGGCCCGCGGCCTCCTGGAACTTCTTGCCGGCCGGGGAGATCTCGGGCGCGGCGGGCTGGGCGGGGGCCTGGGCCTGTGGAGCCGCCTGGGCCGGCGGGGGGGCGGGCGCCGTGGCGGCCGGCGGGGTCGAGTCGGCGCCGGCCGGGGCATCGCCCGGCGAGCAGGCACAGAGGACGGCGACGAGGAGGACGGACTTGTGGGTCTTCATCGGTCTGACTCCTGAAGGGTGCGGAAAAAAGGCGGGGAGGTCCGGCCTCAGCCGGCCAGCGCCCGCAGCTCCTTGCTTTCGGGATGCGTGGCGATGGCGTGCCGCAGGAGCGCGGCGGCGCCCTGCGGATCGCCGAGGATGCGCAGCGTCTTGACCGCCGCGATGTAGGCGGCCGGCGAATTCTGGGTCTCGACCAGGGTGCGCAGCGCGTTCACCGCCTCGGCCGGCCGGCCGAGCGCGGCGTAGAGCGCGGCCAGCCGCGTGTAGGCCGCCGTGTCCGCCGGGAAGTCGTGGATCTCGCGCAGGAAGGCCTGCTCGGCCTCCGCGCCCCGGTCCAGGCGGCCGAAGAGGTCGCCGCGCACGAGGTAGAGGCCGGTGAACGTCTGCCCCGGCTTCATCTCCGCCAGCGCGTCGTCGGTGAGCTTGAGCGCCTCCTCCAGCTTGCCCTGGGCTTCGAGCACGCCGGCGAGCGTCACCAGCGGGCCGAGCCGCGAGCCGCGGGCTTCGAGCGCCGCGCGCGCCTCCTTCTCGGCCGCCGGCAGGTCCTTCTTTGCGAGCGCGACCTGGGCGAGCAGGTTGTGCGCCACGGCCGGGCTGGTCGGGAGGCCGATCTCGGCGTGCTTCCTGGCGTCGTCGAGCCGGTCCATGTCGAGCAGCAGCGCGGCCATCGACAGCGCCACGTGCCCGGCGCCGCCCGAGACCTTCATCGCCTCCTCGTAGGCGGCCAGCGCCTCGTCGTGGCGGCCGAGCTTCTGGAGCGCCTGGCCGAGGCTCTCCCAGGAGTCGAGCATCAGGGGGTTGTCCCGCACGAGCTGCTGGAAGAGCGGCACGGCCTCGGCGTAGCGCTGGGCCCCGGCGAGCGAGAGCGCGCGGCCGAAGTCGTCCAGGGTGTGGATCTTCGCCTTGGGATCGGGCAGCGGGCCGTCGCCGGCCTTGACCGACGAGCCCAGGTAGCCGAGCGAGGCGAGCTTGGCCGCGGTCTCCTCGTCCACCGCCGACGGCGCGGCGAGCGGCGCCTTCGCGGCTTCGACCGCCTTGCGCAGCTCGGCGTAGGTCCGCCGCTCGCGGGCGAGGACGTTGGTTTTCTCCGCCGGGTCGGCGCCCAGGTCGTAGAGCTCCGGCTCGGGCGCCTCGATGTAGTGCGAGCCGCCGCGGATCGCCGAGTGGAGCTCGCTCCAGCCCAGGTGGAGCCGCGGATAGAAGGTCTCGGCGAGGACGGTGCGCTCGCCGGAGACCCCGGCGAGCCCGAAGAGCGAATGCCCCTGGAGCCCCTGGGGCGCCGGCAGGCCGGCGAGCCCGAGGAGCGTCGGGAATACGTCGAGGAGCTGCGCCGGCTCCTTCACGGCCGAGCCGCCGCGCTCGCTCTTCGGGAGCTTGACCATCAGCGGCACCTGGAGCGCCTCGCGGTAGAGGAAGATGCCGTGCTCCTGCTCGCCGTGGTCCCGCAGCCCTTCGCCGTGGTCCGAGAGCAGGACGATCACCGCCCGGTCGTAGACCCCGGTCCGCTTCAGCTCGGCCAGGAAGTCGCCGACGATCGCGTCGGCCGTGGCCACCTCGCCGTCGTAGGGGTCGGGGTAGCTCGCGAACGCCGGCTCCGGCGCGTACGGCGTGTGCGGCTCGTAGAGGTGGAGGAAGAGGAAGAACGGCTCCGACGAGACGGTCTTCAGCCAGTCGAGCGCGACGCGGGAGGTCTCCCGGCCGGAACGCTGGCTGTTGCCGAGCGACTCGGTGGGCCGCACCTCGATGTTCGCCTCGTAGCGGTCGAACCCTTCGGCCATGCCGGTCTCGGCCCGCAGCACGAAGGTGGACACCGCGGCTCCGGTCTTGTAGCCGGCGTCGTGGAGCAGCTTCGGCAGGTAGGGCGTCTTCGCGGCCGAGAACACGTAGCCGCTGTTGTCGCGCACGCCGTGCTCGCCCGGCAGCCGGCCGGAGAGGATCGTGGCGTGCGACGGCAGGGTCAGCGGCACATGGCTGTAGGCGCGCTCGAACAGCACCGCGTCGTTGCGGAAGGCGTCGAAGGCCGGCGTCTTCACCTTGTCGTAGCCGTAGGCCGGCAGGCGGTCGGAGCGCAGGGTGTCGACCGAGATCAGGATGATCGGGGCGTTTTTGTAGGGGCCGGGCTCGCCGGTGCTGCGGCCCCCGCACGAGGAGAAAAGGACGGCAAGGACCGCAAGGGCTGCAAGGACTCTCATCCGCCGATCTCCCGCAGGATGCCCTGCGCCTTCTGAATGTCGGCCGCGAAGCGCTGCGGTGGCGCGGTGTCCACGAACTGCTTCAGGGCCTTGCGCGCCTCGGCCCGCCGGCCCTGCCCGGCCGCGACCAGGCCCAGGTTGTAGAGCGCGTCGTACTGCTTGGGGTCGAGCTCCACGGCCTTCTGCCAGGCGCTTATCGCCGACGCCGCCGCCTCCGGCCCCTCGGTCTGGTAGAGCGCCACGCCCAGGGTGTTCCAGGCGATCGCCAGCTTCGCGTTCAGCTCCAGGGCGCGCCGCAGGTGGTCGCGGGCCTGGGCGGGGTTCTGCTGGCGCAGCTCGATCATGCCGAGGGTCTCGTAGGCGCGGGCGTTCTTCGGGTCGCGCTCCAGGACGCGCTGGACCACCGTCAGGGCCTCCGGGTTCCGGCCGGCGTCGGAGAGCGCGATGGCGAGCGTGACGAGCGTCGGCGGCTCGCCGGTCTCGGCGAGCGGCTGGAGGAGCGCGATCGCCTCGGCGGGCTGGCCGGTCTCGGAGAGCGTGAGCGCCATCTGCCGGCGCAGAGCCTCGCTCGCCTGGCCCTCGGCCACGGCGCGGCGCGCCACCGCGAGCGCCTCCTGGGTGTTCCCCTGCCGCAGCTCGATCTGGGCGAGGAGGTCGTTCGACTCCCGGGGGTACTGCTTCCTGGACAGCTCGACGTGCGACCGCGCCTCGTCGTAGCGGCCCAGCTCGAGGAGCTTCGTGGCGGTCGCGAGCGCGAGCTGCGGCGAGCCGCCGGAGAGCTTGAGCGCCTTCTCGTAGGCCGTGGCCGCGTCCTCGTCGCGGCCCACCTTCTGGAGCGACGAGGCGTAGAAGGCCCACACGTCCTGCATGTCCGGGTTGTCGGCCAGGAGCTTCTCGAAGGACGCGATCGCCTCCTCGTAGCGCTGCGCCTGGACGGCGGTGAACGCCCGGTCCAGCTCGACGATGACGTGGCGCTGGCTCTTCGGATCGGGCAGCGGGCCTTCGTGCTCGGCCATCGAGCTGCCGACGTAGCCCAGCGCGGCGAGCTTCGAGGCGGTCTCGGGATCGACCTCGGCTGGCGCGGCGAGCCGCCGGTCGAACCCCTTCATGGCCTGGCGCAGGCCGGAGACGGAGCGGCGCTCGGTCGCGGTCACCACGTTCTTCGTCTCGCCCGGATCGGAATCCAGGTCGTACAGCTCCGGCTCCGGCGCCTCGATGTAGTGCAGCCGGCCCTCGACGAGCGAGGCCAGGTCGCTCCAGCCGAAGTGGATGCGCGGGTAGAACGTCTCGGCGTAGAGCTTCCGCGGCGGAGCTTTCGGGTCCAGATCCACGAGAGAGGTCCCCGGCAGCTCGCGCGGCACCTCGGCGCCGGCGAGCGACAGCAGGGTCGGCGCCACGTCCACGAGCTGCGCCGGAGCGGAGACGCGGGTGCCGCCGCGCTCGGACTTCGGCAGCTTGAGCATCAGCGGCACCTGGATCGTCTCCCGGTAGAGGAAGATGCCGTGCTGCGCCTCGCCGTGCTCGCCCAGCCCCTCGCCGTGGTCCGAGAGGACGACGATCACCGCCCGGTCGTAGACCCCGAGGCGTTTCAGCTCGGCGAAGAGATCGCCCACCACCTGGTCGGCGGCGGCGACCTCGGCGTCGTAGGGGTCGGGGTAGCGCGAGGCGAACGGCTCGGGCGCCGTGTAGGGCGAGTGCGGCTCGTAGATGTGGAAGAAGTAGAAGAAAGGTCGGTGTCCTCCGGCTCCGCGTCCGCGGATCCAGGGGAGCGCGGCCTGGAGCGTGTCGGGCCCGGAGCGCTGGACGACGTCGAGCGTCTCGCCCGGCTTCGGGTTGAACGTGCCGTCGTAGGCGTCGAACCCTTCGGAGAGACCGGTCTGCGAGCGCAGCACGAAGGCCGACACCGCGGCGCCGGTCTCATAGCCGGCCGCCTTGAGAAGGCGCGGCAGATACGGGTGCTTCGCGGCTTCGAACGGATAGCCGGCGTTGTCCCGCACCTTGTGGTCGGGCGGGAGCTGGCCGGTGAGGATCGAGACGTGCGACGGCAACGTCAGCGGGTAGTGGCTGTAGGCGCGCTCGAACACGATCGCGTCCTTCGCGAACGCGTCGAGCGCTGGGGTCTGGATCTTGTCGTAGCCGTAGACCGGCAGCCGGTCCGAGCGCAGCGTGTCGATCGAGATCAGGATGATCGGCGCACCCTTGGTGTCGGCCTTGCCGCCGCAGCCAGCGAGGAGGACACCGAGAAGGACGGCCAGGGCCAGTCCGGCGCGCCTCATCCGCCGATCTCCCGCAGGATGGCCTGGGCCTTCTGGATGTCGGCGCCGAAGCGCTGCGGCGGCGCCGTGCGCGCGAACTGCGCGAGCGCCTGGCGCGCCACGTCGAGGCGGCCGAGCTTCGCGGCCACCAGGCCGGTGTTGTAGAGCGCGTCGTATTGCCGGGGGTCGAGCTCGTAGGCCTTGCGCCAGGCGGCGAGCGCCGCGTCCGGCCCCTCGAGATCGAAGACCGCCACGCCGAGCGTGTTCCAGGCGATGGGCAGACTGTCGTTGAGCGCCAGCGCCCGCCGCAGCTCGTCGCGGGCCTCGGGCGCGCGGCCCATGCGCAGCAGCACGATGCCCAGATTCTCGTGCGCCTTGGGGTCGGACTCGTCCCGGGCGGTCAGGCGGCGGAGCACCTGCTCTCCCTCCCCGTTGCGGCCGGCGTCCGACAGCGCGATGCCGAGCACCGCCAGGGTCTCGGGCTCGCCGGACTGCTCGTACGGCCGCAGGGCCTCGACGGCCTCCGCCGGCCGGCCGGACTCGGACAGCGCCTGGGCCAGGTGGCGGCGCAGCGACTCGTCCGCCACCACCTTGCCGAGCCCGCTGCGGAGCACGGCCACGGCCTCGTCCTGGCGCTCCAGGACCTGGAACGAAAGGGCCGCGTGCTCGTAGGCCTCGGCCATGTCGGGCCGCTCGGCGATCACCTCCCGCGACAGCGCCGCGGCCTCCGTGTAGCGGCCGCGGGAGTACAGATCGACGACCTGCTGGAGCTTGTGGTCGATCCCGATCAGCCGCTTCGGATCGTCGTCCGGCGTGTAGACCGCCTTGGCCGCCGAGCTGCCGACCGAATAGCCGAGGCTCCTCAGCCGCTGCTCCTCCTCCGCCGACACGGCGCCCTTGCGCGGCGGCCAGACGGCCTCCTCGGGCAGCGCCTTGCGCAGCTCGGCCACGGTCCGGCGGTCGCCCCCGGAGACACCGGCCAGGTTCTTCTCCTCCTTCGGATCGACCGGCAGGTTGTAGAGCTCGGGGATCGGCAGCTCGATCCACTTGCGGCCGCCGCGGATCACGCCGCGCAGCGGCGCCCAGCCGCGATTGAGATTCGAAGACAGCGACTCGAAGTACGAATCCTCGGGCTCCGCGGGCGGCGACGCGAGGAGCGAGCTGCCCGGGATGCCCTCCGGCCGGTCGAGGCCCAGCCGTTCGAGGACCGTCGGCACGATGTCCACGTGCCGCGCCCAGCGAGCATCGCGGCCCGGATGGACGCCCGGCCCCCAGACGATCAGCGGCACGTGGAGCGTGGACTCGTAGGCGAACAGGCCGTGGGTCAGCTCGCCGTGCTCGCCGAGCGCCTCGCCATGGTCGCCGGTGACGACGACCAGCGCGGGCTTTTCCTTGCCACCCAGAACCGGCTCCAGGAGCGGGGCCAGGAACGAGTCGGCCGCCGCGACCTCGCCCAGGTAGGGCTTGGCGGCGAAGCGCGACTTGAACGGCTCCGGCGGATCGTAGGAGGCGTGCGGGTCGTACAGGTGCACCCACAAGAACCGGGGGCGGCCGGCCTGCGAGCGCCACCAGGCCAGCGCGGGAGCGACCACCTGGTCGCCGCGCCGCTCGGCCATGATGAACTCGGACGGGTTCGAGCCGCGGGGATAGTGGTCGTCGTAGACGTCGAAGCCGCGGTTGAGCCCGAAACGGGCGTCGAGCGGGTAGGCGCCGACGAAGGCGCCGGTGGCGTAGCCCGCCTGCTTGAGGAGCGTGGCGAGCGTCGGCACCGCCTCGGGCACCGTGAAGCCGCTGTTGTCCCGCACCCCGTGCTGGTAGGGGTAGCGGCCGGTCAGGATGTTGGTGTGGGACGGAAGAGTGAGGACGTTGTGGGCGTGGGCGTTGACGTAGAGCCGCCCGGCCGAGGCCAGGCGGTCGAGGAGCGGCGTAGCGGCGTCAGCACCTCCGGAAGCACCGAGCGCGTCGGCGCGCCAGGTGTCGATCGTCACCAGGACGACGTCGACCGCCTCCTTCGGGCGCGGGCCGGCGATGTCCCCGGACGGCGTCCCGCCGCCTTCCCGCACAGCCTCCCCCCTCCCCCACAGCCGCCAGGCGGCGGCTGCGAGAGAGGCGAGGACGATCAGAGCGAGGAGGACGGCGACCGGGCGGCGCATGCGGAGGGACTTACAGGGCCTTCAGGAACTCCTGGGCTTCCTTCGCGTTGGGGTGGTTGGGGTCGAGCTCGAGGAGCTTCTGGAAGTCGGCCTTGGCCTCGGCGGTCTTGTTCATGTTGAGGTAGACGAGGCCGCGGTAGTAGTAGGCGTCCGGCAGCGAGGGGTTCTCCTTCACCACGCGGTCGAACTCGGCGAGCGCCTGGTCCAGCTTCTTCTCGTTGTAGTACTTGATGCCGATGTTGAGCAGCGTGGACGGGTCCACCGTCGCACCCTGCGGAAGCTGGGCCATGTACTGCTGGGCCTCCTGCTCCTTGCCGCTGGCGACCAGCAGGTTGACGATCAGGCGGAGGCTCTCGACGTCGTCCGCCTTGATGGCGAGGGCCTGCTTGAGCGTCTCGACGGCCTTGTCGGTGTTCTTCTCCTGGTAGTACGTGCGGGCGATGCCGCGCAGGATCGGCGGATGGTTCACCGGCTCGAGCTGGGCGATGGCCTTCTCGTACTCGGCGCGGGCCTCGGCGTACTTCTCCTGCGTGAGCAGCTCGTTGCCGCGGCTCAGCGCTTCGAGCGCCTCGTTGCCCTTGGCGGCCTGCTTGGCCTCCTTGGGGACGATTTTGAGCGTGGTGACGATCGGCGGCGGCGGAGCGCCCCCTTCGAGCACCTTCACCTGGCCTTCGGACGCGAGATAGCCGTCCTTGATGATCAGCACGCGCCAGGTGCCCTGGGCGAGACCGAGGATCGACCACTTGCCGTACTTGGTGGTCGTGATCGGCTTCGGACCGTCGCCGGGGTTGCTGGGGTCGATCGGGTTCTCGCCCATGCGGAACCAGACCTGGGCGCCCTCGACGGGCTTGCCCTGCTCATCCTTGATCTCTCCCTGCATGCGGCCGCGGCCCGCCCACGACTGGGCGGACGCCGGCAGCCCTGCCCCCGCAAGCAGGAAGAGCAGCATCAACAGCGGAAAAACCAGATTCTTCTTGTGGCGCATTGTCTCTCTCCTTGGGTGCTCTGGTCCATGTCCCTAAACAGGGGCACACCCGGGTTTATTGCGGCTCGGGAGCATACCAGAGGCCCAAAACAAAAACGCCGGGAGGTTTCCCTCCCGGCGCCTTGCTACAGCTATGTACGGTTTACCGGAAGCTCAGGCGCGCGCCGATACGGAAGATGCGCGGGCTGAGGATCTCGGTGACGTTGTTCGTCGTGCGGATGCCGAGCCGGTGCTGCCGCTGCAGCACGTAGGACTCGTTCAGCGCGTTGAACACGTCCACACCCAGGGTCATGCCGAAGTCGGAGAAGGTGAACTCCTTCTCGACGCGGGCATCGAACACGTGGATGTCCGTATTCCGGAACTCGTCGGCGCCAGCGATCTGGACGCTCGTGGAGCCCGGGATGTTGTTGCGGGTGACGCGGCCGAAGTACGGGATCGGATATCCCTGGCGGCCGGTCAGGTTACCCGCGAGGTTGAAGCCCCACGGACGGTCCGGAGCGACCTGGTACATGCCATTGACGCTGTAGGACCAGTTGGAGTTGATGTAGACGCCGCCCTTGGAGCCCGAGCCGGTGCCCGAACCCTGAAGGACCGGGTCGCCGTCCTGGCCGATGCCGAGGAAGTGCGTCGGATCCTCGAGCTCGCTGTCCGGAACGTTCCAGCTCCAATCCTGCCAGGAGACGTTGCCGCGGAGCATCCAGCGGTTGGAGAGGCGCTTGTTGAAGGTCGCCGACACGCCCAGGTACTCCTGCTCGCGGTCGCCGTTGGTGTAGAAGAAGCCGTTGCGGGTGGTGATCCCGGGCTTCAGCTCCCAGACCGTGACCGTCCGGGACTCGCCGTTCGGAAGAACGAAGGTGACGTTCTTCGTGCGGTAGTCGTTCCGGGTGTGGACCCGGCCGGGCTTGTCGAGGTTGGTGGCCGAATAGGCGTCGCCGTCGAAGACGAGCCGCTCGGTCTCGACCAGGTTGGTGTACTGACGGTAGGTCAGGTTCAGGCCGACCACGAACTCCGGACGGAGGGCGTGCTCGACGCCGAGCAGGAGCTCGTCAGTGACCGGCGCGGAGAAGTCGGAGTCGAACTGGTTGGAAACCAGCAGACCACCGTTGCGGGGGTCGAAGTTGCCGCTCACGAACAGCGGACCGCCGTTGGTGATGACCTCGTTCGGCTCAGCCTTGCCGTTGTGGTTGACGTCGTTGTAGTAGAAGTAGGTGTAGGTCGAGGCGTACAGCGGGTTGGTGGCGACGCTGTTCGCGGTGCCGAGCTGGTCGGCGAAGCGCGAGTAGCTGGCCCGGAGGAGGGTCTGACGGCTCTCGCCCATGGCGTAGGTCACGCCGAGGCGGGGAGCGATCGTCTCCCACTCGAAGCCGATGTCGCCGCCAGCGAAGCTGACGGCCGGCAGGATGCCGGGGAACTTGTCGTTGGCGGCCACCGTGCGCGACTCGTTGGTGCCACCCTGCAGGTCGTAGCGCAGACCGGCGTTGAAGGTGAGGTTGCCCATCGTCATCGTGTCCTGGAGGTACGCGCTGGTGTACTTCTGGGTGATGGCCGGGAAGGCCGCGCGGGTCAGGCCGACGATGTTGTAGTTGTAGCCGCTGGCGATGTAGTAGTTCAGCTCGAGGCCGAACCCGGGCCAGGCGGACAGCGTGGCGACCTCCGCCTCGCGGTAGCCGGCGCCGAACTTGAGCTCGTGGCTCAGGTTGCCGGTGTTGAAGAAGGACGACGCGTCGGCCTTGAACTGCTCCTGGGGCCGCTCGGTCTGGTAGAGAAGGAAGTTGTTGCGCCAGATGAAGCTCGAGTCGAGGGCCGCGTTCGGACCCGTCGGGCCAGCGCCGCCTTCCGGAACGAGCTGGAAGCCGCCGTTGACGATCGAGTACATGCCGGTGAGGTAGAAGGCGGACGAGAAGATGTGCGTGTCCTCGACCTTCCAGGCCGTCGGATCGTCACCGAACTTCGACTGGTCCCAGGTGGTCTCCTGGGGACGGGTCGGACCGGCGTTGCGGCCGATCTTCACCTTGTCGCTGTTCAGCGCGAAGAGCGTCGCCGAGTTGCTCGGGGCGATCTGGGCGTTGAACTTGAGGTTGGCGGTCTTGAGGTCGGTCTTGTCGGCCACATCGGCGATCGTGAGAAGCTCGATGTTCTGACGTCCGACCGAACCCCAGATCCACAGGCGGTCCTTGACGATCGGGCCGCCGAGCTCCGCGCCGTAGTCCTCGACGGACACGATGCGGTTGCCCTGCTTGAAGGCCGTCTGGGCCTCGTTCAGAGACGTGCCCGGGATGTCCTTGCCCAGGTCGACGCTGCCGATGTCCAGATCCGACTGCCAGTCCTGGTCGGCCGTGAAGTACCGGCCCGAGCCGCGCCACTCGTTGGTGCCGCGCTTCGTGACGATGTTCAGGGTGACGCCAGGGGTGGCGTTGGTCGTATCGGAACCGCCCGTGGTGACCTGCATCTCCTCGAAGGAGTCGAAGTCGAAGTACGCCGGGGTGGAACCGAGGGCCGCCATGTCGGTGATCACCACGCCGTCCACCGCCCACACCGACTGGTCGCCACCGGCGCCAGGTCCGACGAACGCCGACTGCTGACCGCTCTCGTTGCCGCCCACGTTGACGCGGTCGGTGAGAACGCCGGGGGTCGTCTGCAGGATGGCCCAGGGGTCACGAGCCGTCGGGATCTTCTCCAGCTCCGTCTGGTTGACGGTCGCGCCGGTGGAAATCCGGCGCTCGTCGAGCAGCGGGGACTCGGCCGTGACCGTGATCACGTCCTCGACCGCCGCGTTCATCGTCACCTCGATGTCGGTGTTGCGACCGACGTTGGCGACGATGTTCGGATACTCGACGCTCGAGAAGCCTTCAAGCTGGGCTTCCAGCTTGTAGGAACCCGGCGACAGGTTGAGGAAACGGAACTTACCCTGGGCGTCCGTCACCTGCACCGACGGAGCACCCTGACCCGAAAGGGTCACGGTGACGCCGGGCAGCGCCGCACCCTGATCGTCGACAACGGTGCCGAACAGATTACCGGTCTGCAACTGGGCAAAACCGGGAACCCCGACCAGGAGCAGCAACGCGGCGACGGCAACCACCCGTCCCCAAAGATTGATGCTCTTCATTTCAGTTGAACCTCCCATGTGTGGTTGGTGAGCCCAGCGCCGCACGCGCGAGGCCTTGAGAAGAAATTGCGAAAGAAAGCTGGCTCGCTCTCCTTCCAGGCAGCACCTCCTTTCCAGATCCCCAATCGAGGACTTCCTGATACCGTTCGAAGGTGGAACTCTAGCCAACATGACAAGCCCGGGTCAAGCAAGTGGGGTGCCACGGGCCGGAAGCCGCCCAACGCGACCGCAACTCCCTTGACCTCAGCGAGTTGTAGAACATCGTCGGATGCCGTGGAGACGCTTCGATCCATCTGTTTGAACGGTTGCAATCCAATTTTCTGAAGGCTGTGGGGGCTTGTCCCGGGGCCGCGGTTTCCCTGCTATAGTTTCAGATCCCATGAGGCCCAGGACCTGTCGTAAGCCGTTCCGTCCGTCGTCCGCCGCCCTTCTCCTGGCGGTTCTCGGGCCGGTCGCCCTCCTGGCCGCCGGCGCCTGCGGGCAGCACTATCAACAGTTCGATTCGGTCTCCCACCTGCGCAACGAGTACGCGCAGAAGGTAGGCGCCCAGCTCGCCTCGCAGGTCGAGGTCCCCTTCGAGATCACCCCGGAGCTGCGCCAGGCGCTCCAGCAGCGCCTCCGGCAGGCCCCGTCCGAGCGCAGCAAGATCAACGAGGTCCTGCGCTTCATCTTCGAGGACCTCAGCCTGCACTATTCCCTGACCCCGACCCGCAACGCCCTCGAGACGTTCCAGACCAAGCAGGGCAACTGCCTCTCCTTCGTGAACCTGTTCGTCGGCGTCGCCCGCGAGCAGGGGCTCAACCCGTTCTACGTCGAGGTCACGGACTACCAGAAGTGGAACCACCGCGAAGGCATGGTGGTCAGCCAGGGCCACATCGTCGCCGGCATGTATCTGGAGGGGGAGCTCAAGACCTACGACTTCCTGCCCTACCGGCCGAAGGCCTACAAGGCGTTCAACCCGATCGACGACCTGCGCGCCGCGGCCCACTATTACAACAACCTCGGCGCCGAGGCGCTGATGGCCGGCGACCTGGAGAAGGCCCGGCACTACCTGGACATCGCCACCGGCATCGCGCCGCGCTTCGAGAAGGCGATCAACAACATGGGGGTCTGCCTGGCGCGCGGCGGCGACGCCGAGCGCGCGCTCGAGTTCTACCGCAAGGGCCTCGAGATCGATCCCGAGAACCCCATGATCCTGACCAACCTGACCCGCCTGTACCAGCAGACCGGCCGCGGCTCCGAAGCCGACCAGCTCCTCGCGAAGCTGGAGGAGAGCAACGCCTCGAACCCCTTCTTCTTCGTCTACCAGGGGGAGATGGCGCTCAGCCGCGGCGAGAACGACAAGGCGCTCGACTACATGGTCCGCGCCATGCGCCAGGACAGCGAGCTGCCCGAGGTCCACGTCGGGTTCGTCAAGGTCTACGTCGCGCTGGGCGACCTGGAGAAGGCCCGGCATCACCTGGAGCGGGCGTTGAAGCTGGACGCGACCAACCAGGACGCGCTCCAGTACGCCCGGCTGCTCGGCCAGTGACCGCCGGCGGCCCGCTCCCGCGCAGGCCTCTGCGCCGAGCCGGCGCCGCCCCCGTTGCGCTCCTGCTGCTCGCCGCGGCCCCGGCCTCTCCCTACGCGCCGCTGCGCAGTTTTCTTTCCAGCTCCGCGCTTTCCGGCTCCGGCCTGAGCGAGCTGGCCCCGGACCTCGTGCCCGGGCTCGTGGACGCCCTGTTCTTCCTGCCGAAGACCCGGCGCGCCGAGGCGGTCGCCGCCCTGGAGGCCGCCACCGGCGAGCGTCCGGGTGAGCGCTACCACGACTGGGTCGAGCTGGTCGCGCGCCGGACCGACCTCAAGCCGGCCCCGGGGTACGCGGCCTGGAAGGGCGAGCTGTTCGCCCGCATCGACCCGCGCTACCGCGAGATCTTCCGCCCGGACGCCCCGGCGCGCATCCGCCTGGAGGAGATCGTCTGGGGCGGCGTGCCGCTCGAAGGCATCCCGGCGCTCGACCGCCCCGCGTCCGTGCCGGCCGGCCGCGCCTCCTGGATGCGGGACGGGGAGCGGGTCTTCGGCGTCCGCCTGCGCGGCGAGGCGCGCGCCTACCCCCTGCGCATCGTGGGCTGGCACGAGATGGTCAACGACGTGGTCGGCGGCGAGCCGGTGACGCTGAGCTACTGCACGCTGTGCGGCTCGGGCGTCCTCTTCTCGGCCCCGCGGCTCACCTTCGGAACTTCCGGGCTGCTCTACCGGTCCAACAAGCTCATGGTCGACCGCCAGACCGGGACCTTGTGGTCCAACCTGACCGGCGAGCCGGTCCTCGGGCGTCTGGCCCTGGATCCGGAGCCGCTGCGCGTGCTGCCGCTCACCCTGACCACCTGGAAGGACTGGCGCGCCCGCCATCCGGAGACCACGGTCCTCGACCTCGACCCCGCCCGCGCTGCGCGCTGGGGCTACGACTACACGCCCGGCGCCGCGGACAGGAAGCGCGAGGGCGTCTCGTTCCCGGCCGGTCCTCCGGCGCCCGGAGGGTTGGACGGCAAGGCCGAGGTCTTCGCCGTGCGCCTGGGCCGGTTCGCCCGGGCCTACGAGATGGAGGCGCTGCTGCGCGAGAGAGTGGTCCACGACCGGCTCGGAGAGCAGGATCTGGTCGTGGTGGCCGACCCGGAGAGCGGCGCGGCGCGGGCCTATCGGAGCGGCGGCCGTACGTTCGTCCCCGGTGCCCGGCCGGACGAGCTGGTGGACGGGTCGGGCGCGCGGTGGGTTGCCGGAGACGAGTCGCTCGCGCCGGCCGGCCCCGGAACCCTCGCTCCGCTGGAAAGAATCCCCGGCCACCAGGCGTTCTGGTTCGGCTGGTACGCCTTCTTCCCCGATTCCGCCCTGTACCGGGGAAAGCAGTGACCAAGGAGGTCGCAATGAGCCTGGCCCGACGCATCCCGAGATTCCTCCTGGCCCTCCTCGTCCTGCCGCTGCTGCTCGCCGCAGCCCCGCCGAAACCGTCCGACAAGACGCCCATCGCGGAGCAGAAGTTCGAGGACACCTCGCAGGTCGTCGCCGTCGAGGTGCCGGTCAACGTGGTGGGCCGCGACGGCCAGCCGGTCCGCGGCCTGACCTCCGCCGATTTCGAGATCTACGACGCCGGCCAGAAGCAGCCGATCACCGGCTTCGAGGTGGTCGACCTCAAGACCCTGAAGCCCTCGGACAAAGGCCCTGCCGCGCCGGCCGCCGATCCCGACCAGATCCAGGCCCCCGGCCGGCGCCACTTCCTGCTGCTCTTCGACTTCTCCTTCTCGACCCCGACGGCCCTGCTCAAGGCGCGGCTCGCGGCGCGCGACTTCCTGCTCCAGTCGCTCCACCCGACCGACCTCGCGGCGGTAGCGACCTACTCGATCGAGCAGGGCCCGCGGCTGGTGGTGACCTTCACGCCCGACCGCGCGCAGCTCGCCCGCGCCATCGACACCCTGGGCCTCAACACGGTCCGCGAGGGGACGTTCAAGTACGACCCTCTGCGCTTCATGATCGCGCCTCCGACCGCGAACACGGTCGACCTCTCCTCGCCCCGCTCCAACAGCTCGGCGCGCGGCCAGGAGCTCCAGAACCAGCAGGACCAGGCGGCCTCGGAGTTCCTCGGCGCCATCACCCACATGGCGGAGCGCGACGAGCGCACCTACGAGCGCAGCCGCATCACGACCTTCTCCAAGGCGCTGGGCTCCATGGCGCGGACGCTCGACGCGGTCCCCGGCCGCAAGCAGGTCGTCCTCTTCTCCGAGGGCTTCGACAGCAAACTCCTCCTCGGCCGCAGCGAGACCGGCTCGGACGAGGCGCTCCAGGACGACCAGAACGCCATGAGCGGCCGCGTCTGGATGTCCGACAGCGACCAGCGCTACGGCAACACCGAGCTGCAGACCGCGCTCAACAAGATGCTGGAGGAGTTCCGCCGTGCCGACTGCGTGATCCAGGCGGTGGACATCGGCGGCCTGCGCACCACGGCGGAGGCGACCGGCGGCAAGGCGCGCGGCAACGGCCAGGAAGGTCTCTTCTACATGGCCAACGAGACCGGCGGCGAGCTGTTCAAGGACACCAACGACCTGGGCGACCAGCTCGACGACGTGCTCGACCGCACGAGCGTCACCTACCTGCTGACCTTCGAGCGCTCCGATCTCAGGCTCGACGGCTCCTACCACCGGCTCAAGGTACGGGCGAAGCTGCCCGCCGGCGCCCGCCTCTCGCACCGCGCCGGCTACTACGAGCCGCGGCCGTTCAAGGACCTCGACCCGCTGGAGAAGACCCTGCTCGCCTCGGGCGGCATCATGGACGCCGCACCCCGGCGCGATCTCGACCTGAACCTCCTGGTGGCGCCCTTCCGCTCGAACGAGGCCATGGCCTACGTGCCGGTGATCATCGAGGTGCCGGGGCGCAAGCTGCTCGACGGCCACGCCGGCGGCAAGCTCAACGTGGAGTTCTACGCCTACGTCAACGACCGCCTGGGCCAGATGCGGGACTTCTTCTCCGAGGTGGTCTCGCTCGACATGGGCAAGGGCCGGCAGGGTCTGGAGGAAGGCGGCATCAAGTACTACGGCCACTTCGACCTGACGCCGGGCGACTACCGGGTGCGGGTGCTGGTGCGCAACGCCGACACCGGCCGCACCGTGGTGTCCATGACCCCGGTGCAGGTGCCCGCCTACACCGCCGCGGACCCGGTGCTGCTGCCGCCGTTCTTCATGGAGGAGCAGCGGAGCTGGGTGCTGGTGCGGGAGAGCTCGGAGGTGAACGGCCGGCAGTCGGTGGTCTACCCGTTCACGATCAACGGCGAGCCCTACGTGCCGTCGGCCAAGCCGGTCCTCCATCCGGCGGACCAGGCCCGTCTCTGCCTGGTGGCCTACAACCTGGGCTCGGGCCACGTGGCGGTCAACGCGCAGGTGACCGGCTCGGACGGCAAGGCCATGCCCGGCGGCCGGATCGACCTGGTGGAGCGCACGGCCACCGGCATCGCCGGCGTGGACAAGCTCCTCGCCACCTTCGAGCCCACCGGCCTTGCGGCCGGCGAGTACGTGCTCCGGGTCGCCGTGAAGGACCCCGTCACCGGCAACGAGGAGATGAGCTCGCTGCCGTTCGAGGTCGTGCAGCGGTAGAGGACGGATCGAAGAAGGCGCTGGTCGTGGAGGGCGGTCTCATGAAACTACGGAAGAAAAGTCTTACCCTGTTGATTGCCGTAGCCTTGCTCGCGCTCACCCCCGTGATCGTGTACGCCTACACGATCTGCAACACCTACGGGGACGGGTGCACCATCTGCGACTTCTACAATGCCAAGGGAGAGTGGCAAGGCTATGTCGAGTGGTGTCACTAGTAGGGAGACGTCATGAACAAGAACCGCTCCGCCCTGGCCGTCATCCTCCTGGCCGCGCTGACGATCGCTGCCGGGAAGCCGAAGGACTCCGAATTGTGGCTCGACCCGGTGGCTGCCGGCGCACAGGGCGCCGAGGGGTTCCAGTTCGTCAGAGCCGATCGGACCGGGAACGTGTTCCTGTTCCGCAGCGACCGGGGCGAGGTCAGCCCTCTCCTGAAAAACGGCGAGTTGGGCGAAGTGGTCCGCCTCAAGGTCGCGAACGCCCCTCTCGGATTCGTGGTGCACGCCGCACTGAGCCCAGACGGCAGCCAGTGGCTGTTCTACGCGGAAGGCAAGCTCAGGCTGTTCCTCGACGGCAAGGAGAAGCCGCTTCCGCCGATCGACTGGCAACCCTGGGCGGTGGGCTTTCTTCGGGACACACCGCTCGCCGTTGTCATGCCTCGACCCCTTCCCTCGGCGACTCTCCGCCTCCAGGATCTCGGCGTCGCTCCCTGGCTGGTCCGATTCGACAACGACCGCTGGAGCGCATGGCTCTCCCATCCCGATCTCGACGCGGAGACCGCCTGGCGGGAACGCTCCCGCATGAATGCCTGGGTTGCAGAGTACTCGTCCCTGATCTCCCCTGCCCGGGATGGGAAGCTCTGGATGGCGAGCGAATACGCCTACGCGTTGCGGCGGCTCAGCCCCTCCGGCAAGACGCTCTCCGAGGTCACAGTCGCGAAGAGCAAAGGCGAGGAATCCCCGATCCGGATTACCCCCCGCGGCGATGCCGCCGCAGCCGTCAAGCGCATGGAAGCCCAGGGAGGCAGCGCCTCATTCCATGAATTCAAGGAGCAGGCTGTGATCGCCGACCTCGCCGAGAAGAGTGGCTTCGTCTATCTCCTCGTCCACGCTCCCGGGTCAAAGCTCGCCCTGGATCGCTACGATCCTGCACAGGAGCGGCTCGATCGAATTCCTCTTGCCGTCCGGGACTCGGGGCGCTTCACGCTCGCGTGTGGAAAGGACGGCCTGTACATCGCCTCCATCACTCCGGCGGAGGGAGTCTGGCGCGCTTCCTGGTCCGCTCTCGACTCCGCGGAATGGAAGCCCGTGAAGGGCGCCAAGCTGCCCGGAGGCTCCGCGGAGGCCAACTGAAGCCTGGCGGCGCTCAGCGGCCTCGACGGACCGCTCGTCAGGCTCGACGAGCCCCTCGACGAGCTCATTGAGCCTCTCGACGACCTCAACGAGCCGTCCATCGACTTCGTTGAGCCTCTCGAAGACTTCGACGAGTCTCTCGATGACCTTGACGAGCCTTCCGTCGACCTCGACGAGCCTCTCAACGAGCTTGACGAGCCTCTCGATGACCCCGACGAGCCGTCCGACAAGCTTGTTGATCCTTCCGAAAGCTCGACGAGCCTCTCGACAGACTCGATGAGTCTCTCGATGACCTCAACGAGCCCTCCGACGAGCTCGACGAGCCTCTCGATGACCTCAACGGGCCTCTCGACAAACTCGACGAACCTCTCGACGAGCTCAACGAGCCTCCCGACGACCTCGATAAGCCGTCCGGCGAGCTCAACGGATCTGCGCGAACAACAGGGGGCGGCCCGAAGCTCGGATTGACAAGCCTCACTCGCCACAGCTACCCTTCAAGCTCGAAAAGGAGAGCCGGATGAGCAAAACGACCCATGCCTTCGTAGGGTTGCTCGTGGTTTCAGCCCTGGGAGCCGGACCCGCCTGGGCTACCTGTTCCGTCTGCGTTCCGGGAGGCGAGTGCTCGTCGGTCGAGACCTCCGGAAACTGTTCCTGCAATATCCGCTACACCGATCGCGGATTTGCAATCTGCAGGCCCCAGGGAGTCTGCGATCCCAATGATTCCATGAGTTGCAGCGGTGGTCCTGGTACCAACAAAACCGACCCTGCCCGCATCGATGTCGCCGGGTTTCGACATCTGGAGGAGTTGGATCCCCTCGTCGGCGCGGTGCTCTGGGGGGCCACGGATGCCGCTTTCGCGCCGGATGGCTCCTGCCTGGGCAGCTCTCTGCGGATCGGTACTCAGACAGGAACCATGGATTCCGAAACGGGCGGCTACTCCTGGAAGCTGTCGGTGAACGATGCAGGTGGCGGACGATTCGAGGTTCGCGGCCTGCTGACTTCGGTCACAGGCCAGGAGATTGCGTTTCGAGGAGACTTCCGCGACAGCGGAAGAGAGGGACGCATCATGATCGAGCGTGATCACCGCGGCACAGCCCCGCGAGCCCTCTCGTGGAACGTTTCCCGGACCAAGCCCGCCGAGCAATAGGCCACCCGCCTATCCTCCACGTCCAGAGCCGGAGCCTGAACATGACTCCGGCATCGCCTCGATGCTGCCAAGCCGCTCTTTTTTGTCGGACGGTGCCGATCTGCGATAACTTCTCCTTGGAGGGGAGGTTCTCTTCCCAGCCTTCCAGAGAGGAACGGACGAATGGCGCGGGACGAAGACGGCCACATCACCGAGGCGATGATGGAGCGTTTCCTCCATGGAAACCTGGGCGAGGAGGAGTCCTCGTTCCTCGTGCGGCACCTGCTCTCCCGATGTCCGCGATGCCTCCAGATCTCCGCGGCGATCGGCGGGATGGAGGGCTTCGTGGAGATCCCGGAGGGAGACCGGCCGGCGCCGGTGCCGGAGGATGCCGACTACCAGGAGGCCTTTCTGGCGCTCCTGGGGAGTGGCGACGAGCCTCAGATGCGCCGCGCGCACGAGAAGCTCCGCGCCATTGGACTGTTCGCGGCGCTGGAGGAGCTGACGCCGGAGAAGCGCCTGACCGCGATCAGGAAGGAAAAACGGTTCCAGACGTGGGGCCTGCTCGACCGCCTGCTGAGCAAATACCTCGAATACTCCCGCAATCGACCTCAGGATGGACTGCATCTCGCTCAACTGGCGTTCGCGGTCGTCGAGACTCTGGACCCGGACGAGCATTCTCCGGCGACCCTGGCCGATTACCGCGCCTCGGCACTGGGAGCGCTGGCGAACGCCAGACGGCTGGCCGGCGATTTCAGTGGAGCGCGATCGGCGCTGCGGCAGGCCTGGGAAAAGCTGCGGGCCGGGACCGGAGACCCGCGCGAACAGGCACAGTTGATCAGCCTGGAAGCTTCGCTGCTGCGCGATCTGGGCAAGCTGGAGGAGTCGGTCGCGATCCTTGCGGACGCCCTGGAGATCTACGAGCGGCTCGGCGATTCGGGACGGCAGGCACGAATTCTGATCCAGCAGGCGAGCGCTCTCGGCTATGTGGAGCCCACGCTAGCCGTCCCGCTTCTTCAGTCGGCACTGGCGATTCTGGATGGCGCCGAGCAGCCGCGCCTGGAGCTGTGCGCGCGTCACAACCTCGTCTGGTTTCTCAACGACGACGGTCGCCACCGCGAGGCGCTCGCTCTGCTGGAGGTCTCCCGCCCTCTGTACAAGGCGTTCGCCGACCCCTGGACGCAGCTCCGTCTCTATTGGCTCGAAGGCCGGCTCGCCCGCGCCCTGGGCGACCTTGCCGAGGCGGAGGCGACCTTCCGGATGGTCTGGTATGACTTCGAGGCCCGCGGGATGCTGTACGAGCTCACCCTGGTCTCGATCGATCTCGCCGAGGT
>JBEQUE010000220.1:0-25901 GCA_040349255.1 Acidobacteriota bacterium | reverse complement strand
GGGTGCTCGGCGATTGCGGCGCGGATCTTCTCGGCCAGGTTCGACGCCTCGCCGCGGTCGACGAAGCGGATCACGGCCAGGAATTCCTCGCCGCCCCAGCGCACCACGTGGTCCGAGGAGCGCAGGACATTGCGCAGAACCGTCGCGGTCTGGACCAGGACGGCGTCGCCCGCGGCATGGCCATGGGTGTCGTTGACGCTCTTGAAGTGGTCGAGGTCGAGCAGCAGGAAGAGCAGGTCCGCGGCCTCGGGTTTCCCGTCTTCGTGCCGGCGCACGGCGAGATCGATGTCTCCCGCGATCACCATCGCCTGCTCCAGGAACCGGCGGTTGCGCAGGCCGGTGAGAGGATCGGTGAGGCTGGCCTCTTCGATCTTCACGTAGGCCTCTTCCAGTTCCCGGGTGCGCTCGCGCACCAGCCGCTCGAGCTCGCGGCTGCGGGCTTCGAGCCGGCGGACGCGCAACCGGTACAGGCTGTAGGCGAGGCCCAGGGCGGCCGCCGCCAGGACGGCCCGGAACCAGCCGGTCTGATAGAACGCGGGCCGCACGATCACCGGCAGGCGCAGCTCGTGCCCGCTCCAGCGTCCGGCCCGGTTGGTCCCCTGGACGCGCAGCGTGTAGCGGCCCGGCGCGAGGTTGGTGTAGGTGAGGGAGGCCCGCGCGGCATCGGTGGTGATCCAGCGCGCGTCATAGCTGTCCAGCCGGTAGCGATAGACAACCTTTTCCGGCGCGGTGAAGTCGAGGGCCGCGAAGTCGAGCCGGAAGCCGCGCTCTCCCGGTGCGAGCGACAGATGGTCGAGCCGCGCCGCGCCGGGTCTCTGAATGCCGTCCACGCGCAGGGCCGTGGCCACCACCGGCGGCGCGTAGGTCCAGGGAGCGATGCGGTCCGGCCGCACCACCTGAAGACCCTCGGGAGAGCCGAACAGCAGGGCGCCGTCGGAGGTCCGCGCCCGGCTCGCGAAGTAGAAGCTGCGAAACTCGCAGCCGTCCGCCGGTCCGAGCTCCTGCCATTTCCATGTCGACGGATCCACCCGCAGGCGGGGACCGATCCAGATGCGGCCCTGGGCGTCCTGGATCAGCGATTCGACCGGAGCCGGCGGCCGGCCGAGGCGGTCGGCGACGCGCTCGAAGCGCGCCGTCCGGCCGTCCCAGGCGGCCAGGATGGCCGCGCCGCCCTGCGTGCCGACCCAGAGCCGGCCGTCGGCGGCGACCATCAGGTCGGGCACCCAGTTGTTGGGCAGGCTGTCGCGCCGGCCCGGCTCCGAAAGGATATGGACGGCGGTGCCTCTCTTCGGATCGAAGGCGTTGAGGCCGCTGTCGGTGCCGATCCACAGCGTGCCGTCGGAGCCGAAGGCGATCGATTCGACGGCCATGCCCGAGAGCGTCGCCGGGTCGTCGGGGTCGTGCCGGAATGTCTCGATTTTCAAGACGCCGGAGGTATCAGGGGCGAGCCGCGCCAGGCCCTCGGCGGCGCCGATCCAGAGCTCGCCTCCGGGTCCGAAGGTGAGTGCCCGGATCGCGCCGCCCGGCAGTCCCTGGGCCGCGGTGATCCGCTCGAAGCGCGCCGCACCGGGCCGTCGGCGATGGAGGTCGCCGTTCAGGGTGGCGACCCAGACCGAGCCGTCGGGGCCTTCGGCCAGGCAGGTGACGGCGCCTACCGAGAGCGCGCCCGGATCGACAGGGTCGGGCCGGAAGCCGCCGACCCGGCGCAGGTCGCGATCGAAGAGATCGACGCCGTTGCCGTTCGTGCCCACCCAGATCGTGCCGTCCCGGGTCTGGAGCGCGCGCACGGCCTCGGGATGCGTGAGGCCGTCCGGCCGGTCCGGGCTGTAGCGCAGCATGCGGAAGGCCCGCGTGGCGGGATCGTGCCGCGCAATCCCCTGGCCCCAGGTGCCGACCCAGAGGACGCCCGACCGGTCGCGCAGGACGGCTCCGATGCGATCGCCGCCCGGCGTGCTTTCGAGCGCGGGGTCGTGCCGGAGACGATCGATCACCTGGAGAGACGCCGGATCGACCACATCAATCACGTCAATACCGCCGCCGAAGGTGGCGATCCACATCTCGTCCGCCGCCGCCTGGGCGAAGCCGTAGATCCAGAAGTGGCTGAGCCCGTCCGGGGAGTCGGGTTGGGGGAGGAGGCGCCGAAGGACTCCGGTGCGTGGATCGAGCACGGCGGCCCCGTGCTCGGTGGTGCCGATCCAGACCCGGCCGCGATCGTCCTCGAAGATCTTGAAAATGAGCTCGCCGGAAAGCTCGGGCGCGACCCGTTCGAAGCCGCGGCCCTCGCCGCGCCAGACCTGGAGCCCGGCCCGGCTGCCGACCCAGAGCCGGCCGCCGCGGTCCACGAGGAGCGCGCGGGCGCGGTCGTCGGCGAGACTCTGCGGGTCGGCGGGGTCGTGCCGGAAGTGATCGATGCGGCCGGAGCGGGGATCGAGCCGGTCGACGCCCTCGCTGGTCGCGGCCCAGATTCGGCCGGAGCGGTCCTCGGCCAGCGCTTCGACGCGGTCGTGCGCGAGGCTGGCGGGGTTCCGCGGATCGTTGCGGTAGCGGGTGAAGGTCTCGCGGGCCGGGTCGTAGACCGAGAGCCCGCCGCTGAAGGTGCCGACCCAGAGCCGGCCGTCGCGGGCGGCGAGCAGGCTGCGCACGTAGCTGCCGCCGAGCGTGGCGGGATCGTCCGGGTTCGATTTGAAGACCTCGAACCGCGAGCCGTCGAACCGCACCAGGCCGTTCTGGGTGCCGATCCAGAGGAAGCCCTGGCGGTCCTCGGCGAGAGAGGTCGTGAGATGGGCCGGGATCTCGTCGGGGATCGCCAGGCGACGGAACGAGACGAGTCCGGCGCGGGAGGCGGCCGAGGCCATCCCGGCCAGGAGCATCAGAACGGCGAACGCCGCAGCCTTGAACCTCCAAGTCATAGAAGCTCGTTGAGGTTAGCACAGGCCTCGTCGGCTAAGACGATGGGCCCTTGGGTTGAACCGAGAGAGTTATGCGACAAGCTCTCTAACCTTGGAGCAACCACTGAAGAGGGCTAGGATAGACGCAAAGGAATGAATAGGTGCATAGGAGTGAATAGCCGGCACCACCCGCCTTCCCGGTGAGAGCAGGCTGATTCACTGAAAGGAGGATTCGGATGTCCACGGACCACTTTTTGATTGAGTTCCTGGGCGACGTCAGGAACCCGAGAGCGACCGGCTTCTGCCTCGGGGTCGAGAGTATCGACGCTGGAGCCCGGGTCATGCTACGCCCCTTCGCAGTCGACTACGAGTGGACCCTGGACACGGCTAACGGCATTGTCGCCTTGGCCCACCACCCCGACCTCGTTCTCAGCTTCGCCGGCGACAAACCGGAAAACGAAACGCCCCTCGCCCTGGCAATGTTGGCGGACAGCGATAACCAGCGTTGGAACTGGTACGCCTATACGCCGCGGATCGTGAGCTCGAGATACCCGACCTTCGCGATCGACTGCCCGCACTGCGAAATCATAGCGAACCAGCCGTTGTGGATGTACAACACCGCATTCGATTGCCAGGCATGGAAGCTCACCCGCGTCGATAAGGTCTAGGAGGAGCCCACTGAACAGGTTTCGATCCCTGGAGCATGACTTTCTATTCAAGGATGGGGTTCGAGGAGAAAGGAGATCGACTCATGGACAATCCAGCACAGGCCAGGGTCGCCAAGGCCCGTCCCGGACGGTGGCTGCCGCGCGACCAGGCCGTCGTCGATCGATGGATCCGCAAGCTCAAGCAGAGAGTCGCCGCCGACCGGGCACGCGACCTGGTGCCGCCGATCGCTGAATTCAAGGCGATGGTGGACTCCGACCGGGTGCTCCATGCGCAGGTCGAGGCCATGTTCGTCGAGGCCCTGGCGCATGAGAAGCTGACGCCGCTCGGGCAGTTGGAGGTGCGGACGTTCGAGGAGTTCCTGACGCTGCTCAACGCGATCATGACCACGGCGCCGGAGGCGTATCAGGACACGAAGAGCCACGAGCCGTCCGGCTTGATCGGTTTTCCCATCAACGCCCTGCTCGACTGGCCGATGGCCACGGAATCAGGCTACGTCGTCTTCTCCAACGCGCTGGTCAACCAGCAATTCAAGAAAATTCTCACCTATTGGTCGGAGTTCCTGGTCTCCAAGGACTCCCGCTACGTGCTGACCCAGCCGCCGCACAAGCTCAATCCCGAGACGGAGATCGTCCCCTGGCTGGGAGACGAGGCCAAGGCGGAGATGGTGGACGTGGCGAAGACGGCGCTCGGAGAGGGCTCGAACCCGACGCCGGACAGCTTTGAAAAGATCTTCAACTGCGACCCGGGCGATCCGTATTATGGCTTTCAATCCTGGGACGACTTCTTCACCCGCACCTTCTGCTCCGGCGTGCGTCCCGTCTCCGGCGAAGGCGACGACAGCGTGATCGTCAATGCCTGCGAATCGGCGCCGTTGCAGGTGAGCCGGAATGTGGCCCTCGACGAGGAGTTCTGGCTGAAGGGCCAGCCCTACTCGCTCGAAAACATGCTCGACTTCGACGAGACCACCGCTCAGTTCGCCGGCGGCACGGTCTATCAGGCGTTCCTGAGCGCCCTGAGCTTCCACCGCTGGAACAGCCCGGTGAGCGGGGTAGTCAAAAGGACGCGCGTGGTCAACGGCTCCTACTATCTGGAAAATCTGTATGAAGGGTTCAAGAATCCAAGCGGAGCCGATCCGAGCGCCCCGAACGATTCTCAACCGTTCCTGACGGCGGTGGCGACGCGGGCGCTGATCTTCATCGAATGCGACAACCCCAGGGTCGGCTTGATGTGCGTGATGCCGGTGGGCATGGCCGAGGTCTCGAGCTGCCAGATCACGGTGAAGGAAGGCCAGAGGGTGAAGAAGGGTGAACAGTTGGGCATGTTCCACTTCGGCGGCTCGACCCACTGTCTGATCTTCCGCCCGGGCGTGGAGCTGGACTTCCACTTCTACGGCCAGACGCCGAGCCTGGACGCCACAAACATGCGAGTGAACACTGCTCTCGCCAAGGTGCTGTAGGGATGCCTGCACCTCAGTTTTTCCTGAGTGAAAGGAGGAGTTTCCACTTGACAACGCTGAGCTGGTTGATTACATTCCAGTCGCAGTAAGGCCAAGGGTCGACGATCAAAGACATGACGGGTAAATTGTCCGCCCCCCTGATGGGGAGTGGAGAGCCGCGTAGAGGATTACCATTTGCCGCCGGCTATGGCGCCAGGCCCAGCGAAGGGGTAAAAGCTTCACGATGGAGGGTCACTCGTATGCAATCCTTGTATAGGTATTATGTCAACGGCGCAACCTATCTATATATGTTTGATGTATACTGGTGGATACAAGACCTGGAAACGCAAAATGGAGTGTTCGGTAGCGCGCCGGAAATAGACGACCTCACATTTAACCCTCCTCCCAGATATACAATTGCTTCTGGCTCTTTTTTATTTCAGGTCCCTGGCACGCAGGGCGTGTATTTCATGTGCGCTGGGGCTGGGATGTGGAAATCGTTCCCGATCACCACCCAAGGGGCGCTCCAGTATTATCAATTCAAGGGCACCCCTTTTCCCAATGGAACTCCCCTCAGCGACAAAATTATGGCGGGCTGGATACACAATACGATAACCCAGGGTCCGCCAATCACAATTCCCCCTCAGGAGCAGGTTCTGCCCGGGGAGTAGGTGGGGGAGGTCGCCGCAACGGCGGCGCCTGCCCGCCACGCCTAACCTGGCCTCAACCGGATGACACCGCTTCGCGGCGCCACACGGTTAGGCCCGAGGCGTTCAGGCATCAGGCAGCACGAACGAGCCATGGAATCTCAGTACACAATCACGACGGCGCGGCAGGAGCATGTCACCGCACTGTCAGAGATAGAGCTCTCGGCGGCCGTTCTTCTCAGGGGGCATGCTCCCGAATCGGTCCTGCGGGAGTTCACGCCAGAGCGGCAGCTCCGCGAGGCTCAGCAGGTGGGAAGACTGTGGGTCGCCTTGGCGGGCGAGACTCCTGTCGGCTTCGCGCTCGTCGAAATGCTGGCTCACGATCTGCCGCATCTGCAGGAGATCGACGTGGCGCCTCAGCACGGGCGGCGCGGTCTCGGCACGGCTCTGGTGCGGGCGGTGTGCGACTGGGCGGCCCGCTCGGGCTTTCGGGAGCTTACGCTGACGACGTTCCGGCTCGTACCCTGGAACATGCCTTTCTATGCAAGGATGGGGTTCGAGGAGATCCTCCCTGATGAATTGCGCTCCGAGATCAGGTCTGTCCTGAACGATGAGGCGGACCGCGGCCTGGATCCCGCGGCGCGAGTGGCGATGATCTATCGCGTGCGGCGTTGATTCTGTCCTCAACGGGTGTCGCGTCCGAACAGCAGCTCCAAGCCCAGTCCGACCATCGCCGAGCCTTCGCGCGGCTGGTCGCGCTCCTCGCGGGGCCAGGTGTAGCCGACGATCAGGTCGCCGAAGAGAAAGGGTTTTCCCACCGGCTGGCGATAGACCGCGCGGGTGCCGTACTCGCTGAGCTTGACGTCGGCCTGGGTCGCGCCGCGCAGGAAGACCTCCAGCGCCACCGCCCGCCGGCGGTGGAGGTTGTAGTAGGCGACGGTCGCCGAACGCCAGGTCATCCCCTCGGTCGATTCCGAGATGGTGCCGACGTTGCCCCAGCGCAGGAGGAGATTGCGGCTCAGGACGTGGTCGAAGTCGAGGCTGGTGGTCGATCCGAAGCCATCGCGGTTCTCCCAGAAGACCGTCTCGCGGAGGCGCCAGACGTTTCTGTCACCCTGAAAGAGGTTGCGCCGGTAGCGGGCCTGGGCGAAGATCTCGGGCGCGGATTTCAGCTTGCCTCCGACGCGGAAGTCGATCTTGCTCCCCCAGCGGCCCGGAGGCGAGTAGCCGAGGCCGGCGAGCCACTGCTCTTCGGTCTCCAGGCCGAAGGCCGCGGAGCGGATGGCGAACCCTTCCTGCCGGTCTTCGACGATCTGGTCGCGGTCGTCGCGGCCCAGGAAGACGTTGACCCGCTTCTCCAGGGAGGGCAGGTTGTAGCGCAGGCGCAGGCGCGGCTTGACGTCGAGCCCGTCGAACTCCGTGTAGAGCGTGGAAAGCTCGACGCGGCCCGAGACGCTGCGCGCGTTTTCGACGTCGGGCTCGCCGCCGAACAGGCCGTCGAACCAGAGGTTGGCGCCGCAGAAGGTCTCTTCGAGGACCCGCCGCGTTTCGTCGAGGAGCTCCAGGTCGCCGGTGTTCTGGCGGCAGAGGTCGAGCAGCTTCGGGATGGTCCTCGGGGCGGTGTCCGCAGGCTCCGCTGCTGTCGGAGGAGCCGGTTCGGCGGGCGTGGCGGGCGGCCGGCGCCCGGCACAGCCGGTCATCAACAGGCTGGTCGCGAGCGCCGCCGCGGCCAGGGTGGAGATCCGGTAGCTCATGAGACGGATCATACTGCCCACTTGGGTCCTTTAAGGAGCTACCCGGAACGGGTACTTGACCAGCTTGACCACACCGCCGTCCGGGAGAACCCCTTCGAGCTGGAGCTGGTAGGAACCGGCCGGGAGGTACGAGGCGGGGAAGGTGAGGAGGATCGCTTCGAGCGCGTTCGGCTTCAGGCCGGCCTGCCGGAAGGCACGGGGGCCGGTGATGGCCACCCGGTAGCTCTTGAAACGCGGGTCGTCTCCGGCGTCCACGGCCAGAGCGACATAGGCGCTCTGGCCGACCTGAATGGTGGGCGCTTCGCCTTCGCCGCGCACGGCGGTGAGGAGGAGGAGCGGCGTGTTGACCAGGGGAGAGGGCGTCTCCTGTGGGGGAGGCGTGGCCTGGGCGATCTTGTCCTCGAGCTCACGGCGCTCCGCCAGGCGCCGGTTCTCGCTCTCGGCGAGCAGGCGCTCCAGCTTGGCGGCGCTCCGGCGCTCGCTCTCCCAGCGCTCCTTCCAGGAGGCCATGGTTTCCCGGGCCTGCCGGTTCCCGGCGAGGAAGCCCAGGACCGGTAGAGCGGCGGCGAGGATCAACAGAATGGCGGCGCGCCAGCGGCGGCGGAGCCAGGCCGCGAGACCGGCCTGGACGACGGCGCGCGCCGCGTCCTCGGCCACCACCACCTTGAGCCCGCGCTGGAAACCGCGGGCGATGGCCAGCTTCTCCTGGCACTCGGCGCAGCCGACGAAGTGCTCCTCGAACTCGGCCTCCTCCTCCGGCAGAATCTGCCCCCGGTGATAGAGGTCGATGAGGCCGCGCTCCTCGATGTAGGTATGGTCCATGACGGTCAATCGACAGCTCTCTCCCACCAGGAGAGTGGGACGAGCAGGAGAATTATCGCAAGGCCCAGGAGCAGGGCGGCTGCTCCGGCCCGTTCTCGATAAATCTCGCGGTAGCGCTCGCGGGCGCGGTGGAGGACGCGGTTGAACTGCAGGCTGGAGAGGCCAAAGTCGGCGGAGATCCGCTCTTTGTCCTCCTCGGCGATGTAGAAGCGCAGCAGGATGTCGCGGTCCCGGGAGGTCCCGAGCTCCTGGATCACCCGGCGCACGAGGTCGGCCCGCTCCCGGACGAGGAGGTCGGAGAGCGGCCCGGAACCGGAGGCCACGACATCGGCGATGGCCTCGCTGTCGGGCTCGGTCTTGCGCCGCAAGGCCTTGCGGTAGTGCTCGATGGCGAGGCTGCGGGCGATCTGCGCGATGAAGCCGGGGAGCCTCGAAGGCTCCCGCAGCTCGTCGTTCCTCAGCTTCTCCAGGACGAGGCGGAAGGTGTCCTGGAACAGGTCCTCGGCTTCGGGACGGCCGTTGGTGTGGCGGTCGAGCAGGATCGCGATGCCGCGGCCGTAGACCTCGACCAGCCGCTCCTCGGCCCTCCGGTCTCCCGACCGGATGCGCGCGACCAGCTCCTCCGGAGAATCGGTGTCGAGGTGCGTGTCCAGAAGCCGTTTTCCCAGCTAGACGCGCGCATTCTAGCAGACCGTCAGACGGGGGCCGGCTTCGGCGGGCCGTCGTTGGCGCCCCAGACCGCCACCTGGTCCGGATCGCCGCGCAGGGTCGAGCCGTAGATCGAGATGAAGGGCCCGTCCTGGCTCACGCCCTCCGCGACCGAGAGATAGATGCGCAGCGGCTCGTTGTCCTTGTCGGTCCCGGCCCAGCGAAGCTGGCCGTCGATGAGGACGAACGGACCCCAGTCGTCCGACTTGGCGTAGAGATTCCAGCTTCCCTCTCCGATCCTCTCGTAGATCGTGAAGCCGGTGCAGACGTGCCCGTCGTCGTCGACGTACGGCGTCTGCGTCCCCTGGTCGCCGGTGCCGATGACGATCTTCCAGCCCCATTGCATCACGAGCTCGACGCCCGTGATCCAGTGGATGTGCCATTCACCTTTGAAGTGGTTGATGTTCGCGGCCATGATCTCCTCCTTTTCGAGATTCCGGCTCCCTCCGGAAGTGGGATGGGAGCGCGGACGATCGCATCTCAGCGCCAGTCGCCCTGGAGGACGAAGCCTGCCCAGAAGTACGGGTCCCGCCAGCGCCGCTCTCCGCGCAGGGAGAGCTGGGCCGAGCGCAGCGCCGCGGCCGGCGGCAGGTTTTCGGTCCACATCGCGCGGTAGAAGCGGGCCATCAGCTCCGCCGTGGCCCGGTCCTCGACCTTCCAGAGGCTCGCCACCAGCCGCGCCGCGCCGGCGTGGAAGAAGCCCTGGGTGAGGCCGGTCAGACCCTCGCCGCGCACCTCGCGGCCGAGCGCCGTGCGGCAGCCGCTCAGCACGACGAGCCCGGCGTCCAGGCGCAGGCCGTAGATGTCGCGCAGGTGGAGGAACCCCTCGCGTTTCCGGCCCTGGGCGTCCACGGTCGAGAGCGCCAGGCCGGACCGCTCCGGATGCTCGGCGTCGATCACGCCGTGGGTCGCGAAGTGGACCGTCCGGAACCCCGCCAGATGGTCGCCCCGGACCTCGTCCAGGCTGGCGTCGGCGCCGAGGGCGAGCCGGATCTGGTCCGGCGGCAGGAGCGACGCGATGGACTCCGCCTCCTGGCGAGACGCCGGCAGGCGCGGAAAGGCCGGGTCCGCGGGGTCGAACAGCGGGTCCGCCACGATCGCCGCCAGCCGGGGCGCGGCCGGCCTGCCGGCCTGCTCCCGGCGCAGGAGGGCCAGAGCCGAGGCCGACGGCAGCGACACGACCTCGTGGGTCTCCAGGAGGGGGACCGGCGGGCCGGCTGCGTCCGGAGCCGGCAGCGCGCCGAACGGCAGATAGTGGAGCGCGCCATCGGCCACGATCACCAGCCGTTTCGATCCGAGGCGGTCGGCCACCGGCCCCAGGAGGAGCCGGCTCAGCTCCGCGGCCTCGGCCGTCTCGGACGCCCGGTCGGCGGCGTCGTAGGCGCTCAGCCGGCCGTGGGCCCGGCGGGCCGCGTCCTCGATCGCGCCTCGCGGAGGGAGATCGAAGACGTCGATCGACGAGGCGGTGACCGCGAAGAGGTGGCTTCCCGCGTCGCCGAGCGAGTAGCTCAGGAGGAGCGTATCCGGATCGAGGAGAGCCTGGATCTCGGCGGAGTTGATCGGGCTCGCGCCCTGATCGTCGATCCTGGATTCGGATAGCAGCTCGAGGAGCGTGCGGGCCCGCGCGCGCTCGCCGGTCTCCAGGGCGGCCCGGTCGAGGCCCTGCCCGGGCGTGGCGCGGTGCAGCCGGACCTGGAGGTCGATCAGGAGCTCGTAGGCTTCGTGAAGCGTGGCGGCGAAGGAGGAGCGCAGGTCCGGATCGTCGATGCGGGTGCGCAGGCTCTCCACCACCTCGACCGCGGCGGTGGCGTGGTCGCGGGCCTCGGCGGTGCGCCCCCCGCCTTCGATCCCGCGTTCCAGGCGGGCCAGCGCGCAGAGGGTTCCGGCCTCGCTGACCGGGATGCGGGCTCCCTGGGCGAGCGCGAGCGCCTGGCGGAAGCTGGCGAGAGCCGCGTCCGCCTTTCCGGTGCCGGCCAGCGTCTCGCCCTGCGAGCGCAGGGTCTCGGCCTCGTAGAGCGCGTCGCCCACGGCGCGCAGGTCGCCGAGCGCGGTCTCGAAGGTGGCCAGGGCCTTGTCCGTCTCTCCCAGCGCCGCCTGCGCGCGGCCGATCTGGCCCCGGGTGATTCCCATGCCGCGCCGGTCTCCGGCGGCGGTCTGGATCGCCAGCGCCTGCTCGTGGAAGGAGAGCGCCCGGCGCGGGTCTCCGAGCAGGCTGTAGGTGCGGCCGAGGTTGGTCAGCGTCGAGGCCTCGCCTTCGCGGTCGCCGGCGGCGCGCCAGAGATCCAGCGCCTGCTCGTAGCGCGGCAGCGCCTGGCGCGGCTCGCCCAGGCCCTGGTAGATCGTGCCGAGGTTGTGCAGCACGCGCGCCTGCCAGCGGCGATCCTGGAGCGCGGTGACCGTCGCGAGCGCCTGGCCGTAGCTCGCCAGCGCGTCCTGGAAGTCGCCCATCTCCCGGTAGAGCACGGCGATGTTGTTGAGCGCCCGCGCCTCGCCCGTCCGGTCGCCCACGGAGCGCAGCAGCGCGAGCGCCTCCTGGTAGCGGAGAAGGGCCGGCTCCGGCTCGCCGAGGATGTCGAGCGCCCGGGCCGAGCTGGTCAGCGCCGAGCCCAGGAGCGTCGCGGCCTTGACCTCGCGCAGCCGCGGCAGCGCGGTCTCGTAGCAGGCCAGGGCCTCCTTCAGCCGGCCGCGCGGCAGATCGCTCGCGCAGAGATTGCTCAGCGAGACCGCCTCGCCGTAGCGGTCGCCGATCTCCTTCTGGATCGCGAGCGCGGTTTCGAAGGAGGCGCGGGCGTCGTCCATGCGGCCCAGGAGCCAGAGATCGAGGCCGATCTCGTTGCGCGTGGCCGCCTCCCAGAGCCGGTCCGACGGTGATTGCCAGAGCGGAAGAACCGTCTGGCCGCTCTCCAGCGCCTTCGCGGTGTCGCCGGTGAGGCGTGCGAGCACGGCCGCGGCGTAGAGCGCCCGCGCCTCCTCGGTCTTCTCTCCAAGGCCATTCCAGAGCCCGGCCGCAGCGTTCGCTTCGGCCAGCGCCTGTCGGCGGGCCTCGGCCGTGCCTTCCAGATAGCGCTCGCCCAGGCGGCTCATGGCGGACGCGGCCTGGATGCGCCGGGGATCGGTCAGCTCCTCGACCCGGATCGAGAAGCGGCCTTCCGGAGCCCCCGCCTCGCGGGCGGTGACCGTGATCGTCTGCAAGCCGCCGCCCGTCACGACCAGCGTCTCGACCCCCTGGCGGTCGAACGGGGCATCAACGGCGAGACCGCCGACCTCGACCGAGACGTCGATCCCCTGCTGCTCGACCGAGACGAGCCACGTCCGTCCGGCCGGCAGGTCGACGGAGAACGTCCTGGTCCCGCCGGGCTCGAGGAGGTTGCCGGCGGAAGCGAGGAGGACGAGAAGTCGGAGAAGCACGGCGATGGCTCGGATGATACTCCGGTCATGCCGGAGGCCTATCCGTTCGGTCTGTCGCTGCCGCAGAGCCAGGAGTACGACAGGCCGAGGCCGAGCAGGAGCAGGGCGAGCCCGCCGAAGGCCGGCAGGAGGTGCACCAGGCTCATATAGCCCACATCGAGGTGGATGCCGAGCGCCGCGGCGTAAGCCGAGCTGCCGGCCACGAGCATCGTCCACCAGAGCCACGCCGAGCCGTTGCGGAAGCCCCACAGCACGGGCAGGAGAAACACCCAGCCGCTCGCGAGCAGCATGCCGCCGAGCGTGGCCCGGTCGTGGGCCACGAGCGGCACCAGCCGCGCGTGGGCCGAGGTCAGCGCCTCGGCCGTGGTGTGCATGAAGTCGAGATCCTCCTTCACGAACACACCCGTGATGCCGATGGCCGAGATCGTGGCTCCGGCGCCGAGCAGGCCGAAGCCGTGGATGACCAGCAGGAGCTGGCCCCAGAGGCCGCGCCGCCACGCGCGGTCTCCCCGCGGAGGCGGTGCCACGTCCGGCGTCCAGGTCCCGAGCCGGGAGTGGAACGCCAGGAGGAGGAACTGGAACAGGATCGCGGTCACGAAGGCGTGGAACGTGTCGAGATAGCCGAAGCCCAGGAACAGGAAAAAGCTTGCGAATCCGGTGAAGGCGGAGATGAAGATCGACTGCTGGGCCCAGTGCAGCCCGCGGCGCACGCCGTGGAGCGAGAGGCCCAGGTACATGGCTCCGATCGCAACCATCGTCCCCGCGAGGCTCACGCGGTCGTGCGCCATGAACGCGAGCAGCCGCGGGTTGATCTCCGTGAGCTGATGCGCGTAGAGACCGACGAACGCCTCGTCGTACGGCAGCACCACGCGGGTCAGGGCGATGGCCAGGGCGAGCAGGCTGCCGAACAGCATGCCGGCTCCCATCAGCATGGTCCAGAACCAGGTCCTCTCCGGCGCCCGTTCGGGCTTCGGTGCGGTCTCGGTCCGGGTGGATTCGAAGAGCAGCGCGTCGTTGATCCGCTTGGGAAGCCCCGGACCGGTGTAGATCACGCCGCTGTCGATCTCGACCAGGTCGGCCCCGGCCGCGCGCATCGCGAGCGCGTCCTCCGGCTCGTGGATGCCGCCGGACGCCACGATGAAAAGGTTTTCATGACGTTGACGCCAGCGGCGCACCTGCGCCAGCGCCGCCTCCCGCGCGGGCAGCCCGATCCGCCGCCCGCCGTCCGGCGCCGCCACGCTGCCATCCACGAGCAGGCCAGAGGCGCCCGCGGGCAGCTCCGTCTCGACGTCCGAATCGGCCGGAACGCACAACAGGATCGGACGCGAGGTCCTGGCAAGGGCCATCTCGATCTGGTCCCAGTCCTCCAGGGCGAAGACATCGACGTGTGGCGACAGCGCCTCGACGCAGCTCGCGTCGCGGATGCGGGCGATCAGCGGAAGCCCGCAGCGGGAAAGGCGCGGCAACGCCTCGGCCAGCGCCAGGCCCGGCGGAGGATCGGGAGACCAGATCGCTTCCGGGGTTTCGAGACGGAGAGGCGCTGCGGTCGGGATCGGACCCGCGGTGATCGGGCCGACCTCCAGGAATCCGAAGCCGAACCGGGCGAGCGCCGGCAGGGCCTCCGCCCGGCCGTCGAGCCCGGGCCCGAGGCCGACCGAGGTGGGGAAGTCGAGGCCGAGGAACGACCGGCGCAGCCTCGGGTCCGCCCGCATGTGGCCCAGGAAGTCGATCATCGCCGGCCCGAACGGCAGGCGCGCGAGCCGGCCCATGAACCCGAGCGTGAAGTCGCGGGCCGCGACCGCCGGCAGGCGGAAGAGGAGGGGCTGCGTCACGGTCCTGTAGAACCAGTCCGGCATGTCGCCCCCGGAGGTCAGCTCAGCCGGCGGAGCGCCTCTTCCAGCCGCGGCAGCGCGGCCTCGATCTCGGCCGGCGAGGCGGCGCCGACGCTCAGGCGGAACCAGCCCTCGTCCTCGGTCGAGCCGAAGGCCTGGAACGGCACCAGGCCGATGCCCGCCTCCTCCAGGACGTAGCGCCGCACGTCGTCGTTCGTGCGCAACCTTTCTCCGAAGGCGTGGATGCGCGCGGTCAGATAGATCGCGCCCATCGGCGGAATGCTGTCCACCGGCAGGCCGCGGCCCTTCATGGCCTGGAATCCCGTGTGCAACAGGTCGAGCCGCAACTGGACCTGTCCCAGGAAACCCGCATGGTAGGCGCGGATCGCCTCGGGGTCGTCGAGCATCTCCACCGTCGCCACCTGCTCGGCGCGGGGCGCCCAGGCGCCGACGTGTCCGAGCACGGCGGACATGCGGGAGATGACGTCCACCGGCCCGACGCCCCAGCCAACGCGCAGCCCGGTGGCCGCGAACGCCTTGCTGATGCCGTCCACGAACAGGGTGTAGGGCGTGATCTCCGGGATCAGCTCCGGCGGCGTGAAGTGCTCGGTATCGCCGAAGCGGAGCATCCAGTAGATGTGGTCGTAGAGCAGGTAGAGGGGCCGTTCGCCGCTCCGCTGCCGCGCCTCGTTCTCCTCCATCACCGCCTCGCAGATCCCGAGCAGGGCGCCGCGCTCCATGGCCGTGCCGGTGGGGTTGAGCGGCGTGTTGACGCAGAGCAGGCGGGCGCCCGCGAGCTTGCCGGCGAGGCTCTCGCGGGTCGGCAGGAAGCGGTCCTCGGGGCGGCAGACCACGGGCACGCCGACGCCGCCGACCATGTGCGTGTAGTGGTTGTTGTTCCAGCTCGGCACCGGGTAGACGACCCGGTCGCCGGGGTCGCAGACCGTGCGGAAGATGCAGTAGATGATCGGCCGCGCGCCGCCCGCGATGAGCACCGAGTCGACCGGATAGCGCAGGCCGAGGTCGCGCTCGTAGAGCCGGGCCACGGCCTCGCGGAGAGGCGCGATGCCGCTCGACGGCGGGTAGTTGGTCTCGCCGTGATCCAGGGCCTCGTGGATGCCGGCCGCGAGCCGTTCCGGGATCGGGAACTGGCCGGGCGCGAAGTCGCCGACCGTGAGGTCGCAGATGGGCCGGCCCGCGGCCTTGAGCGCCCGGATCTCGCCGGCGATGCGGAGGATCTCCGAGCCGATCAGGGCCCCGGCCATGGCCGACACCCGGCCGGAGGGCGATGGGCCGGCGTCCCTTGCCAGCCCGGACAGGTCGAGGGGCGCTCTCGTGGTCATGGGTAGAGACTATGCCAGGACCGGGGCCGGGTTCCAGACGGACTCTAGAGGAACTCGATGTGATCGCGCATGTCGTCGGGCTCCAGGACCTGGAAGATGAGCATCAGGCCGTGGACGATCTCGCCGACGGACGTGTGTTGGGACGCGTACACGATTCCTTCATGAGGATGGCCCTCGGCAGCCAGCCGAAGAAAGTCGTCGTCCTGGGTGAAGAGGACGCGGCCTTCGCTTCGCGCGCGGCTCAGATGCTCCTCGTCCGAGGCGCCGAGGAGCGCGGCGTCAGGCACGGATAGGACATCCACCCCTCGCAGGCGGAGGCCCTTGATGACAGCCCTGTGGACGTGCTCGTCCGTGTAGAAGCGGATCCGCGAGCGGGACATTCAGGCAGTGCGGGAGAGCTTCTGCCACAGCTTGGAAGGGGTTCGCCGGCGAAGCTCCTCGGCGAAAGCCTGACCTTCGTCGATCGCTCGGTCGATCTCGGCCCGATGGTCGAAGTAGTAGGCCAGCGCCGCATGGACGTCCGCGAGCGAGAGGTCGTGCTCGTCCGCGATCTCCTCGACCTCCTTGCCCAGGCGCTCGTGCCAGATCACGATGTCCTGGACCTTGATGCGACGGCCGACGATATGGGGCTTCCCCCCGGCGACGCCGGGGGTGACCTCGATATGCTGGCCGGGAATTCGGGTTGCCATGGACCAAGCATAAAGCAAAACCCGGGCGAGCGGGCTCATTGACAGCCGGCAACCCCGCCCCTACCATCCCGTTGCCTCCTTCCGGAAAGGACCGCCCATGATCCCAGGCAGGAGGTTTCCCGCCGCCTTGACCCTTCTGCTGCTTCTCGGCTGCGGCGCAGAGTCCTCCGCGCCCGGACCGGCGCCGGCTCCGAGCCCGCCCCCCGCGCCCGAACCGGCCGCGGCGGCCGTGACCGATCCCTTCGGCTATTACTTCCTCGACGAGGCCGCCGGTCTGCCGGACTGGGCGCGCGCGATCGACCACCTCCATCTCTCGACCTTCAACATGAAGGATGGTGAGGAGGTCACCGTTCCGCTCTACGGCTTCATCCGGATGAAGGAGGACGCCGGGGGCGCCGACGCCAAGCTGATCGAGCCTCGCATCGAGGGGCTGCACCTCACGTTCACCACCGAGGAGATCGGCGGCGTGTCCTTCGCCTTCGAAGGAGACTTCCAGCAGCCCGGGATCATGCCCATTGTCGTGCCGCAGGGCGTGGCGCTCAAGGGCACCCTGCGGCGCCTGGAGAAGGGCGCGCCGGCTGGAGAGCTGAACGCGAGCTTTCTCTATTCCGCGGGCGACTGACCCGGACGCGGAATCACCGGCAGCACGATCTGTGAAGCCCGGCCTTCCTCCCGATGGAGGACCAGCCGCGGCGCCGGCGTGCGCTCCGGCGTCGTCGCGTTCGCCTTGTCCGCGCCGGTCACGGTGACCCGGATGCGGTTGCCGGCAGCGAAGATCTTCGAGGTCGGGAAGAGGTCGAACGCCAGCTCGACCGGCTTGTTCTTCGGGAGGTTCGCCCGGTCCGCGGCGAAACCCCGGTGCCAGGGCATGCCCAGGTAGTCGTACCCCGGATCGGTAACAGCCCGGTTCGACGCCCGGAGCGCTCCCTCCGTCACGTAGTGCGAGGCCCCCTTCGCGTCCACCTCCTCCAGGTAGACGAAGAGGTCGGCGTCCGGCACGTCCGCGGACAGCCAGATCCTCACCACCGGGTGTCCCGTCACCTCGACCGCGGCGGCCAGCGGCGGCGTGGTGTAGGAAAGCCCCTTGGCGTCGTTGGCCGAAAGGTCCTCGGGCCAGGACTTCCGGAGCGACCAGCGCGGAGCGGGGACGACGCTCGCCGAGTAGTCCACCGTGAAGGCGTCCACCCCCGTTTTCCCCGGGGGCTCGGGGGTGAGGAGGCCGTCCGCTCCGAAGTAGTACGGCGTCAGCTTCTGTTCCGGGAGCGGCCACTGCTTCGCCGAGCGCCAGGCCTGGTCCTCCGGCGCGCCGAAGGTGTAGTAATGGACCGGGTCCTCGTCCTCGATGCCGTTGCGGATTCCTTTCAGCCAGCGGTCGTAGAACCGCAGGTGCTCGGCGGCGAGGTCGAGCCGGTCGTGCTGCGTGTGCGTCCACGGCCCGATCGTGATCCGCTGCGGGTTGCGCAGGTTGCGGTAGAGCAGGCTCTGGTCGCGCACGTAGCGATCGAACCAGCCGGCGAGGTGATAGACCGCCACGCCCGACTGCTCGATCCCGGCGCGGTCGTAGATCGGGCTCCATTCAAGATAGGGCCGGATGCCCGTCTTCGGATCCACGCTGTCGCGGAAGGGCAGGCGGCCGGTGAGCTCGCCCATGTCCACGTTGGCGCGGTGCTCGGCGAGCGCGGCCTTGAGGAGCGCCTCGCCCTCCGGGCCGTCCACGGGGACGGCGGGGTCGTCCAGGTCCATCTCCCGGACCGCCTTGGCCCATTCCTCGATGAAGTCGGCGCGATGGATGCCGCCGGTCCAGAGCAGGGCGTAGAGGTCCGTCATCGCCACTTCCGGGAAGATGGCGGCGAGGTGGGGCGGCGCCAGGCCGGCGACCCTGTACTGGGTGATCGCCAGGTACGAGCGGCCGAACATGCCGACCTTGCCGGTCGACCACGGCTGGATCCCCAGCCACTCGATCACGTCGTAGGTATCCAGGGTCTCGCGGCGGTTGAACATGCCTTCGAAGGTCCCGAAGGACGCGCCGGAGCCGCGCACGTCCACGGCCGCCACGATGTAGCCGTGCCGCACCACCTCGGTGAGCCATGGGAAGGTGTCGAGGATCGTGAGGACCCGGCCCTTCTCCTCCTCCCGGTCGACGAAGGCGCGGCGGTAGCGCTCCGCCGTCAGGAGCACCGGCAGGGGCTCGGACGCGAGCTTGCCCTCGCGGGTCGGAAAGATGAGATCGGCCGCCAGGCGCGTGCCGTCGCGCGCCGTGATGAAGAACGAGCTGCGCTTCCAGCCGTCGTAGACCGGCTGCGAGTACCCGCTGTACTCCCCGAAGCGCGAGACCCGCGCCTGGGAGCACAGGGTAGCGCCGTGAAAGAGCGACGCCAGGACGAGAGCGGCGGGGATTGCCCGGCGGAAGCGCTTCGTGGGCCTGTGCATGCGCCGATCCTAACGGGAATCGCCGGACCTCTGCTGAGAAAACCGGGCGCGCGGCCGCTGCGCACGGGTTTTTCTCAGCAGAACACTCCCGATTCTCATCAGATATCCCGTAATTCTCAACCACTCGGAGTCGAGTCTCATCTGTTCGCGACAGATCGTGAGCGGAAACCGTGTTTGTCTCATCGGATCGGCCGCGAGTCTCAGCGAAAAGGTCGTGAATTGCTGAGAGTAACGGGTTTTCTGCTGATAAAAATCGGTGCGCAGATGAGAATGGCGGCTGTTTCTCATCAGAAAGAGTCGATTCTCATCATCGAATCAGCCGCCGTCCGAGCTCCCCAGCACCGCCGTCGCCACGTCGTGAACCGGCGTCTCGACGCCCTCCTTCCGGCCGAGCCGCGAGACGGCGCCGCTCAGGTCGTCGATCTCGGTCATGCCGCCCGACTCCAGGTCGAGGAGGAAGCTCGGCTTCATCGTCGACGGGAGCGAGGCCACGAAGCCGAGGACCTGGGTCTCGTCCTCCACGGTGAGCGGGACGTCCAGGCTCTGGCCGACCGCGATCACCTCGCGGACCAGTCTCTCGAAGAGGAGAAAGCCGAGCGGCTTCTCGCGGATCGGGCCGATCGCCGTGCGCGACAGCCCGCAGGCCGCGGCCATGGAGGAGATGAAGGCGAACTTGCGCCAGAGGTCGACGTCGATCCGGGCCGAGGCCCAGGCGTCCACGCCCGCCTCCTTGAAGGCGGCCGCGATCCGCTCGGCCCTCTCCGAGAGGCCGCCGGCCCGCTCTCCCACGATCACCCGCTGGAACGGGCTGCGGAGCTCGACCACCCCCGGCTCGACGCGGGCCGCGCTCAGGTGCGTCAGCCCGCCGAGGACGCGCTCCGCCGGCACGCCGCTCTCGATCAGCCGCTCGGCCGCGTCCACGCCGTTGAGGAGCGGCACGACGTCGGCCCCCTGGCGCGCCAGGACCGCCGCCGCCGATGCGATCTCGGCCAGCGAATAGGTCTTGACCGCTACCAGGGCGAGATCGACCGGGCCGAGCGCCTCCGCCTCCGACTCCGCCGCGACCCGGACGGTGAAGGCCCCTTCCGGCGTCCGGATCTCGAGGCCCTTCTCCCGCACGGCGTCCAGGTGGGCGCCCCGGGCGAGAAGCGCCACGTCGTGTCCGGCGCGGGCGAGAGCCCCACCGAAATACCCTCCGACTCCGCCCGCTCCGAGAACCGCGATCCTCATCCTGTCAGTTCCTCCGTCAGGGTAGGGCAGGCATCGGCCGGGCCTCGATCTCCCGGCAGGTCGCGCCCCGGCACGAAGCCAGCGCCTTCACGAGCTTAGAGACGCTGGCCAGCCAGGTCTTCGGGACCCGGTCGCGCAGATTCCGCTGCTCGTCCGGGTCCTTGGTCAGATCGTAGATCTCCTTCTCGCCCGTGCCGTACTCCACGTACTTGTAGGACGCGGTGCGGAGGCCGCGGTGAGCCGGATGCGAGGAGGCGTCGTCGGGCTCCTGCAGGTCGGAGCCCTTGGGCGGCGCCGGCGGCACGGGAAACTGCTCCAGGAGGACCGCCTGCCGCCAGGAGGCCGGCGGCTTTCCTTCCAGGAGAGGCACGAGCGAGCGGCCGTCGGGCTGGGCCGGGAGCGTCGCGCCGGCGAGCGCAGCGAAGGTCGGCGCGAAGTCGACGCTCAGGGTCAGGGCGTCCGACGTCACGCCTTTCGGCACGCCGGGGCCGCGCACCAGGAGCGGCACGTGGATATCCGTCTCGTAGGGCGTGTACTTGCCGGGCTCCAGGCGATGCTGGCCCATGTGGAAACCGTTGTCCGAGGTGAAGACGATGTAGGTGTCGTCGAGCCGGCCGGCATCGCGCAAGGCCTGCACCAGCGCGGCCACGGCCTCGTCCACGGCCTGGAGCGACTGCGCCTGCTTGCGGTAGAGCGCGTCGATCGCGGCCACGCGGCTCGCGTCGAGCCGTTTCAGGGCCCGGATGCGCGCCGGCTTGTCGCGCACGTCGGCCTCGTTGAACGACGGAGTGCGCGGCGCCTGGAGGCCGGGGAAGAGGCCGGCGTGGCGCTTCGCCGGGGTCGACGGCTTGTGCGGTGCGTAGGTCGCGAGATAGAGGAAGAACGGCTGGCTGGAGGCCGAGGCGCGGCGCACGAAGTCCACGGCCTTCGCGGCCAGGACGTCGGTCATGTAGTCCTCGGCCTTGCTGCCGTGGGCGACGAGCTTGCCGTTCTCGTTCAGCGTGTAGCGGTAGGCCGCGTACGGGCTGCCCTTGACCGGGCTCGCCCACTCGTCCCAGCCCGGCGGCACGTGGGTGAGATCCTCGCCGTTCGGATAGCCGTTCAGATATTTGCCGAACAGGGCCGTGCGGTAGCCGGCCGCGTGGAGCGCGACCGCGAGCGTGCGCTCCTCGTGCCGGAGCTGGTCGAACCTCTCGAAACCGCCGTCCGGCGGGAAGTTCGTGAGCACCCGGTGGTTGTGGACGTGCAGGCCGGTCAGGATCGTGGAGCGCGACGGACAGCAGAGCGACAGCGGAACGAAGTGGTTCGAGAAGGTCATCCCCTGGTCCGCGAGGAGCGCCTGCGTCCTGGGCATGAAGTCGAGCGAGCCAAGCACGAGGTCCTGGTCGTCGGTCAGGACGAAGACGATGTTGGGGCGGGCCGACGACGGCGAGCTGGCGAACGCGCCGAGGAGCAGGAGGAGGGCGAGCGGAGTTGAGAGGCGCATAGCCGAATGCTAGCACCGGCCCGCAGTCCCACCCGGGATATCCTCCGGCCATGAAGCCCACCCACCTCTTCTTCGACATCGGCGGCGTGCTCGGCACGAACGGCTGGGACCGCGACCAGCGCCGCGCGGCCGCCGAGCGCTTCGGCCTCGACGACGAGTTCGAATCCCGCCACCAGGAGCTGGTCGGCGACTGGGAGGCCGGACGCATCCGGATGGACGACTACCTGGAGAGCGCGGTCTTCTACTGTCCCCGTTCCTTCTCCCGGGAGGAGCTGGTCTCGTTCATGCTCTCCCTGAGCCGGCCGTTCCCGGAGACGGTCGACGTGGTGCGCCGGCTCGCCGCGCAGGGGCGTTACCGGATGATGACCTTCAACAACGAGTCCGAGGAGCTGAACCGCCACAGGATCGAGGCGTTCGGGCTCCGGGGGCTCTTCTCGGCCTATCTCTCCTCCTGCTGGCTCGGCGTGCGCAAGCCGTCCCGGCTGATGTTCGAACGGGCGCTGGGCATCGCCGAGGCCCGGCCGGAGCGGGTGCTGTTCATCGACGACCGCGAGCAGAACCTCGCGCCGGCCCGCAGGCTGGGCTTCCAGACCCTGCTCTACACGGGCACGGCGGAGCTGGAGAGGGCGCTCGGGGATCTCCTGGGCTGAGCGGCTCTGCTACCATTCGCCCGCCAAACAGGAGGTTTCCGGATGCCCTTTCGCCCGTTGCGACTCGCCGCCGCTGCGCTCGTCCTGATCGCCGTTCCCACCCTGGCGCGCCCCCTGGCCCCGGAGGACCTCTGGGCCATGGAGCGCGCCGCCGACCCGGCCGTCTCGCCCGACGGCTCCCAGGTCGTCTTCACCGTCACCCGCTACTCGGTGGAGGACAACAAGGGGGACTCCGACCTCTGGCTCGTGCCGGCGGACGGCAGCGCGCCGCCGCGGCGCCTGACCTGGAACCCGGGCGCGGACAGCTCCGCGGCCTGGAGCCCGGACGGCAGGAGCCTCGCCTTCGTGTCGAAGCGCGGCGACGCTCCGCCCCAGCTCTATGTGCTCAACGTCGGCGGCGGCGAGGCCATGCCGGTCACCAAGCTGCCGGTCGCCGTGCAGAAGCCCCGCTGGCTCGCCGGCGGCAAGCGCCTCGCCTTCTCGGCTGCGACCTGGGCCGATCTGAACGGCGACTGGCCGGCCGTCCAGAAGCGCCTCGACGAGCAGAAGAACGACAAGGTCCAGGCCCGCGTCTCCGACACCCGCCTGCTGCGCTTCTGGGACGAGTACCGCACCGACGGCCGCGTCACCCACGTCTTCACCGTGGACTTGGACAGCCGCGAGGTCAAGGACCTCACGCCCGGGCTGCGGCGCGCCATGGACTACCTCTCTCCCGAGGACTCCTGGGACATCTCGCCGGACGGTAGCGAGGTCGCCTACAGCGTCAACACGACCGAGCCGCCGTTCAAGTCGGTCAACTTCGACGTCTTCGTCCAGGCCGCGGGCCAGACCGCCGAGGCGCGCAATCTCACCTCCGAAAACCCCGCCTTCGACGCCGGGCCGCGCTACTCGCCGGACGGCCGCTGGATCGTCTACGCCCGCACCCGCCGGCCCGACGTGGATCCGGACTTCGCGCGCCTGGCGCGCTACGACCGCAAGAGCGGCGAGATCCGGCCGCTCGCCGCGGACTGGGACGCGCAGCCGGACGGCCTCGCGTTCACGCCGGACGGCAGAACCCTCCTCTTCCACGCCCAGGAAAAGGGCCGCAGCCACGTCTACGCCCTGCCCCTGGAAGGAGACGGCAAGCCGCGCCTGCTGGCCAAGGGGGGCACGACCGGCGGCGTGGATGCGGGCGGCTCGCGCATCGTCTTCCTGCGCCAGTCGCTCCAGGCGCCGTCCGACCTCTACGCTGTCACCCTGGATGGCGGCGAGCCGCGGCGGCTGACCTCGCTCAACGCCGAGAAGCTCGCCGGGGTCGACCTCGGGACGGTCGGCGAGGCCACCTTCGAAGGCGCCGCCGGCGACCCGGTCCACATGTTCCTGGTCTACCCTCCGGGCTTCGATCCGAAGCGCAAGTGGCCGCTGGTCCAGGTCATCCATGGCGGCCCGTACGGCGCGTCCATGGACGACTTCCACTACCGCTGGAACGCGGCGCTCTTCGCCTCGCGGGGGTACGTGGTCGCGATGGTCAACTTCCACGGCTCCACGGGCTACGGCCAGGCCTTCGCCGAGTCGATCCTCGGCAACCATGGGGACAAGCCGTTCGAGGACGTGATGAAGGCCACCGACTGGCTGGTCGCCCAGGGGTACATCGACGAGACCAAGATGGCCGCGGCCGGCGGCTCCTACGGCGGCTACCTGGTGGACTGGATCCTCGGCCACACCGATCGCTTCGCGGCGCTGATCTCCCACGCGGGCGTCTACGACCTGATGGGGCAGTTCGCGTCGGACGACACCTACGGCCGGCCGAACAACTACGGCGGCGCGCCGTGGACCGATCCCGAGAAGCTGGCCCGGCAGTCGCCCAGCTACTACGCGAAAAACTTCGTGACCCCGACCCTGATCCTGCACGGCGAGAAGGACTACCGGGTGCCGGTGACGCAGGGGATCAACCTCTTCGGCGTGCTCCAGGGCAAGGGCGTGCCGGCGCGGATCGTGGTCTTCCCCGACGAGAACCACTGGGTGCTCAAGCCGCAGTCGTCGCTGCTCTGGTGGAAGGAGGTCTTCGGCTGGCTGGGCCGGTATCTCGGGTAGACCGTCTCGGGTAGACCGGATGGAAATGTTTTTACGGGCGCGTCACTTACAATGGGGTTGAAAACCAAGGAGTAAGCCGTGCCCGGATTTCCCTCTCTCCGTGTCCTGTCGGTCCTCCTTCTGCTCGTTCCGGCCGCGCTTCGCGCCCAGACGCCCGACCCGGCGGCCCTGCGCAAGGACATCGAGGGGCTGACCCTCGACACCGGCCGGGCCGTCGCGCTCAAGAACGTGAAGCTCGCCGCCGGTCTGGGCATGCTCCAGCTCTCGGACGGCATCCTCTTCCCGGCGACCCCGGTCGGCGGCAAGGTCGTGGAGATGGTCTTCGTGGGCAAGGGGCGGATCACCCTGGAGGCGCCCGACGCGATCGAGGCCGGCCAGCTCGAGCTGTTCACCGGCGCGAGCCGACTGGACGCGGAGTTCGGCGAGGCCGCGCTCGTCATCGGCCTGGACGCGGCCGTGGACGCCATGCTGCGCAAGCCCGCGGCCCAGCCCGACGCGGCCACGGTCGAGAAGGCGAAAGCCCTCTACCAGGAGTGGCGCAAGCGGCGCGAGCGCGAGATCCTCGGCGTCGAGCGCAGCCTGCTGCTCGACGGCCTCCGCGATCCGAGCGCCGAGGGCTGCTTCGCGGCCTGGTTTCGGAGCGATGCCGGCGATACCGGCGCCGAGCAGGGCGACTTCCTCTACACCGTCGAGCCGGCCAGCCGCGAGCAGGTCACCCTCGGCCGCTTCGTGCCGCTCGACGCCACCGAGAAGGAGAAGAGGAGGATCCTGCGCGAGATCAGCCGCGAGCAGCGCAAGGGGCGGCTCATCGGCCTGGAGCTGGACGACCTGGGCCAGTGGGACACCTGGCTCTCGGCCTCGCTGCGCGACGGCCAGGGCAGGCCGCGCCCGGGAAGCCCCGCCTTCGAGCCTTCGAAATACACCCTCGACCTGACCGTGGACCCCGACCTCCGCCTCTCCGGCACGGCGCGGCTCGACCTCGATCCTGTGATCCTGGGCTCGCGCGCGGTGACGATCCGGACGCCGGACCTCAAGGTCACCCGGGTCACCGATGCCGAGGGCGCCGACCTCTATCACCAGACCACGGGCAGCGAGCTGACCGTCGTCCTGCCGAAGCCCGCGGCCCAGGGGACCCCGGAAGATACCTCGTCCGTGGTCGTCCACTTCGAAAGCCACCCGATCGAGAAGGACTGGAACATCTACCGCCTCCTCGACACCCAGGGCTGGTTCCCGCAGACCGGCGAGATCAACCGCGCGGCCATCGACGCGACCTTCCACTGGCCCAAGGGTCTCGACCTCATGGCCGGCGGCCGGCGGGTGGACGGCGGCGAGCAGGGCGGCCAGCGCTGGGAGCGGCGGGTCCTGGAGCGGCCGGCCCTCGGCTACACCTTCGAGCTGGGCAACTTCGACATCGACACCGTCAAGTCCGGCCACGTGGAGATCCGCTTCGCGTTCGGCTCGGGCTCGGCCATGACCGGCCGCGGCACGCGGGAGAGCGTGCGCAAGGCGGTCCAGGACTCCCTCTCCTACTTCGAGGAGATCTTCGGCCCCTATCCCTTGGACGAGCTGACCGTGGTCACGGCCAACCGCGGCTTCTCCCAGAGCCTGCCCGGATTCGTGACCCTGAGCGACGCCCTGCTCAACGACGCCGGCATGTGGAACAGGATGTTCGGCCTGGAGGACCGCCGGCTGGTCATCGCGCACGAGATGGCTCACCAGTGGTGGGGCGACCACGTGGGCTGGGCGAGCTACCGCGACCAGTGGATGAGCGAGGCGCTCGCGAGCTACGCGGCGCTGCTCTACGGCCGGGAGCGCCTCAGGAACGAGCTGTCGGGCG
>JBEQUE010000179.1:0-16689 GCA_040349255.1 Acidobacteriota bacterium | reverse complement strand
GGAGCTGCTGCGCGCGGAGAGGCCGTGATCCTGGAAGCTGGCTGCCTGAAGTGGCTGGGGGCGCAGCCGTGCTGCGCCCCCGAAGGTCCGCCTACGGATGGTCGTAGTAGAAGTGGTAGGTGCCGGTACCGCTGTAGGAGCGGACGTCCCACAGGTAGTAACCCGCCGCGCCGTTGTAGGTGATGTTCTCGTTGTTCGAGACCGTGGTGGCGGACGCCACCTGGACCCATGCGCTGCCGTTCCAGCGCCAGAGATAGAGGTCGAAGTCGGTCCCGGCCGGGCCGCGCAGGGAGCCGATCTGGTTGCCGGCGTTGCCGTAGTAGTAGGTCCCGCAGGGCTGGTACTGCGTGCCGCCCGCGGTGTTGATGAGGTTGGTGTAGGTCTCGTAGGCGGAGCTGAAGCCCGAGCCGTAGAGCGCGTTGAGGCCGCTCTGATCGTCCGCCTCGGTGGTCGCCGGGTTGTTGTTGCAGAAACTCACCGAGGCGAACATCGTGGCGCCCGAGACCGGGCTGTGGCCGAGGCCGAGCGCGTGGCCGACCTCGTGGACCATCACGCCCTCGACGTAGATCTCGCTGGAGCAGCCGACGCCGCCCGGGTCCTCGGCCTGCGAGGTCCAACTGTAGCCGCCGCTGTTGGTCACGATGTCGGCGTCCGTGATCTTCCAGGAGCCCGAGCCCGCGACGACGCGCTCGGCGTAGTAGCCGGTGAAGGTCGCGGCCAGGCAGGTGCCCGTGCAGGCGGCCAGCGGATCGGTCAGGTTGAGCATCGGCACGCCGTCGCCGAGCGAGAAGCCGGCGATCGAGCCCTTGTGGGCCGCGATGACCGTGCCCGAGTTGTCGCCGTTCCAGCCGTTCGTGGAGTTGATCGCGTTGACCACGTTGGTCTCGCCGCCGTCCGCGTCGGCGATCGAGGGGAGGCCGCCGGCCCGGTTGTCCACGATGTAGTCGGGCGGGCAGTCCCAGGTGCGCGCCGGGCTCAGGGTCACGTAGGCCGAGGCGCCGGACGCGCCGAGCAGCGCGCAGAGCAGTGCGAGGACGAGGACGGAGAGGATCGGTCGGATCGTTTTCATGGCGTTGTCTCCTCGTCCCGTCACTGGACGGCCGGGCGGCCGACGCGGCCAGCCGTTTCCCGGATCTGCTGTTTGAAGTCGGCGAACGGCATCGCCTTCGGAGCCGGAGCCTCGGTGCCGTCGGGCCGCAGGATGCGCGCGCCGAAGTCGATCACGGGCACCGCCATCTCCCGGCCCTGCTGCTCGCGGATGCGGTACTGGCCCTGCTGGTAGCCGAGGACGCGCTGCGCGCCGTCCTGCTCCGGCTCGAGGAAGAGCACGAGGCGCTCGCCGAGTTGGAACGTCGGGAAGCCGTGGGCCACGATCCGGTAGTTGCCGACCTGGCCGCCGAAGGTGCGCAGGTTGACGTAGGCCGGAGACGAGCCGACCAGCGTGTCTTCGACCTCCAGCACCGCCTCGGTGAGGATCGCGGTGTGCTCCGCGTTCCAGAACGACGTGACCTCGACCACGCGGCCGGCCACGACGGCGTCGGCCTGCTCGACCAGCTCCTCGCGGTCCAGCGCCAGGAACGTGGACGCGGCGGCGGGTATCCCTGCCAGCGCCAGCGCCAGAACGGGAATCCAGACAGCTCGCTTCATGAAGCCCTCCTTCCTCCGACGGCGCTCCGGAAGCGGAGGCGCCGCAGTTGGTACGGGCGGAGGAGGGGAGAGCGCCGTTACAGTAGAATCCGGAACGATGATCCCGAAGACGATCGCATTCGCCCTGGCGCTCTCCCTGGGCGCCGGCGCCGCGCAGGCGCAGACCGCTCTCCGCGACCAGGTCCGCTCCTGGCGCTCCGCCCACGAGAAGGAGATCGTCGGCGATCTCGCCGGCCTGCTCGCGCTGCGCAACGTGGCCTCGGATCCCGGGGACATCCGGCGCAACGCCGACCGCCTGATGGAGATGTTCCGGCAGCGCGGTTTCGAGACCCGGCTGCTGACCGCAGGCGATGCTCCGCCGGCGGTCTACGCCGAGCGATCCACCCCGGGCGCGAAGCGGACCGTGATGTTCTATGCCCACTACGACGGCCAGCCGGCCAAGGCCGCGGACTGGGACGGCGATCCCTGGAAGCCCGTGCTCCGCACCGGCGTGCGCGGCGCACCCGGCACGAAGGACGTCGATCTCGCCTCGGCGCCGTCGCTCGACCCCGAGTGGCGGCTCTATGCGCGCTCGGCGAGCGACGACAAGGGGCCGATCGTGGCCATGCTCGCCGCGCTCGACGCTCTCAAGGCGGCCGGCGTGAAGCCGTCGGTCAACATCAAGGTCTTCCTGGAGGGCGAGGAGGAGGCCGGTTCGGGCCACCTGCCCGAGATCCTCCGGGCACATCAAAGCGTGCTCGAGGCCGACGCCTGGCTGCTCGGCGATGGCCCGGTCCACCAGACCCGGCGGATGCAGGTCGTCTTCGGCGCCCGCGGCGTGACCGGTGTCGAGATCACCGTCTACGGCCCGAACCGGGCGCTGCACAGCGGCCACTACGGCAACTGGGCGCCCAACCCGGCGGCCCTGCTGGTCGACCTCCTCGCCGGCCTGCGCGGCCCGGACGGCGACATCCGCATCGCCGGCTTCCAGGACGACGTCCGCCCGCTCACCGAAAGCGAGAAGGCGGCCTCCGCGGCCATGCCGCCGGTCGAGGACGAGCTGCGGCGCGAGCTGGGCCTGGCCTGGACCGAGGGAGGATCGGAGAGGCTCCAGGACCGGATCATGCGGCCCGCCCTGAACCTGCGCGGTCTGAAATGCGCCGACGTCGGAGAGAACGCGAGGAACGCCGTCCCGACGGAGGCGTCGGCCTCGATCGACTTCCGGCTGGTGCCCGACCAGACGCCCGAGAGGGTCCGCGAGCGCACCGAGGCCCACCTGCGGAGCCTGGGCTGGTGGGTGGTCCACGAGGAGCCCGACGCGGAGACCCGGCTGGCGCACCCGAGGATCGTCCGTCTGGCCTGGGACCGGGGCTACGCCGCGGCCCGCACCAACATGGACCTGCCGGTCTCGAAGGCCGTGGTGCGGACGGTGGGGGAGATGCTCGGCGAGCCGGTCATCCGGGTGCCGATGCTCGGCGGGAGCGTGCCCATCTCGCTCTTCCTGGAGGGGTTGCCGGCGCCCGCCCCGCCGATCGTCATCGTGCCGATCGTGAACCACGACAACAACCAGCACGCGGCGCACGAGAACCTGCGCCTCCAGAACCTGTGGGACGGGATCGACGTCTTCGCCGCCCTGTTCGCGCGGCTCGACTGGTGAGTTGGCGCGGCTTTTGAATCCTCCGGGGGAAGACCGCCGCGGATGGCGGCTCTCCACGAGGAGGAACGGACAATGTCATCTTCGTTCGGTGTTTATCTCGCCGGCTTCATCGTACTGGTCGTCGGGCTCGCCCTGGGGGCCAACCTCCTGGGCGCGCCGCCGATGTGGATCGGGGTGGGTGTGATCTGTCTGGTCGGAATCGGGATCCTGAGCGCGGTCAAGAAGACCCAGGCCAAGACGCCCCCTACGAGTTGATCCTGCCGCTAGAAACGGGGACGGGAGGGGACTCCCTCTCCCCCGGCACGGGGGAGAGGGCCGGGGAGAGGGGGGATGGGATCAACTACAGCACGGTTTCGCGGACGACTTCCTCGATCGTCGTCATGCCGTCGCGGATCTTCTGCAGGCCGCTCAGGCGCAGCGTCATCATGCCGTTCTGCATGGCCTTCTGCCGCAGCTCGAAGGAGCTGGCGCCGGAGAGGATCATCTCGCGCAGCTCGTCGTCCACCTCCAGCACCTCATAGAGGCCGACGCGGCCCTTGTAGCCCGTGCTGCTGCAGCGCTCGCAGCCGCGCCCGCGGAAGAGCTTGAGCGTGCGCGACTCGTGCTCGGAGAAGCCGGCGCCCACCATGGCCGCGGGCGGCTGCTCCGCGGGCTCCTTGCAGAACGTGCAGATGCGGCGCACGAGACGCTGGGCCACGATCAGGTGGACCGACGTCGCCACGAGGAACGGCTCGATGCCCATGTTCATCAGGCGGTTGATCGTGGACGGCGCGTCGTTCGTGTGCAGGGTCGAGAGCACGAGGTGGCCGGTCATGGCGGCCTTGATCGCCACCTCGGCGGTCTCGAAGTCGCGGATCTCGCCCACCAGGATGATGTTCGGGTCCTGGCGCAGGAAGGAGCGCAGCGACGCCGCGAAGTTGAGGCCGATGTTCTCGCGCATCTGCACCTGGTTGATCCCGGAGAGGTTGAACTCGACCGGGTCCTCGGCGGTCATGATGTTGACCTCCGGGGTGTTGATGCGCTGCAGCGCCGAGTAGAGCGTGTTCGTCTTGCCCGAGCCCGTGGGCCCGGTGACCAGCACCATGCCGTAGGGACGGAGGATCGCGCCCTCGAACTTGCGCAGCGATTCGACCTCGAAGCCCAGCTTCGTCATGTCGAGCATGAGCTTGTCCTTGTCGAGCAAGCGCATGACGATCTTCTCGCCGAACAGCGTGGGCAGGATGGAGACCCGGTAGTCGAGGTCCTTGGACTTGCCGGAGATCTTGGTCTTGATCTTGATGCGGCCGTCCTGCGGCAGGCGCTTCTCGGCGATGTCGAGCCTCGCCATGATCTTGCAGCGGCTGGTGATCGCCTCCTTGAGCTTGAGCGGAGGCCGCATCATCTCGTAGAGCAGGCCGTCGATGCGGTAGCGGACGCGGTAGTCCTTCTCGTAGGGCTCGATGTGGATGTCCGAGGCGCCGCGCTTGATCGCGTCGGTGAGGATCAGGTTCACGAGCTTGACCACCGGGGCCTGCTCGGACTCCTCTTCCAGGGTGGCGAGGTCGAGATCCTCTTCCTCTTCCAGGACCTCCAGGTCGCCTCCCGACTCGTCCGAGAGGTCCTCCATCACCTTCTTCAGCTCGATCGCGTGGGTCGAGCCGTAGTACTTGTCGATGGCGCCGCGGATCGCGGTCTCGGAGGCCACGACCGGCTCCACCTTGTAGCCGGTCATGAACTTCACGTCGTCCATCGCGAACACGTTCGTCGGGTCGATCATCGCCACGGTGACCGTGGCGCCCGCCTTGGTGACGGGGAAGATCGTGTACTTGCGCGCGATGTCCGCGGGGATGATCTTGACCACGGCCTCGTCGATCTCCATGTTGTTGAGATCGACCGAGGGGACCTTGAACTGCTCGGCCAGCGCCTCGACGAGCTGGCGCTCGTTGAGGTACCCGAGCTTGACCAGGTTCGTACCCAGGCGGCCGCCCTGGTCCTTCTGGTACCCGAGGGCCTCCTGGAGCTGCGCCTGATTGATCTTGCCGGACCGGACCAGCATCTCGCCGAGCTTGTCGGGGCCGGCAGACTGGGCGGGTCTTCGGGCTGCTTCCGGTGGTGGTGCCATAAATCTCCGTATCGCCTCGCCTCGACGGCAAGGTGCAACCGTGCTCTTCGCGTGGGACCGCGGGGAGAGTCTACCAGAAAGGCATCAAATGGTTGATCCCGAATGTGCCTCTGCGGCCTGGAGGATCTCCGCCGCCCGCGCCGCCACCCATTCCGGCGGGATCGTCACCAGGCAGGGCCGCGGCTCGTCGAACCGGCGATGGCAGAAGCCGCAGGGCAGCTCCTTCCAGAGCGCCATCTCCGGCGCGCCGTACGGGCCGTTCTGGAACGGGTCGGTGGGGCCCATGAGCATCAGCACCGGCGTGCCCAGGGCGTGCGCCAGGTGGATCGGACCCGAGTCGCCACCCAGGACCAGCCGCGCCCGCCGGAGAAGCGCCGCGAGCGTCGGCAGGTCTCCGGCCGGGATCGTCCGCGCCGCACCGCCGCCCGCCGCCTCGACCCCGGCCGCCAGCGCCTCCTCGCCGCGCGCCACCGGCACCAGCGTCGAGAGGCCCGTGCGCTCCCGCAGGAGCCGGAGCGCCTCGCCCCAGCGCTCCGGCGGATAGCGCTTGTTGGCCCAGCCGGCGCCGGCGTGGACCAGCGCGAACGGCTCGCCGTCCAGCTCCAGCTCGGGCTCGTCCCGGAAGATCTTTTCGCCTCCGAAGTCCGCCGGCTCCCGCGGCAGACCGAGGGCATCCAGGAGCGCGAGGCCCCGGTCCACCACGTGGGCTCCCCGGGGAGCGACCGGCTCGCTGATCCAGAACGAGCTCGACGGCTCCCGGCGCCAGGCGCGGCCCAGGCCGATCCGGCGGTCGCACTGGGTGAGCGCCGCGAGGAACCCCGCCTTGTGGTTGCCCATGAGGTCGAGCGTCACGTCCGGCGCGAAGCGGTCGAGGTCACGCAGGAAGGTTGCCACTCCCTCGCGGGTCTCGGCCGAGAACGGCTTCTTCCGCCAGGTCCGCAGCCGGACGGTAAGGAGGGCGTCGAGGTCCGGGTGCCCTTCGAGCACCGGCTTCATGGCGCCTTCCACCAGCCATCCGATCTTCGCGTGGGGCAGGTGGCGCCGCAGGGCCGTGAGCACCGGCAGGCAGTGCACCACGTCGCCCAGGGCGCTGGTGCGGATGAGGAGGATGTTCAACCGGTTTTTTCCCGGGGGGAGGCCGGCAGGGCCTTGACCTTCGAGATCAGGTCGCTCGTGGCATGGTCCTTGGGATCGCCGACCAGCGCGGTGCGTCCGCCATAGGCGCGCACCACCTCGTACTCCGGCACCCGCTCGGGCGAGCCGTAGTCGGTGCCCTTGCAGTGGACGTCCGGCTGCAGCTCGGCGAGCAGATAGCCGGGCGAGTCGCCCTCGAAGATCACCACGACGTCCACCGGCACCAGCGCCGCGAGCAGCTCGGCGCGCTCGGCGGCCGGGACCACGGGACGGCCGGGACCCTTGAGCCGCGCGACCGATTCGTCGTCGTTGAGCGCCACGACCAGGGCGTCCCCCTGGGCGCGGGCGTCCTGGAGGTAGCGCAGGTGGCCCACATGGAGCAGGTCGAAGTGGCCGTTGGCGAAGGCGACGCGCTTGCCCTGGGATTTCAGCTCGCGGACGCGCTCGCGGGAGGCGTCGAGGGTCAGGACCTCGCCCATCGGATCTCCTCCAGGGGGCGGGCGTCGCTCTCGACTGCGTGGCGCAACTCGTCGCGCGTGAGCGTGGCCGTCCCCATCTTCATGACCACGACTCCGCCGGCGTAGTCGGCGAGGAGCGTGGCCTCCAGTGGCGTGGCCCCGGCGGCGAGCGCCAGGGCGAACGCGCCGATGACGGTGTCGCCGGCGCCGGTGACGTCCGCCACCTGGTCCGTGCCGTGGACCGGCAGGTGGGCCGAGCCGCCGGCTTCGAACAGGCTCATGCCCCGGCTCCCCCGGGTGATGAGGAGGAACCGCGCGCCGAGGCGCTCGCGCAAGGCCCGGCCGCCGGTCTCCAGACGGTCTGGATCGTCGAGCCCGGAGCCGAGCAGCGTCTCGGCCTCCTCCTGGTTCGGCGTCGCGCCGTCGAGCCCCTGGAACGAGCCGAGCCGGTACCGGCTGTCGCAGAGCAGCGTGGCGTCCGGGCCGAGCGCCGAGCGCAGGAGCGGGAGCATTCCGGGAACGACCGACCCGTAGCCATAGTCGGACAGGATCGCCACCTGCGGCTCCCGGCCCCAGCCTTGGAGAGAGGAGGCGAACCGGTCCCGCTCTCCGTCGGTCAGCTCCAGGGTCTGCTCGATGTCGTAGCGCACGATCTGCTGCTTGATCGCGTGCCGTCCGCCGCCCAGGATGCGCACCTTGGTCGGCGTCCGGTACCCGGGCCGGACGAGCACGCCGCCGGTCTCGACCCCGCGCTCCCGCAGGGCGTCGAGCAGGCTCCGGCCGTGAGCATCGTCGCCGACCACGCCCAGAGGCAGGGGCCGTCCGCCGAGCGCCGCCACGTTGGCCACCGCGTTGGCTCCGCCGCCCGGCACCAGCCGTTCGCTCTCGTAGGAGAGGATGAGCACCGGCGCCTCGCGGCTGATCCGTTTCGGCGTGCCGGTGATAAACAGGTCGGCCACGAGGTCGACCAGCATGACCACCGGCTGTCCGGCCATGGCCTCGATCAGGCGGAGCAGCCGCTCGGGAGTCGGGGACGGGGGCGAGGGTTTCGGCGGCATCGGCGGCATCGGCGGGCAGTCTATCCCGACCTCACCGCACCAGGTGGAATCGCTCCTGCCGCCGGTAGATCCAGTGGCGGTCACCCTGGTCGTCCAGGTAGGCGTCCTCCTCCTGGCGGCAGGAGAGCGGCCGGTCGTTCCATTCGGGGATCTTCGAGGTGGCCTGAAGCTCGATCGAGAACCAGGTGGCCGGCCTCAGCTTGAGGTCGCCCCGGGCCGGCACTCCTTCCTGGCGATCCCAGAGGCCGATCAAGGGGCCGGCGGCGTGGCCGTGGTCTCCGACCGGATGGCTGTAGATCGTGCCGTCGATCCCCGCCCCGGCCATGGCCTGGCGGGCGGCCGCGAGCACCTCGTTGCCGGTGCGGCCCGGAGTCATCGCGGCGAGGAGGATGTCCTGGAGCCGGTTGCTCGTCGCCAGGCAGTTCCTGAGGCCGGCGGGCGGCTCGGTCTCTCCTTCCTTGAGGGCGTAGCCGAGGTGCTGGGTGTCCGTGCGGAGACCCAGCGCGATCACCCCGAAATCCACCCAGAGCGCGTCGCCGCGCCGGATCGTGCCGGGGCCCCACTCCTCGTCCGGCCCGGCCCGCTCCACGTGCGGCTGGAACCAGACGGTCATGCCGAGGTCCTGCACCCTCTGGCGGAACCACCACTCCACGTCCTCGGTCGTGGTCTTTCCGGGCTCGACAACCTCCTTGGAGAAGGCCGTGGCGATCAAAGCGTGGACCGTCTGCTGGATTCCGCGGTAGCGCGGCATCATCTCCGGGATGCGGGTCTCCAGGTACTCGATGGCGAGGCGCGGCTCGCGCACGATCCGTTTGGACAGCTCCGGCCCGAGCGCCGCTTCGAGCGCCTCGCGCTCGCCGGCGCCGAGCCCGTCCGAAAAAGCGTGAACGGGATCGATGTTCACCGCGATCCGCTTCGGGTTCGCCGCCTCCACGAGCTTGCGCAGCAGCCGCCACTGGTCGTCGCCCACCAGCTCGGCACCCTGGACCGGCGGGCTCGGATCTCGATACGCCGTGAACAGGCCGCCCTGGTCTCCTCCGCCCAGCGCCAGCCTCACCACGGGCTTGCCGGCTCCCGGGTCGTGGAACACGTAGATCGACCGGCGGCGCGCCGCGAACGTGGTCGGCGAGACCATCGAGAAGAAGACCGGATCCTCCGCGTACTCCCGCATGGAGAGGATCCACATATCGATCCCGTGCCGGCGCATCACCTCGGGCAGAACCTCGGTCAGCCGCTTCGCCAACCAGGCCTGCTGCTCGACCGCCTGCTCACGGAGGGTCGGCAGGGGTTGGATCTGCGCCACGGCGTCGGGAGGGACTGGAACCGGCTGCCAGCCGGTCGCGGCCAGGACGGTGGTGGGGAACAGGAGAAGAAGAAGGAAGAGGGAACGGATCGGCATCAGGCTCCTCAGCGGATGAGAGGATTTCTCGTCTTCAGCTCTGGAAAGCGACTGAAGTCGCGGTCGGCCGACCAGAGCTCCGAAACACCATGACATAGGCAGAGGGCGGCGATGCGGGCGTCGTGGACCTTGCCTCCGGTTACCTGGCCTGCTGCGAGCAGACGTCTGAGCACGGGCCAGTAGCCGGCGGGCTCGCTCAGCAGCATGAGGCTCGGCGATTCGAGCAGGGCGGCCACCTGCTCCAGAGCGCGTGGCAATTCAGTCGGCGGCTGATAAATCTTGGGATGGGTGGAAATGGCGAGAAACTCGTGCAGGCAGGGCCACGGTATCGCCCAGGTCGCCGTGCCCTCGGCCAGGGGCCGCAAGGCCTGCCGGGCGGATTTGAACCAGGGCGAGTCCTGACGATGGGCGTAAACCAGGAGGTTCGTATCGACTGCGATCAAGCTCCCCGCCCCACATAGATCCGGTCCCGGATCGACTCCCAACTGCCCTCGGAGATCTCCGGGGCGAGGCCTTCACCGGAGACGCTCAGGTCCGGCCACCGATACGAGCTCTTCTGCTCTCGCTTCGCCAGGGCGGCCCTCAAACCTTCTTCGATCAGGTTGCGCAGGGTTGTCCCCTCGCGTTGAGCGACCTCCCGGGTGCGCGCGAACAGATCCTCGGAGATCTCGACAGTCGTCTTCATATGGGTCAACCATATCATCAGTATGGCCGCTGCGGAAGCTGGTCATGCGCGCGGTCCACCGCCCGCCGGGCGAGGTCGGGGAAGTCGCTGAACAGCCCGTCCACGCCGAGGCCGAGAAGCTGCTCGTACTCGCGCTCCGGGTCTCCTTCATAGTCCGGAGCCAGGTACGGGCCGTCGCTGCGGAGCGTCCAGGGATGGACGAGCAGGCCGGCGCGGTGCGCATCCTCGACCAGCGTGGTGGGGGGGAGCAGGCGCAGGTCCGGGCCGGCCGGGACGATCCGGCGCTTGTTCGGTCCGATGCCGTGCGCGTAGGTGGCGATGTCGGCCAGGCCCGCCGGCGTGGCGAGGTCGTCGAAGCTCCTGGCGTCGTCCCAGGGCCGGCCCTCGACGTCCAGGAGCTGCACGAGCGGCAGGTCGGTCAGGGTCTTCAGATACCGGAGATTGCCGGTCTCGAACGACTGCAGGAAGACCGGCGGCGCGCCGGGGTCCTCGAAGCCGCAGGCGCTGAGGGCCTCGACCATGCGCTCCTCCAGCGGCAGACCGAGCTGGCGGAAATACGTCGGGTGCTTGGTCTCCGGGTAGACGCCGACGCCGTGGTGCGAGGCCAGCAGGAGGATCTCCTGGAACGTCGGGATCTCGAGCCGGCCGTCGTAGGAGGTCTTGCGGAACGGGAAGCGTTGGCGGGCGCGGAGGGTCTTGATCTCCTCCAGGGTCAGGTCCTCGACGAACCAGCCTTCGAGCTCGACGCCGTCGACGACCTTGCGGGTCCGCCGGTCCCGGAACGCGGCCCGGCCGGCGATGTCGGTGGTGCTGGAGAGCTCGTTCTCGTGACGGGCGACCAGCATGCCGTCCCGCGTGATGCAGAGGTCGGGCTCGATGAAGTCCGCGCCCATCCGGATGGCCAGCTTGTACGCCGCGAGCGTGTGCTCGGGCCGGTAGCCGCTGGCACCGCGATGGGCGATGACGACGGGGCGGGCGCGCATCGCCGAGACGCCTACGGAGCGCGCTTGAGAGCCGCCTGGATCACGTCCTGGGGCATCCCCTCCTTCTTCCATTTCACCATGTCGTCCGCCGTGAGGCCGCCCGCGAGCGACTTCTGGTTCACATAGTCCACCAGGAGCTCGGTGGTGAACCCCTGCTTCTTGAGCTTCACCAGCTCGGCGAGGATCTCGTCGGGCGTCATGCGGGCCGCGGGCGACGGGGCGGGGGTCGAGGCGACGGGGCCGCTCTTGCCGAGCCAGGCGTTCTGCAGCGCCGGGTCTCCCAGGGCGGTGGCGTAGGCCTCCTTGATCGCGTCGCTCAGGACCTCGTTCACGTTGTCCTGGTTGCGGGCCTTGCCGTAGCGGGTGGCGTCGCCCGCGGCGTTGCCTTCCCAGAGGAGGTCGCCCTTGGAATCGAGGAGACGGAACGCGACCCGGATGTCGGCGTTGTAGACCGAGCCTACCGGCTTGTTGCTCTCGTTGACCATGAAGCGCAGGATCGAGCCCTTGAGCTGGAGCGGCGCGCTGTCGGAGACGCGGATGCCCCACTCGCCCGCGTTCTTGAGGAGCACCTCGTTGGCCCAGCCCACGAGGTCGCTGGCCGCGCGGACCGGCCAGACCCGGTCGTCGTCGTCCGTGCTGTCGCCGATCACGGCCGGGTCGGCGACCGTGCGCCCGTCCTCAATCGAGAGCCGGACCGGGACATCCGAGACCCCCAGCATCAGGGTGGGGACGGACGTGCCGACGCTCTCCTGGGGCGCGTAGCGGAGCGTGATGTTGAAGGGACCAAGCTCTCTGGCTGCCACCGGCAGGGCGGCGAGGGCGAAGAGCAGGATTAGTGACATCTTCCAAACGGTCGGCCGCGCAGTCGGGATCATGGCTCCTCCTTGGGAAGGATACGACGCGGATCGTAACAGAGGCGGGCTCAATCCTCGGGACCGGCGAGGGCCTTCACTAGGATCGACGGGTCGGGCAGCGTATCCAATCCCTCGGCATGGAGGTGGGTCGCCTCAAAGCCAAGCCTCCGAAGAAAGGCACCGGCTTCGGGCGAGATCCCCATGTCGAGCAGGAACTTCATGCCGGGATGGACTCGATCGGCAGGAGCGTCTCCTGGGCCAGCCAGGCGGCGTAGCGGAGCGCCTGATGAACGTCCTCGACTTCCAGGTAGGGATAGGCGGCCACGATCTTCTCGGCGTCCATCCCGTTGGCTACGAGGTTGAGGAGCAGGGAGACCGTCACCCGCATGCCGCGGATGCAGGCCTTGCCGGCCATGACATTCGGATCGAAGGTGATACGGTCGAAGCCCAGCATGGTTCGCCTCCTGCAAATCGTCCAGCCCCATTCTAGCCCAGCCCCGGAGTAAGCTCCTCGGCCATGGCCAACCCCGCCGACCGCCTCCGCGTCCGCATCCGAGCCGAGGGCCCGATCCCCTTCGCGGCCTTCATGGAGGAGGCGCTCTATGGCGAGGCGGGCTACTACAACCGACCGGACCCGCCGATCGGCGAGGCCGGCGACTTCGTCACCGGCGCCTCGCTCTCGCCGCTGTTCGGCCGCGCCACGGCGAGACTGCTGCGCCGGCTCGACCGGGCGCTCAGCCGGTTGGCCGATCTCTTCGAGGCGGGATACGGGACCGGGGCGCACCTGGGCAACGTGGTCGCGGCGCTCTCCGGAGAGGAGCGGCGCGTCCTGGCCTGGGACCGCGTGGCGCGACCGGCGCCTCCGGGCGTCGAGCGCAGGGAGCGCCTGGACGAGGTCGGGCCGGTCGACGGCCTGATCTTCTCCTACGAGCTGCTCGATGCGCTGCCGGTCCACCGCCTGATCGGCCGCGAAGGCGGAGGAGTGGGAGAGCTGTGGGTGGACCTGGACGCCGAGGGAGGCTTCGCCTGGAAGGAGGGGGAGCTGTCCGATCCCGCGCTGCCGGATCTCCTGGCGGGCTTCCGCCTGGAGCCGGGCCAGATCGCCGACCTCGCTCCGGGCTGGGTACCTCTTTATAGGGAGATCGCAGGCCGGCTCGACCGCGGCCTGCTGGTCACCTGCGATTACGGCTTCGAGCGCGAGCGCCTCCTCGACGTCCGCATCCGGCGCCATGGCACGCTCGCCTGCTTCTCGCGCCAGCGGGTCCATCGCAACCCCTTCGTCCTGGTGGGGGAGCAGGACCTGACCGCGCACGTGGACTTCACCGCGCTGATCCGGGCCGGCGAGGAGGCCGGCCTGACCACGGTCGCGCTCACCCGGCAGGCGCTCTGGCTGACCGCCTGCGGCCTCTTCGACGACCTTCAGGACGCAACTCCGGAAGCGCGCCAGGAAGCCATGGCCCTCCTCGACGGCGAAGGCATGGGCGAGGACATCCGGGTCCTGGTCCAGGCGAAGGGGATCGACCCCGGCGAGGCGATCGATCCCCGAATGCTGACCGTCAAGCGCCCTTGAGCTGCTTACCCAGGTGATCGGCCAGGCGGATCGAGAACGCCACGATGGAGAACGTCGGGTTCGAGATCCCGGCGGAGGCCCAGACCGACGAGCCCGCGACATAGAGGTTGTCGACCGAGTGGACCTTGAGGTTCCCGTCGACGACGCCCTCCTGTTCCGTGGCCGCCATCCGGGTCGTGCCGAGGTGATGGCCGTTGAAGGCCATCCGGCTCTCGATGTTGGCCCAGCTCCCGATGGTGACGGGGCCGCCGCCCTTCGCCGTCACCGCCGTTTTGAAGAGGTCCGCCAGCGTCTTGAAGTTTGCCTCCTCCGCCGCGCTGTCCAGGACCCAGTCGGCCCGGGTCTGCTGCTGGTCGAAAATGTCCTTGGAGTCGGCCAGCGTGATCCGGCTGTCATGGTTGGGGAGCAGCTCGTGGTAGAAGTTGTCGCTTCCGGCCCATCCGAACCAGCAGCTCCCGACCTGCTTGGCCCGCAGCGCTTCCGCGTTCGGGGTCAGCAGGCCGGCGATCGAGGTGACGGGCGCGTACTTGGAGCCCACGCTCTGGTACGACAGCAACTGCTGCTGCGGATAGGGCAGGTAGGACCCGCTCACCGAGACCGCGCGCGCGCCGTCGGCGATGGGGTGGGCCATCAGGTAGCGGCCGACGAGATCGGATTTGTTGCCGATGTCCGAGATCAGGAGCTGGCGCGCGTTGGCCACCGCGCCGCAGGCCAGCACGTAGACCTGCGCCTCGACGGTAAACTCGCCCAGCCTCTTCGGGTTGATACGGTTGTCGTCCATGACGCCGACCGTCAGAGAGGTGACGCTGCTGGCTCCGTCCTGGTGCTCGATGTTCAGGAGGCTGGCATTCACGATGACCATTGCGTTGCTCTCGCCGATCGTCTTGCCTTCGACCTTGCGGGCCTGGAACTGCAGGTTCCGCTCCGGCACGAACTGGTACATGTCGACGTCGAAACCCTCCATGTCGGCGACTTCCTGCCCCAGCTCCCTGGCCCAGAACTCGGCCGAGAAGTTGTACCCGGCCGTGCCGTCGGGCGCGTAGTAGTCGCCGTAGAGCTCGAGGAACTTCGACGCTTCGGCGTAGAAGGGGTCCAGGTCCTCGCGCGTGATCGGCCAGCCCGGGAACCCGGGCCTCTTCTCGAAGCTGATCGCGTCCAGAGGCCGCGACTGGCCGCCCCAGTGGGTCGAGGTGCCGCCGTAGATCCGGTCCCGTTCCTTGATCGGCTTGTAGTTCTGGGGGATCGGCAGGATCAGGAACTTCGGCTCGTTGTGTTTGAATAGCCCGGCCACCTCGCCGTTGTACAGGAGCTCGTTCTCGTTGTACTGGTAGGAAGGCTTCACCGGCGCGTTCGGGCCCGCGGGGTTGAAGACGCGGCTGCCTTCCAGCAGGGTGACGTCGATGCCCTGTTTCACCAGGTACCAGGCCAGGGTGATCCCGGCCTGGCCAGTCCCCACGATGCAGACCTGTGTCTTGTGCGGCGGGCGGCCGAGAAACGACTTGCCGTCTTCGATCATGGCTGGCGTCCTTTCGTTCGAGAGAATGTTGCGGCTTGTCCTCCTGGGAGCAACGGACGTGCCTGCGGCGCGGACCTCTTCGGAGATCTCCGCGAATCCGCTATCTCACGACGCCGTCGTCACTTGGAGAATGGGAAGCCGTGCGACCACCGGAAGGAGAGGAACGCCGGGCGGCGTCGGCCGACGTCGCCCGACATCAGGGACTTTGCAGGATCCTCTGCGCACCGTCGAGCTTGCCGAGGTTTCGATCGAATGTGCCCAGGGGCAGGTGCCCCGCCTTCCGGGCCGTCTCCAGGATCAGGCAGTCCGAGAAGCCCAGGGCCGGCCGGCTCCGGAACTGTTCCAGAGCCGCTTCGACGACGTCCCCATCCTGGATCGTGAGGTCCTTGTGCTGGAGGAGCATCTCGACCGCCGTCGAGATCCTGTCCGGCCGCAGGCCGTAGACGGACGCCAGGACCCATAGGGCCTCGACCAGGACGAGTTGGGAGACCCAGGCTCCGCCAAGAATGTAGTCTTCCGCGGCAGCCGTCTGGGCCGCGTCGTCCCGCGTCAGGAGCCGCACCAGGACGTTCGTGTCAACGGCGCGCATTGCGGCTCTTCACGTACCGGCCGACCCCCTCCTTGAGCTCCTCCAGGGTCCTGGGCTCCGGTGCCTCCTCGAACAGCGCCTGGTGCACGTCTTCCGAGGTATAGCGGCCGGCCCGCCGGACCACCATCCTCTCGCCGTCCTCCTCCCACTCCAGGACCGAGCCCGGGCCGACGCCCAGGCGCCGCCGGACCTCGGTGGGCACGGAGATCTGTCCCTGCGCCGTCAGCTTCGAGTACGCGATCGCCATGGCGCCATCTTACCACGGTAATGGCAGGTGGGGGCTCCTCCTGCCGGCCCCTTCCTTGACACCCCTCGACCGTCGGGTAGAATACGCCCGCTCGTCCGGTACAGGACACATGGGGTGTATTAGGAGGTGAGGGGCGCGACATGGCGAACTACCTGCCCATCCTTGTCTTTACGCTGATCTCGATCGGCTTCCTCGTGGTGACTCTGCTCGCGGCGCGGTTCCTGCGCCACGTGGGCAGCCCGACCACGAACCGCGACCCCTATGAGTGCGGCAACGAGCCGGAGACCTTCGCCCATGACCACCGGTTCTCCATCCGCTACTACCTGATCGCGGTCCTCTTCGTCATCTTCGACGTCGAGACCATCTTCCTCTTCCCCTGGGCGGTGATGTTCGACCGTCTGCTCCTCTTCGGGTTCATCGAGATGATGGTCTTCCTGGTCATCCTCATCATCGGGTACGTCTACATCTGGAACCGGGGGGCCCTCAAATGGGCATGAACGAGATGGGAACGAACGAGCCGAACGAGGCCAACGTCCTCACCACCACCTACGACAAGATCTTCAACTGGGCCCGGCGCTCCGCGCTGTGGCCCATGCAGTTCGGCCTGGCCTGCTGCGCCATCGAGATGATGGCCGTGCTCGACCCGCGCCACGACATGTCCCGCTTCGGCGCCGAGGTCTTCCGCGCCACGCCACGCCAGAGCGACCTCATGATCGTCGCCGGCACGGTCACCGAGAAGATGGCGCCCATCGTCCGCCGTCTCTGGGATCAGATGCCCGAGCCCAAGTGGGCTTTGGCCATGGGCGCTTGCG
>JBEQUE010000177.1:0-6916 GCA_040349255.1 Acidobacteriota bacterium | reverse complement strand
ACGGTCTCGGCCTTGCCCGGCGCGATGCCGATGATGTTCGTGCCGAACTGGTTGAACTGGTCCATGATGTAGCGCCGGGTGCCCTCGCCGATCGAGGTCAGCAGGATCACCGAGGTCACGCCGATCGCGATCCCCAGCATCGACAGCACGGTGCGCAGCCGGTGGCTGATCAGCGAGCCCACGGCCAGGCGGATCAGCTCGGGTCGTAAGGTGCTCATCGGCTCTTCCCCGATCATTTCCCGGCGAGGGCGGCGACCGGGTCGAGCCGCGCCGCGCGCCGCGCCGGCAGCAGCCCGAACACGACGCCGGTGCCGAGGGAGAGGAGGAGGGCCGCCACGACCGCCCAGGTCGGCGGGCTGGCGGGCAGGGCGGGGAAGATCTGGACGAGGACGCCGACGCAGGCCCATCCGAACGCGAGGCCCAGCAGGCCGCCGGCGAGCGACAGCAGAGCGGCCTCGGTGAGGAACAGGCCGAGGACCTGCCGGCGCTCGACGCCGACGGCGCGCAGGAGGCCGACCTCCCGGGTGCGTTCGGAGACCGAGACCAGCATCACGTTCATGATGCCGATGCCGGCCACGGTGAGCGAGATGGCGGCGATCGCGCCGAGCGCCATGGTGAGCGCGCCGAGGATCTGCGAGAAGGTGGAGATGAGCGCGTCCTGGGTGAGGACCGTGATGTCCTCCTCGCCGTCGTGGCGCTCCTTGACGACCCGGATCACCCGCGCCTTGGCGGTGTCGAGGTCGGCCGTGCTCCGCACCTCGATCATGACGCGGAAGAGCGAGCGCCGGTCGAACATCCGCATCGAGGTGGCGACCGGCACGACCACGAGGTCGTCCACGTTGATCCCGAGCTGGGTGCCGCGGCCGGCGAGCACTCCGATCACCCGCATGCGCCAGCTCCCGATGCGCACCACCTGGCCGACCGGCTCCTCGCCGGCCGGGAACAGCTCGCGCGCCACCTTGTCGCCGAGCACCACCACGGGCCGGCCGCGCCCGGACTCGTCCGGCGGCAGGAACTCGCCCTTGGAGAGGTGGAGCTTACGCAGCTCCAGGAACTCCCGGTTGGTGCCCGCCACGGCCACGTTGCGCCGCCGCGAGCCGTGCGCCACGGCCTCGGTCGCCATGACGAGCGGCGACAGTCCCACCACGCCCCGCACCTGGCGGCGGATGGCCTCGGCGTCGTCGAGCGTCAGGTCGTTCGGAACGCCCTGGACGGCCCCGGCGAAGCCCGAGGTCTCGGTCTTGCCCGGCAGGACGATGAGCAGGTTCGAGCCGATGCTCGCGAACTGGGTCGTGACGTAGCGCCGGGCTCCTTCGCCGAGCGCCGTGAGGAGCACCACCGAGGCCACGCCGATCACCATCCCGACCAGCGACAGGCCCGTGCGCAGTCGCTTTCCCAGGAGCGAGCCGATCGCGAAGCGGAAGAGGTCGCGGATCGTCATGGGGGGAGGTCTCCCTCTCCCCCGGCACGGAGGAGAGGGTCGGGGAGAGGGGGAGCGGGATCGAACAGGTCCGCGATGCCGGCTACCTCCGACCCCTTCACCCGCCGCACGATGTGGCCGTCGACCAGCACGATGATCCGGTCGGCCCGGCGGGCGACGTTCGGGTCGTGGGTGACCACCACGAGCGTGAGACCCTCGGCGTTGAGACGGTCGAGGAGGTCGAGGATCTGGCGTCCGGACGCGGTGTCCAGGTTGCCGGTGGGCTCGTCGGCGAGCAGCACGCGCGGGCCCATGATCGTGGCCCGGGCGAGCGCGACCCGCTGGCGCTCGCCGCCGGACAGCTCGTTGGGGCGGTGGCCCATGCGGTCCGCGAGGCCGACGGAGGCGAGCGCCTCGGACGCCCGGCGCCGCCGTTCGGCGCGCGGCACGCCGGCGAAGATCATGGGCAGCTCGACGTTCCCGGCCGCGGTGAGGCGGGGCACGAGGTGGAACGACTGGAACACGAAGCCGATCAGGTGGCGCCGGACGTCGGTCAGCTCGTCGTCGGCCAGCTTGCCGACCTCGCGGCCGTCGAGCCAGTAGGTGCCGGCGTCGGGCCGGTCGAGGCAGCCGAGGACGTTGAGGAGGGTGGACTTGCCGGAGCCCGACGGACCCATGATCGCCACGTGCTCGCCGGTCTCCACGTGCTCGGTGATGTCCGCCAGCGCGTGGACCGGCTCGTGGCCGAGCAGATAGGTCCGGGAGACCCCTTCGAGGCGGATCATGACGAAGGTTTTACGACGGTGACCTCGGCGCCGGCCTTGATCTCGGGCTTGTCGAGCGAGGTGACCACGAGGTCGCCGGGCGCCAGCCCCTCCAGCACCTCGGTCCAATCCCAGTTGCGGAGACCGGTGCGCAGCTTGCGCTCCTCCAGCCTGCCGGCTTTGACCACCAGCACCTGACCCCCTTCAAGCAGAGAAGGCGTAGGCACGCGGAGCACGTCCGGCCGGACCTCGAGGACGACCTCCACGTCGGCCGACGTGCCGGGCAGGAGCCGGACCTCGCCTGGCTCCCCGAGGTCGTCGAGCGCCACTTCGATCTCCACGGTGCGGTTCTGCTCCTCGACGTCGAGCACGAACGGGGCGACACGCTGCACGCGGCCGGCGAACGTGCGGCCAGGCCAGGCGTCCACGGTGACGCGCACCGGCTGGCCTTGGTGGATGCGCGAGGAGTCGACCTCGTCCATGGGCGCGCTGATGTAGATCGAGTCCGGGTCGAGGATGTCCATCACCGGCGGGATCGGCATGCCGGGCGGCGACGGCGTGGTCCACTCGCCCACTTCTACGGAAAGGTCGCCGACGACGCCGTCGAACGGGGCGCGGATCACCGACTGCTGGACCCGCCGCGAGCTCAGCTCGACGCCGGCCCGGGCCTGCTCGACGGAGGCGCGCGCGGCGCGGCAGGCGGCCTCGGAGGTGTCCCTGGCGGTCTGCGCCTGGTCGAGCGCGTCGGCCGAGACGATGCCCTCCTTCTCGAGCTTCGCGAGGCGGGCGAGCTCGCGGCGGGACCGCTCGGCGGCCAGGCAGGACTGCTCGCGCTGGGCCTCGACCGCCTGGAGCTCGCGGCGGGAGAGCGTGACCTGGGCCTCGTTGAGGCTGGCGTCCAGCCGCATGAGGACCTCGCCGGCCCGGACCCGCTCGCCTTCGCGGTGGGTGATGGCGACGACCCGGCCGCCGACCTCGGGCGCGAGCTGGGCGCGGCGCCGCGCCTTGACCGTGCCGGCGCGGGTGTTGGTGACCGTGGCCTCGACCCGGCCGCGGCCGGCGGGCTGCGCCTGCACCTCGATCGGCTTCGGGCGGAAGACCGTTGCGCGAAGCGCCAGCACCGCCGCCACGAGGAGAGCCAGGACCAGGACCCGGATTGCCCACCGCCGCCATCGCCGCATATTGTCTGACTCTACCACCGAGGGGAGGCGACCCATGTTCCGCAACATCCTTGTCCCGGTCGATTTCACCCTGAAGAACGAGGCGTCGCTGAACACGGCGCTCGACCTGGCCCGCGGCGCGGCCAGCGAGCCCGCGAAGGTGACCCTGCTGCACGTGATCGAGACCATCGAGCACGTCGAGTTCGACGAGATGAAGGACTTCTACCGCGGCCTGGAGACCCGGGCCGCGGCCAAGCTCTTCGGCCTGGAGGAGCGCTTCAAGTCCGCGCTCATCCCGGTCTACCACGAGATCCTCTACGGCAAGCGGGCCGAGACGATCGTCCGCCACGCCGAGGAGCGGGAGATCGATCTCATCGTCCTCTCCTCCCACAAGGTGGACCGCGACCACCCGGCGCTCAGCGTCGGCACGATCAGCTACCGCATCGCGATCGTGGCGAGGTGCCCCGTCCTACTGGTCAAATGATGGATGGAAGAGTGGGATTGACGGATCGACGGTATTAGGGCACACTCTGACGTATGAAACAGGTGAGCCTGCGGGAGCTGCACGAAAAAACCGGCGCCCTTGTACGGGAGCCTGGGGCTCGGCCGCGCACCGACCAGCCGTTCAAGCGCCGGCGCATCCTGCCGGCCTATCAGGAGATGTTGGATAGCGGAGCGCTGCGAGGCGGCACGGACAGCACGCAGATCGTCAGCGAAGGCCGCGACGGCCGATGATCCTGTACTTTGACGCCGCGTTCATCGCCAAATTCTATCTACAGGAGCCCGAGAGGGAGGCCGTGCGCGCCATCGCCGAAAACTCGGCGGGCGTGGTCAGCCTGATCATCGGGCGGCTGGAGACGGAGCTGGCGTTCGCGCGTAAGCTGCGCGAAGGGGTTCTGACGCCGGAGGGGCACGAGACCCTTATTGCCCAGTTCGAGATTGACTGTGGGGACGGCCTCTGGAACTGGCTTCCGGTGACGGACGAGCTGATCGCCACTGCCCAGAAGACGACCCGCGGCCTCCCGGTGGGCACCTTCGTTCGTTCTCTGGACGCTCTCCATCTGACCTGCGCCCGTTGGCATGGCTACGAGCGGATCTACTCGAACGACAGGAACCTGACGCGGGCGGCGCCGCACTTCGGGCTGCAGGCGGACTCGCTCAGCAAGTAGCCACGACACTGGCAGAATCCTGCCTGTTTCATGGTACCTTCATCTCCTACAACACGCAGTTGAGGAGGCTGGGACCATGACAACACCGGCAGGTGGTACGGGTCCGAAGTCGAATTGGTGGATGTACCACGGCGACGCCGGGCACACCGGCTTCGTCGCGTCGGGAAGCACGATCTCGACGGCGAACGTCAAACAGCTCCAACTGTTGCATCAGCTCCAGCTCGGCGGACCGGTCGTCTCGGTCCCGGCGATCGTCGACGGCTTCGTCTACGTCGGCCTCGCCAACAGCCACGAGGCCGAGAGCTCCAACGGCGGGGCGCTGTTCAAGATCGACGTCGCGACCGGCGCCATCGCGGCCAGGTTCCTCTGGAACCTGGGGGACGACCTGCCGGACGGCCACGGCTTCACCGGCATGGGCTGCACGCCGTGCGTGGTGAACGGCAAGGTCTACTTCAGCGCCTTCAACGGCAAGGTCTACTGCCTGAACGCGAGCGACCTGACCCAGGTCTGGGTCCTCGACCTGCGGCACCAGGACCTCGCGAAGAACCAGCCGGTCACCAACGTCACCGGAACGACGGACGACAAGAAGTGGCCGAAGGACGCCCAGACCTACTCGCCGGCCGCCGGCTGGTCGTCGCCGGTGTATTCCGGGGGGGCCGCCGGCAAGATCTACGTCGGCATCGGCGAGGGCGAGAACCCCTACCTCTACAGCTTCATCTTCGCGATCGACGCCGAGAGCGGCCGGGTGGCCTGGGTCTACTGCACCTGCCAGTTCGAGAAGGGCCGCGACAACCTGCCGAACGAGTTGCCGAAATCGGTCGTCTATCCGGTGACCGATCCGCCGGGCTTCACGGTCTTCGACGGCGAGCCGGTCGTCCGCGGCTGCTCAGCGTGGTCCTCGATCGCCTACGACGCGGTCCTTGGCCGGATCTTCGTGGGCATGGGCAACGCCGTGCCCGACGGCGCGCTGCCCTCCGCCGGCTACTCGAACGGGGTGATCTCGCTCGCCGCCGCGGACGGCCGCTTCGCCGGCTTCTTCCAGGTGCCGGCGGCGAGCAACTACCGGCCGTCGGACAACGACATCGACGTCGGCGCCTCGCCCACGATCTTCCGCCGCGCCGGGGTCGACAACCAGTGGCCGGGCACCAACCCGACGACCGACCTGGTCATCCTCGGCTTCGGCTGCAAGAACGGCTCGTACTTCCTGCTCAACGCCGCCAGCATGCAGCTCATCAGCTGGCGCCAGCTCCTGCCGTACTACGACAACGGGCTCCAGATCCCGACCGTCGATCCGCACCAGGGGACGACCCAGGAGGCGAGGGACCTGCCGGGCGTGCACGAGCCGCTCAACCCGCAGGTCACCAACGCCGAGTCGAACGCCACCCTCGGCGAGTGCTACCACGGCACCTACAGCTGCGCCGCCATCTCGCCCGGCTCGGGTGCGGGCCAGGCGCGGCTGTTTATCGGCATGGGCGGCGCCGACTACAACTTCGTGGCCTCGGGCATCGACTTCAATTCCACGCCGTTCATGCGCGCCATCGACTGGAACACCATGGCCGACGTCTGGCCGTTCGACGACAACGACCCGAAGCGCTACGCCAACGCCATGCCGCCCATGTACACCAACGCCGGCGAGTGCGGCCTGAGCTCGCCTGCGGTGGTCAACGACGTGGTGTTCTGCACCACCTCCAAGGTGACGATCTACGCCTTCAACACCGTGGACGGCACCTGCCTCTGGCAGTACGACCTCGGCGCCCAGACCGAGGGCTACACCGGCGGCTACGGCTTCAGCATGGGGCCGGCCGTGTGGGGCGACTACGTGGTCGCGGGTGCGCTCGTCATGGGTCTCGACGGCGGCACCCTTGCCATCTTCGGATTCAAGACTGGAGGCTAGAGAGCCATGGCGACTGTTTCGTTCGAGAACGACCTCGCGCCGCTCCTCAAGCAGTTCCGGGGCAACATGATCTGGCGCTTCGACCTGACGTCCTACGACGACGTCAAGACGAACTATGATGCGATCTTCGACCGCATCCAGAAGAAGGGCATGCCGCCGCCACCCTATCCGCCGCTGACCGACGAGCAGATCGCCCTGTTCAAGGAATGGAGCGATCAGGGTTTCCCACGCTAAGGAGGGACGTCCATGATCCGTCTGAAGAGATCCCATGCCTGGTTCGCGTTCCTCGGGATCGGCGCCGTCGTCTGGATGGCGCAGGCTCCGGCCACTCCGCCGCCTCCGCCCGCGCCGAGCTTCAGCGGCAACATCCCGCTCGACGTGACCATCCCGTCGGGCGTGACCACGCCGGAGCAGGCTCGGCCGTTCTTCGACACCTTCTCCTGGCAGTCGTTCGTGGCCCTCAACTGGCCCGCCGCGGCCGCTCCGCGCGGCCCGCCGAACCAGCCTGA
>JBEQUE010000171.1:0-8092 GCA_040349255.1 Acidobacteriota bacterium | reverse complement strand
GCTCCGCGCCGGTGCCGCCATCCGCCCTCTTGTCGTGGTCTCTCAACCATTGTATCGCGGGCCGACGGGGGCCGATTCGAGGCGGAAACCGGGCGCGAAAAAAAGATTCTCGAACTTTTTTCGGATTTCTTGTCAAAAAAAGGGACCTAGCGGCAACTGTATATAGAAGAGGCTACCAACCTCCTTCAACCCGAATCTGGGAGTGGTCATCTTTCCTCCGGCCGCTCCCCTTTTTTTTCTCCCCCTCCAGAAGCGTTCCCGCCGCGCCAGGATGACTATTTTTCGAGCCGGGATGACTATCCGCCGCACCGGGAAGGCTCCGCTCAGGAGCGCGCAGCCTTCTTGACCGCTTCCAGGTGCCGGTCCAGGGGCCAGCCGATCTCCGGCGCCGGGCGGCCGCGGAGGACCGCCGCGACCGCGCCGGCGTAGGCGGCCAGAGCATGCCAGCTCCGGTCCAGCGCCTGCAGGCCCGCCGCCATCTCCTCCATTGCGCCGGCCACGACGTCCGGGTCCGCCTTCCCCCGCAGGGCGGCGACCGCGTCCTCCCGGACGGTGCGGGCCACGTCGTCGATCTGCGCGAAGCGCCGCGCCGTCTCCAGCTCCCGGCGGTCGGACTCCAGGTCCGGATGGCCGGTCCGCTCCCCGATCCCGACAATCTCCTCCAGGGGCTCGAGGGCCTCGTCGTACAGCTCGGCCTGCCCGAGGTAGCCCGCGAGCCGGAAGAGCTCCGCCCGGAGATCGCCGCCGCCGCGCCGGGCCGCCGCCACCGCCCGCTCCTGGGCCGCGATGGCGCTCCGCACGTCCCCCCGCTGGAACGCGGCGCGCGCCTGGAGGACCGCCTGCTGGAGCGGATCGAGGACGCCCTCGCCCGCGATGATCCGGCGCAGGGTGGGCGCGACGCTCTCCGTGGCGGGATGGTCGGCGCCGAGGGACTGTTCGAAAGCCGCGAGGGCGCGCCGGGCCGCCTCCGGCGCGGTGTCGCGGCCGAGCATCGACTGGAGCCGGGCGATGACCGCCAGGGTGTGGGCGAAGTCGGGGTGGTCCGTCCCGCTCGTCTCCAGGGCGATCTCGAAGGCCCGCAGCGCGAGCGGCTCGGCCTCGGCGGCGCGGCCCTGCACGGCCAGGAGGTCAACCAGGTTGACCAGGGTCGGCAGGAGCGACGCGTATCGGGGCCCGGCCAGCGACAACTGGATCTGCAGGGACCGGTAGAGCAGCGCCTCCGATTCCGCGAACCGCTCCTGGTCCGCCATCACCCCCGCCAGATCGTGCAGCGACGCCGCCACCTCGGGGTGGTCCGGTCCGTAGATCCTCTCCTTGAGCTTCAGCAGCTTCCGGATCATGGCCTCGGCCTTGTCGAGCTCCTTGCGGTCCAGCAGGAGGCTGCCGTGCTCGGAGATCACGAAGCAGAGGGCCCGGTCGGAGGGCTTCAGGTCCAGGGCGCGGTCGAGCATCAGGTCCAGCTCGTAGGACCGGTCTCCGAGGCTCCGCCGGAGCTGGCACTGGAAGGCCAGGGCTTCCGCGAGCCGTTCGCCGGAGAGCCCGGCGGCCTCGCCGGACTCCAGGAGCCCGAGCGCCTCGCCGTAGCGGGCCTGGCGCCTCAGCTCCCGGACGTGACGGAGGAGCATCGGCCAGGCGCGGTCCCCCTCGCCCGCGGCGTGGAGGTGTTGAATCCCCTCCGCCCGGCCCGCGGTGTCCTCTCCCCGTTCCTCCGTCCAGGTCTCGTAGGCCACTCCGGCCGCCAGGTGGGCGGCCTGGCGGGCCTCGGGCGCGGCCTTCGGCTCGACGAAGAACCGGACCAGGCCGTGCAGCCCCCAGCGGTCCACCCATTCGACTCCGTCGTCCGTGACGGTCTGCTCGCGGAACCGGGTCAGGACCCCTGTGCGGACCAGCTCCTCCGCCGCTTCGCCGAGCCGGTCGATCACGGAGCGCGGCGCGGGCACCCGGAGGACGCCGAGGCGGACCGCGTGCTCCCGGCCGGCCGCGGTCAGCCGGTCCCAGAGCTCCTGCAGGAGCAGGTCGGCGCGCACCTGCTCGGCGTGCCCGGGCAGCACCGGCTCGATCAGGTCCGTCCAGGGGTCCGCGGGCTCGAAGCCGGGGCCCAGCCGGGCGAGGCGCTCACGCACCAGGTGGTCCAGGATCTCCAGGGTCCGCGGATGGCCGTCCACCCGCGCCACGAGGCGCTCGCGGGCCTCCCGCGGCAGCGCCTCGAAGGCCGGGAAGGCGTCGAGCATGCGCAACACGTCGGCGGGGCTCATGGGGTCCACGGAGATCCAGGAGGCCGACGGGAGGCCGGGCCAGCCGTAGCGGGTGGAGACCAGGACCAGGCCGCCTTGGGCGAGCCGCTCCATCTCCCCCCACCACTCCCGCGCTGCCGGCTTCCAATCGCCCGCCGGATTCTGGAGCGACTCCGCGTTGTCCAGGTAGAGCACGACGCCGGGACGGTCCTTGCGGATCTCCCCGACGACGGCCGCGAACCCGGCGGCGGGCGCGGGCGACTCCTCGCGCAGCCGCGCCAGGCGCTCCTCCCACTGCGGGAGCCCGTGGACCCGGCCGTGGTTCTCGGCCTGGGCGCGCAGGGCCGCGACGGGATCGATCTCCCCGTCGAGCCCGCGGCCGCGGAGGACGAGCTGGTCCGCGGCCTGCGGCGCGAAGGTGTGGCTCAGGAGCCGGCTCGCCAGGGCGGTCTTGCCGAGCCCGCCCAGACCCTGGAGGACGATCAGCCGGACGCCGTCGCGCTCCACCCGGCGGCGGATCTCGTGCTGGAGGCTGCGGCGGCCCACGAAGCCGGTCTCCAGGACCGGCAGGCCGCTCAACTGGACGACACGGCGGCGGTAGCTCGCCGCCGGGTTGCCGCGATCCTCGGCCGGCAGGGCCAGCGGGCGGTCCGGCCCCCGGTGGTAGAGGACGAGCTGCGCCCAGCCCAGCGGGTAGACGACGCGCCGGCCGTCGATCGCGAGCGGCTCGCGGAGGGAGGCGCGCGCCCGGGCCGCGGCCTGGAGCGTCTCCTCGCCCCGGGACAGGGCGCGGTAGAAGACCTCCTCGGCCCGGGTGCAGAGCTCGTCGCCCACAGGGCCGAAGTAGCCGGCCACCTGCACGAACCCGCTGCGGTGCAGGGTGGCCGCGGTGGACGGCCCTTCGCCGAGCGCGGTTGCCAGCCCGCCTCCGGCGACAGCTTCCCCGGTCGCCCCGTGGCAGGAGGCCAGGAAGAAGAGCCGCGGGAACGCGCCGGCGCCGGGCAGCGCCCGGCGCAGCTCGCGCACCAGGTCCTGGATCGGCACCCGGCGGGAGAAGCCCTGTTCGTCCTCGAACACCAGCTCGCCCGGCAGGCCGTGGCCGCTGAAGTGGACCGCGGCCGGCTTCTGCCCCTTCACGACCTCCACGAAGTCCGCCAGGCCGCCCAGGTCGGAGAACGCGACCCGCTGGCCGAGCGCGGCCAGGGCGCTCTGCAGGCGGAAGGACTCCCTCTCGTAGCCGAGGCGGGGCTCGTCGTCCGGCGCGGCGAGGGTCGCGGCGACGGTGAGCGCTCCGGCCGGCTCGGGCAGGTGGGGAGCGCCGTCCACCGCGGCCTCCCGGACCACGTCGAGGAGCCCGTCGCGCACGGCGAAGCCTTCGGCCGGCGCCAGCAGCTCCCACGGCAGGGCGAGGGCCTGGTCGGCGGCCGGCCCCTGGTCGGCGACGCGGATCACAAGCCGCGCCCGGCCGCGGTCCGCGGCCTGGATGCGCCGCACCACCTCCCGGCGCGCCGCGTCCGAGAAGAGGGCCGGGGTGAGCGTCTCCGCGATGCGGCGGGCGAGCGCCTCCAGGGTGGCGATCGAGGCGCCGGCCTCGGGATGGTCGAGCGGGACCGCGGCGCTCACCGCCTCGCGCAGGCCGACGAGGAGGGCGACGAGCCCGGGATCCCGGAGCGGGTTGGGCACGACGTGGGGAGCGCTCCCCGGGTCCGGACCGGCGACGGTCCACGCCTCCCTGCCCGGCTCCAGGTCGAAGATGAGGTCCACCGCTCCCTACTCCAACCTCTGTTCCAGGACCAAGGGCGCGGTGCCACCCGGCACCACCGTGGCCGTGCCGGTCCAGGTGCGGCCGTCGTCGGCGGTGACGTCCACCTTCCAGGCTCCGGGCGCCAGACGATCGAATTTGTAGGCGCCGACGTCGAGGTCGAAGGTGGCCGGGGCGTCGCCCCAGGCGTTCCGGAAGAGCTTGCCGTTGGCGTCGGTCAGGCGGACCTTGGCGCCGATGCGGGTGCCGGCGAGCGCCGGGACCTTGAGGTCCAGGCTTCCCGGCAGCGGCAGGGCGACCCGGCCGGCGTTGCCCGGCGAGGTCACCGGCAGCGAGACCGGCGCCGAGCCGTCCGCGTCCAGCAGCAGCTCCCAGTTGCCCGGCGCCACGCTCGAGACCCGCACCCGGCCGTTCTCTCCCACCGGGTAGGTGGTGGTGGCCGTCACCCGGCCCGAGGCGTCCAGCACCGCGGTGCGGATCGTGTCCGGCGGCCGGCCCGAGGGGAGGACGACCTCGAGGGTCACCCCCTCCGTGGCCTGGAGCACGATCTCCAGGTCATCCGGCGGCGAGCCGGCGTCCAGGTGGACCGCCACCTCGCCCGGGGCGTAGCCGGCCAGGACCGCCCGCACGCGCCAGTCCCCCTCCGGCACGTCCGGCAGCCGGAAATCGCCCCGGGAGTCCGTGACCGCCTCCAGCTTCATGAAGGACTGGCTCTTCTGGCCCTCCGGCTGCAGCAGGAGCACCTGGACGCCGGCGACCGGCCCCTTGTCCAGCGAATCCAGGATCCGCCCGGCGATCGGCGCGGTCTGGAGCTCGATCCGCAGGTCGCGGTCGCCGAACAGCTCCACGCTCTCCTTGTGGCTCGTCTGGCCGCGCCGGTCCATCACCTCCAGCTCGTAGGCGCCGGAGTCCAACCCCTCGTAGCGGAAGCGGCCCTCGTGGTCGATCTCGGACCAGCGGCCGGCCACGCCCGGGCCGGAGAGCGACACGGCCTCGCCGCGCGCCGGCTCGCCGTTGCGCAGCACCTGGCCGGTGAGGAGATGGCCGTCCTTGAACTCCAGGTCGAGCCGCGCCTCCCGCTCTCCCGCCTCCAGGGTGACCCGGCCCTCGGTCTGCCGCGCGCCCCGGACCGACGCCACCACCCGGCGCTCCCCCGGCTCCACCTGCTCGATCCGGTAGGTGCCGTCCGGCGACACCCGGCCGGTGTGGAACTCGTCGTCGGCCCACACGCTCACCTGGGAGAGCTCGGTGAAGTCGAGCCCGGTGAGCTGGCCCACGATGGCGCCGCCGGTCGCCAGGGTCACCTCGACGCCGCTCACCGAGGAGCCCGCCACCGTGAGCTCCTGCCCTTCGCCGGAGACGAAGCCCTCCTTGCGGGCCGAGATCCGGTAGGTGCCGTCGCCGACGCCGGACAGGGTGAAGCCGCCGTCCGGACCGCTCACGCCGTTGGGCAGGTTCCAGGAGTTGACGCCTTCGCGCAGGGTGACCAGCGCGGCGGACACGGGCGAGCCGGCGTCGTCCACCACGCGGCCGGTGACCTGGGCGCCCGCCTCCAGGGCGAAATCGAGCGCATTGCCGCCCTCCCGCGCCTCCAGCTCCCGCACGGTCTTGCGGAACCCCTTCGCCTCCGCCTGGAAGGTGCGCGCTCCGGGGGTGACCCCGTCGATGCGGTAGTAGCCGTCGCCGTCCGCCCTGCCGCTCGGCGAGCGGATGATGAAGCGGGTGACCGAGCTCTCGGGCTCGACCAGTTGGACCTCCGCGCCGGGCACCGGCCGGCCGCTCGCGAGCACCCGGCCCTCGATCACGGCGCCCGCCGGCAGGACGACCTCGACGCCCTTGAGGTCCTGCCCGCTCACCACCTCCAGGCCGCTCCGGTCGACCGACTGCCGCCCCGCGGCCTCGGCCTTGAGCCCGAAGGTGCCGGCCGGCACGTCCTCGATCCGGAAGACGCCGTCCTGGCCCGAGAAAGCCTCTTTCATGTCGGCGTCGGAGAACAGGACGAAGCCCTGCCCCATGGCGGTCGGCCCCGTGGGGTTGAGGAAGAGCCGCGCGCCGGCCACCGGCTTGCCGTCCGGATCGACGGTCCGGCCCTCCAGGGCCGAGGTGGGCCTGAGCACGATGCGGAGCGGCTCTTCCGCGGGGACCCGGACGCCGGGAGCGCTGCCGCGCGCGTAGCCGGCGCGCCGGACGTCGACGTCGACGGTCTCGCCCGCGCGCCGGTCCTCCACCCGGAAGAAGCCATCCTGTCCCGTGATGGCCGAAGGCGGGCCGTCCGATCCGCCGAAGGCGGCCATGGGATCGGCGGAGGCCGTGGAGAGGGCGATCCGGGCGCCTTCGACGGGCTTGCCGCCGGGGCCGGTGACGAAGCCTTCCAGGGCCACGCCGCGCACCAGGGAGATGGTGCCGAGGTCGATCCGGCCGGCGCCTTCCGGCACGGTCAGGCCCGGCACGGTGATGGGCGCGTAGCCGGGGCCGCGGGCGGTGAGCTCGAAGGTGCCGGGCGGCAGGTCCGGGACCTCGAAGCGGCCGTCGGCGCCGGCCGTGGCTTCGAAGCGCCAGGCGTCGTCGCGCCCGCGGTTCATCCGGGCCATCAGGTCGCCGGAGGCCACGGGCTCGAGCAGGACGGTGGCTCCGGCCACCGGCTGGTCGGCCTGGTTCACGACCCGGCCGGCGCCGGTCCGGCCCGGCCGGAGCACCAGGCGCACCGGGACGGCCGGGCGGCCGGGCTCGAGCGGCGGCACGGTCTCGCGGGAGACGGCGAAGCCGCGCCGGGTGAGGGTCAGCTCGTGCGCCAGGCCGGCGTAGAGGGTGGAGATGCGGAAGACGCCCGCCGGCGAGGTGAGCGCGTTGCCGCCGCTCCCCCAGCCGGCCATGGTCCGGGGCCGGCTGCCCGGCTGCAGCCGGGCCTTGATCTCGGCGCCCGCCACCGGCCGCCCCTGCTCGTCCACGACGGTGCCGGAGAGGGCCAGCGCCGGCTCCAGGGCGAGGGTCGGAGCCCGGCGGTCCTGGGTCTGCACGGTCCAGTCGGTCTCCTGCTGGAAGAAGCCCGGCGCGGCTCCCATCAGGGCGAGCTGACGGCCGGGCACCGCCTCGAAGCGGTAGGCGCCGTCCGCGCCGGCGCGCTGGAACGAGCCCAGGTCGTCGGACCACACCAGCGCTCCGGCCACCGGGCGGCCGTCCGCCGCGGAGACGATCCTCCCGGCCAGGGTCTGGGTCGCGGGCAGGCGCAGCTCCTTCGGCCCCTTCTCCGTCTCGCGGGCCGGCTCCACGTAGCCGGCGAGCGACCGCGCCCCGGCCAGCACGGACAGCTTGACCTTGTCCCGGCCGGCGAGGGGGATCGAGAGGAGCCCGTCCTCGGAGGTCGCGCCGACCGTCCAGAGAGGCTCGCCGATCCGGACCAGGGCGCCCGCCACGGGCTTGCCGGCGGCGTCCACCACGCGGACATCCCGGCTGCGGCCGGCCTCCAGCCGGAGGGCGACCGCGGAGGAGCGCACGTCCCGGCGCTCGGCGAACGGCAGCCCCGGCGCTCCGGCGCGGACCAGGAGGCCCTCCTTCGCTCCGCGGGGCAGGACGAGCGCGCCCTGCGCGTCGGTGAGGCCGGAGCGGACCGGCGTCCGCCAGTTGTACTGGCTCTCGGGATTGACCACGCGCACCCGGGCCCCGGCCACCGGACGGCCGTCCGCGCCGGTCACCCGGACCTCGGTGCGCTGGTCCTTCTCCAGCCGCACGGCCGGCAGGTCGATCGACTCGACCAGGGGGACCAGGAGGTACTCCTGCGGCACGAAGCCCGGGGCCTGGATCACGACCTTCCACAGGCCGGTCTCCGGCGCCTGGAGGTGGAAGGAGCCGTCCGCGGTAACCGTGCCGGTCGCCGCCGGCTCGGGCCCGGCCTTCCCCTCCAGCTCGAGGCGGCCGGCCTCGGCGTCGGGCGCCACGGCGACCAGCAGGACCCGGGCGTCGGCGGGGAGCGGGCCCTTGATCTGGCCTCCGACGGTGAGCGGCGGGGCGGGGGTCAGCAGCAGGAGAAGAGCGGCAGTCAGGTTGAGCACGCGGCCTCCGAAGGACCTAAAGGTTCAGGGACCCAAAGGGCTGCAGG
>JBEQUE010000120.1:0-98275 GCA_040349255.1 Acidobacteriota bacterium | reverse complement strand
CCCTCCAGGCTGAGGAGCACGTTCTGCGGCGAGACGTCGCGATGGACCAGGCCCATGTCGCGGTCCTCGAAGTCGCGCTTGCGGTGGGCATAGTCGAGAGCGCTCGCCAGGCGGGCCGCGATGAACAGCGCGAGCGGCAGCGGCAGGCGGATCCCCTTGCGGCGGCCGGCGTTCATCAGCGACCGCAGGTCCTTGCCTTCGACGTACTCCATCGCGATGTAGTAGTCGCGGCCGATCTTGCCCAGGTCGTAGATGTGGACGATGTTCGGATGGCTGAGCTGGGCGGCCAGCTTGGCCTCGTCGATGAACATGCCGACGAACTCGGAGTTGTCGGTCATGTGGGCCAGGATCTTCTTGATCGCGACCGTCTTCTGGAACCCCTCGACGCCGCGCATGCGCGCCTTCCAGACCTCGGCCATGCCGCCGGCCGCGATCTTCTCCAGCAGCGTGTACTGGCCGAAGCGCTCGCCGGGCTGGTCGCCGCTCTCCTCGTGGATCGCGGAGAGAACAGACATCGGCGGGATCGGGATGCGCTGGGTCGCCGCGACGTCCGCGACCGGGAACACGCTGCGGGCCGGAGCCGCGGGAGGCGGCAGGTCCGGCAGGTCGGGCATCTCCGGGATGGCGTCGATGACCGGCTCCGCGAAGACGTCGGAGAGGTCCGGCAGGGGATCGGCGAGCAGCTCGGGCTCGGGGACCGGCGCCGGAAGAGGAGCGATCGGCGGCGGTGCGGGGGGAGCCGGAGGCGGGGCCTCGGGCCGCATCTTCGGGATCGCCACGGTCGCGGCCGGGGGCGGTGGAGCAGGGGCGGCGGGACGGCGCGGCGGCCCGGCCAGCCCTTCGAGGGCGGCGGAGAGATCGAGCTCGCCGGTCGGCCGCGGCGGCCGGGCCGGAGCGGGCGGGGCCGGTTTCACGGCGGGCGGCGCGGCGGGCTTGGGCCGGGTCCCCAGCTCCAGGGTCGAGAGCGTCTTGCTGAGCAGGGCGTCGACGTCCGAGTCCGGGATTTCCGGCCGGCGCGGCGGAACGGCCGGGGCCGGCGGCGGCTTCGGGGCTGCCGGCGGCGGCGGGGCGGGAGCGGCCGGAGGCCGCTTCGGCTCGGCGCCCAGGTTCATCACGCCCGAGAGCGTCTTCTCGAGCTTGCGGTTGATCTCGTCGTCGTCGAAGGCGGAGGGCCGCGGAGCCGGCGGCGCGGCCGGGCGCGGGGGCGGAGCTGGCGCGGGGCCGGCGGCGGGGACCCTCGGCTCGTCCGCCTCGACCTCGGCCAGCACGTCGCCGAAGATGTCCGCCGAGGTGAGCATGACGGCCCGGGGTGTCGCCTGGGCCGGGGCCGGGGCGGGCGCCTGCGCGGGCAGATTCCTCCGCACGATCTCGAGCATCTCCTGGTCCGAGAGCGCCGCGGCGAGCACCAGGCCCGGCCGGCCGGCGCTGCGCGAGAGCGCTCCGGCCACGGCCTCGGCGCCGGGGATCGACGAGCTGACCAGGATCAGGTCCGGATGCTGGGCGGCGGCCTGCTGCGCCTCGAGAGGCTGGCCCACCACCCGGATCGTCCAGCCGCCGGCACCCAGGGCGGCGCGGATCCGCTCCCCGGAATGGTGCTCGGGCTCGACGACGAGGATCGAAGACATACGGGTTCTCCTGCCGAAAGACAAGCCTTTCTAACACTCCGCGGGGCGGCAGTCAATCGCAAAGTGCTTGAAGGGCCTGATTTTTGAGAGATTTACCCGCTCCAGCCGGGTCGTTGCCGCGGGTCGTTGTAGAATGAGGATCTTCTGTCGGTTCCCCGAGGAGCACCCATGTCCGGCCATAGCAAGTGGAGCACGATCAAGCACAAGAAGGCGACGACCGACCTGCGCCGCGGCAAGCTGTTCAGCAAGATCCTCAAGGAGATCACCGTCGCGGCCCGCCTGGGCGGCGGCGACCCGAAGGGCAACCCGCGGCTGCGCACCGCGCTCCTGGAAGCCCGTTCCAACAGCGTCCCCGGCGACAACATCGACCGCGCCATCAAGAAGGGCACCGGCGAGCTCGAAGGCGAGTCCTATGAAGAGATCACCTACGAAGGCTTCGGACCGGCCGGCGTCGCCATCCTGGTGGAAGTGACCACCGACAACCGCAACCGCACCGCGCCCGAGATCCGCCATCTGTTCACCAAGCACGGCGGCACCATGGCCGAGGCCGGCTCCGTCGGCTGGCAGTTCAAGCGCCGCGGCTGGTTCGAGATCGAGAGCGGCGCCCTGACCGAGGAGCAGCTCCTGGATCTCGCCCTGGAGCTGGGCGTCGACGACGTCTCGATCGACCCCGGCGAAACACCGCGCTGCGAGCTGGTCACCGCGCCCGAGGACTTCAACGCCGTCCTGGAAGCGCTCGAGGACCGCGGCGTGCCGCTCGCCGCCAAGGAGCTGGCCATGCTGCCGCAGACCCCCGTCGACGTCCCGGCCGACCGGATCAACCAGGTGCTCCGCCTGCTGGAGGCGCTCGAGGACCACGACGACGTCCAGAAGGTCTGGGCCAACTTCAACGTCGACGAGAACGTCCTGGCGGCGGCGTCCCGGTAGTGCGGGTCCTGGGCCTCGACCCCGGCAGCCTCCACACGGGCTACGGCCTGGTCGAGAAGCACGGCTCCGCGCTCAAGGTGATCGAGGCCGGGCGCATCTCCCTGCCCCGCGACCTCGCCGTGGCGGTGCGGCTGGCCCGCCTCGCCGGCGAGCTCGGCGGTCTCGTCGAGCGCTGCCGGCCCGACCTCGCCGTCCTGGAAACTCCGTTCCATGGCATGAACAGCCGCTCGCTGATCGTGCTCGCCGAGGCGCGCGGCGTGCTCCTCGCCGGCCTCGCCGGGCGGGGAATCGAGATCCGTGAGTACAGCCCGGCCGAGGTCAAGTCGGCGGTCACCGGCAACGGCCGCGCCGACAAGGAGCAGGTCGCGCGCATGGTCCGGCTCCTGCTCAACGCGAAGGGCGACGGCTGGCCGGCCGACGCCACCGACGCGCTCGCCCTGGCCATCTGCTGCTCCCAGAGACTCCGCCTCGACCGTCTCCGGGACGAAATGACTTGACGCGCAGCTTTGCGTCTATAATCCTCGCCTCTCGGAGATTGAATTCGGGGACCGCGGCGACATGGCATTCCAGGGATCTCTCAAAGAGCTTCCACTTCCAGACATCATCCAGCTCGTCTCCGTGTCGGGCAAGACGGGCGTCTTCACCCTGCGCCGCGACGGCGACGCCACCGGCGAGATCTACCTGCGCGCCGGCCAGATCGTCCACGCCCACGCCGGCGAGCTCCAGGGCGAGGAGGCGGTCTACGAGCTGGCCATCTGGCCGGAGGGCGAGTTCGTCTTCACGCCGGGCACCGAGACCCAGCTCACCACGATCCAGAAGTCGAACACCAACCTCCTGATGGAGGCCGCCCGCCGCATCGACGAGTGGCAGGTGCTCTCGAAGCGCATCCCGTCCACCCGCCTGGTGCCGGTCTTCACCAACCAGGCGGCGACCACCTCGGTGTCGCTCACTCCGCAGGAGTGGGGGCTGATCTGCAAGATCGACGAGCGCCGCTCGATCGAGGAGATCGCGGTCGGCCTCGACATGAGCCCGTTCGAAGTCTGCAAGCTCCTCTACGGCCTGATCACCTCCGGCCTGGTGTCGCTCAACGAGGACCTGAGCCGCCTGGGCACCGACCGCCTTCACAAGCTCGGCTCGCCCGAGCTCCACCGCCTCGCCGAAGGCATCCACGAGCAGGCGCGCGGCATCCTCTCGGGCCACCCGCGGCAGATGGACCTCGAGGTCCCGTACCGCATGAGCAAGGCGGAGATGGACGGCGGGCGCGGCGTCGAGGCCGTGCTCGACCTCGTGCGCGCGGACGAGAAGGTCGTCTCCTCCGCGCTCGGCCCGCATCAGAGCAAGATCTTTCTCGAACGCGTCGCGCAGCTCCTCAACGTCTGAGCATGACACGACAGGCGTTCGTCGCGACCTTCGCTCTGCTCGTCCTGGGAGCCCTGCCGCTGCGTGGCCAGGAGCCTTCAGCTACCCAGGCGCCCCCGGCTCCCCAGGAGACGCCGGCTGCCCCCCAGGAAGAGCCCCGGCCGAAGACGCCCGAGGAGCGCTTCCTGCCGCGCCTCGACGTCTACTTTCCCGAAGGCGACCTCGACCTGCGGGTGAACCGCCTGATCAGCAAGGTCTTCTTCGAAGGCCAGGTCAAGTACAACTTCGTGCGCGGCGACATCTCGGCCTTCCTGCGCTACCGCTACTACGGCTACAAGCGGATCACCCAGTTCACCGTCTTCGACTCGATCGAGTTCGACGACATCGAGGACTTCTCGAGCGACTTCGACCGCACGCGCGGCACGCTGCTCCTCGTGCAGTGGCCGCACAGCTACCACCAGCGCACCTTCCTGCTGACCGAGCTCGATCGCATCAGCAGCAACAAGGAGTCCGAGGCGCAGATCCTGCGCCTCGGCCGCACCAACACCTTCGTGCGGCTCGGCTACCAGCTCGGCACGCCCGACGATGAGCGCTCGAACGCGATCGTCGGCGAGACCCGGGCGCGCAGCGAGCGCCTGTTCACCGCCTTCCGCGAGATCGGCCCGGGCGGCTTCGGCCTCACCGGCGCGCTCACCTCCGGCTTCGACGTCGGCATCGGCGACTTCGACTACCTCAAGCTCGAGACCGAGATGCTCAAGCGCTTCGACGTCAGCGAGCGCACCTTCCTGGTCGGCCGGGTGCACGGCGGCAGCTTCCTGCGCAAGGGCGAGCGCGACCCGCGCGACCTGCCGGAGCCGATCGACGAGCTCGACCTCCTGGCCATCCCGCGCAGCGAGTTCTTCCGCCTCGACGGCCGCGAGCGGCTCAAGGGCGTCAGCGAAAAGACCCGCGGCACCGAAGTGCTCTACACCACCCTGGAGTACTTCTTCCCCTGGTTCCTGCGCGAGAACCGCCATTTTCTCAAGCTCGAATGGCAGAACTGGTACTGGATCCTGTACACAGGAGCCGGCACGATCGGAAGCGAGAGTAAGATCTACACGGACTATGGCTCCTATGTCCCCGACGTCGGGGTGGGATTCGAGTCCTCCCTCCGCCTGAAGAAGTACAGGTTCTTCCTTTCCGGAATCGTGGCACAAGCTTTGAAAGGGGATGGAGGGGTGGAGGCGCGTGTCTCGGTCAAGTCGTATCGCTGAGAGTTCTCGCTACACTACGATACGATTCGGCAGGGGCGTCCGTCTGGAGGAGGAGCGTTCCGCTGGAAAAGCAGGGCAAATTCCGCAGTGGTGGCCCCGAAGGGGGTCCTTCTGCCGTTCCAGGCGTAAGGCCGGAGGAGAACGCATGAAAAGACGCATGTTGTTGTTTTTGGTGGCGCTGTTGTGCATAGCGCCCACCCTGGCGTCGGCCGGAGAGGAGGCCAACGGCCCGACGGCGACGGGGGAGACAGGGCTCTTCACCCTTCTGAGCGGTGAAACCCTGCCGCAGGGTGGATGGTCGTTCGGGCTTTATTACAACAACTGGGACCGCATCGTGGACATCAGCGGCTTCCCGAACCCGGACGACCCGGACTCGCCGAACTGCCCTGGCTGCGAGGCCAGCCTGGACTGGAACCGGATCAGCGCGAGTCTCGGCTATGGCATCACGGACCGCTGGGAAATCTCCGTGATGGTCCCGTACGATGACATCGAGTTCGACAGCGATGACGTCGGCGGCCTGGACCTGGATGCCAAGGGCGTCGGCAACGCCCGCATCGGCACCAAGTTCCGGCTGTCGGGCGTGCCGGGCGAGTTCGGCACCTCGAAGACCGCCCTCAACCTGTTCGTCGAGGTCCCGACGGGCGACGACGAGGTCGCCTCGGACGACGCGGGCTTCGGCGCCGGCTTCGCCTGGAGCCGGGCCAACTGGCTGCTCGACATCGGCTACCGCGATCCGGGCGACCAGGACGACGTCGACGTCGACCAGGAGCTCCATGCCGGCATCGGCCACTCGGCGGCGCTCTCCGACCGCCTCGACTGGATCACCGAGCTGGTGGGTACTTTCTACAGCGGCGGCGACATCGGCTATGACGATTCGGTCGATCTGACCACGGGCGGCCGCCTGTGGCTCGGTGAGTCCGGCAACTGGGCGCTGAACTTCGGTCTCCGCACCGACCTGATGCAGCTCAGCGACATCGACGAGCACTGCCCGATCGGCGGCCTGCTCGGCCTGACGATGTTCCCGCGCCTCCACAGGGCGGAGCCGCCTCCGCCGCCCCCGCCGCCTCCGCCGGCGGCTCCCGAGCCCGAGCCCACCCCGGCTCCGACTCCGCCCCCGCCGCCCCCGCCGCCTCCGCCGCCGGCCCCCGCGCCGCCCGAGAAGATGGAGGTGACGTGCGAGTTCACGCCGGGCAGCGCCAGGCTCTCCAACATCTGCAAGGCCAAGCTCGACGAGGTGGCGCTGCGGATGAAGCAGGAGCCCGACTCCAACGCCCAGGTCATCGGCTACTCCGACGGCTCGACCGGCTCGCCGGCGTCCAACCAGCGGGTCGCCGAACAGCGCGCCGAGGCGGTGAAAAACTACCTGGTGACGCGGCACGGGATCGACCCGAGCCGGATCACCACGGAAGGCCAGGTCACCGACAGGCTGGCGGCCGTGGTCATCCTCACCATCCCCTGACGCACACTCCGCACAACGTTCAAGGCCCCATCTCCGGATGGGGCCTTGTTTGTCTCGGCTGGCTCGGAAGTTGCAGTACAAATCGGCGAGTGAGGTGTCCCCGTAAGCTCCCAGAGGATGATAGGATCGGGGAACCAGAGGTTTGAGGTTGGGCGTAAAGGACTTCGGTATCGGCCTTCGCAGACAGAACCTCGGATGATACCCGCCCGCTCGGCAGCACCAGAAAGTCAGGATTCAGTGTCGTCCGGACCGAAATCGGACGACGATCATCGGAGGAGTCTTCATGAGCAAGAAGCTTTACGTCGGTAACCTGCCTTACTCCATCAGGAACAGCGACCTGGAGGAGATGTTCGCGGCCCATGGCACCGTGCAGTCCGCACAGGTGATCATGGACCGTGACAGCGGGCGCTCCAAGGGTTTCGGTTTCGTCGAGATGGAAAGTGACCAGGACGCCCGGGCTGCCATTGCCGCACTGAACGGCAAGGAGCACGACGGCCGGGCGCTCACCGTCAACGAGGCCCGTCCCCGGGAGGAGGGCGGCGGCGGCGGTCGCGGGGGTGGCGGTGGACGTGGCGGCTACGGCGGCGGTGGTGGCCGTGGAGGTGGCGGCGGCTACGGCGGCGGTGGCGGCTACGGCGGCGGCGGTCGCTACTAGACTCTCCCGTTTTTCCTGATTCGATCCGTTTTTTCAGGGGCGCGGCCTGCCGCGCCCCTTTTCACGTCTGCGGCGGGTCGAGACGCTCGCGCCGCAGCGACGCCACGGCGCCGAGCAGGCCGGCCCCTCCGCCGAGCAGGATCAGCCCGGCCACCTGGCCCGGCGTCAGGAACCCGGTGGTCAGGACGGAGGCCGCGAGCGAAGCCGCGCTCCGCGCCTCGGCCAGCCGGTACAGGCCGTAGAGCGCGCCCATCGCGACCCCGCCCCCGATCAGACCCTGCAGCAGGCCCTCGGCGTAGAACGGTCCCCGGATGTAGAACTCGGTCGCCCCGACCAGGCGCAGGATCGAGATCTCCTCCTGGTGCAGGTAGGCGGCGAGCCGGATCACGCTCGCGATCGTGAACACGGCCGCGCCGAGCAGCCCGCCGGCCAGAGCCAGGCCGATCCCCCGGCCCACCGCCACCAGCGTCTCGAGCTGGCCCAGCCACTCTCGGTCGTCGTCCACCATCTCCACCTCGGGACGGGCGCGCCAGCCATCGATCCACGTCCGGACCTCGGCGCTCCGGGCCGCCGGATCGCGCAGCGCCACCTCGATCGAGGCCGGCAGCGGCTCCTCGTCCCACCCCTCGACCAGGCCCGACAGGCTCGGGAAGATCTCGTGGAAGCGGGCCCGCGCGTCTTGCGGGGAGACGGCCTTCGCGGACGCCACCCAGGGCGCGCCGCCGGCTTCCGAGGCCAGCGCCACCAAGCGCGTCGGGTCCGCCTGCGGGCGCAGATAGATCACCACGCGCATCTCGCGGCGCCAGCGCTGGACCGACTCCATGACGTTGTGGCTCGCGAGCAGGAAGGCGCCGCCCAGGAGCACGCTCACGGCGATCGTGAGCACCGCCACGAGGCTGGTCTTCCAGCTCCGTAGCAGGTTGACCGCCGCCTCGCGGAAGAAGTAGACGAGCGCCTGGAGAAAGGTCAAGAGGCGGGCTCCTCCGGCTTCTCTTCCGGAACGTTCAGAGGGGGCGGATCGGAGCCCAGGAGCTGGTGGTCCGAGACCAGGCGCCCCTTGTCGAGCGTGAGCACCCGCTTGCCGATGCGGTGGATCATGTCGCGGTCGTGCGTGGCCAGGATGATGGTCGTGCCGCGCAGGTTGACCTCCAGGAACAGCCGCAGGATCTCGCGCGAGAGGTCCGGGTCGAGGTTGCCGGTGGGCTCGTCCGCGATCAGGATGTCGGGCTCGTTGATCAGCGCCCGCGCGATGGCCACGCGCTGCTGCTCGCCGCCCGAGAGCTCCGGCGGGAACGCGTTCAGGCGATGGGCGAGCCCCACCCGCCGCAGCGCATTGTAGGCCCCCTGCTTCTGGGACTTGAGGTCCTGGCCGAGGATGCGCGGCAGATAGGTCACGTTCTCGAAGACGGTCTTCCTGGGGATGAGCCGGAAGTCCTGGAAGACCACGCCGATCGTGCGCCGCAGGTAGGGGATCTTGCTCGGCGGGATCGAGGCCACGTTGCGGCCGTTGACCACGATCTGGCCGTCGCTCGGGACCTCCTCGCGGAAGATCATGCGCAACAGGGTGGTCTTGCCGGCGCCGCTCGCGCCGGTCAGGAACACGAACTGCCCGCGCTGGATGTCGAAGCTCACGTTGTCGAGCGCCGACTGTCCGCCCGGGTAGCGCTTGCTGACCTGGAAGAACTGGATCAAGGGGCGGACACCTGCGCCAGCACCTGCCGGAGGAGCGGCTGGACGAGCTTGGGATCGGCCCGGCCGCCGGACCGCTTCATGACCTGTCCGACCAGGAAGCCGAGCACCGCATCCTTGCCGGCGCGGAACTGCTCCGCCTGGACCGGGTTGGCCTCGATCACCTCGTCGATCCAGCGCTCGATCCGCCCGGCGTCGCCGACCATCCCGAGGCCGAGCCGCTCGACCGCGGCCTCGGGCTCCTCGCCGGACTCGCGGATCGCGGCGAAGACCTCCTTGGCGGCGCTGTTCGAGATCCGGCCTGCGTCGATCAGGGAGACCAGCGAGGCGAGACGAGACGGCGGGATCGCCTTCTCCAGTCCGATCCTGAGGACCTCGCCGAGCACCCAGTTGGCGATGGTTTTCGGGTTGCCGCCCTTGGCGGCCGCTTCGAAGTAGTCGGCCAGCTCGCGGGAGGAGGCGAGGACCCCGGCGTCCGCGGAGGGCAGCCCGTATTGAGAGACCAACCGGCTCCGCTTCTCCCAGGGCAGCTCGGGGAGGGCGGCGCGGGCGGCGTCGATGCGCTCGGGAGCCAGGACGAGCGCCGGCAGGTCGGGCTCGGGGAAGTAGCGGTAGTCGTGCGCCTCCTCCTTGCTGCGCAGGAGCCGGGTGGCGCCGGTCGCGGCGTCGAAACCGCGGGTCTCCTGGACGACCCGGCCGCCGGACTCGAGGAGGTCGATCTGGCGGCCGATCTCGTGCTCGATGGCGCGGGCCACATTGCGGAAGGAATTGAGGTTCTTGACCTCGGTCTTGATGCCGAGGGGTTCGCCCGGCCGGCGGACCGAGACATTGGCGTCGCAACGCAGGCTCCCCTCCTCCAGGTTGGCCGCGCTGGTCGCGGTATAGAGGAGGACCTGGTGGAGGGTCTGGAGGTAGTCGGCGGCCTCGGCGGCGGAGGCCAGGTCGGGCCGCGAGACAACCTCGACGAGCGGCACGCCGCAGCGGTTGAAGTCCACGAGGCTCTGCCCCGGCAGCTCGTGCAGCAGCTTGCCGGCGTCCTCCTCCAGGTGGAGGCGTTCGAGGTGGACCGGCCTGTCGTGCTGGGTCAGGGGCAGGCGTCCGCCCTCGGCGAGCGGCCGGTCGTACTGGCTGATCTGGTAGCCCTTGGGCAGGTCGGGATAGAAGTAATTCTTGCGCGCGAAGATCGACCGCAGGTGGACGTGGCAGCCGAGGGCGAGCGCGAGCCGGACCGCCAGCTCGACCGCCTGCCGGTTGAGGACCGGCAGCGTCCCGGGATATCCGAGACAGACCGGGCAGACCAGGGTGTTCGGAGGCGCGCCGAAGCGGTTCGCGCAGCGGCAGAACATCTTGGTCTCCGTCAGGAGCTGGACGTGGACCTCCAGCCCGATGACCGCTTCGTAGCCGTGAGGCATGGCGGGGATAGTCTAGCTCTAGAATGGACTCCGTGAAGACCACCGCTCTCCTCCCGATCCTGCTGCTCCTTCTCCTGGGCACGGGCTGCGGCCCGGACGTCCCGAACCTGGACTCGCCGGGCAGGACGATCGTCTGCCTCGGCGACTCGATCACCTCCGGGGTCGGGGCCGAGCCCGGCCAGCCGTACCCGGCGCTGCTCGCGGTGAAGCTCAAGCGCGAGGTCGTCAACGAAGGGGTGTCCGGCGACACGGCCGAGGACGGCCTGGCCCGGGTGGACCAGGCGCTCGCCCACGACCCCTGGATGGTCATCGTCGAGCTCGGCGGCAACGACATCCTGCGCCGGGTGCCTCCGGAACGGACCGAGGCGGCTCTCCGGCAGGTGCTCGACCGGCTGCTCGCCGCCCGGGTCGTACCGGTCCTGGTCGACCTGGAGGTCCCGTTCGCCGGCCGCCACGCCGACGTGTTCGACCGCATCGAGGACGACTACGACATCCCCGTGGTCGAGGACACCCTGGGCGAGATCCTTCTCGACCCGGCGCTCACGGCCGACCCCATCCACCCGAACGCCGCCGGCCACGTGCAGCTCGCCGACGCCATCGCCGACGTGGTCGAACCCATCGTGGAGAAGAGAGGCCCGAGATGATAGAGGGTCCGTTTTACGAAGGCGGTCAATGGTTCTGGAAGGCGCGCCGGGGCGACGTCGAGATCCGCTTCACCGGCCGCGGACCGGCCGGCGAGCGCCAGGAGGTGCTGCAGAGAATTGAAGACACCGCGCCGCCGGTGGCCTGGGCGAAGCAGATTCACTCCGCCATCGCGCTGCCCGCCCAGGCCGGAGGGTGCGGCGAGGGAGATGCCGTCTATGGAAACGAGCCCAACCTGGCCATGTCCGTGGTGACCGCGGACTGCGTGCCCGTGCTCCTCGCCGGACCGGACGGTGAGCTTGCCGCGGTCCACGCGGGCTGGAAGGGAATCGTCGGCGGCGTGATCGCCGAGACCTGGAGGGCGATCGGCGGGGTCGGCGGAGGGCCGGGGTGGGCGGCCTGGATCGGACCGGCCATCGGGCCCTGCTGCTACGAGGTCGGCGAGGACGTGGCGGAGCGGATCGCGGCGGCGAGCGGCCCGGAGGTCGTGGTCCCGGGCCCCGGCAGCCGGCCGCACGCGGACCTTCCGGCCGCCGTCCGCCGGCAGCTCGCGGAGGCGGGCGTGACGGAGATCCACACCATCCCGGCCTGCACGCGGTGCGAGACGGAGCGGCTCTACAGCTACCGCCGGCAAGGGAAGGGCGGCGGCAGGAACATCGCCTTCATCTGGCGGACCCCCGCCTAGAACAGGGTGTAGATGAACGGCGCCGCGCCCTGGCTGGTCACCACGAGGAGGATGACGAGGCCGAGGACGAGCACGAACGGCACGATCCAGTAGACCTTGTTCTGTCTGGCGAACTGGAAGATCTCGCCGAGCAGCGAGCCGATGTAGCCGAACCTGCGCATAGCCTTCTCCTGAGACTAGTCGAGCTGGTAATCCTTGCGCCAGTCGCCCTTCTCCTCGAGCCTGGGCTGGGCCTGCTTGTCGAGCAGGAACGAGCCGAGCACCAGGTAGTCCATCTCCGTCCGCATGAAGCAGCGGTAGGCGTCCTCCGGGGTGCAGACGATCGGCTCGCCGCGCACGTTGAAACTGGTGTTGACGATCACTCCGTAGCCGGTCAGCTTCTCAAACTCCGAGAGGATCGCGTGGTAGCGCGGGCTGTCCTCGCGGCTCACGGTCTGAATGCGCGCCGAGTAGTCCACGTGGGTGATGGCGGGCACGTCCGAGCGCGGCCGGTTCACCCACTCCACGAGCGGCAGGTCCTGCTCGTCGCCGCGCTTCGGGACGCGCCGGCTCCCGACCACGTCCGCCACCAGCAGCATGTAGGGCGACGGCCGGTCGAGCTCGAAGAAGTCCGAGACCCGCTCCTCCATCACGCTCGGCGCGAACGGGCGGAAGCTCTCCCGGTACTTGATCTTCAGGTTCATGATCGACTGCATTTTCGGCGAGCGCGCGTCGCCGATGATCGAGCGCCCGCCCAGGGCCCGCGGCCCGAACTCCATCCGCCCCTGGCAGAGGCCGATGACATTCTCGTCCGCGATCACCCGGGCGATGCGCCGCGGCCACTCCTCGGGCGGCAGCTTCTCGTAAGGATAGCCCTTGCTGTCGAGCCAGGCCTGGACCTCGGAGTCCGGGAACTCCGGACCGAGGAGCGCGCCGCGCATGGCGTCCCGGGGCTTGCCGGTCTCTCTCGACACGGCCACGGTCCGCGGCTTGTCGAGCGCGTTGTGCCAGACGGCGAGCGGGGCCCCGAGGGCGCCGCCCGCGTCGCCGGCCGCGGGCTGGATCCAGAGGTCGTCGAAGATCCCCTCGCGCAGCAGGATGCCGTTCGCCACGCAGTTGAGCGCCACGCCGCCGGCCAGGCAGAGGTTGCGCTTGCCGGTGATCTCCCGCGCGTGCCGGGCGAGCTTCAAAACGATCTCCTCGGTGACCTCCTGGATGGAGCGCGCGAGGTCCATCTCGCGCTTCGAGAGCGGCGACTCGGGCTGGCGCGGCGGTCCGCCGAAGAGCGCGGCGAACTTGTCGTTGGTCATCTCCAGGCCGTCCATGTACCCGAAGTAGTCCATGTTCAGCCGGAACGAGCCGTCGTCCTTCACGTCCACCAGCTCGCGCTTGATGACGTCGTTGTAGACCCCTTCGCCGTAGGGCGCGAGGCCCATCAGCTTGTACTCGCCCGAGTTCACCTTGAAGCCGGTGAAGTAGGTAAACGCCGAGTAGAGCAGGCCGAGCGAGTGCGGGAAGGCGATCTCGCGGATCAGCCGCAGCCGGTTGCCCTCGCCGACGCCGATCGTGGTCGTGGCCCACTCGCCGACGCCGTCGAGGGTGAGCACCGCGGCCTCCTCGAACGGCGACGGGTAGTAGGCGCTCGCCGCGTGCGACTCATGGTGCTGGCAGAAGTAGATGTCCTTCGCGTCAGAAACGCCGCAGCGCTCCAGGGCGTCCTGGATCTGCGGCGGGATCCAGAGCTTCTCCTTGAGCCAGATCGGGATGGCCTGGACGGCCGAGCGCAGGCCGCGCGGCGCCACCGCGAGGTAGGTCTCCAGGATGCGGTGGAACTTGAGCAGCGGCTTGTCGTAGAAGACGACGCCGTCCACGCCTCCGCCGCCTTCCGCCAGGCAGTAGCGCACGGCGTTGAACGGGAACTCGGCGTCGTGCTTCTTGCGGGTGAAGCGCTCTTCCTGCGCCGCGGCGACGATCCGGCCCTGGTCGATCAGGCAGGCGGCCGAGTCGTGGTAGTAGCAGCTGATTCCGAGAAGCTTCATCTAGAACTGTTTACGGTAGGACTCGGCGGTCCAGGGCTTCCCCTCGGTCGAGGACCAGTAGGAGGGCAGCCGCCGGTCGGGGTGCTGGGTGACGGCGAGCTTCTTCTGCGCGCGCAGGAGGATCCCGACCGGGAAGAAGAGGACGTAGTAGATCAGGGTCATGAAGACCCAGGTCACGGCCATGCCGACGCCGTGCGCGAAGCGGTCGAGCAGGCCGGTCACCTTGCGGTAGGCCGGCGGTGCCAGGAGCGCGAGCAGGGTGAGGAGCAGGGCGATGGTCGCCACGACCCAGGCCACGTTGGGCCGCCACCACAGATAGATGGCGGCCGCGACCGCCAGGCCCACGGCGCCGCCGAGGAGGCCGCGCCGGCGCGAGGCGGCGTCCTTCTCTCTCTCCGGGTCTTCCTTGCCTCCGGCGCGGCGCCAGTCCCAGGCCACGGCCGAAGGGTCCATGCGTTCAGGCATCCTGCTCCCCCTGCGAACGGCGTATCCTATACCACCGGAACGAAGAAAATGGTGCCCCCTCCCCTGTATCCGCCGATGCCCAGCCCGTCGCGGCGACTCGACCTGCCCGGTTTCCGCCTCGGCCACGGCTCGGACCGGAGCGGCATGACCGGGGTGACGGTGATCCTCTGCCCGGAGGGGGTGACCGCGGCGGCCGAGGTGCGCGGCACGGCCACGGGCACGCGCCAGTTCGACTCGCTGGTGGCGAGCCAGCACGTGGCGAGCCGGGCGCACGCGGTGGTCCTGGCCGGCGGTAGCGCATTCGGGCTCTCCGCCGCCGACCCGGTCGTGGACTGGCTCGCGTCCCGCGGCCACGGGTTCCAGACCGGCATCGCCCCGGTGCCGCTCGTGCCCACGGCGATCCTCTTCGACCTCGGGTTCGGCGACCCGGCGGCGCGGCCGGTACCGGCCCTGGTGGAGCAGGCCCTGGCTTCCGCCGCGGACGGCGAGGTGGAGGTCGGGAGCGTGGGGTCCGGGACGGGCGCGACGGTCGGCAAGGCGCTCGGACTGGACCGGAGCATGAAGGGAGGTTTCGGCTTCGCCAGCCTGAGCGTCGCGGGAGGTCCGACGGTGGCCGCGGCGGTGGCGGTCAACGCCTATGGCGACGTCCGGGGCCTGGACGGCCGGCTGGTCGCCGGCTGCCGGACCGCTCCGGATTCGAAGGATCTGGCCGGCGCCGACCGGGTGCTCGCCGCGCTGCCGCCGGACGTGGAGCATCCGTGGCAGGGCAACACCACGCTCGCGGTGGTGATGACCGACGCCGTGCTGACCAAGGCCGCGGCGCTCAAGGTCTGCCAGATGGCGTTCGGGGGGTTCTACAGGACGCTCTCGCCGGCCCTGTCGATGGTCGACGGCGACCTGATCGTGGCGCTGTCGACCGGCCGGGTCCACGCCCACGTCCACCAGATCGGAGTGCTGGCGGAGCGGGCGGTGGCCGAGGCGATCCTGACCGGCGTGCGGGAGGCCGACGGCTTCGGGCTGCTGCCGGCGGTCCGGGACCTGCCCGGACCGCCTTCGCCTGCTTAGTGCTCCTTCCAGTTGCGCTCGATGATGCCGACCGGGATCGTGGCGTAGCGCTCGTAGCCGGTGTCGGAGCGGATGCCGCTCACGCTGATCCAGTAGTTGGCGAACTTCGTCCCCGCCGGGTAGAACTTCTTGAGGTCCTGGAGGATCGCCTTCTGGGTCGCGTCGAGCTGCTCGGAGTTCGGCGTGCCGCCGCTGCTCGGGTTCTTGGTCGAGCCCTGCTCCACATACGGGTTGGTGACGAACTCGGGCACGGTGCGGTAGCGGCTGGCGTCGCCATCCACGTTCATGATCGAGTTCCCGTTGTTGGCCAGGACCACGAAGATCCGGCTGTCGCCACCCCGGGCACAGACCGCGTCGCCGTTGCGGTTGCCGCCGTTGCCACTGTTGCCGCTGCCGTTGTCAATCACCACCTGCGGCTGGAAGGCCGAGACGATGATGATGCCCGAGAGGCCGAAGGCCTGGGTGATGACCCGCTCGTCGGGCTCGAGGCGCAGGTACCAGCCCTTGTCCTTGCCCGGCGACGGCGCGAGCACGTAGTCCGTGCCGGCCGGCGCGTTGAGCGCGTCGGGACGGATCTCCTGGTAGTCGGTGTCGTCCTTCGGGAGCTGGCCGGTCGAGATCATCGCGGTGGTGAAGTTGTCGTCCAGGATGACGTAGAAGCGGCCTTCCTGGTCGTTGAAGTTCCACAGGTCCTCGCGGTCGCCGGTGCCGAAGGCCAGGGCGAAGCGCTGGGCCTTGGCGACGTAGAAGATGGTGGGCGCGAAGTGGATCGGCCGGCCGAACGTGTTGAAGATCGGGAACGGCGCCCAGGTCGGGTCGGTGATCCGCTGCACGACCGTGTCCACGGCCAGGGCGGGCAGCGCCAGGGTCTTCTTGATGGTGACGTTCTGGAGCGTCGGGATGGTGCGCAGGTCGACCTTGTACATCAGGCCGGCCGTGGTGCCGGCGTAGACCGTATCCAGGAAGCCGTCGAGGTCCACGTCGAGCGCCGCGACGTCGGCCGGGGTGGCGCCGACGAGCTGGCGCTTGTAGATCGCCTTGCCGGTCTCGATGTCCACCATGTAGAGCCAGTTGCCCCGGCGCGGCGTGGACTTCGAGTCGGCGTCCATGCCGCCGCCGAAGATGGCCACGAACTTGTCCACCGTCTTGCCGGCCTCGACCACCTGGATGCGGCCGACCGTGGGCACCGACCAGGTCTGGCCGAGGTCGACATACCCGTTGCCGTCGGCGATGCCGTCGGAGTTGGTGTCGTCCTCGTCGAGCTGGGAGGTGCCGAGCGCGTCCTGGAACTCCCAGAGCAGCGCCGGGAACGGCAGGGTGCCGCAGCCGGTGACGGTGGCGTTGGTGGTGCTGAGGCAGCTCGGCACCACCCGGGTGTCGATCGGCACGTTGCTGGTGTCGAGCTGGTCGGGCTGGGTGATGTCGACCGCGTAGTAGCCGCTGACGAAATCCGTCATCCGGCCGCCGCCGTCCTTGGAGCCGCCTTCCCGGTAGCCGCCCACCAGGATCGTGCGCCACTCGCGCTGGTCCGGGTCGGGGGTGCCGTTGTGGCGCGGGTCGAGATAGACGTCGTCGATGCGCGGCGTGGCGTCCATGCCGAAGATCTGCTTCGAGCCTTCGGCCAGGTCGCGCAGCACCGGCATCTGCGGGCGCGGGACGAGCGAGAAGAGCTCCTTGCCGGTGCCGTCGTTGAACATCTTCTTCACGGGGTCCCAGACGCCGGCGTCGAAGATGTGGAGCTGGCCGTCGTTGCTGCCCACGATCAGCATCTTGCGGCGCCGGGCCTGCTTGTCGGCGAAGCACTGGTAGCCCGGGTCCGTGGTGCAGGTCTGGCCCTTGGACTTGAGGTTCGCGGAGTAGAAGCCGAAGTCGTTCGGCCGGTCCACGATCAGCGGGTCGGAATGGAAGATGTCGCCGAGCAGGTACTTGATCGGGATGGTGCCGCCGCTCGGCGAGTCGATCGAGCTCGCCTTGACGCCGAGCGTCTGGACGATGATGTCCTTGGTGCGCGCCTTGGCGGCGTTGCGGTCGGTGAAGCTGACCTTGAAGCCGTTCCAGATGTCCACCCAGTCGGGGTCGGTGTTCACGTCGCCGGTCGGCGGGCTGAGCATCCTCAGCGCGCGCGGCAGGATGCCGGTCACGCCGCTCTTGCCGTAGAAGACCCGGCGCTGGTTGGTGGCGTTGCCGAGGCGCAGGGCCGACTCGTCGATCACCGAGGCGGAGGTGAGGGCGTCGAGGTCGGCCGCCTGGGTGGTGAGCACCTCGCCGGCGTCCCAGAGGTGGCAGGAGCTGCGCGGCTGCGAGCCGCCGACCGCCGGGCAGGCGCGGGCGCGGTTCGGCTTGCCGTCGGTGGTCAGCGGCAGCGGCTTCAGATAGGCGTCGAGATGGCCGTCCCAGACCGACTGCGCGTTGAGCGGCGTGAAGCTCGACAGGTAGATGCGGTCGGCGACCTCGGCCTGGACGGAGGGCACGGCGGCCGAGGCGAAGGCGCTCGCCTCCTCGCGGATCTGGCCGAAGATGTCGGTCAGCGCCGAGACCAGCTCGTCCTTGTCCTGGGGGTAAATCGGCTCGCCGCTGCCGCCGTTGGCGGCCATGCAGTTGAGCTTGTTGCCCGACGTGTTCTGGACGCCGAAGGCCACGACGTAGGTCTTGATGCCCTCCTGGGCGAACAGCGAGGCCGTGGACGAGCAGGGGTCGGCGCCGGTGCAGGTGTCGTCGCCGTCGGTGAGGATGAGGAGGAACTTGCGGCGGCAGCTCCAGTCGGGGTCCTGGACCGCGGCCACGCTCTTCCAGCCGGTGCCCTTCGGGCAGGTGCCCTGCGCGCAGCCGGCCCACCAGGTGCGGAAGGCGCGCACCGAGTTGCCGAGCGGCGTCGAGCCGGTCGCGATCAGGGGGCGCGCGGACTCGTTCTTGAGCCGCAGGTAGTCCTCGCCCGACCGCCGCTGGTCGGAGAAGTAGGTCGCGATCCGGAAGTCCGGCGTGGCCGACGAGCTGAGCGCCGTGTTCGGCGCGAGGCGCCGCAGGATGTCCGTCTTGTGGTTGCTCTGCCAGTCGAGCGGGATGACGTCGCCCTGGAGAAACCACGAGCCGCGCGGATCGGAGGCACCGTTCGGGAAGCGCGCGCTGTAGCCGTCGTGCTTGTCGCTGTTGGTGTCGTCGTTCGGGTCCCAGCCCGTGCAGGTGTTGCCCGACAGCGCGTCGGCCGAGCTGCCCTGGTCGAAGTAGCCCTTCTGGGCCGGGCCGCGGCCGGCGCCGATGTCCCAGGCGGCGAAGTCGCCCAGGGAGGCGAAGACCACGTTGCGGTCGCCGGTCGTCTCCCGGCTGCTGCAGGAGGAGTTCTTGCAGCGCTCGATCAGCACGCGGACGGTCAGGTTCGAGCCGTACGTTCCGCTCTGCGGCTCGTAGCGCACGCGATAGGTCTCGCCGCCGGTCCGCACGTAGAAGGTGACGATGTCGGTGAAGGTGAGGCCGCCCTTGGCGAAGCGCTGGACGCGCTCGCGGTCCCAGGCGTCGGAAAGGTCGGCCGGCTGGTCCGGGTAGCAGCCGACCTCGTCGTCGCCGTTGCCGTTGTCGCAGGTCCAGGTGCGGCCGAACACGTCGTTCGCGTTCAGGACCGGCAAGGCGCCCCAGCCCGGGATCGACGGCCCGTCCGCCGTGGCCCGGTAGAGCCAGTGCTTGGCGGTCAGGTTGAGGTCGTCCTGGTTGTAGGTGGCGAAGCCGAACTGGATGTCGTCGATGTCCTTGATCACCTCATAGAGGGCGGACTTCGCCTGGAAGAACTTCGAGCTCGGGTCGTCGCCGTTGAAGGCGGCAAAGCAGTCACCGGTGGTGCAGGCCTGCGGGCAGTCGCCGGAGGCGACCTGGGCCGCGGTGCACTTGGGGGTCCAGTGCATGGAGCCCGAGGTGTCGAGCAGGATGAAGACGTAGGGCGAGCCGACCGAGTCGCGAAGGAGGTCGCGATCATCGGCGGAGGCCGCGGAGCCGATGGATAACAGAGATAAAGCCAGGACTGCTGCGGCCCGGAAGGAACAGTTGTTCTGCAGCATGACAATCTCCCGATACGACAGACATCGCCGAAAAGTGAAACAGACAGCGAAGAGGGCAGGCGCCCTCTCAGAACTTGATCTTGGCCAGCTCGTCCGCGTCCGCGATCGATTCGACCGGCGGCGTGGGCCAGGGCTGGAACTCGAACATCACGCTGAGCGTCTTCTGGGCGAGCACCTGCGAGCCGGCCGGCGGCACGGTGGTGCTGCCGTTCCAGGACACGCGCTGGGCCGTGGCCGTGGCGGCGTGATGGACCTTCCAGAACTCGGGCACGCCGTCGTCGTTGGCCGGGCACCAGTCGCAGCGCACGGTGAGGATCGGCGCGAGCGGCGAGACGTCGATCCGGTCGGCGACCTTGACGCTCCCCGAATTCTGGACGTTGAGCACGACCGTGGTCGGCGTGTACTTGCCGCGGGCCAGGGCCTCGGCGGCGGCCATGCCCAGGCCGGAGTCGGCGGCGTAGAACGTGCGGTTGGCCACGCGCTCGTGGGCGCCGATGCGGACTTCCGTCTGGGTGACCATGGCGAGGGCCAGGGCCAGGATCGTCAGGACGACGAGGGCCAGAAGGGCGGTCACGTAGGCGCTCCCGCTCTCGCCGGTTCGAGCATGCCGTGGGGTATTCATCCAAGGTTCCTCACATCTATAAGTGTCTCGAGCACCCGCCGGCGGTACATCCGTTCGTTCCTCAGGTTGTATTTGCTCAGGCTCAGGTTGTGATCCTCGATCCAGGCGAGGAGCGGCGCCTGGAACTGCGGGTCGCGCCGGTCGGTGCGGGCGAGGATCGAAAAGCGGATGAAGTAGAGCGGCGGCCCGTTCCAGGTCGCGGCGTTGAACGCCTGGGTGTCGTTGTAGAGCCAGTCGTCGTTCTGGCCGTCGGCGGCCTCGAAGATCCGATCGTCGTTGCCGGTGCCGTTGTCGTCGTCGGTCATGGCGCCGCCGCCCTGGGGCGTGTCGAAGCCGAGCGCGATCTGGAGGTCGAGGATGTTGTCGGCGATGTCCTGGCTCCAGTTCGGGTGGGCGTCGTTGGTCACGCTCGCGTCGTTGTCGTTGCGCCACGGGAGCTGGGTGCCGGGGAAGGCCTGCGCGCGGGAGAGCCGGGGGCCGGCGGCATCGTCGCGCACGTAGTAGCGGAACTCCTCCAGGATGCCGACGAACGCCACGTTGGTCAGCGCGACCGGCCAGCCGCCGCCGCTCGAGAGCGGCAGGTACTGCGCCGTGTTGGTGCCGCCGGTGATGGTGAACCCGATGGTGTAGAGGTTCGGGTTCGTGTTGACATCCGAGGTGGCGGCGTTGAGCTCGACCACGGCGTAGACGGTGGCGTCGCGCGGGCTGACCAGGATCAGGGCCTCGGGCACGCGCACGGGGTTGAGAACCAGGGCGCGCAGTGCGGACAGGTCCTGCGGGATGCCGGTCGGCGTGCTGGTGGCGATCTGGACCGTGCCGCGCACCGGGGCGCCGGCCACGGTCGTGAGGTTGAAGCTCGCCGGGTTGGCCGAGTTGATCTGCCAGATCGGGTTGCGGAACACGCCGCGCACCGTGATCGCGTCGGTGCCCTCGACGATCAGCGGCGTGGAGCCGCCGGCGATGCGGGTGTTGGCCGCCACGTTGTCGCGCACCGCCATGGCGAGCCCGGTCGGGACCGACCCGAGCGGCAGGCCGCCGCGGCCGGCCATGCGCACCATCCTCACCGTGTCCTGGAGCGAGACGCGGAGCGACTGCTGCATGTCGGCGACGTTGGTCTGGACGCGGGAGAGGCGGCTGCTGAAGTCGAACAGCGACAGGACGCCCAGGATGAGGACGATGGTGACGAGGAGCGATACCGCCAGCTCGGCGACGGTGAAACCCCTCTGCGCGCGGTCGGATCTCATCCGGATCTCCTCAGAAGGGCTTGAGGACCCGGAAGGTGAAGACGCGCCCGCCGCCGAGCGCGTTGCCGGTGTCGCGCTCGCTCTCCAGCCGGACCTCGACCTCCTTGAAGTGGACGAAGACCGGCTCGGTGCCGCCCGGGAGCGGGCTGTTCAGCGCGCCGTCGTCGAGGTCGGTGATGCCGTACTGGCGCACCGTGGTCTGGCGGGACCACAGGAGCTTGCCGCGGCCGGTCGTCGCGCCCGCCGTCCAGCCCTCGTTGGTGTCGCCGACCTGGAGGACGTCGCCCTGGGTCCAGGACTCGGTGCTGACGGTCTGGGTGGAGGCCGGCGCGAGCTCGATGACCTGGTTGTTGAACGGGATCTGGAGGTACTCCTCCAGCCGGGCCTTGCCGTGGTTGCTGGCCTGGGTCGAGTCGTTGCCCGCGGTGTTGTCGCGCAGCGAGCGCGCGAACAGGGGGATCAGCCCCAGCGCGATGAACAGCAGGATGAGCGCCGCGATGAGCGACTCGATGAGAGAGAATCCCGCCTCACGGACGGGGGTGCTTCGCCCAGAACAAGAAATCATGTCATTCCTCCCCCAAGCCCCGAAACCTTCCGGAGCAAACCCTGGGCCAGACGCGCCCGGATTGGGGAAATTGCTTAGCCCTAATGAGTTGCAAAACAAGACTGCCAGATATAGATATCTCAGAATGACACCTGTTGTCAACATCACAGCCGCCGGGTGACGCTTTGTGGTAGGTGATTGTTTCAGAGGGGGATGCGGCTCTCCGCCTCGGCGGAGAAGGGGTCGCCGGCCTCTCCGCGCCGGTGGCGGAGGAGGGCGGCATGGGCGATCATCGCGGCGTTGTCGCCCGACCAGGCCAGGGGGACGAGCCGCAGGTCCACGCCGCGCCCGGCAGCCCAGGCGGGCAGCTCGCGGCGCAGGAGGCGGTTCGCGGCCACGCCGCCGGAGACCGCCAGCACGGGGATCGGGCGCTGCCGGTGGAGGCGGTCCAGGCGGTCGAGCACCTGCCCGACGGCCGCGGCCCGGAAGCCGGCGAGCAGGTCGAGCACCTCCCGCGGCGGATCGCTCATGTCGATCGGTCCCAGCCGGCGCTCCAGCCTCTCGATCTCCAGCAGCGCCTGGCTCTTGAGGCCCGAGTAGGAGAAGAAGAGGTTGTCGCCGGGGTACGGGACGGTCAGCGCCCAGACCGTGGGATCGCCCAGCTCGGCGAGCTCGTCCACCCTCGGACCCTGGGGATAGGGCAGGCCGAGACGCTTGCCGACCTTGTCGAAGACCTCGCCGATGGCGTCGTCGCGGGTCTCGGCGAGCGTCGAGACCGCGCCTCCCTCGACCTGGAAGATCGAGGTGTGGCCGCCCGAAACCACCAGCCCCACGAAGGCGTCCGGCCGCGATTCGGATGGCGGCAGGAAGGGAGAGTAGAGATGGCCTTCGAGATGATGGATGGCATGGAACGGCCTGCCGAGCGCGAAAGCCACGGCCTTGCCGATTGAAAGCCCCACCAGGAGCGCGCCGACGAGGCCGGGGCCGCGGGTGGCCGCGACCAGCTCGACCTCGTCCATCCTCACCCCGGCGCGCTCCAGCGCCTCCGCGCTGACCATCGGCCAGTTGGAGAGGTGCTCCCGGGAGGCGATCTCGGGCACCACGCCGCCGTAGGGGCGGTGCGCGGCGAGCTGGCTCGACACCACCGAGGCGAGGACCCGCCCATCGCCGTCGAGCACGGCGCAGGCGGTGTCATCGCAGGAGGTCTCGATGCCGAGGATGATCGGGGAGGCTGCTTCAGCCGTTCGACTGTCCACCTTCCGCACCGCTCGCCACGGGGATGTTGATCGGCTCGTAGACCGGGATCTCGAAGGGCGTCGGCTTGATCGTGCTGTGACAGAACTCCTTCCACTCGTCGGTGACGTTGTCGAAGATGATGTTCTCATCCTTGAAGATGCCGTCCGTCACCACGTAGTTCTCCTGGAGATACAGGATGGAGTCGTTGTCGAGCTCGCGCACAGTCTCGACCTCCTTGCCGTCGACCTCCTTCTTGTCCTTCCGGGCGTTCTCCTTCTTCTCGCTCCAGTTGGGGTATTCCCGGAAGTTCTTCAACTCGTATGCCTTGCAGTACTTGCCCATTTCCATCGGTCGGTTCCTCCCGAAGAGTCGTTTCGCTCAGGGCGACTATTATGGTCCATCCTCTCTAGTGCGGCGAACCCCCCGGGCGTGACACTGCTATAAACTACCCCCCTCGCCGGCGCGGTCGCTCACCCGGAAGAGGATACGATGCCACTTCGCTTTGGAATCAACGGTTTCGGCCGCATCGGCCGCGCCCTGCTCCGCATCGTCCTGACGCGGGAGGATCTTCGTCCCCACCTCGCGCCGGTCGCGGTCAACGACGTGGTGCCCATCCCGATCCTCGCCCGGCTCCTGGCTCGCGACACGGTCCAGGGCCGGTTTTCCCTGCCGGTGGAGGTCGCGGACGGCGGCCTGCGCGTCGGCGATCTTCTCCTTCCGGTCTTCCAGGAGCCCGACCCGGCGCGCGTCCCGTGGGATGGCGTCGAGGTGGTCGTGGAGGCCACCGGCCGCTTCCTGCCGCGGAGCCGCGCCGCCGCCCACCTGAGAAACGGCGTCCGGACCGTGGTCCTGTCCGCCAACGGCGACCCGCAGGACCCGGTGGACCTCACTCTCTGCCTGGGGATCCGGGAGGATTACGGCGGCCAGGCGGTGATCAGCAACGCCTCCTGCACCACGAACGCCCTGACGCTGATGACCAAGGTGCTGCACGACCGCTTCGGGGTCCGCCGGGCGCTGATGAGCACCGTCCACAGCTACACCGAGAACCAGCGGCTGCTCGACCTGCCGCACTCCGACCCGCGCCGGTCGCGGGCCGCGGCGCTCAACATCATCCCGACCTCGACCACCGCCGCCGAGGCCGCCGGCCTGCTGCTGCCGGGGCTCGCCGGGAGGATCGACGGCTTCGCCGTGCGCGTCCCGACCCCGGTCGTGGCGATGCTCGACCTGGTCGCCGACCTGGAGAAGCCAGCCTCGCCCCGGGAGATCCGGCGGGCCTATGAAGAGGCCGCGGCCGGACCGCTCGCCGGCCTCCTGGGAGTGACCGCGGACGAGCCGGTGTCGTCCGACTTCGTCGGCGATCCGCGCTCGGTGGTGATCGACCTCCCTCTGATCCAGGCCGTGGACGGGCTGGTCCGGGTGGCCGGCTGGTACGACAACGAATGGGGTTACGCCAACCGCCTGGCCGAGCTTCTGGCGCGGCTGGCAACACGATCCGAGAGAGGAGGGAGCGATGCCTGAGCTCTACACCCTGGACGACCTGGACCTGGGCAGCCTGAAAGGCAGGCGCGTCTTCGTCCGCGTGGACTTCAACGTGCCGGTCTCCGAGTCGGGCGACGTGCTCGACGCCACCCGCCTGGAAGAGGCGATCCCGACCATCGACGAGCTGGCCCGCGCCGGATGCAAGGTGCTGCTCGCCTCCCACGCCGGCCGGCCCAAGGGCCAGCGCGACCCGCGCTACACCCTCCGGCACGCGGCCACCAAGCTGGTCGAGCTGCTCGCCCCCTACCGCCATCCGGTGCGCTTCGCGAACGACTGCGTCGGCGAGGAGGTCGAGAAGATCGCCCGCGAGATGGACCCGGGCGAGGTCCTGCTGCTCGAAAACCTCCGCTTCCATCCCGGGGAGGAGAAGAACGACCCGGCGTTCGCCGACCGGCTCGCCGCCCTGGCCGAAGCCTATGTGGACGACGCGTTCGGCAGCGCCCACCGGGCCCACGCCTCGGTGGTCGGCGTGCCCGAGCGCCTGCCGCAGAAGGCCGCCGGCCGCCTCCTGACCCGCGAGGTCGAGGCCCTCGGCCGGCTCCTCGGCGAGCCCGAGCGCCCGTTCGTGGCGCTCTTGGGCGGCGCCAAGATCGAAGGCAAGATCGACACCCTGCTCAACCTGCTGCCGCGGCTCGACGCCCTCCTCCTGGGCGGCGGCATGGCGAACACCTTCCTGGCCGCGCAGGGCCACGACGTCGGCGCCTCGCTCTACGAGCCCGACCGGCTCGACATGGCGCGCGACATCCTGGAGAAGGCCAGGGCGCAGGGGATCGAGGTCCTCCTGCCGACCGACGTGGTGGTGGCCGACAGCCTCGACGCCCCGGACACGGCGCGGACCGTCCCGGTGGACGCGATCCCGCCGGACGGCAAGGCGCTGGACTTCGGACCCGAGACCCGCAAGGCGTTCGCCGAGGCGATCGGCCGGGCGAAGACCCTGTTCTGGAACGGTCCGCTCGGCGTGTTCGAGAAGCCGCCGTTCGACGCCGGCACCCGCGCGGTGGCCGAGGCGCTCGCCAACTGCCCGGGCTTCTCGGTGATCGGCGGCGGCGAGACCGTGGCCGCCGCCGCCCAGGCCGGCGTCACCGACCGCATCGGCCACGTCTCGACCGGCGGCGGCGCCTCGCTGGAGTTCCTCGCCGGCCACGAGCTGCCCGGAGTCAAGGTGCTGGAGCGCTCTCCGGAGACAGATCGGTGAGAGGCCGGATCGTCGCCGCCAACTGGAAGATGAACCTCCTCTGGGCGGAGGCCGAGGCCCACGTCCGCCGGCTGTGCGACGGCCTGGACGCCAACCCCCCGGAGCGCACCCGGGTCGTGATCTTCCCGTCCTTCCCCCTGATCCCGGGCGTGGCCGGGGAGCTGGCCGGGACCCCGATCGCGACCGGCGGCCAGGACCTCCACCCGGACGACAAGGGGGCGCACACCGGCGACGTCTCCGGCGCGCAGCTCGCGGACGCCGGCTGCTCCTGGGTTCTCTGCGGCCACAGCGAGCGGCGCCAGGACCACGGCGAGCCGGACGACCTCGTGGCGCGCAAGGTCGCCGCCGCCCTCCGCCACGGCCTGGCGCCGATGGTCTGCGTCGGCGAGACCCGCGACGAGCGCAAGGCGGGCCGGACGCTGGAGGTCCTGGAGCGCCAGACCCGGGCGGTGTTTTCCGGGGGCGCCCCTCTCCTCGACCACCGGGGAGACGCGGCCCTGGCCTACGAGCCGGTGTGGGCGATCGGCACCGGGGAGACGGCGACGCCGGAGATCGCCCAGGAGGCCCACGCCTGGCTGCGCGGGCTGCTCGGCGAGCTGCTCGGAAGCGAGCGGGCGTCGGCCTTTCCGATCCTCTACGGAGGGTCGGCGACGCCGGACAACTGCCCCGGCCTGATCGAGCAGCCGGACCTCGACGGGTTCCTGGTCGGCGGCGCGAGTCTTGACCCGGAAAAATTTCTGAGTATCATTCTCGCTTCCGGCTGACGGGCGTCAGCCTGTGTGTCCTTCGGAGGTTCTGGTCTCGTGATCTATCTGCTGTACACGATTCACGTCATCGTCTGCATCTTCCTCATCCTGGTTGTCCTGCTCCAGCAGGGCAAGGGCGCCGACCTTTCGGTGTTCGGCGGCGGAAGCACGCAGGCCGCCTTCGGAGCGCGCGGGGCCACGACGCTGCTGCACAAGCTGACGGTCGCCTCGTTCATCATCTTCATTCTCACCACCCTGCTGATCGGCATCCCTCAGTCCCGCCGCGGCACGGTGATGGGCGACGTTCCGGCGACGAGCGGAACCCCGGCGGCGACGCCGGCTCCGGCCGCTCCGACCCCGGCAGCGCCGGCGGTACCGGCTACGCCGGCTCCCCAGGGTCAGCCTCAGCGCTGATCCTTGTTGTTTGACAACCTGGTCTGTGCGCCGAAGTGGCGGAATTGGTAGACGCGCACGTTTGAGGGGCGTGTGGGGCAACCCGTACCGGTTCGAGTCCGGTCTTCGGCACCATCCCTCCTAGCATCAGACCGGATCCTTCCTCTCCTTTTGACGGCTCGAACGGCTCCTTGATTTTTGGCGCCGTTGGTGCCACCATTTCCAAAATTCGTCCTGCATCGAAGTCCACCGGGAGCTTTCAGCGCCCTGGCGTTGGTGTACCTCCTGGATTCAGAAAGGAGCGGCAGTCCATGTCTCAGCAGGGAACGGTGAAATGGTTCAATAACGCGAAGGGATACGGCTTCATCCAGACCGAGGAGGGTGGCGAGGATGTGTTCGTCCACCACACGGCGATCGTGGCGGAGGGGTTCCGCACCCTGAACGAAGGCGAGAAGGTGAGCTTCGAGCTCATCCAGGGCCCGAAGGGTCTGCAGGCGCGCAACGTCCTGCGGACCTGAGCCGTTCCGGTCTTCTCCGTATAGACTATGCACCCCTGTCGGAGGAGACGATGAGCGAAACGACCGATGTGACCGAAACCCCGGCGGCGAAGCCCGTTCCGGATCCGGACAAGGTGGCCGCCGCGAAAGCCGCGGCCGCCGCCAAGGCTGCCGCGGCCGCGGCGGCTCCGCCCCGGGCCCTGCCGTCCGACGAAGACATCTCGGCCTGGATCCACGGCGCCGACGTGCCCATCCTCGGAGCCGTGTTCGAAGGGATCGACGTCAAGCGCTTCGACGCGCTGGTCATGCAGATCCGCAAGGAGGAGCTGGTGCCGCAGCACTGGCAGGTGCTGTCGAGCCACGCCGCTCCGGACGACATGGTGTTCGAACAGCTCCCGGAGGTCGGCCGCCTGCGGGCGCGCTACAAGGACCAGGAGCTGTCGCGCAAGCGTCTGCCCCATCTGCGCTACGCCTGGCGGGAGCTGGGCGGCCGCCGGCCGAACATCTGGACCGTGCCCGACCTGCTGGCGGCCATGCGGCGGATCTACGACAAGAAGCACCCGGTCGACTGGACCGAGCTGCTCAGCGCGGTGCGCGACATCTGGCGGGATTCTGACCTGCCGTTCGGCCGCGACCAGCTCGAGATCCTCTGGGCCTGTCTGGTGCTGGTCCGCAAGAACACCAAGAAGTAAGGGCGAGACGATTCGGGGCGGTTTCCCTTCTCCCTCTCCCCCGGAACGGGGGAGAGGGTCGGGGAGAGGGGGAACGGGATCAGCTCACTGGACTACCGAGGCCTTGGTGATGGTGATCGGCTCGACCGGGACGTCGCCGTACGGGCCCTTCTGGGTGGTGCGGACGCCGACGATCGCGTCGGCCACGTCCATGCCCTCGACGACCTTGCCGAAGACCGCGTAGCCCCAGCCCTGCTGGGTCTTGCCCGTGTGGTTCAGCGAGCGGTTGTCGGCCACGTTGATGAACCACTGGGCCGAGGCGCTGTGGGGGTCGCCGGTGCGGGCCATGGCGATGGTGCCGCGGTCGTTGCGCAGCCCGTTGTCGGCCTCGTTCTGGATCGAGCCCTTGGTCTCCTTCTGGGTCATGTCGGCCGTGAATCCGCCGCCCTGGATCATGAAGCCGGGGATGACGCGGTGGAAGATGACGCCGTTGTAGAACCCGGAATTGACGTACTGCAGGAAGTTGGCGACCGTCTTCGGAGCCTTGTCCGGGTAGAGCTCGATGACGATCCTGCCCTTGGAGGTCTCCAGGGCGACGCGGGGGTTGGCCTTCGGGGCCTGAGTGTCTGCGGCGTTGGCGGCGCCCGCGCCGACCATGGCGAGGACGATGCAGGCTACGGCTATGCTGAGGTTCATGTCGGTTCCTCCTGTTTCAAGATCGCCGGGCATGCTACCACGGCCGGTGGGGGTGGTTCTGGCCGGAGGCGCCTCCAGCCGCATGGGCCGGGACAAGGCGCTCCTGGAGATCGAAGGCGAGACGCTCCTCGCCCGCGCCGCCCGGCGCCTGGGGGAGGTCTGCGAAGAGGTGCTGGTCGCGGACGCCGGAAGGCTCGGCGGAATCCCGGACGGCCCGGGCCGGGGTCCGGCGGCCGGCGTTCTCGGAGCGGCCCGGGCGCGGCCGGGCCGGGCTCTCCTGGCGCTGGCCGTGGATCTGCCGTTCGTGACGGTGCCGCTCCTGGAGGAGCTGGCCGGCTCCGAGGCCGACCTGGCAATTCCGGGCTGGTCCGGCGGACCGGAGCCGCTCTGCGCCCTCTATGGACCGGCCGCGCTGGCAGTCCTGGAGGAGCGGGTTTCTCGAGGTGAGCTGAGCCTGTGGAGCCTGCCGGAAGCCCCGGGGCTCCGGGTGCGCCGGCTCGAAGAGGCCGAGCTGCGGCGCTTCGGCGATCCGGCGAGACTGTTCCTCAACCTCAACCGGCCGGAGGACCTCCCGTAGCGCCGCAGCTCCCGCAGGGGCAGAGCTCGCGCAGGAAGTCGAAGCGGTAGATCCCGGTGCCGTGGCCGTCCGAGAAGGCCAGCGAGATCGCATAGTTGCCGACCGGCTTGATCGACTCGACCGTCACCGGCGAGGCCGGCGGCTGATAGCGGATCTTCAGGAAGGTATGACCCTGGCAGCCGGCGCAGGGGCACCAGCCGCGCAGGTAGTCGTACCCGTACTCGGCGGAATGGCCGTCGCTCCAGGTCAGGCGCAGGCTGCGCTGCTCGGGCAGCCGGCGCACCTCGATCAGGACGGCGGAAGTCTCTTGGGCGCTCATCGGGTCCATGATACAACCGCGATCGGGGGCCCTGCCCCGCATTCAAGGAGAGCACACGATGCGCAAAGCGATCTTCCTTCTTTCTCTTCTGCTCCTGCCGGCACTGCCGGAGATGGCTCAGGCCCAGACCCGCCGCTTCGAGCTCACTCCGACGGTCGGCTACCGCTTCAAGGGCGAGCTCACCGCCAACAGCGACCTGTTCGACCGGGACCTCGACGTCCGGGTGGACGACAGCGCCACCTTCGGCCTCATCTTCGACATCCCGCTCACCGAGAACTGGCAGCTCGAGCTCCTGGCCAACCGCCAGAACAGCTCGTTCATCGTGGACGAGGGCCTGTTCACGCCCGAGACGAACCTGGGCGACGTGACCGTCGACTACCTCAACGCCGGCTTCCTCTACCAGTGGGGTCCGGGCCAGGTGATCGGCTTCGTCTCCGGCGGCGTCGGCCTGGCGCGGATCGCGCCGGACTTCCCCGAGGTCGAGTCCGAGAACCGCTTCTCCGGCAACCTCGGCGGCGGCGTGAAGCTCCTCTTCTCGCCCAACATCGGCCTCCGGCTGGAAGGGCGCGGCTACTGGGTCGACCTCGATACCGGCTTCGAGGGGCGGGGCGACCGCTTCGAATCCGACGAGGGGCTGTACCAGGGCGAGGCGTCCGCGGGACTGATCATCGCTTTCTGAGGAAGAGACGACCATGCCCCGATACCCTCGTTTCTCGCCGACGGTGCAGGACATCGCCGGCAACGTCTACTCGGCCCTGGCCCACAAGCTCGCCAGCTACAAGGGCGAGGTCTACCCGCTGCACGTCGGGGACACCTGGATGGAACCGGCGGAGGGGGCCCGCATGGAGGACCTCCACGTCGCGGACTACCCGGGCATGCACCGCTACGCCGCGCCCCAGGGCATGCCGGCGCTGATCGACGCCATCGTCGAGCAGTCCCGGCAGCGCACCGGGGTCCCGACCGAGCGCGACAACGTGCTGGTGACGACCGGCGCCACCGGCGGCCTTGGCGCGGTGGCCGGCGCCATCCTCTCGCCGGGCGACGAGGTGCTCCAGCTCGCGCCGCACTGGCCGCTCATCACCGGCATCATCCAGTCCTTCCACGGCGTGCCGGTGGACGTGCCGTTCTTCGGCGCGGTCGACTCCCCGGAGACCGCGGTCGAGGCGGTGCGCGCCAGGAAGACCCACCGCACCGTGGCGCTCTACATCAACACCCCGAGCAACCCGGCGGGCCGGACGATCCCGCGCGCCTGGCTCGAGGCGCTGGTCGCCTGGGCCGAGAGCGAGGACCTCTGGATCATCGCCGACGAGGTCTACGAAGACTACGTCTACGACGGCGAGCACACCCACATCCGGCCGCTCGCGCCCGAGCGCACCTTCGCCTCGCACTCCTTCTCCAAGGCGTACGGCATGGCCGGCAACCGCTGCGGCTGGGTCCTCGGCCCGGCCCGGGCGGTGGACGAGCTGCGCAAGATCGGCCTGCACAGCTTCTACAGCACGCCGACCGCCGCCCAGATCGCGGCCCTCAGGGTGCTGCAGGGGCCGGGCGCGGCCTGGATCGCGAACGCGCGCAAGGTCTACCAGGAGGCCGGCAACCACGCCGCGGCGCGGCTCGGCATCGATCCGCCGCAGGGCAGCACGTTCCTGTTCCTGGACGTCGCCGACCGCCTGGACGAGCGCGGCCTGAACGGTTTCCTGGAGGACTGCGTGGACCGCGGCCTGTTCGCGGCGCCCGGCCCGAGCTTCGGACCGTACCCCACGCACATCCGGATCTGCTTCACCGCCGCGCCGCCGGACGTGGTCGGGCGGGGCGTCGATGTGCTGGCTTCGCTGCTCGGGCGATAGAATGGCTCAATGCCGGCCGTCGAGGATCCGCGAACCCTGGGAGAGCTGGAGCTCTTCCAGGGGCTGACGCCCGAGGACCTGAGCCACCTCAACGGCCTGCTGCGCTCCTCCTCGGTCGCCACGGGCACGAACTTCATCACCGTGGAGCAGCCGGGCGAGGTGGTCTACGTCATCCTCGAAGGGACGGTGAAGATCTACGTCTCCCACGAGGACGGCCGGGAGGTCATCCTGGCCTTCCTCGGCCGAGGGGATACGGTGGGCGAGATGAGCCTGATCGACACCTCGGGCCGCTCGGCGAACGTGGTGACGACGGAGAAGTCGCGCCTCCTCTGGATGGACCGGACCACGTTCCAGACCTGCCTGCGCACGATGACGCCGCTCGCCAACAACCTGGTCCGGCTGCTCTCGAACCGGCTGCGTTTCGCGAACGAGCAGATCCAGGCCCTGTGCACGCTCGACGTCGCCGGCCGGGTGGCGCGGCAGATCCTGGCGCTCGCCGAGCGCTACGGCAGCCGGGAAGCCGGCGGCCAGGTGACGATCCCGCTGCGCCTGACCCAGAGCGACCTGGGCGAGATCGTGGGCGCCTCGCGCGAGCGGGTGAACCAGGTCATCGTGGAGCTCAAGCAGCGCGGAACCATCGCGGTCCAGCCGGACCACCGGATCCGGGTGGTGAACCGGAAGGACCTGGCGCGGTACTGTCGTTGATGCGCCGTTGAACGGGGAACGAACCGTTCCCTGTCCGATGAGAGACAAAACAAACGGGGAACGAGCCGTTCCCTGTCCGATGAGAGACAAAACGAACGGGGAACGAACCGTTCCCTGTCCGATGAGGGACAAAACGAACAGGGAACGAACCGTTCCCTGTCCGATGAGAGACAAAACGAATGGGGAACGGACCGTTCCCTGTCCGATGAGAGGCAAAACGAACGGGGAACGGACCGTTCCCTGTCCGATGCGTCTCAAATCGGACGGGGATCGATTCGTTCCCTCTTGCCGCGGCTTCGGCTAACCCTTGGCGGCCGGAGAAGAGCGCTATCCAACGGGCCGGAGCTGCTCTTCCACGCTGCGCGTCTTGTCCGTGACTTCCGAGCCCGTATGAAGAGTGCTCTTCCGCTCGAAGAGCATGACGAGGCACTCCTCCTCGGCGACAGGGTTGTGCCGGACCCCCTTCGGGACCACGAACGCCTCGCCCGCCCGGATCTCGACCGTCCGGTCTTCCATCTCGATCCGAAGCATGCCCTTGAGGACGTAGAAGAGCTCGTCCTCGCCGTCGTGGCTGTGCCAGGTGAGCGAGCCGTGCACCTTGGCCACCTTGACGTACGAGTCGTCGACCTCGGCGACGACCCGCGGAGACCAGAGCTCCATGAGCCGGCCGGCGACGTCCAGGGGTGAGACTGCCTTGTTCATGGGGTTCCTTAGAGTTGACGTTTCGTCGTCGTTGCTCCGCTACATGCGGAGGGCTCTATGCAGCCCCGGATTCTTCGAGGTCCGGCGGGTAGTACAACTGTATGGTATCAACCCGCTCGAAGTCGCGGTCGGCCGATGCGAAAGCCCCGGTGCCATGGTCGAGTGCGGTGGCGAGGAGGATTGAGTCGTTGGTCAGCAGGCCATAGCGGGTGCGCAGAGCGGCGGCGAGGAGGAACAGTCGGCGATCCAGCGGCACGACTTCCACTCCCATCCAGGGAATCTTCTCGACCTGCTCCTGATAGAGGGAAAGCTGGCGGACAATCTCCGGCCGGCCGCGTAGCTTCTTGACGACATTGCCAGGTGCGACCAAGCCCCGTGCGACCGCCTCGATCGTCATCAGGCGGTGCGTGACCTCAGCCAAAACCAGGGTCGATGTCAGAGCGTGCAACCCACCGGCTTCACAGCGGGCGAGAAGGCTGCGACAGGAAAGCGAGGCACCCGTGAAGTGGTAGACGAAGATGGTTGCGTCAAGGAAGACACTCGCTCCCGCGGGGATCTCGGAGAGCGGTTTCGCGTCGTCAGCCGTCAAGCAACTCGTCCTCTTCTACGAGGAGCTTTCGAACCTGCCGGGCCGGCAAGGCGAGAATGCCCCAACTTTCCTCCACGACGCCCTTCGGCCCAAAGGCTGCCGTCTTGCTGTCGAGGTAAACGGCGAGCGCATCGCAGACGACATCGGCGATCTGCTTGCCCTGCCGACTCGCCTCCTGACGCGTGCGATCGTAAAGGCTTTCGTCGAGAAGAGTGCTGAACTTCCGGCGCATAACGTCATGACAGTATCATGACGACTGTGATCCAGCAAGCCGCCAGCCGCCCGGCAACGCTCGAAGCTAGGTCTTCACTCCACCCGCCACGCTCTCGGCGTGGAGCTTGGTCAGGTACATGGCGGTCGCGGCGTGGGTGGCGAGGAGGTTGAACATCTCGTAGTCCACCGGCTCGAAGCCGCTCTTCTGCGGCAGCAGGCGGAAGACCGCCAGCGCTCCCACCACCTTCTCCTCCAGCCGGAGGGGGATGCAGACCGTCAGGTTCGACTCGCGCGGCGTCGGCTGCATGTCCATGCCCTTGCCGGGCAGCCAGATCTCGCCGGTCACCGCGGTCCGGCCGATGATGCCCGAGCCCACCGGCACCGTGGCATAGCCGACCGGGTCGATGCCGAAGTGGCCCACCAGGCGTAGCGCGGTGCCGTCGGTGCTCATCTCGTAGATCGCCAGCTCCTCCGAGCCGATCAGGTTGATCACGATCTCCTTGATCGCCGAGACCACCTCGCCGCGGTCCAGGGTGCTGTGGAGCTGGTAGCTCGCCACGTAGAGGTTCGCCAGGTTGTTGTTCTGGCTCTCGACCTCGACGTACTGGTTGGAGTACTTGTAGTTGGCCGCCTCCACGTCGGCGAGCTGCCGGCGCAGGTCGGTCTGCTCGTGGTAGATGCGGTCCAGCTCCTCACGCAGCGAGAGGACCTTCTCCTGGAGCGACATCTTCTCGCTCAGGAGCCGGCCCTTCTCGCTCTCCAGCGAGGCCATGAGACGGCGAAGGCGGTCGTTCTCGTTGAGCAGGTCCTGCACGTAGCGCCGGGTGTCCTCGCGGACCCGGAAGACATAGTTCCCCTGCTGACCTTCGCCGTCCTTCTTCATGGTCATACCCGCCGCCTCCTGGGATTTGTAGGATCAGGCTAGCACGTTTTGCCTCAATCCTCCGACCTCCCGGTGGTGGTCACGGTGAACGACGACCCCTGGCGCTGCCAGAAGAACGGCTCGTGCTTCTTCGGGTGGTTGCCCACCTCGTCGAGCGTCGTGCCGTCGTAGAGCCGGCCGTTGAGCATCACGAAGCGGATCGACTCCGAGTTGCGCAGGTTCTCGAGCGGATTGGCGTCGAGCACCACCAGGTCGGCCAGCTTGCCGGTCTCGATGGAGCCGATGTCCTTGTCCATCCCGAGGTAGCGCGCGCCGTCGAGGGTGGCGGCGCGCAGGGCGTTCATCGGCGTCATGCCGCCCTGGCCGAACATCCACAGCTCCCAGTGCGCGCCGAGACCCTCGCGCTGGCCGTGGGCGCCGAGCTGGACCTCGACGCCGCGGTCCTGCAGCTCGTGCGCGATGCGGGCGTTGTTGAAGTGGTTCCACTCGTCGTCCGGCGCGTCGACCGGCCGGCGGGAGCGCTCGTCGATGATCTCCCGCGGCACGAAGCTCAGCAGGCGCTTGTCGTCCCAGACGTTGGTCTTGGCGTACCAGTAGTTCTCGCCCCAGATGCCGCCGTAGCCCACGATGAGCGTCGGGGTGTAGCCCACCTTGGTCCCGCTCCAGAGCTGCTTGACGTCCTCGTAGATCTTCGCCACCGGGATCGAATGCTCGACGCCGGTGTGGCCGTCCACCACCATGGTCATGTTGTGCTCGAAGAGCGAGCCGCCCTCGGGCACCACCATGATCCCTTCCTGCCGCGCCGCCGTCAGGACCTGCTGGCGCTGGTCGCGCCGCGGCTGGTTGTAGCTCTTGACGCTGATCGCCCCGACCGCCTTCATGCGGCGGATGTGGCCGAGCGCGTCCTCCAGGCTGTCGATCTTGGCCGTGAACGGCGTGGTGGCGCCGTAGAGGATGGTGCCGGTCGAGAAGATGCGCGGCGCGACGATCTGGCCGGCGCGCTGCATCTCGGCCGCCGAAAAGACCGTGGCCGTGTCGTTCGACGGGTCGTGCAGGGTGGTCACGCCGAAGCCCAGGGTGGCGTAGGTCACCCAGTTCTCCTGCGGGATGATGTCGTCGGTGCCGAAGGTGCCGTGCCAGTGGACGTCGACCAGGCCCGGGATCACGGTCTTGCCCTTGGCGTCGACCACGTGGGCGCCGGCCGGAACTTGAACTTGACCGCGCGGCCCGACCGCCTTGATCCGGTTGCCTTCGACGATCACCGTGCCGTCCTCGATGACCTCCTCGCCCTTCATGGTGACGATCCGGCCGCCGACCACCGCGACGGTGCCGGTGGGCTTGTCGGCCTCGGCCTTGAAGCCGATGTTCACGCCGTGCGCCGGCGGATCGGGCAGCTTCTCCGGCGCGCCGTCGAGGAAGCTGAAGGCGTTCTTGAGGTCGAGCGTGTAGAGCTCGGGGCCGAGCGACCAGTGGAGCTCCTTCGAGTCGCCGGACCAGTGCAGCCAGGTGCCGGCCTCGCGGGTGACCTTGGTCACCGGGATCGCGCCGGGATCCGGGCCGATGTCGATCGCCTTGCCGGTCTGCGCGAACGGCGCGACGTAGGCGTTGAAGTGGTCGACGAACGCGACCCAGTGGCCGTCGTTCGAGACCCGGAGCTCGCTGGCGTTCTCGCTGTTGAAATGGACCCGCTCGTCCTTTCCGTCGAGGCCGACCGAGACGAGTTGGGTCGCCTCGCCGGGCCGCACCACGTAGACCCGGTCGTTCTCGGCGCCGAAGTGCGGCGTGAAGCCTTCCTCGGTGACCAGGACCGGATCGCCGCCCGTCGTCGGGACCCGGTAGATGCCGGTGTCCCGCGACCAGGCCTCGGAGCGCAGGTAGCCGCCGCTCGCCCGCCGGAAGACGATCTGCTTGCCGTCCGGCGAGAAGGCCGGCTCGACGTACTGGCCGGGCGCGTCCACCACGACCTTGCCCTCGCCGCCGTCGGCCGAAACGACCCGGACCTTGCTCAGCTCCTTGTCATCCCAGGTCGTGTAGACGATCCACTTGCCGTCGCGCGAGAAGGACGGGAAGAGCTCGAAGCTCTCGTTCTGCCTGGTGAGCCGCTTCGGCGTGCCGTCCGGCAGGCTGCGCACGTAGAGGTGGCCGAGGGTCTGGTAGACCACCCGGTCGCCCTTGGGCGAGACCTGGACCCAGCGCAGCATCTTGGTGTCGAACTTGTCGGGGGCCACCTCGACCGGGAAGCGGACGGAGTCGTAGACCCGCTTCGTGGCGCGGACGTGGAACGGGATGTCGGTCACCTTCTTGCTGGCGACGTCGATGCGATGGAAGCCGCCGGCGGCCCAGAACACGATCGACTTCGAGTCCGGGGTCCAGGCCATGCGCGGGTAGAGGCCATGGATCGACCAGGTCTCCTGCATGTCGCGGTCGAGCGCATCGTAGATCGGCCAGGTGTTGCCGGACTTGAGGTCGTAGAGGTGGATCACGCTCTTGGTCCGCACGCGGCGGATGAAGGCCAGGAGCTTGCCGTCGGGCGACGGGGTGGGCCGCACGGCGCCGCCGGGCCCGGTGACGAAGCGCTCGGTCTCGCCGGTCTGGCGGTCGAGGCGCTGGATGACGAAGATCTCGGTGTTGGGGTCCTTGTTGTACTCGAAGATCGGGCCCGGGGTGATGTCCTGGCTGTAGTAGAGATAGCGGCCGTCCGGGGAGAAGACGGGCTCGCCGGCGTCCTTCTGGTCGTTCGGCTTCTTGGTCATCTGGAGGCCGCCGCCGCCGCTCCGGTGGTAGAGCCACATCTCGCCGGCGCCGAGGGAGCGCCCGGAGGTGAAGTGCTTGCGGGCCACGATGTACTCGCCGTCCGGGGTCCAGTTGGGGCTGTTGAGGAGGCGGAAGCTCTCCTTGGTGACCTGGCGCGGGTTCTTGCCGTCGCGGTCGGAGACCCAGACGTTGTCGCCGCCGCCCTGGTCGCTGGTGAAGGCGATGTGCTTGCCGTCCGGGCTGTAGCTGGGCTGCATCTGCCAGGCCACGTCGTTGGTGAGCGCCTTCGCCTCGCCGCCGCCAATCGGCAGCGTGTAGAGGTCGCCGAGCAGGTCGAAGGCGATCTCCTTGCCGTCGGGGCTGACGTCCAGGCTGAGCCAGGTGCCTTCCTTGACGTCGAGGGTGATCTCCTTGAAGGGCTCGGGCGGGTTGTTGACGTCCCACTTCTCGTCCTTCTTCGCCGTCTTCGCCTCGTCGCCCTCCTTGGTGGCGATCTCTCCCGGCTTCTTCCCGCCTTCCTGCTGCTCCTTCTTGAGCTCGTCGGCGTTCTCCTCCGGCTCCTGCTCGCGCTTCTCCATCTCCTGGAGCTGCTCGTCCTTCTTCTGTTCGTCCTTCTTGCCTTCTTCGGGTGCGGGCGGCGCGGGCGGCTGCTGTCCGGCGAGCGGATATCCCGTGAGGGCGAGCAGCAGCGCGAGGAGCGGGAGGAGCGGTCTCTTCATGGTCTGTCCTTTTTGAAATGACGTTCTTTACGCACGTCCGCCTGTCCGGGTTTTAGGCCCGGACAGGCGCAAGGACACTAAGGCGGGGCTCAGGCGGGAGTCAAGGCACGGCGGTGACGATCGTCACCAGGGCCTCGTCGGAGCCGCTGACCGAGGAGGTTCCGACCACGATCGACTCTCCGACGTCCATGGAGAACGCGGTCTGGAGGAGACGGCCGCTCTTCTCGTCGTTGAGGGTGAAGGTGTTGAGGTAGAGCTTCTTGCCGTCGGCCCCGCCGGAGCTGAACCGGAGGATCAGGGTGGCGTTGCTGCCCGAGGGGCCGAGCACGCGCGCCTGGACCGTCTCGTCGCGGATCACCCGGATCAGGGACGTGTCCACCACGCGGTAGCTCTTGAACGGCAGGAACCCCTTCATGTCGTCGAGCGCCTTGCGGGCGCCCGCGGCCAGCTCAGGAGCGGGGTTGCTATCCTTGTTGCCGGCGGCGAGGAGGACGACGTGGAAGGTCTGGGTCGGCGGGGCCGCGTCCTTCTCCGCCAGCACGCGGGCGAGCTTCGCGTGGGTCTCGGAGTCGGCGCGGACCGTCAGGGCGCCGCCGCGGCGGTCGACGTTCAGGGCGCCCATCACCACGCAGGCGCTCTTGTCCGGGCACTGCTCCCAGGCCAGGCTCTCGGCCGCGTGGATGTCCAGGTAGCGGATCTCGTACCGGGTGTCGTAGGTCTTCTGCTTGTCCCGTTCGTCCGCTCGTGCTGCGGGGATGGACAGGAGAAGCAGGGCGGCGGCGAGGAGGGGTCGGCGAAAGGCTCTCATGGTCTCGGGTCTCCTGGATTCATTCCGCGGTCCGGTCGAGCACCCAGATGACCCGGGTGCCGCCGGGGGTGGAAAACTGGATCTGTTGCTGTGGGGTCTCGGTCCTGGCCTGCTCGACCGGCTCGGGCTTCGGGACCGGAGCGGGCCGCGGCCGTGGATGGACCCGCACCACCTTCTCCTCCCGATCCGGGTGGGAGGTGGCGCCCTCTCCCGCGCCCTGGCGCGGGGGAGGGAAGGGGAGGGGTCTTTTCGGCGTCGGAGAGGAAGACCCCTCCCCGACCCTCCCCCGCTGCGCGGGAGAGGGCGCCACCGCCCGCTCCTCGCTGGCGAGCCGGGTGGGTTGCGCGGGCTGGCGCCACAGGCTCAGGCCTAGAATGGCGGCCAGGATCAGGACCGCGGCCGTGGCGACAGGAATCAGCCAGGCCCGACGCCGCGACTCGGGCACGGCGGCGAGCACGGTCCGGCGCATGGCCTGGATCTCCTCCGGGCTCAGCCCGGGGTCGTCCGCCGCGGGATCTCCCTTCCTCAGGACGTCCTTCAGATTCATGACAGGCCTCCTTCCGCGAGGAGCGTCTTCGCAAGCTCCCGGCGGGCCGCCAGCAGGTGCCAGCGGACGGTCACTTCGGTCACGCCCAGCAGCCGGGCCACCTCGCGCACCGGCCGCTCCTCCAGCTCGTGCAGGACGACGACGGCGCGGCGCCGGGGCGACAGGCGCTCCAGGGCCGCCTGCACGGTGGCGCGGGCCACGTGGGTCTCCTCCGGATGGCGTCCCTGCCGTTCCTCCCGGGTCAGCTCCTGCCGCGCCCGCGACCGCACGGCAAGCCGGCGGTAGCGGTCCCGGCAGAGGTTGACCAGGGTGCGGACCAGCCAGGCCTCGCCGGCCGGCTCGCCCCCGGGCACCGCGCGCGGCTGGCGGGCGGCCCGCAGGAACGCCTCCTGGACCAGGTCGCGGGCCTCCTCCCGGTCCGAGGACAGCCGCAGGGCCAGTTGGAACAGCCGCCGCTGGTGGGTGTCGAAGAGCTTCGCGAGCCTCTCCGCCGGGGTCTCGTCCTTGGCGCTGTCCAGGATCGCGTTCGTCGTCACGGGTATGTTCACACCCAGGTAGACGCGCGAGCCGCGGAAATCGTTGGGGGCGGTCTCCTGGCGGCTAGCGGCCGGTCGCGGCCAAGGCCTCGCCGGCCGCGTCGAGCAGGGCGCGGGCCGAGATCGGTCCGCCCACGGCGCCGCGCATCCAGCCGTCCGGCGTCAGCCGGCCCTGGCGGGTCACCCGCTCCAGCTCGGCGCCGAAGTCCCCCTCCTCCAGCCGGCGGGCCACCTGGAAGGCGATGATGTGGCCGATCGGGTAGTCCGGCAGGTAGAGGGCGTAGACGATCATGTGCGAGTAGATCGCCAGGATGTCCGAGTCCCGCACTCCGAAAACCGGCGCGTACCAGCGGTTCCAGACCGCGCGCGCGATGCCGAGCGTCGCCTCCCGCAGCTCGGCCGGGGTGGCGTCGGGGTGGTCGTACATCCACCGCCAGACCCGCATGTCCACCAGGGCCACGCCGCCGATCTCATAGGTGTTCCAGAGCGTGGCGAGCGCCTGCGCCCGGCGGGTCTCGGCGCTCGGCGTCTGCAGCCCGAGCAGCTCCAGGTCCCGGTTCTGGAAGACGAAGGCCACCGCCTCCGTGCACGCGTTGTTCGGCACCCCGGAGAGCGACCAGAGGTCGATCCCGTTGAGCGAGAAGACCTGCTCCACGTTGTGCCCCAGCTCGTGGAGCGCGACGTTGTAGCCCTTGTAGTCCATGCCGCCGCGCGGCACCCGGGTGCGCAGGTGGGCCCGATCCTCGCGCCGGACCGCGCCCATGGCATGGCCGGCCCCGCGGGCCGGATCGACCGCGATCCGTTCGGCGAGCCACCGGGAGCGTTCCGGCGAGAAGCCGACCCGCTGGAGCACCTGCGGCAGCTCGGTGCCGAACGCCTCGACGGTCGGGTACTTCGACCGCACCAGCCGGTCCAGCTCCTCTTCATTATGGGCGCCGCGGGCCTTGAAGCCCGAGTACCAGATGTCGAACGGTTCCAGCGGCCGGCCCAGGCGCGCCCGGATGGCGCGGGCCAGATCGCGGACCTCGGGCGATTCCAGCACCGAGACCAGCAGCGCCTCGGCCTCCGCCTCCGGGATCTGGCGCTCCAGGTTGAAACGCCGGTCGACGAACGTCGGCTCGCCCGGGCTGAACGGATCGACCTTGCGCACGGCGTGGAACACGCCGAGAAGACAGGCGTAGCGGGTGTCGGGCTCGCGCTGGTTCGAGATACCGGCCTCGACCCCGGCCCCGTCCTGCACCCGGCGGACCGTGTTGGAAAACGGCTCCCAGAGGACGTCCGGGTTGTCGATCACCACGGCCGGGATCTCCTGGCGGACGATGCGCTCCATGATCCTCAGGATGGTCCGCTGGCGGACGAGCCCGGCCGGGGAGGGATCGGCGTAGTGGGAGGCGAGCTCGTCGCGGAGGCCCCAGTGGCTGATCAGCCGCCGGCCTTCCTGGAAGAGCCGCTCGCCATCGGGGCCATCGGGGCTCACCACCCGGTCCAGTCGGATGTTGTAGCTTGAGCTGTAGCGCTCCGCCCGGATGAGCGCCTCGGTGATCTCCTGGTGGAGCGCGGCCGGCACACGCAGGGCGAAGCGGTCCATCATGCGCGACCGCGCCCAGGTCTCGCGGTCCCAGCCGGCCCCCTCCGCCAGCCGCTGGCAGAGCGAGTGGACCGGAAAGTTGAGGAGCGCGAGGAAGGCGACCTTGGTCCGGAACAGGTCCTCGTTGACGTGCGAGGCGAGGTCGAGGTTGGCCAGGTACTGGTCGGCGATCGAGATCTCGCCGGTGTCCACGTCGATCGGCGTGGTCAGCTCGCGGCGCACCTCGTAGAGATGGCCGTCCACCTGCTCGAGCACTCGCTCCAGCCGCTCGAAGGTCCGCGCCAGCTCCGCCGGGTCGGCGAGGAAGCTCCGCTCGCAGAAGGCGGAGAAGACTTCGCCGTCGCCGTCCTCGTCCCACCAGCGCTCCGCGACCTGCCCGACTCCGAGCCGGATGCGCTCCGCGTGCTGGGGACCGTGCTTCTCGACCAGGCGCTCGACGGTCTGCCGGACGGCGTCATCCTTCATGCAGGCCTCCAGGGGATTGGAATCAGATGGGCGGCTTCAAAGCCGTGGCGACCAGCTTCTCGTCGATGAGCAGCTTGTGCATCTCGCCGCCGTTCTTCTGCACCTCCTCGCGGGAGAAGGGGTCGAACTCGAACGGCTTGATGATCTTACCGTAGACCGACTTGAGCGCCCGGGCGCCGATGCGGCTGCTCTTGGACGCCTCCTCCGCGATGGCCTTGACCGCGGTGTCGGTGATGTCCAGCTCGATCCCGTATTTGCGGAAGAAACCCTGGGACGCCCGGAACACGCTGTCCCGGGGCTCGGCGAAGATCTTCGCGAGCGTGTCGGAGGTGAGATCTTCCAGGATGACGGCGTTGTCGAAGCGCGAGAGGAACTGCGGCTGCATGCCGTACTCGAAGAGGTCCTCGGGACGGAAGTGGTGGCGCAGGGTGAAGTACTCGCGGATCTGGATCTTGCCGTTGACATAGGTGGTCGTGGTCGGCAGCTTGACGCCGCTCTTGGCCGAGGTGACGCGGGCGAAGATCTGGTCGTAGAGCGTCTCGAAGGCGCCGGCGCAGAGGAAGAGCATCTTGCCGGTGTCGACCCAGACGCCGTTGGTGTCGGCGTCGCCGTCCCTGAGGACGGTCATGGGATGGAAGACCCGCTCGCCTTCGATGAGCGTCAGGAGCGCCTGCTGGATGTTGATGCCGGTGACGTAGGGCTTGCCGCCGAGGAGGCCCGAGACCTTGTCGATCTCGTCGAGGCAGACGGTGGCGCGCTCCATGGCGCGGCCGATCTCCTCCGCGGAGGCGCCGGCTCCGAGCACCTGGCGGGCGCGCTCCTCCAGGCGGGTGAAGAGGCGGCCGGTGTCCACGGCCCCCTCCTCGGTCGCCAGGGTGTTGGCGTTCATGATGAGCACGATCCGGTGCTCGCGGAAGTCCTCCCGCGAGTTGTAGAGCGACTCGATCCCGCGCATGATCGTGGTCTTGCCGGTGCCGGAGTTGCCGATCAGCAGGAGGTTGCCGTACTTCTCCCCCTGGAGATGCTTGAAGATGGCCACCGACACGTAGCGGAGGGCCTCCTCCTGGCCGATGACCTGCTGCGAAAGATAGTCGTGGATCTCTACCGGCTTCATGGTTCCTGGCTCCTTGGTACCTCTTATATACGTGCGCGGGCAGCGCTCCGCCGAGCAGGGTAACCGGGTCGGAGGGGCGTGGATTCCCTTTCCTTGCTATCCTGCCCGCCGTGAGACGGAGCACCCTCGACCTCGAAAAGCAGCTCAACCCGGACCAGGTCGCCGCGGTCACGCATGGCGACGGGCCGCAGCTCGTGCTGGCCGGCGCGGGGTCCGGCAAGACCCGGGTCATCACCTATCGCATCTCCTGGCTGGTCGAGGAGAAGGGGATCGACCCCGGCCACATCGCGGCCATGACGTTCACCAACAAGGCCGCCGCCGAGATGCGCGAGCGGGTCGAGGACCTCCTGGGTCTCCACCCCCTGAGCACCTCGGTCGGCACCTTCCACCGCTTCGGCCTGGTCCTCCTGCGGCGCTACGGCGAGCGGGTCGGCCTGCGGCGCGACTTCGCCATCCTGGACACCTCCGACCAGCTCGGCCTGGTCAAGGAGGCGCTGGCCTCCGAAGGGCTCTCCGAGACCGCGTTCTCGCCGCGCGCCGTGCTCTCCCAGATCAGCGGCGCGAAGAACAAGCTGATCGAGCCGCCGGCCTACGAGTCGGCCGCCACCAACTTCTTCGAGAAGAAGGTCGCCGCCCTCTACCGGCGCTACCAGGGGCTGCTCGGCCAGGCTTCCGGCGTGGACTTCGACGACCTCATCAGCCTCTCGGTCAAGCTCCTCTCGCACGACGCCGACGTCCGCGACCGGATCCGCTATCGCACGCGCTATCTCCTGGTCGACGAGTACCAGGACACCAACCACGCCCAGCTCCGCCTCATCCAGGAGCTGATCGGCTCGGCAGGCAACCTCACCGCGGTCGGCGACGAGGACCAGGGTATCTATCGCTGGCGCGGCGCGAGCCTCGACAACATCCTGGAGTTCGAGGCGACCTTCCCGGGCGCCGCGATCCACAAGCTGGAGCGCAACTACCGCTCGACCCAGACGATCCTCGACGTCTCGGGCGCGCTCATCGCGAACAACGTCCACCGCCGCGGCAAGCGCCTGTGGACCGACCAGGGAGCCGGCACCAAGGCCGAGCTCTACAAGGCCACCGACGAGGGCGACGAGGCCAACTGGATCGTCGACACGATCCAGAAGCTCCGCCGGAACCACAAGCTCGGCGAGATGGCGGTGCTCGTCCGGACCAACGCGCAGACGCGGGCGATCGAAGACGAGATGCTCAAGCGCGAGATCCCCTACTCGCTGGTCGGGGGCGTGCGCTTCTACGACCGGTCCGAGATCAAGGACCTGGTGGCCTACCTGCGCGTGCTGCGCAACCCGCGCGACAACTTCTCCCTGGCGCGGATTTTCAACCAGCCGCCGCGCGGCATCGGCAAGTCCACCCAGGAGCTGCTGCGGGACCGCGCGGTCCAGCTCGGCCAGCCGGTCTGGGACGTCCTTTATCTGGATGACCTCGGCACGCTCCCGGCCCGCAGTGCCACCTCGCTGCGCAAGTTCCGGGACCTGATCGTCGGTCTCCAGGAGGCCTCGAAGGAGCTGCCGCTCCCGGCCCTGCTCGACCGCCTGCTCAAGGACACCAACTACGCGAATCTCTACGACAAGGACGACCCGGAGGACCTCGCCAGGCTGGAGAACATCGAGGAGTTCCTATCCGCGGCGCAGGAGTTCACCGAGGCGAACAGCTACAACCGGGGCGACGAGGACCTCCTCACCGCCTTCCTGGATCACGTGGCGCTGGTGACCGACCTCGACTCGCTCCAGGAGGAGAAGGGCGTCTCCCTGATGACGCTCCACAGCGCCAAGGGTCTGGAGTTCAAGGCCGTGGTGGTCGCGGGCCTGGAGGACGGCCTCCTGCCGCACTTCAACTCCCAGGGCGCGCGGGAGGACATCGAGGAGGAGCGCCGGCTGCTCTACGTCGGCATGACCCGGGCGCGCGAACGCCTGTACCTGAGCTGCTGCCGGCGCCGGCGCATCGCGGGCCGGTACCAGGACCAGATGGAGTCGCCGTTCCTCCACGAGCTGCCCGACAAGCTGATCGAGGTCCACCACAGCCCCGACCTCTTCCTGGGAGACCGGCCGAGCGAGCGGGCGCAGAGCATCTACTCCTTCTTCGGCCAGGCGGCCCCGCCGCGCGCCGCGCCGCCGGCCGCCTACGGCCGTCCCGAGAACCGCCCGGCTCCAGCCTCGCCGAGGTCCGGCGTGCCGTCCTCCTTCGTCCCGTCCCGGCCGCAGCCGGTCCCGTCCGCTCCGAGAGGCCGGGTTGTCGTTCCCGAGCCGGACGAGAGCCAGGTCCCGAGACGGCCGATCAAGCGAGGCAGCCGCGTCCGCCACCCCAGCCTCGGTCCCGGGGTCATCCTTGAAATGGAAGGCCAGGGCGACGACATGCGGCTGACCGTCTTCTTCGAGAAGGCCGGCAAGCGCAAGCTGGTGGCGAAGTTCGCGAACCTGGAGGTGCTGTAGGCTCAGAGCAGCCCCAGCTCGCGGGCGGCGTCGAGGACCTTCGGAAGCGGCTCGCGCCAGAGCCAGTCGATCCGAAGGCGGAACCCCGGGATGGCTTCCGAGGTGAAGATCCCACCCTCGGGCTCGATGAGCCTATAGCGGCCGTCGTCGCCCAGGCGTCGCAGCTCCACCTGGCGGAGCTTTGGATCGACCAGCCAGTACTCCCGGACGCCGGACGCCTCGTAGTCGGCCACCTTCTCGACCCGGTCGCGCCGGCGGCTGTCCGGCGAAACGACCTCGACCACGGCGTCCGCGGGGCCGTCCAGATAGAGATCGCGGATCCGGTCCATCCGATCCCGGGCGACGAACAGCAGATCGGGCTCCCGCACCTGCTGGCGGATGGCCAGGTGCATCGAGAACGGAGCCGTCGTGAGCCAGCCGAGATCGTGCTCCTCGACGTAGAGCGTCAGAAGGGTGAGCAGGAAGCTGACGACGTTCTGGTGGCGGGAGGAGACCGGTGCCATGCGGAGGACTTTTCCATCCACCCACTCCACCCGCGCGTCCTCATCCTCCCACGCGAGGAACTCCTCGATGGTGGAAGGCTCGATCCTGTCGATCCTGGCGGCGGGCCGGGTGCTCATGAACAGCCTCGATTCCGCCTTACGATACCAGTCGTCGCCGGTCGGCGCAACCCGGCTACCGTTCGCCCCGCCGGATCGCCAGGTAATCGTCGCGAAGCAGGCCGTAGAGGAAGTTGTCCACCCGCCGGCCGCGAAGCTTGAAGTAGCCCTTGAGGTGGCCTTCGCGCTGGAAGCCGTTCTTCTCCAGGACGCGCTGCGAGCCCAGGTTCTCGGTGGCGCAGCGGGCCTCGACCCGCTCCAGGAGGGTGTTCAGGAATAGGTCGTCGAGGAGGGTCTGCAGGGCCTCGGTCATCACGCCCTGGCCCTGGTAGGAGGTCGAGAGGGCATATCCGACCTCGGCCAGGCCGTGCTCCCAGTTGCTCACCACGAGGGTGATCCAGCCCGCCGGGTCGCCTCCGACCTGCACGATCCACTGGAACTTCTCGCCCCGGCCCCGGTAGAGATCCGGGATCCTCTGGCTCGCCACGTCCGCCCGGAGCTGCGCGGTCGGCAGCTCGTTGAGAGGTTGAAAACGCCGGACGCTCGGCTCCGAGCGCCACTGACGCAGCAGCTCGGCGTCCCGCGGCACCGCCGGCCGGAGGGTTACTTCCTGGGGAGAGAAGCGCTCCATGAAAGCCATGGCTCGATTTTAGCTCTCTCTCGGCAAAGAAAAATCGCAGAACGGCACCATCGGGCCGACACGGCCGGCCCTTCCTCTCTCCTTGGACGGGTCCGGGGGCCCGCCGGTTCCCGGAAACGGCGCAAAGGAAGTGTTGAGCATTGACCTCTCGGCGACCACTACTTTAGGCTTTGCTCCGCCCTGAAGCGCCCATGGCCTCCTCGAAAACAAAAACCCCGGAAACGCTGGCGACCGGAGAGCGGTCTATCTCCGGCCTTCCGAGCGCGGCCATGCGGAGGAGTTCCTGTCGCTGGTCCGGGAGAGCCGGAAGTATCACCGGCCCTGGGTCTACCCGCCGACGACGAAGGACGGCTTCCGGCGCTACGTCGAGCGGAACGACTCCAACCGGTACTTCCCCTGTTTCCTCTTTCTCCGCGAGACGGACGCCCTGGTTGGCGTCGCCAACCTGAGCGAGATCGTCCGCGGCGTGTTCCTGAGCGCCTACCTCGGCTTCTACGGCCACGCCGGCTACGCCGGGCAGGGGCTGGTCCGCGAGGGGGTCCAGCTCCTCGTCCGATACTCGTTCCGGACGCTGAAGCTCCACCGGCTCGAAGCGAACGTGCAGCCCGACAACCGCGCCTCGCTGGCGCTCGTCCGTACCCTGGGGTTCCGGAAGGAGGGTCTCTCGCAGCGCTATCTCAAGATCGGCGGGCGGTGGCGCGACCACGAGCGCTGGGCGCTGCTGGCGGAAGACTTCAGGCGCTGATGCGCTACCGGCTGACCATCTCCTACCGCGGCACCCGCTATGCCGGCTGGCAGCGGCAGGACAATGCCGTCTCCGTCCAGCAGGTGGTCGAGGAGGCGGTCGCGAAGCTGGCAGGCCTTCCTATCCGGGTGACCGGTGCGAGCCGGACGGACGCCGGGGTCCACGCGCGCGGCCAGGTCGCGCATCTGGATCTGGAGCGCCCTCTTCCGCCGCGCGCGCTGGTCCACGGGGTCAACCCGCACCTGCCCGAGGACGTCCGTGTGCTCGCGGCGGCCGAGGTGGAGGAGGGCTTCCACGCGCGCAAGAGCGCGCTCGGCAAGGAGTACCGCTACCGGCTGAGCCGGGCCGAGGTGGTCTCGCCCCTCGATTCGCTGTTCGTGGTTCAGGTTCCGGCAAAAATCGACCTCGCTCGGATGGCGTTGGCGGCGGCGTGCCTGCCCGGACGGCACGACTTCTCGGCGTTCGCCCTGGCCGGCGGCAGTCACGGCCAGCCATTTCGGACCGTCCAGGCCGCCACCTGGACGGAGATGGAGCAGGAGATCGTGCTCTCGATCACCGGCGACGGATTCCTGCGCGGCATGGTTCGTGCTCTGGTCGGTACCTTGATCGAGATCGGGCTCGGCCGGCGGGAGCCGGAGAGCCTCGGCGAGCTCCTGCAGGGCCGCCCGCGTTCCGAGGCCGGCCCCACCGCACCAGCCCAGGGGCTGGTGCTGGAAAGAGTGTTCTATCCCGGCAACTAGAGTGGTTGTGGTACCGTAAGGGTCCTTCGCATGGCCGACCTGTCCAAACTCGCGCCCCCCGGCTCCCCCGAAGAGCTGCTCGTCCGCCGGATGGATCTGGAAGGGCTGCCGCGGCACGTGGCCATCATCATGGACGGCAACGGCCGCTGGGCGAAGAGCCGCAGCCTGCCGCGCGTCGAAGGGCACCGGGCCGGCGTCGCCTCGGTGCGCGACACGGTCGAAGCCTCGGCCCAGCTCGGCCTGGAGGTCCTCACGCTCTACGCGTTCTCGGTCGAGAACTGGAAGCGCCCGCGCTTCGAGGTCTGGACCCTGATGAACCTGCTCAAGGAGTACGTGCGCAAGGAGCGCGAGAACCTGATCGAGAACGACATCCGGTTCAACGTGCTCGGCCGCTGGCGCGAGCTCGACCCGAGCGTCGTGCGCGAGCTCGAAGCCACGCTCGACGCGACCCGCCACTGCCAGGGGATGAGCTTCAACATCGCGCTCAACTACTCCGGGCGCTGCGAGATCGTCGACGCCTGCCGCCGGATCGTGGCCGACTGGGCCGCCGGCAAGCACGCGGACATCGACGAGGAGACCCTCAACCGGTATCTCTATACGTCGGGCCAGCCCGATCCCGACCTCCTGATCCGCACCTCGGGCGAGCTGCGGGTCAGCAACTTCCTGCTCTGGCAGATCGCGTATACCGAGATCTGGGTGACCCAGACCCTGTGGCCGGACTTCCGCCGGCGCGACCTGATCGAGGCGGTCCTCGGCTTCCAGAACCGCGAGCGCCGCTACGGCGGCGTCAAGACCTCCGAGACAGCCGCGGAGACACCGGAAGAGGTCGGCCTGTTCGCTTCCGGACGCTCCGGACGCCGTCCGGTCTGATCCCTCCCGACGGCGGCGCCCCCCCCATCGCCAATGCAGAGGCTCCTCACCGCCGCGGTCCTGACCCCTCTCGCCCTCCTCGCCCTGTTCAAGCTGCCCGGGGCCTGGTGGTTCGCGCTCGTGGCGCTCCTGGTCGACGTCGCGGTCTACGAGTACATCCGGATCGTCCGCGGCCGGGCTCCGCACGCGCCGCTCCTCCTGCTCCTGGCCATCGTGCCGCTCACGGCGCTCGCGGTCAGCGCCTCGCTGTTCGAGGGCGGCGCCCTGCTCGACCCGCGGCTCCACCTGTTCGCCGGCGGCCTGCTGCTCTCGGTCGGCCTCTCCAGTCTGCTCCTCCTGTCCCGGGTTCCGCTCGTCGAGACACTCGATGCGTTGGGCATCCTGGGATTCGGCTCGCTCTACTTCGCCCTGCCGATCGCGAGCCTGCACTACCTGCAGCAGGCCGACCCCTGGCTCGTCTTCCTCCTGATGGCCATCGTCTTCCTCGGGGATACGGCGGCCTATTACGTGGGGTCGGCGGTGGGCCGGCACAAGATGGCGCCGGTCATCAGCCCGAAGAAGAGCTGGGAGGGGGCGGCGGCCGGGTTCGTCACCTCGGTGGCGGCGGCGGCGGTCTGGAGCTACTGGAAGCTGGGCCGGGTCGATCCCGAGCTGCTGGCCGTCGCGGCGCTGACCGCCCTGGCGGCGCAGGTCGGCGACCTGGTGGAGTCGATGATCAAGCGCGGCGCCGGCGTCAAGGACTCGGGCCACATCCTGCCGGGGCACGGCGGGATCCTCGACCGCCTCGACGCCATGCTGTTCGCCGGCCCGGTCCTGCTCCTCGGCCTCTGGGTGCTCGGCATCGACGGCATCCCGCTCCCCCTGCGCTAGTCTGGCTGGGGAATGCCTCGCAGCCCACAGCGGTTCGATACAATCGGGAATCTTTACCGGTCACGTCTCAAAAGGGCTCGTCCATGATGAACCTCCTCATCCCCATCCTCTCCTTCGTCTTCGCGCTCGGCGTGATCATCGTCGTCCATGAAGCCGGACACCTCCTGGTCGCCAAGGCCTTCAACGTGAAGGTGCTCACCTTCTCCGTCGGCTTCGGCCGGAAGCTCTGGAGCGTCCAGCGCGGCGAGACCGAGTACCGCGTCGCGGCGGTCCCGCTCGGCGGCTACGTGCGGCTCGGCGGCGAGAACATCGAGGAGGCGACCGGGAACGACCCGCGCGAGTTCCTGAGCAAGCCGCGCTGGCAGCGCATCCTGGTCTACCTCGCCGGCCCGGTCATGAACGTGATCCTGGCCATCGCGATCTTCGCCGGCCTCTTCATGGTCGGCATCGAGGTGACCAACCTGACCTCCATCCCGCCGGTCATCGGCGAGGTGGACGCCGGCTCGTCCGCGGCCCAGGCCGGCCTGCACCGCGGCGACCAGATCGTGACCGTGAAGGGCAAGGCGGTCGACGACTGGATGGAGGTGATGATGGAGCTGATCACCTCGCCCGGCCGGCCGGTGCCGGTCGGGGTCAAGCGCGGCGACAAGGTGTTCCAGGTCCAGCTCACGCCCACCCGCAACCCGCGCGACGACAGCGGCGACCTCGCGGGCCTGAACCCGCTCTTCCGCCCCCAGATCACGCAGGTGCTCAAGGACAGCCCCGCCCAGGCCGCCGGCTTCCGCGCCGGCGACGAGGTGCGCACGCTGGCCGGCAAACCGGTCGCCCTCGACCGCGATTTCGTGGCCGAGATCGGCAAGCGCGCCAACCAGCCCACCGAGGTCCAGGTGATGCGCGACGGCAAGCTCCTGACCCTCACCGTCACCCCGCGGCTCGACGAGAAGGACAAGGCGGGCCGCATCGGCGTCGGCATCGGCCTCTTCCAGCGCTACAGTCCGGGCCACGCGATCGTCCAGAGCGTCAAGTACAACATCCAGGTGGTCAAGGGCACGTTCTACGTCATCGGCAAGATCTTCACGCGCGAGGTCTCGGCCAAGAGCGCGCTCTCCGGGCCGATCGGCATCGCGGTGCAGACCGGCGAGGCCGCCCGCATGGGCTTCAAGCAGCTCCTCTACCTGATGGGCCTGCTCAGCATCAGCATCGCCGTCATGAATCTCCTGCCGATCCCGATCCTCGACGGCGGCCAGATCTCCATCCTGATGGTCGAGGAGGTGATCCGCCGCGACCTGCCGCTGCGCATGAAGGAGGTCATCAGCCAGGTCGGCTTCGTGATGATCCTCCTGCTGATGTTCGTGGTGATATGGTTCGACCTGATGAAACATCTCCCGGCGAAGTTCCTGCCCGGCTCCTGAGCCGGAGGCGGCGTAAATCAATAGGAGAGAGCATGCCCGGTCCGATCTCCATCGGCGACGAAGCGCCGAATTTTGACCTGAGCTCGACGGAAGAGTGCCTTCTGATGCTGAAGGACGAGGTGGTGCGGACGGCGCTGGTGGTGTACTTCTTCGCCGATCCCGCCAGCGAGCGCGTGCGGCGCGACCTCGACGCCTTGAACGCGCAACTGGACTCCCTGGTCAAGCGCCAGGTCCGGGTGCTCGCGGTCTCGCCGGTCCCGCTCGACGACCTCAAGAAACTGCAGCGGGAGCGCAAGCTCCTCTTTCCCCTGCTCCACGACGACCGCAACTTCGCCGCGGCCTACGGGATCGCGCCGACCGAGGAGGGGAAGCCCTACGCTCCGGCCATGGTGGTGGTCGACCGCCGGCAGCGGGTGCGGCTGTACTCGAACCCGGTCGCCTCGGTCGCGGACGCCTTCAGCCAGGTGGACAGCGCCCTCAAGGCCCTGCCATCGCCGACGAAGAGCTATCCGAAGTCGGTGATCAACGGCCTGATCGACAAGTGGGTGAATTGATCCCGTTCCCCCTCTCCCGGCCCTCTCCCCCGTGCCGGGGGAGAGGGAGACCGCCCTCACCGCCGCTTGGCGCGCTTCCTCTTCGGCTTCAGACCGACCAGTCCCCACAGCGTCTTCAGATCCCGGCGATGGCCTTTCATGTCGTCGCCGGGCTCGGTCTCCAGGACCATCGGGACCGCTTTCAGCCGCGGCTCGGTGAGCAGGCGCTCGAAGCAGCCGAGCCCGATCTCGCCCTCGCCGATATGGGCGTGGCGGTCGCGCCTGGAGCCGAACGGCTTCACCGAGTCGTTCAGGTGCAGGCAGCCGAGCGCGTCGAGCCCCAGCCTCTCCTCGACCTCGTCCCAGAACTCCAGAAAGCCGGCCTCCTCGTGGATCGGGTAGCCGGCCGCGAAGGCGTGGCAGGTGTCCAGGCAGAAGCCGACCCGGGGCGGCTCCGCCACCCGTTCCCGCATGGCCGCGAGCTGCTCCAGGCGCCAGCCCAGGCAGCTCCCCTGGCCGGCGGTGTTTTCGAGCAGCACCCGGGTCGCCACGTCCGGCAGGTCGCCCAGGACCGCGTCGAGCGAGGCCGCGACCTTGTCGATCCCGGCCTCGTCGCCCGCGCCCAGGTGCGCGCCGGGGTGGAGGACCAGGCCGTGGACGCCCAGGCGCGAGCAGCGCAGGAGCTCGTCGGTCAGCGCGTCCAGCGACTTCTCCAGGATGGCCGGGTCCGTGGCCGCCAGGTTGATCAGGTAGCTCGCGTGGGCGACCAGGGGACCGACGGCGCTCGCCGCGTGCGCGCCGCGGAAGGCGATCGCCTCGTCTTCCTCCAGGTCGCGGGCGCGCCACTGGTTGGCGTTCTTGACGAAGATCTGAATGGCGTCGCAGCCCAGGTCGCCGGCGCGCTCGAAGGCGCTCGCCATGCCGCCCGCGACCGAAACGTGGGCTCCGAGAGGTGGAAGAGTGACTGAGACAGGCTCCGGCATGCGCGGGATTGTATGCCGCTTTGGTAGACTGCCCGCCTATGGCGAAGCTCGTGCGGCTGCTGGTCTACCTGACCTACGGGGTCGTGATCCTGCTGGTCTTCGGGCTGGCGGCCTACACCTCGTTCAGCCTGTTCGTCCGCAGCGGGGTGACCACGGTGCCGCCGGTCGAGGGGCTGACCCAGGCCGACGCGTCCGCGCGGCTGGCCGACCAGGGCCTCCGCCTGCGGGGGATCGAGAACGAGGGCCGCTACAACGAGAAGGTGCCGGCCGGGAAGATCCTGCGCCAGAACCCCGACGCCCGCACCCTGGTCAAGCGGGGGAGCGGGGTGACCGTAGTCCTGTCCCTGGGGCCGCAGAGGGTCGAGGTGCCCGAGGTGGCCAGCCGGCCGCTGCCCGCGGCCCAGGCCGCGCTCGCCGGCAGCGGACTCGCCGTCGGCACCATCCTCGGCGCCTACAGCACCACCCTCGCCACCGGCTCCGTGGTGACCACCGACCCGTCGCCGGGCTCGACCATCCCGCCCTCGACGCCGGTCAATGTGCTCGTCGCCCTGTCCGTGGCGAACGAGCGCTACCTCATGCCGGACCTGGTCTACCACGACTACGAGGGCATCCGGCCGTACTTCGAGCAGCACGGCTTCCGCTTCGGCAGCGTCAAGTACGAGCGCTACGAGGGCGTCGCGGCCGGCGTGATCCTGCGCCAGTTCCCGCTCCCCGGCCACCCGCTCACCCGGCAGGACGACATCTCGCTCGTGGTGGCCACCGCGGAGACGCCGACCGACTCGGCGACCCCGCCGCCGTCCGAGGCGCCGCTGGCGCCGACAACCCCGACACCTCCCGCGACCCCCACGGAGAGAACGCCCTGATGCGCCTGGCCCCATCCATCCTCGCCTCCGACCTGGCCGACCTCGCCGGCGCCCTCGCCCTCTGCGAGCAGGGCGGCGCGGACCTGATCCACGTGGACGTCATGGACGGCCACTTCGTCCCCAACCTGACCTTCGGCATCCCGGTGATCAAGGCGCTCAAGCGGCGCACGAAGATCCCCATGGACGTCCATCTCATGGTCAGCAATCCCGACCGCCTGATCGACGACTACCTGGCGGCCGGATCGGCGCGGGTCGGGGTCCACTGGGAGGCGGCGGTCCACCTGGACCGGCTGCTGACCCACATCCGCAAGGGTGGCGCCGAGGCCGGCGTGGTCCTGAACCCGGCCACCCCCGTGGAGCTGCTGGAGGACGTGCTGGACCAGGCGGACTTCGTCCTCCTGATGTCCGTCAATCCGGGCTTCGCCGGCCAGCCGTTCCTGCCGCGGGCCCTGGACAAGGCGCGCCGCCTGAGGGAGATGGTCCGCCGCCGGGGCCTCCGGGTGGACATCGCCATGGACGGAGGCATCGATCGCGATACCATGGGCCGGGTGTTGGCCGCAGGGGTGGACACCTGCATCGTCGGATCGGGAATCTTCGCTGCCGAAGACCCGGTTGCCAGGATGAAGGAGCTGCGGAGCCTCGCTCCGCCGGAGACCGTATGAAACGAATCGTCCTTCCGCTGGCCGTGCTCCTCCTGGCGCTGGCCGGCTGCAAGAGCGGAGGAATCGAGGACCCGCTCCTCAAGCTCTCCGCCGAAGAGTCGCTCGCGCAGGGCAAGGCGCTGCTCGCGAACCAGAAGTACGGCAAGGCCCGGCCGTACTTCACCCATGCCTTCGAGGTGGAGCCCAACTCGCCGATCGGGCGCGAGGGCCTGCTCCTGGCGGCGGACACCTACTATCAGGAAGGCGGCACCACCAACTACGTCCAGGCCGAGGCCAAGTACCGGGACTACCTGAACCGGTTCCCGACCTCCGAGCAGGCGGCCTACGTCCAGTTCCAGATCGCCAACAGCCTCGCCAAGCGGATGGAGCGGCCCGATCGCGACCAGACCGTCACCCGCAAGGCGCTCCAGGCCTATCAGGAGCTGGGGCGGCTCTACCCGACGAGCGAGTACGCGGCCCAGGCCCAGGAGCAGATCAACCTGGTGCGCAACAACCTGGCCGAGCACGAGTTCCAGGTCGGCCGCTTCTACCTGCGCTACGGCCTGCCGATCGCGGCGGTCCAGCGTTTCGAGGTCCTGCTGCGCGACTACCCGCAGTATCCCGAGCGCGACAAGGCGATGTACAACCTGGGGATGGCCTACGAGCTGGGCGACAAGCCGGAGGAGGCCAAGAAGACCTTCGACCAGCTCCGCTCCCAGTTCCCCCAGAGCCCCTTCCTGGCCGAGATTCCGGAGAAGAGAGCCCAGACATGAAGCACGCTGCCCTGGCCGCCCTGACCGTCGCCGCCCTCCCCGTTCTTCTCGCCGGCTGCGCCGGCAACCCTCTGCGGCCGGCGGACACCTCGGCCCTGGAGCAGGAGGTCCTGAGGCTGCGGACCCAGGTCGTGGAGCTGCAGCGCCAGGCGGCCATGAACGAGGTGGAGATGGCGCGCCTGCGCCAGCAGCTCGGCATCAAGTCCCCGGCGCCTGCGCCGGCTCCGGCCCGCATCGAGCCGGCACGGCCCGAACCGGTCCGGACCACGGCGACCACGACGTCTCCTCCGGTAGCGCCCCCCCCCCGGCCCCGGAGCCAGCCCCAGGCGGTCCAGCCCCCCCCGCGCCAGCAGCCGCCGGTCCAGACGACGCCCAGGACCACCACACCGCCGGTGACGCCCCCGGCCCCGGCCCGACCCCAGACCCGGACCGCGCCGTCCACCGGGTCGCAGAACGACGAGGAGGAGATCGAGGAGGCCGACATCGATCTGCCGGCTCCGGCGAAGCCGCAGCCGTCCCGACCGGTCCCGCCGCAGCCGGCCGCGCCCCCGGCCTCCGATTCCGGCTCCGCCGAGGCCGAGGTGCTCTCCCCGACCTCGCAGGCCCTCTACGACCGCGGCTACACCCTCTATCACCAGGGCCACTACGTGGACGCCGAGACCAGCTTCCAGCGCTTCCTCCAGGGCAACCCCAAGAGCGAGCTCGCCGACAACGCCCAGTACTGGATCGGCGAGTGCCGCTACTCCCGCGGCGACTACCGGGGAGCCCTGGCCGCCTTCCGCGAGACCGTCGCCAAGTTCCCCGAGGGCAACAAGGTGCCCGACGCCCTGCTCAAGGCCGGCCAGTCCCTGGAGGCGCTGAACGACGTCGACGGCGCCCGCGCCGCCTACCAGGAGCTGGCGAAGCGCTTCCCGGGCACGGCCGCGGCCTCGGTCGCGCAGGAGCGCCGCGCCAAGCTTCCCTGAAATCTTCGGGAGATCCACCTGAAAGTCTCAAGCAAAACTTGAGGCTTCTTGCGGTAAACTTGACAGGCGCAAGCAGGCCCTGTAGCTTAGGGCATAGCGAATTCACTATGCCTTCCTCCCTTGGCGTTCAGGAGGCCCTCATGAGAGTGCGGCTTTCCGGTTTCGTCCTAGCTGCCATCGTGCTCGGCTCGACCGCTCTTGCGGCCGCCGACCGACCGCCCCAGGACCTTCATCTCGTGGGCGACCACTGGACCGCCTGGGATCCGCCCCAGCCGCCGGCCGGGGCCCAGGTCCACATCATCGAGCGCGGCGACACGCTCTGGGACCTCGCCGCGAAGGCCTACGGCAATCCCTACCTGTGGCCGCAGATCTGGGAGAAGAACCAGTACATCCTGGACGCCCACTGGATCTATCCCGGCGATCCGCTGGTGATGGGCCTCGAGGTGGCGCCCGTGGACACCCTCACGGAGGGCGGCGGCGTGGACGGCACCGAGGAGGGGACCGGCGCGCCGGAGGTCACCGGCGACGTGCTGACCCCCGAGCAGGCGGCCGGCGCCCCGATCCCGCTCGGCGCCGAAAGCGACATCTACTGCACGGGCTACATCGGCGCCGTCGACGAGACGTTCGATTACACGATCATCGGCTCCGAGTACGAGTCGCTCGGCCCGAACCTCGACCTCGGCGCGAGCTACGGCTTCCGCGGCCAGTACGGCAGGGTCGGCACGGTCAAGTACAACCTGTCCACCGGCGACATCGTCTACCTGGATGGCGGGCGCGCCCGCGGCATGACCCCCGGCACCCTGTTCACCGTGGTGGAGCCGGAGCGCCAGGTCGTCCACCCGGTGACCAACCAGGTGGCGGGGCGCTTCTACCACTACGTCGGCCGCATCCGGGTGCTCTCGGTGCAGGAGGACACCGCCATCGGCGAGATCGTCCACTCCTGCGACCCGATCCTGGTCGGCCAGCAGCTCCAGGCCTTCGAGCCCGAGCCTGTCCCCCTGGGCCGCCCGACGGCGCTGCGGCCCCTCAACTACCCGTCCACCGAGGACGAGCTGCGCGGCTCCCCGGTCATCCTCTTCTCGCAGGACAACCTCGTCTCCCTGGCCGAGGACCACGTGGTCTACATCGACCGCGGCTCCGACCAGGAGGTCACGCCCGGCGACATGTTCACCATCTACCGCATGAACCACGACGGCCTGCCGCCGATCGTGGTCGGCGAGCTGGCCGTGCTCTCCGTGCACAGGACCTCGTCCGTCGCGAAGATCCTCGAATCGCGCTACGCCATCTTCGTCGGCGACCGGCTCGAGCCCAAATGACCCGGCGTCCGTAGGCGCGGACCGGGCGCCCCGGCGCCCGGTCTGTGGTAGTCTGGATCTTTCCTTATCGCGCGCGAGGACACCCTCTTGGCCGAACAAAACCTGAACGGACGTCTTCTGCTGATCGTCGACGAGCTCGTCCGCCGCGGCGTGACCCTGGAACAGGCGCGCCGTGAGTTCGAGCGGCAGTTCATCGTCGCCTCCCTCAAGTCGAACCGGGGCAACTTCTGCCGCTCGGCGCGATCCCTGGGAGTCCACCGGAACACGCTCCGTAACAAGCTCTCCGACCTCGGCATCGCGGTCGAGGACCTCGGGCTCAATGGCCGCAAGTCGGCGCGCCGCAAGCTCATTCCTCCCGCAGACTGAATTTCTGGCATCGATCCTGCATTAAAAACAGGCAGTATCACGGGAACCGCCCGCGAAGGAAATCGTGGGCGGTTCGTGCTGTTTTCTGTTCATAGCCCCTCCCGGCTCTGGCTGGGCTGCGGGCTCACCGTGCGACCGCGAAGTCCCGAGGAGGGCCGGCCATGAAACCGAGACGCGTGCCGTTCACGGTGTCCGCGACGATGCTGTTCCTGATGATTGCGTTCAACTCCACTCCGTCCGACACCGCTATCCCGGATCCCAACCGGGTCATCCCCAACCCTTCCCTGGAGAGCGATGAAATCCGCGAGCTGGCCCAATGGGTCGTCCAGTCGCGGACCGAGCGTCCGCGGGTCTTCACGGACTCCGACCTCGACGCGGCGCTGACCCGGCAGCCGCAGAGACTCGGCCTCCTCTCTCCCGAAGCCGGGCAGGCCGCCCGCCGCGAGCAGCTCGCCGGGCTGCCGTACGGCCCCGAGATCTGGCGGATCTCCCGGCGGCACGGCGTGGACGGCCTGCTGGTGGCCTCCATCATCCAGGTCGAGTCCCACTTTACCCGCGACGCCGTGTCCTCCCGGGGCGCGGTGGGCCTGATGCAGGTCCTCCCCGCCACCGGCGCGCTCTACGGCGCCACCGATCTCAACGATCCGCACGTCAACCTGGACGTCGGATGCCGCTATCTGGGCCGGCTCCTCAAGGACTTCGACGGCGACCTGGAGCGCGCCGTGGCCGCCTACAACGCGGGACCCTCGACCGTGGCCCGCTATGGCGGGGTGCCGCCGTTCCGGGAGACGAAGGAGTACGTCCGGCGGGTGCTGGAGCTGTACCGCGAGCGTTCGGACGCGGCGTGGGAGAGGGCGGGAGCGGGCCGCGACCCGTTCGCGGCGCTTTCCAGGGCCAGCTCCTGAGGGACGTGCCATTCAGGCAGCCCCCTGTGCCGTCCCGGCGCTAGGTGCGGGGCGGCGTCCTTTCTTCGAGCTGATCCGGAGTCTCGTCCCCCTTCAGCCCTTTCTTGAAGTTCTTGATCCCCTCTCCCAGCCCCTTGCCGATCTGGGGCAGGCGTGACGCGCCGAACAGCACGATCACGATGAGGAAGACGACGAACAGCTCCGGCATGCCTAGACCACCCATAGATCAGCGCTCCTCGGGTCGAAAAAGCCCGTATTTGCCAGTCTAGCAGATCCCGCCGGACCGTACCTGACTCCAGACGCGGCCCCACACGGCGGTGAGATCCCGGGCGACCGCCGCGCTCTCCGGCACCCTGGCTAGGTGTTGCAGGCATTGGGCCAGCGTCGGCGGCACGAGTGGCAGGTGGCGGTCCGCTCCGCGCCGGGCGAACGAGGTGTAGGTGCCCACGGCCTTGAGCGTCCGCTGGGCCGCGGCCCGGTGATAGCGGACCCGGTCCTCCGCGGAGCCGAGGCCGGCGAGCAGGCCGGCCTCGACCGTGGGCGGAGGAAAAATCGTGTCGTTGAGCAGCGAGGCGAGGTCGTAGAGCGGCGGCCCCAGGCGCAGGTCCTGGTGATCGAGGACCACCAGGTCGCCGCCGGCGAACATCAGGTTCCTGACCATGAAGTCGCGGTGGCAGGCGACCGGCGTCTCGGCACCGAGGTTGGCGCAGATCGCGTCGAGCGCGTCCCGCAGCGCAGGAGCGTCGCCGGTCAGGCCGTTCGGCTCCAGGAAGAGGTCCCAGGTCTGGGCCAGCTCCTTGCTCAGCAGCTCCGAGTCGAGCGTGGGGTTCAGCCCTTCGAGGCTCGCGACCGGGATGCGGGAGATTCGGTCCGCGAGGTCGAGCGCCCGTTCGAACCACGGACCGACCTCCTCCCACGGCCGGCCGCGGCCCCACTCGGCGAGCGTCTCGAGGCCGAGATCCTCGACCAGCATCCACCCCTCGCCGCACGAGGACGCGAGCACGCGCGGCACCGGCACTCCGGCCTCCTCGAGGAGCCCGGACGTGCGCAGGAAGCGGCCGCAGGTGGAGCGGATGTCCGGCGGATAGGTGGCGAGGATCGCCGTGGCGGTATCGCCGGGAGCAAGCCCGGCGATCCGGGCATAGCGGCGCAGGGAGACGTCGCCCTGCAGCGGCTCGATCCGGTCCGCCGCGAAGCCCGCGGCCGCGAGCCAGTCGCTCAGCCCGGCCGCCTCGGAGGATATGGCTTGTGACATCGCTGCGTCCTTCCGGGAAAGAGCAGAAGGCTACCACGATCGGGCCTGGAATCGGCATGGGAAAACGCTTGTTGAAGCCTGGGCGCGCGTGGTTTGACACCCCGGGGGACAGGGGTTGATAATCCCGGCGTCGGCCCCCAAGGACAACCGGCCGGGAGGGAATCGAGCTGGACGAGAAGATTCACCAGATGCTCCGCGACCTGCGCCGCGCCCTGTCCGACGCGATCTCCGAATCGCAGGACGTGAACCGGACGCTGCGCAAGTTCCGGGAGGAGGGCTACGCTCTCTACCTGCTGGTGGACTGCAAGCGGGAAAGCGTCGAGGAGCCGCTGTCGCTCACCGCGCCGCGCTTCTCGTCCGGGTCCGAGCCGGTCTTCCAGATCGACGGCCGCGACCTCTCCTTCCTGCGCTCGATCGGGATCGACCCCACCCGGCGCCTGCGCCGCCGGCGCACGCCGACAACCTGAGTCCCCGCGCCGGACCGGCCGGCACCACGGACCATGGAAACCATCCAGCCGATTCTCAAGCCCGACCTCCTCGGGTTGACCCGCGAGCGCCTCGGCGAGGCGCTCGCGGAGGTCGTGGACCGCCCGTTCCGCGTCGAGCAGATCTACCAGGCGCTCTACGACCGCGGGGTCCGCGACTTCGCGGAGATGACCGAGCTGTCCAAGGACCTGCGCGCGAAGCTTTCGGAGCGCTTCCGCCTCGGGTACCCGGACGTCGCCGAGAGCCGCCTGGCCTCGGACGGCACCTGCAAGTACCTTTTCCGCCTCCACGACGGCGCGACCATTGAGGCGGTGGACATCCCGGACCGCGACCGCCGCACGTTCTGCATCTCCAGCCAGGCGGGCTGCGCGCTGGCCTGCGCGTTCTGCGTGACCGGCTACTGGGGCGCGGGCCGCGACCTCACGGCGGGCGAGATCGTCGGCCAGGTGTTGGCCATCCGGGCCGACCGCGGCCTGCCGATGGAGGGCCTGAACCTCGTTTTCATGGGCATGGGCGAGCCGCTGCTGAACCTCCCGAACGTCAAGGCCGCGCTCGACATCCTGACCGAGTGGATCTCGCCGCACCGGATCACGGTCTCGACGGTCGGCATCCTGCCCGGCCTGGAGGAGCTGGCCGCCTGGGAGCGCCGGCCGAACCTGGCGATCTCGCTCCACGCGCCGGACGACGCCCGGCGCTCGGAGATCATGCCGGTCAACCGCACCTGGCCGCTCGCCGACCTCCTGGCGGCCCTGCGCCGCTTCCCGCTGGAGAAGGGGCGGAAGATCACCTTCGAGTACATCCTGATCCGGGACGTGAACGACGATCCGAAGGACGCCGACCGCCTGGCCAGGCTCCTGAACGGCGTGCGGGCGAAGGTGAACCTGATCCCGATCAACCCCGATCCGGTGCTCGGCGAGCGCATGGCGCCGCCGGACGACGGCCGCGTCGATCTCTTCCAGCGGCGCCTGCGCGAGCGCGGCCTGATCGCCACGGTCCGCCGCCGGCGGGGCGACGACGTGAGCGCCGCCTGCGGCCAGCTCCGGGCCTTCGGCCGCGACCCGCGCGGGGTCCGGGCGCGGCAGACGGCGGCCCGCTGAACGGCTCCCGGACGACCCCGGGCTTGCCGCCTGCGGGGGCTTGGTCCAGAATAGCGCGATGCGCCGCTTCAAGCCCATCCATGGAGTCTTCGTGGTCCTCGTGTTCGTAGCCGCCATCCTGGGAGCGGACTACGTGCTCGAAGGGAGGCGGAGCGGGTTCGAGCGGGTCTCGCCCGGACGCGACGGGCAGGTCCGGATCAGCCTCGCGGGGCTCGATCCGCAACAGGTCCGCTTCTACCAGTTCCTGAACGCGGGCAACCAGGAGGTCCACTTCCTCGTCGGGCGGGACTCCGCCGGCGTGGTGCAGGTCGCGTTCGACGCGAACGAGACCTGCGCCAAGACCAAGCGCGGGTTCCGCCACGAGGGGGAGTGGCTCGTCTGCAACAAGTGCGACAAGTCGTTCCGGCTTACGGACGCCAACAAGGGGGGCGGCGGGTGCAATCCCGTCCCCCTGCGGCACCGGGTCGAGGGCGGCGAGGTGGTGATCGCCGAGAACGACGTTCTCGGCGGCTGGCGCCTGTTCCGATGAGGCCCAATGAGGGAGATCCCCCGGACCGCGCCCGCGTGTTCCGGGAGCCATGAAACCGACGTGTAATCAGCGCTTTGACGGCCAACCCGCGATGGTGTATCTTCGCGCGGTCCGGAAAGGTTAGCCCATGTCTTCAGCCGACTTCGTGCTGTTCGAAGAGGAATTCAAGCATCTGGAAGAGGCCCTGCGCCGTCTGCGCCAGGAGGCCAATGCCAAGGCTGTGTTCCTGATCGACAAGAACGGCCAGCAGATCGCCTCCGCCGGTGAGGTCGACCAGTTCGACACCACCTCGCTCGCCTCCCTGACCGCCGGCAACGTGGCCGCCACCGACGGCCTCGCCAAGCTGATCGGGGAGCGCGAGTTCTCGGTGCTCTTCCACGAGGGGCAGCAGGACCACATCCACATCTCGATCGTTGCCAAGAGGGCGATCCTGGTGGTCATCTTCGACGACCGGTCGTCTCTCGGCCTCGTCCGGCTGCGCGTCAAGCGGGCCAGCGTCGACCTGGAGAAGATCTTCGAGCTGATGCTCCAGAAGAGCGAGAAGGGCTTGGGGGCGTCTCACTCGAGCCCCTTCTCCGAGATCACGGACGACGACATCGACGCGCTCTTCGGAGAGTAGGCGGAGCAGGCAGAGACGGACCGGCGCGCCCCCGCGGCTCGCGAGGCACTCAAGATGACTTTCATCAACTACGCCAGCAAAGAGATCAACTGCAAGATCGTCTACTACGGTCCCGGCCTGTGTGGTAAGACGACGAACCTGCAGTACATCTACAACAAGACCGCCCCGGAGTCGAAGGGTAAGATGATCTCGCTGGCCACCGAGGCGGATCGCACGCTGTTCTTCGACTTCCTCCCCCTGGACCTGGGCAGCATCCGCGGCTTCACCACCCGATTCCACCTCTACACGGTGCCCGGCCAGGTGTTCTACGATGCCAGCCGCAAGCTGATCCTCAAGGGCGTGGACGGCGTCATCTTCGTCGCCGACAGCCAGGAGGAGCGGATGGAGGCGAACATCGAGTCCATCCGCAATCTGGAGCAGAACCTGAAGGAGCACGGCTTCGACCTCTCGACGATCCCGTACGCCCTGCAGTTCAACAAGCGGGACCTCCCCAATGTCGTTGCGGCCGAGGAGATGTACCGGACCCTCAACTACAAGCGGGAGCCGACGTTCGAGGCCGTCGCCACGACGGGCGTGGGAGTGTTCGACACGCTCAAGTCCGTCGCCAAGCAGATCCTGATCGAACTGAAGAAACGCTGAGGGACCGACTCCATGGCCAAGCCTCGGCCGAAGGCCAAGCCCGAAGAAACCGCACCCGCACCCAAGTCCGCCGCACCCGCCCGCAAACCCGCGGCGGCCTATGACGACCCCGCGCTGGACGCGTTCACCCTGGGCCTCCAGGCCCTCCAGCAGAAGAGCTGGAGCAAGGCCGCCGAGCTGTTCGAGTCGGCCCTCGCGCAGAGCGACCGCGCCGACCTCTCGGCCCGCGCCCGCCAGTTCCTCGCCACCGCGCGCCAGCAGTTGACCCCGAAGACCGCCGCCGCGAAGGCCGAAACCGGCGACCCGTTCCTCCAGGCCGTGTACGAGAAGAACCGGGGCGACCTCGCCGCCGCCCTGGAGATCTGCCGCAAGGACGGCCGCGAGCAGAAGGACGAGCGCTTCGCCTATCTCGCCGCGTCGATCCACGCGGTCGAGGGCCGGCTCGACGAGGCCGTGCAGGCGCTGACCCGGGCGATCGAGCTGAACCCCAGGAACCGCGTCCATGCCTACCACGACCCCGACTTTGCCGAGATCCGCCGGGACCGTGACCGACGCCAGCTCTTCGGCCTCTCCTGACCCGGAGAAGGACCGTTCTGGCAAACGGCTGGTCGCGGTCGGCGGCGGCACCGGTCTGTCCGTGCTCCTGCGCGGGCTCAAGCACTACGTCGGGTCCGACCGCCTGAAGCAGCTCACCGGCGTGGTCACCGTCACCGACGACGGCGGCTCCTCGGGCCGCCTGCGCCGTGAATTCGGCGTGCTGCCGCCGGGCGACATCCGCAACTGCATCGTGGCCCTGGCCGACGACGAGGATCTCCTCGCGCGCCTCTTCCAGTACCGGTTCCCGGGCGGCGACGGCCTGCTCGGCCACTCGTTCGGCAACCTCTTCCTGACCGCGCTCACCGGGATCACCGGCGACTTCCACCAGGCGATCCTCACCGCGGAGTCGATCCTCTCGGTGCGCGGCAAGATCTGTCCGGCCACGGTCCAGGACGTGCGGCTGCGCGGCCGCGGCGTCTCGGGCCGGGTCTATGAGGGCGAGTCGGCGATCGGCACCTCCGGCGAGCCGATCGACGGCCTGGAGCTCGATCCGGCCACGCCACCGGCTTTTCCGTCCGCCCTGGTCGCGCTCGACCGCGCCGATCTGATCCTCCTCGGCCCCGGCTCGCTCTACACCTCGATCCTCCCGAACCTGCTGATCCCCGGCATCCGCCAGGCGGTCTGCCGGAGCCGGGCGCGCACCGTGCTGCTGCTCAACCTCATGACCCAGCCCGGCGAGACGGACGGCATGAGCGGCCTCGACCACCTCCGGGCCGTCGAGCGCTTCGCCGGCCGCGGCCTGGTGGACGCGGTGCTGGTCAACTCGGCGCCGGTCCCGGAATACCTCCTGGAGCACTACGCCGCGACCGGGTCGGAGCCGGTGCTCTGCGACCGGGAGGCGATCGAGGGGATGGGCGTCGAGATCGTCGAGGCCGACCTGCTCGCCGCGGGCGACCTCATCCGCCACGACCCGGCGAAGCTCGCCGCCGCGGTCCTGGACCTGCTCGCGTAGGTAACAGGCAACCAGGAGATTCCATGCCCACCACCCGTTCTCCGCGCCGCGTCGCGGTCGTTCTCGCCGCCGGCAAGGGGACGCGCATGCGGTCCTCGCTCCCGAAGGTCCTGCACTGCGCCGCCGGCCGGCCGCTCCTGGCCTGGGTCGTGGACGCGGCCCGCGCCGCCGGCTGCGAGAAGATCCTGGTCATCGTCGGCCATGGCGCCGAATCGGTGAAGGCGGCCGTCGGCGATCCGGACGTCGAATGGGTCCTTCAGAAGGAGCAGAAGGGCACCGGCCACGCGCTCGCCCAGGCCGAGCCGCACGTGCCGGGGGACGCGACCCTCCTGGTCCTCTCCGGCGACGTGCCTCTGGTCTCCCCGGCCACGCTGGACCAGCTCGCCATCGACGCCGCCGCGGGCTGGGGGGCGATGGCCGTGGCCGATCTCGACCAGCCGGGCTCGCTCGGCCGCGTGCTGGCCGGGCCCTATGGCGGGTTGCGGAAGATCGTCGAAGCCGCCGATGCCACGCCTGAAGAGCTGTCCGTCAGGAAGGTGAACGCCGGCCTCTACGCCCTGCCGGCGCCGGCGATCTTCGACAACCTGCGGACGGTCGACGCCAAGAATGCCCAGGGCGAGATCTACCTGACCGACGCGGTCACGAAGGCCGCGAAGGACGGCCACCTGGTGCAGCTCGTGCCGCTGCCGGACCCGTCCGAGGCGCTCGGGGTCAACACCCGGGCCGAGCTGGCGCGCGTCCACCGGGTGCTGATCGACCGCCATCTCGCCCGGTTGATGGACGAGGGCGTGACCATCCTGGAGCCGCCCCGGACCACGGTCGAGCCGGGGGTCAGGGTCGGAGTGGACACGGTCATCCATCCCGAGGTCTCGCTCCTCGGCAACACGGTGGTCGGCCCCGGCTGCACCCTGCGGCCCGGGGCGTGGATCAACGACTCGACCCTGGGCGAAGGGGTGACGGTCGAGCCCTACAGCGTTCTCGACGGGGCCGAGGTCGGCGACGGCTGCCGGGTCGGCCCGTTCGCCCATCTGCGCCCGAAGTCCCGCCTGCGGGAGACGGCGCGGGTGGGGAGCTTCGTCGAGGTCAAGGCCTCGGAGCTGGGGCCGGGGAGCAAGGTCAACCACCTGGCCTACGTCGGCGACGCGCGGATCGGCGCCAAGGCGAACCTGGGTGCCGGGGTGGTGACCTGCAACTACGACGGCCGGCGCAAGCACGCGACCGAGGTCGGGGCGGGGGCGTTCATCGGCAGCGACACGATGCTGGTCGCGCCCGTCAACATCGGGGAAGGCGCGAGCACCGCGGCCGGTTCTGTGATTACGAAGGACGTACCGGCAGGCGCCCTGGCCGTGGGCCGGGCGCGGCAGAAGAACCTGGAAGGCCGGGCGGGAGGGCTCCGCGCCCGGCGCAAATCGGACCGAGGAGAGGAAGGCTAGACAACCATGTGCGGAATCGTGGGCTACGTGGGCAGCCGTGAGGTCGTGCCCCTGCTGATGGACGGGCTTCGGCGGTTGGAGTACCGGGGCTACGACTCGGCCGGAGTCGTGGTGATCCGGGACGGCGAGCTGCAGACCTCGAAGGCCGAGGGCAAGCTCGACCGCCTCAAGGAGAAGCTCGAGAAACAGCCGCTTGCCGGCCGCTACGGCCTCGGCCATACCCGCTGGGCCACGCACGGTCCGCCCAGCGAGCGCAACGCCCATCCCATGGTGGACTCGAAGCGGCGCATCGCGCTCATCCACAACGGGATCATCGAGAACTTCCTGCCGCTCAAGAAGCGGCTGATTGCCGAGGGCTGGACCTTCACCTCCGACACCGACACCGAGGTGGTGGCGAACCTGATCTCCTCGTATCTCGACGACGATGGGGGGCACGACCTCCGCCACGCGGTGGCCCGCGCCTGCCGCGAGCTGGAGGGGATGTATGCCTTCGCCGCCGTGACCACCCTGTCCGAGGACCAGGAGATCGTGGCCGCGCGCCAGGGTCCGCCGCTGGTCATCGGCCTGTGCGAGGGCGAGCAGTTCCTGGCCTCCGACCCGTCGGCGCTCCTGGTCCACACCAAGGATGTGATCTTCCTGGAGAACGGCGACCTGGCGCGGCTCGCGCCGGACGGAGTCGAGATCTGGGATCGCCACGGCGCCAGGGTGACGCGGCCGGTCCAGCGCCTCACCTGGGACCCCATCCAGGCCGAGAAGGGCGGCTACAAGCACTTCATGCTCAAGGAGATCCACGAGCAGACCCAGGCCGTGCAGGACACCTTCGCCGGGCGCGTGGACTTCGAGGCGGCGCAGATCCTGTTCGACACGGTGAAGCTCTCCGAGGACGAGCTACGGCGGGTGGAGCGCATCCACATGCTGGCCTGCGGCACCTCCTGGCATTCGGGGCTGGTCGGGAAGTTCCTGATCGAGGAGCTGGCCCGCGTGCCGGTCGAAGTGGACTACGGCTCGGAGTACCGCTACCGCAAGCCGATCGTGGACAAGCGGGTGCTGGCGGTGGGAATCTCGCAGTCGGGAGAGACGGCGGACACGCTCTCGGCCATGGAGGCGGCGCGCGACGGCGGCGCCCATCTCTTCACGGTCTGCAACGTGCTCGGCAGCCAGGCCACGCGGATCAGCGAGGGGGTGATCTACACCCACGCCGGCCCGGAGATCGGGGTGGCCTCGACCAAGGCGTTCACCACGCAGCTCGTGGCCCTCTACCTCCTCGCGCTCTACTTCCGGCAGCTCCGTACCGGGCAGGTCGAGCGCCAGTACCTGGACGACCTCGCGCGGCTGCCGCAGGCGGTCAACGACGTCCTCCTGAGCCAGGAGGCGCACATGGAGGAGATGGCCCGGCGCTACTTCCGGGCGGAGAACTTCCTCTACCTGGGCCGCGGCATCAACTACCCGATCGCTCTCGAGGGCGCGCTGAAGCTCAAGGAGATCTCCTACATCCACGCCGAGGGCTACCCGGCGGGCGAGATGAAGCACGGCCCGATCGCGCTCATCGACCGGGAGATGCCGGTGGTGGCGATCGCGACCGGCAGCGACGCGGTGTTCGAGAAGGTGAAGAGCAACCTCCAGGAGGTCAAGGCGCGGGACGGCGTGGTCATCGCGCTGACCGACCGCGACCCGGAGGAGCTGGGCGGCGTCTGCGACGAGGTGATCGAGGTGCCGTCGGTGTCGCCGCTGCTCCAGCCGATCGTCAACGTCATCCCTCTGCAGCTCCTCGCCTACTTCACCGGCGTCCGCCGCGGGGCCGACGTGGACCAGCCGCGGAACCTGGCGAAGAGCGTCACCGTGGAGTAAACCGGCCGTGCGCGGGCACCCTCGGTCGAGGGTGCCCGGCGCTCAGGAAGCCCTCCGCACCGTCACGGAATCCGAGCGCAGGGTCGCCTCGGGCAGGTCCCGGAACCGCTGGCGCTCCTTCAGGCGGCGCGGCGAAGTGATCGCAATGACCTGAAACGACTCGCCCGCTCCCTTCGTCGCGGTCCCGAAGTAAGCCAGCGTCTCCCAGGAGCCGTCCTGGTTGACCGGAGGGGGCACGCGCTGCACCCACCACTCCTTGTCCCTGAGCGAGCGGACCAGGACGTAGACCTGCTGCGTCGGGTCGGAGATCCGGCCCGACACGATCGTCTCGACCTCCACCGTCTCCCCCTTCCTTGGAGATTCGATCTCGATCTGGAAGGGATTCGTCGCGGCCGCCGCGGCCAGGATGGCTCCGGCGGCCGCGATGCCGATGAAACGCAGAACAGCCGGCGTGATCATGGCGGGCCTCCTTTCTCTTCCTTGAGACACGTTTGAAGGGGTATTGGGTTATCCCCCGATCCGCTCCTGATCGTGTCTAAGGCTCTGAGGCCAGATCCGGCCTATGGAATACAAGAACTTCATCCTCGATTTCGGCCCACCGGGCCAGGTTCCGGCCTATCCGGTCAGCGTCCGATCACCGGCGGGTGCTGACAACGACTTCTTCGTTGATCCCTTCTTCTCTGGAGACCTCCCTGCAGATACCGAGATGGTTGGAGGAGCGCTCTTCGACGCCGCCTTTCACGGCCGGGTCCGGGATCTCTACTTCAAGAGCCTCGGAATGGTCGAGGCGCCACGGATGGGCTTGCGAATCCAGATCAGGATCAATCCAACCGACAGCGACCTTGCCGTTCTGGCCGGCTATCCCTGGGAGGTACTTTTCGATACGGTTCGTCGACAGTTCCTGACGCTGGATCCGCGCACGCCGATCGTCCGCACCCTGGGCGTACCCCGTCCGCCCAGAGCCGCCAGGTTTACCGAGCCCCTGTCCATCTTGGGCATCGCCTCCAATCCTGGGGCCGACCCGCTTCCCGGCGTGGAGCAGGAACGCGGCAAACTGCAGAAGGCGTGCGCCAAGCGCCCGAACGTCTGCCTGGACCTCTTAGAACCGCCCTGTACTCCGGAAGACCTTCACAAGCGGCTGCAGGAAGGAGAAAGAAAGCGTAATCCGTTCCAGGTCCTACACTTCATGGGACATAGTCGGATCGTTAACGGCCAAGGATGTCTGATCTTCCAGAATTCCAAGGGATCCGAGCGCGAAGTCACGGCGGACGATCTCAAGGATCTGATCGGCGAGTTTGAAGATATAAGGCTGATTTTCCTGAACTCCTGCAACACGGCGACTTTCGGAACCCCCAACCCGTTCACCGGCGTCGCGGGCGCGCTGGTGTTGCGCGGGTTCCCCGCCGTGATCGCGATGCGATCGGCAATTGAGGATGAGGCCGCCGCCGCTTTCAGCGACGCCTTTTACGACTCGCTTCTGGGGGGAAAGCCTCTGGAAGTTGCGGTTCAAGCAGGCAGGCTCAAGGCCAAGATGGCAGCGCCCACCGACGACTGGGGGCTTCCCATCCTTTTTCTTCAAGCCCAGGAAGAGCTCACTGTTCCCCGGGATCTCCTGAAGGTTTCCAAGTGGGCGGTCGTGCTCGCGGTACCGGCTCTGGCCTTATCCCTCTGGCTGCTGCGGACCTCTTCAGAGTTCTCGATCGATATTCCTGCCGAAGGGAGCCGGGTTCCGGCTCTCATCGAGGTGAAAGGTCACGGCCAGCATGATTCCGGAAAGCACTACTATCTTATGGTCAAGGATCCGGACGAGAAATGCTGGCTCCAAGGCTCGGCTCCGTTGAGCTTCGATAGCGAGGGTGGATGGAGCGATCAAGTCCAGCTCCAGGGCGACCCGGGCGACTCCTACACCATCTTTCTGGTCTCCTCCTCCCGCCTCCTGTCATCCGAGCCCCGGTGGCCCGACGAGAGCGACTGCCATCTCCTGGCCGAAGGCACCCGCGCCGTGCGGCACGTCTATCGGGACAGCTCCACACCTTGAGATCGGCCGAGCGGGTATGATCGCGCCCGGATGAGCGCGATCGAGGGGATCTACCAGAGGCGCCGCGACGACTTCCGCCGGGAGGAGCGGCACCTCGCCGGGATCTCGCTCCGATTCTCGCTCGTCCGCGGCGCGCTGTTCCTGGTCTTCGCCGGCTGCCTGGCCTGGGCTCTGGCCCAGGCCGCGGACCCGCCGCCAGCGGCCTGGATCGGCGCCGGGATCTCCCTGGTCGCCTTCCTCCTGGTGCTGCCGGGCCATGAGCGGGCCATCCGGCGCCAGCGCCGCGCCGCGGACCTGGCGCGGATCAACGAGGAGGCCCTGCTCCGGATCGCCCGCGACTGGACCGAGCTGCCGGACCCGCCGCCGGTGTCGGTCCCGTCCGACACCCCCCTGGTGCGGGACCTGAGTCTGCTCGGCCATGCTTCGCTCTTCGAGCTGCTCGGTACGGCCCATACGCCTCCGGGCCGGAACACGCTGGCCGGCTGGCTGCTCGGCGCCGCCCCGCCGCCGGAGATCGCGAGCCGGCAGGCGGCCGTGGCCGAGCTGGCGCCGGAGATCGACTTCCGACAGCAGCTCGAAGCCCGCACGCTCTCGATGGCCCGGATCTCGCCGGACGTCGAGGCCTTCCTGAAGTGGGCCGAGAGCCCGCCCTGGCTGCTCGCCCGGCCCTGGCTGGTCTGGCTGGCGCGCTTCCTGGTGCTCGCCACCACGGTCGCGACCACCCTGCACCTGCTCGACGTCCAGGAGTTCCTGGCCACGGCGCCGAGAGGCACGCCACCCGAAGCGCTGTTAGCGGCGCTGGTGCCATCCGGACCGCTGGCGGTGGTCCTGGTCGTCAACATCGTCCTGAGCTACCTGATGAGCGACCAGCTCGCGAAGAGCTTCGACCGGCTGGAAGCGAGAGAGAAGGAGTTCCAGCTCTACGCGGAAGCCTTGGAGCTGGTCCCGAATCAGACCTTCCGCGAGGAACCGCTCCGGCGCCTCGCCGCCGAGCTTGCCCCCAGCGGCCGGACGGCGCATCGCTGGATGGAGATCCTTCAGGGACGCATCGGCCTGGTGGACGCGCGGCACTCGGGCATTCTCCACTTCTTCCTCCAGACGCTGGTGCTGTGGGACTTCCACACTCTGTGGCTGATGGAGCGCTGGCAGCAGGAGGCGGGGCCGCACGTCCGCCGCTGGCTGACGGCGCTGGGCGAGATGGAGGCCCTCTGCGCTCTGGCCGCCCTGCGGCACGACAACCCCGGCTGGGCGTTCCCGAGAGTGGCCGCGACCGAGAAGAGCTTCGCCGCGAAGGGTCTCGGCCATCCGCTGCTTTCGGAGTCGAAGCGGGTGACGAACGACGTGGAGCTGGGTCCGCCGGGCACCTTCCTCCTGGTGACCGGCTCGAACATGTCCGGCAAGAGCACGCTCCTGCGCTCGATCGGGGTCAACGCCGTGCTCGCCCAGGCCGGAGGCCCGGTCTGCGCCCGGGAGCTGGCCATGCCGCCGGTGAACCTCGCCACCAGCATCCTGGTGGAGGACTCGCTGGAGGATGGCGTCTCCTTCTTCCTGGCCGAGCTGCACCGCATCCGCTCGGTGGTGGACGCGGCCGACCAGGCCCGCGAAGCCGGCAGGACCGTGCTCTATCTCCTCGACGAGGTCCTCCGCGGCACGAACAGCCAGGAGAGGCAGATCGCCGTGCGAAGGGTGATCCTCCACCTCCTCCGCCAGGGCGCGATCGGCGCCGTCTCCACCCACGACCTCCAGATCGCCGAGATCCCGGAGCTGGCGGAGGCGGTCCGCCCGGTGAGCTTCCGCGAGACCCTCCATCCCGGAGGCGACCCGCCCATGACCTTCGACTACGTGATGCGGCCGGGCGTGGCCACCACGACCAACGCCCTGCGGCTCATGGAGCTGGTGGGGCTGAAGCCGGAAGAAGGGACCTGAAAGGCTGCAAGGACATCAAGGACCAAAGGCCTTTTGTCCTTGCAGTCCTTTATGTCCTTTCTGCCAGCGCCTGCCGGAAGCGCTCGGGGTCGTCCACGTTGAGAGAGATCCAGCGCGCCCGCTTGTTGATCCCATACGGACCCTTTGCCGTGACGGGCTCGGTCAGCTCGATCCAGAGCGGCGTCGTACCTGGCAGCGAGGCCCGCAGGTAAGGCTCAGAGCCCGGAGGCCTCTTCTTGTGGATCGCCGCGATCCAGTCGCGCGGGATCGTCGCCGTCCAGCGCAGACCCACCCGCAGTCGGAGCTCGTCCGCGTCCAGGAGCATCGGCCGCAGCCGCGCCGCCCGCCAGTCGGCCAGGAACCAGACCGTGCCGTAGGCGGTCAGGAAAGTGAGGATCCAGGCGGCTACGGGGCTCCAGCGCACGACCAGGATGTGGGTCGGGATCCCCTCCGCCGCCATCAGGATCAGGATGGCGAAGACGATCGCGCCGTAGCCGCTCTTCCGGTGATAGGTGAAAGTCTCCGGAGACTCCTGGGCTCGGCGGCGCCAGGAGAACAGCGCGTAGTAGAGCACCGCCATCTCGAAGGCGATCGCTTCGGCCACCCGGCGCGCGGGCAGGACCTCGCCCGCCACCGACCGCAAACGCTCCAGGGTGTCGCCATCGCCTCCTCCACGGCGGACCGCCCGCCAGGTGCGGACCGAGATCCACGTGACCAGCCCGATCTCGTAAGGGATGGCGAGGGTCTCCAGCAGCTTCCCGAGGAGCCCGTGGTGATTTGGAAGCAACAGCGCGGAGCCCAGGATGCCGAGGAGCACCACCGGGATGACCGTCGCCAGCGGCCAGCCGCCCCGGCGCACCGCCAGGAACCAGTACACCACCGGGACCATGACGATCAGGTCCAGCATCACCCCGAGCGCCACCAGGTCCGGGCGACCCCAGAGCGGACGCATGCGGAGGATCGAAACCTCCGCGGCATAAATACCGGTGGCGAGAAGCGCGAAGGCGAACAGCGGCAGGTGAGCTCGGCGGGTCATGAGACTTGATACGTCCAGGCTCGTCCCGGGTTCTGCGTCCTGGCGGGGCTGGCCGGCCGCCTGTCTGAGGAAGGGAGCGGGAGGTGGGACGGGGCGCCGCCCGAGGGCGGCGCCCCGCAAGAGGAAGGCACTTTTCAGTGCCGGCAGCGGCCGTTGTGGTGGTGGTTCCGAGCCGCGCGACCCCGGGGGGCGTTGTTGTAGTAGTTGCCCCGGTTCGCCCGGCGGTAGTTGTTGCCACCATAGTTGTACCGGTCGTAGCCGTAGCCCGCCCGGCGCTCGGCGTCGACGCGCGCATCCTTCTCCTGCTTGTAGTCGCTGTAGGCGCCGACCGCGGCACCCACGGCGCCGCCGACGGCAGCGCCCTTCAAGACCTGGGGCGCGGCGGTCCGGCCCCGGACGACCTGGGTGATGGCGCCGACGGCCGCGCCGGCCACCGCACCCTTCACCAAGCGATCGGCGCCGTGCGTATCACGGGCCTGGGCCGCCATTGCACCGCCGAAGAAGAGGGTCGCCATCAGGACCAGGGCAGTGATGACTCGTTGGTTGGCGATCTTGAACATCTCTCGTCTCCTTTTCTCCAAAAAACTCGGCGCCTCGGAGGAGCCCTCTTCGGCACGGTCACCCCTCCATAGACCAAGATCTATGCCAGTTGGTGCGCAGGCCAGGAACTCGCCTGTTTTCAGATATTTGGAATTCGAGAGGGAGGAACGCTGCTGAGGGAGTGTCCTCGGAAACGTACTCTCCCGAGGACGGTGCTGCCTCCGGGGCGCCACGGGCGCGGCGCCCCGGAAGTCGGGGATCAGGCGTGGACGGCCCGGCGGGGCTCGGACTCCTGGACGGGGATCCGCATGCCGTAGAACGAGCGGTAGACAAAGACCGTCGAGATCACGAAGAAGACCGCGGCCAGGACGAGGCGCGGGGTGCGCTCCATCTCGACCGCCAGCTCCACGGCCAGCAGGCCGAAGAGGGTGGTGAACTTGATGATCGGGTTCATCGCCACCGAGGAGGTGTCCTTGAACGGATCGCCCACCGTGTCGCCCACGACCGTGGCGGCGTGCAGCGGGCTGCCCTTCTCCTTCAGGTCCACCTCGACGATCTTCTTCGCGTTGTCCCAGGCGCCGCCGGCGTTCGCCATGAAGATCGCCTGGTAGAGGCCGAAGATCGCGATCGACACCAGGTAGCCGATGAAGAAGAACGGCTCCAGGCAGGCGAACGCGAGCGTCGAGAAGAACACCGTCAGGAAGATGTTGAACATGCCCTTCTGGGCGTAGGTGGTGCAGATCTCCACCACCTTTTTCGAGTCCTCGATCGAGGCCTTCTCGGCCCCCGAGTCGAGCTTGATGTTCTTCTTGATGAACTCCACCGCCCGATAGGCGCCGGTCGATACCGCCTGGCAGGAGGCGCCGCTGAACCAGTAGATGATCGCGCCGCCGGTCACCAGGCCGAGCAGGAACGGCGGGTGGAGCAGCGAGAGGTTCTCGATCCCCGTGGTCAGCTTGTTGGTGAGCACCACGATGATCGAGAAGATCAGCGTGGTCGCGCCCACCACCGCCGTGCCGATGAGCACCGGCTTGGCCGTGGCCTTGAAGGTGTTGCCGGCGCCGTCGTTCGCCTCCAGGTGGTGCTTGGCGCGGTCGAAATCGACGTCGAAGCCGAACTCCTTCTTGAGCTCCTGCTTGATGTTGGGCAGGGATTCGATGGTCGACAGCTCGAACACCGACTGCGCGTTGTCCGTCACCGGGCCGTAGGAGTCCACCGCGATGGTCACCGGGCCCATGCCGAGGAAGCCGAAGGCGATCAGGCCGAAGGCGAACACGGTCGGGGCGATCATCAGCGCCTCGGGGCCGGTCGGCAGGGTGCCGGCCACGCCGGCGCCGATCGCCATCAGGGCCACGATCGTCAGGCCCATCCAGTAGGCGCTGAAGTTGCCGGCGATCAGGCCGGAGAGGATGTTGAGCGACGCGCCGCCTTCGCGCGACGCGGTCACGACCTCTTTCACATGGCCGGACTCGACCGAGGTGAAGATCTTGACCAGCTCGGGGATGAGCGCGCCGGCCAGGGTACCGCAGGAGATGATCGTGGACAGCTTCCACCACAGCGTCGGATCACCGTTGAGGTCCGGGATCAGCATGTAGGAGACGACGTAGGTGACCGCGATCGAGAGCACCGAGCTCAGCCAGACCAGCGAGGTCAGCGGGGCCTCGAAGTTCATCGAGTCGGCGTTGCCGTAGCGCGACTTCGCGATGGCCTCGTTGATCACATAGGACACGCCGCTGGTGATGACCATCATGATGCGCATCACGAAGATCCACACCAGGAGCTGGATCTGGTTGGCCGGGTTCGACACCGCCAGCAGGATGAAGGTGATGAGCGCCACGCCGGTCACGCCGTAGGTCTCGAAGCCGTCGGCGGTCGGACCGACCGAGTCGCCGGCGTTGTCGCCCACGCAGTCGGCGATCACGCCGGGGTTCCGGGCGTCGTCTTCCTTGATGTTGAAGACGATCTTCATCAGGTCGGAGCCGATGTCGGCGATCTTGGTGAAGATGCCGCCCGCGATGCGCAGGGCCGCGGCGCCGAGCGACTCGCCGATGGCGAAGCCGATGAAGCACGGACCGGCGTAGTCGCGCGGCACGAAGAGCAGGATACAGAGCATGATCAACAGCTCGGTGCTGATCAGCAGCATGCCGATGCTGATGCCGGCCTTGAGCGGGATGGCGTAGGTCGGGAACGGCTTGCCCTGGAGGCTGGCGAACGCCGAGCGCGAGTTGGCGAAGGTGTTCACCCGGATGCCGAACCAGGCCACGAAGTAGCTGCCCGCGATGCCCACCAGGCTGAAGAGCAGGATGGTCACGACCTTGGCGGCGCTGAAGCCGCGCAGCCAGCCGAAGTAGAAGATCATCACCGCCCCGATGAAGACCTCGAGGAGCAGGATGAACTTGCCCTGGGTGGTGAGATAGGTCTTGCAGGTCTCGTAGATCAGCTCGGAGATCTCCCGCATCGAGCGATGCACGGGCAGGTTCTTGAGCTGCATGTACATCCACATGCCGAACAGGAGGCCGAGCACGCAGACCAGGAGGCCGCCCTGGAGCAGGGTGTCGCCGCCGATACCGTTGAGGAACGTGGCGTCCCCGAAGTTGGGCAGGGCGAGATCCGCCTCGCTGGCCGCGGCCGGCGCCGCGGTCAGAGCCGCGAGGACCGCGGCCAGCCCGAGGAGCAGACGGCTCCGGGCCGGACCAGTCCGGTCGAGAAGTCTTGATATGAACATGGTAATCCTCCGAATCGTCCAGTCACACGAGTCGGGGGACCTTACCACAAAAAGGCTACAGAGCCGACGTGTCTCCCTTGCCGCAGAGGTTCCCACGGGCGTTGTGGTACTGCTTCGATGCGCCGGTCTGAGTATCCGTGACCGTGATCCAGTATTCCACGTCCGACAGCGCCCCATAAAAGACCCAGAACTTCCCGGTCAGCGGCCGGCCGTCCAGGATCTTCACTACCAGCTCGACGTTCTGCGGGTTGAAGAACCAGAAGGTGCCGCTCTGGTCGGTCCGCGGCACCGGCGTGCCCGTGCCCGGCAGGCCGGTGTTGGGGTCCCGGAACTGGACGTCCACCCGGAAACGCGCGTCGAGCAGGCAGAGGCCGGAGGGGCAGCTCGCAGCCAGCGGCGCGGCGGGTTGCGACAGGAAGGGGACGCTCGCGGAGCCGGCATCCTTGAATGCCTTCGTGTCCGCGTCGCCGCAGAGGTTGCCGGAAGGGTTGTGGTACTGCCGGCGCTCGCCCGTAGTCTTGTCGGTCACCGTGATCCAGTACTCCACGTCCGACAGCGCCCCATAGAAGAACCAGAAGTGGCCGTTGACCTGCCGGCCGTCGATCACCTTGACCACCAGCTCCAGGTTCTCCTGGTTGAAGAACCAGAAGAAGCCGCTCAGGTTCGAGTCCGGGACCGGCTGGCCGTAGCCGCTGTTGCCCTGGTGGTCGCGCCAGGAGACCTCGACCGAGAACCGGCCGCCGAAGAGGTCGAGCGGTGGGCCGCCCGGGCGCTCGCCGATGAAGTCGCGGTAGGCGTACCAGGACGGCTTCGGCGCGCCGTTCAGCCGCACCAGGCCCCAGGTCGGCTTCTCGGGCGTGTCGGCGTCGTCCATCTCATAGACGAACACCTTGTCGATCCAGCCGCGGTCCGGCCGGCCGGTAAACCACTCGTCCAGGAGCCCGGTCAGGTTGTCCGCCTGCTTCGCCTCGCCGACCTCGCCCGACTCCCAGCCGGTCTCGGTGATCCACAGCGGTTTGCCCCACCAGCCGGCGTTCTTCAGGACCTCCTCCAGCGTCGGGTTCACCGTGTCCCAGAGACCGGGGCGGTCGCCGAACAGGGTCTTGCCGGCGAGCTTCTTCGCCACGTCCTTCGGGCCGTCGGAGTCGTAGACGTGATGGGTGACGAGGTCGAGCCGGCCGCCGGCCTGGAGGAGGGTGTCGCGCAGCCAGTCGTACCAGTCGGCGTCGCCCGAGGTCAGGTGGGCGAGCTCGGGGCCGGCCACCTGCGCGTCCGGGTTGGCGGCGTGGATGGCGTCGGCGCCGGTCTTCAGGATGACGTCGAGATATTGCTGCTCGGTGCCGGCCCAGAAGTGGTCGAGGTTGGGCTCGTTCCACAGACCCCAGTAGCGGATCTGTCCCTTGTAGCGCTTGGCGGCCCGGGAGCAGAAGTCGGCCCAGTCGGCGGGGTTGTCGGGCACGCCGAGGAAGAAGGGGCCCGAGGTCGCCCACTGCGGCGTGTAGGCCAGGGTGGCGAAGACCTCGATGCCGCGCTTCCGGGCCTCGGCGGCGATGGCGTCATAGATCCGCCAGTCGAAATGGTCCTGCGAGGTCTCGACGTAGGCCCAGACGAAATCGATCCGCACCCAGCCGATGCCGGCGGCCTGCGCCTGGTCGAGGATGCGCTGCAGCTCCGCGCCCTGCGGCAGATGGATGTTGACGCCGAACGGCGAAGCCTCGACCGCCACGGCGCGGCCGGGCAGGAGGATCGGGATCAGGAGCAGAACGACGGCGAGCCAGCGCTTCATGACGGGTGGAAACATCCTTCCGAGGAGCATTCTTCCGGCACCATAGATCCTCCTCTATACTAAGGCCCACGAAAGATTCTTGAAGTCTCTTGTGGGGGGCGATCATGGAATTCCGCGAGCTTGCCGAGCGCTACGACCTCGCCAAGATCCTCCACTCCGGCCGGTCGTCCACGATCTTCCAGGCGACGGACCGGCGGTCCGGAAAGGTGGTCGTGGTGAAGATGATCCCGGCCGGGCCGGGATCGCTCGAAGAGGCCGCCGTCCGGTTCGAGGCGTTCGCCGCCGCGCTGGCGGTGCTCAAACATCCGACCCTGCCGGTGGTGCTCGACTCCGGGATCTCCTCGGACGGCAGCGCCTTCCTGGTCTTCGAGCCGCTCGAAGGCCGGCGGATCGACGCGACCGTGGGCAAGCTCGATCCGGACGCCGCCGTGGCCGTCCTCGGCCTCCTGGGCCAGGCTCTGGACGGGCTGGAGGCGCTGGCCTCGCGCGGCCTCGCGCATGGGAACCTGGCGCCGGAGAACCTGTTCGTCGTGGGAGACGGCCGACAGGTGAAGCTCCTCGGCCTCGGCAGCGCGGCCTTCCGCGGCGCCGGGCAGGAGCCGGGCGGCGTGGCCACGGCCCGCTCCGACCTCTTCGCCTTCGCCCGCGCCGTGTGCCAGCTTCTCGGCGCCGCGATGACCGGCGGCGACTCGCCCTCGATCCAGCTCCCGTTCGCGCTGACCCTGGAGCTGACCAACGACGACGCCCTGCGGGCCATCCTCGAAAAGCTCCTGCGGCGCGATCCCGCGGAGCGCCCGTCCTTCCGCGAGGTCCGGTCGGCGCTCCGGCAGGCGCTGGGTCAGCCGGCGCCGGCCGCGGCACCCGTCCAGCCGATGGCGCCCGCGCGACCCGCGCCGGTGCCGCCGGCCGCGGCCCCTCCCGCGCCGCCGCCGCCCGCTCCACCGGTCGCGCCGAAGCCCGCTCCGGCGCCCGCCACCCCGCTCCTCTCCTCGCTCGATGCGCTCGACGCGCTCGACCCGATCCGGCCGGTCGCGCCCCCTCCGCCCCTCGCGCCCCTGCCGGCGGCAGCCCCTCCGGCGCCGGAGCCCGAGGCCCTGGACGGCGAGGTCCTCCGGGCGATCACCGACGAGGTCCTGGACGCCCTGACCGCGCCTCCGCCGCCTCCTCCGGTCGCCCAGAAGCAGAAGGCCGAGGCGGCTCCACCGGCTCCACCGGCCCGGCGTCGACGACTGGCGATCACCGCCGGCGCCCTGGCGGCGGTGCTGATCCTCCTGATCGTCGCCGGCGTCTGGTTCCTCCGGCGGCCCGCGGAGCAGGCCGAGTCTCCGTCCACGCCCGCCGGTCCGGTCGTCCCTCCGAAGCCTTCGGCCGAGGCGGTGACGGCGCGGCTGGAGGAGGCCCGCCAGCTCCTGGCCCTCGGGGACGAGGCCAAGGCGCGCGAGGCCCTGCGCGACCTGTCGTTCTCCGGCCAGAGCGCGCTGCCGGCCGAGGCCTGCGCCCGCCTGGCCGACCTGGAGCACCTGCTCAACCTGATGGCTGTCGAGCGGCTGCCGGCCGACCTCCGGCGCGGCCTCGACACCGGCGACCTCGAGGTCCTGCGCTCGGTCGTGGCGGCCGGCGCCGGCGCCTCGCTCCCGGCCGACCTCCAGGAGAGCTTCGGCAAGGCCCGACGCCTGGTCGAGCTCCACCGGCTGGCCGAGGCCGACGCCGCCGAGGGCAAGCCCGCCTCGGTGCTGGAACGAATGGCGGAGATGGCGTCGCTCTCGCCGAAGCTGAGCGATCCTCTCGACCTGCGGGCGAAGGCCGCGGCGGCCCTGGAGGGAGAAGCCGAGGCCCTGGCGCGCGAGGCGCACTACGACGAGGCCGTGGCCCGGCTGGAGCCTCTGCAGCGCACCTGGGCCGGCCGCGAAGGCCTGGCCGCGCGAGTGGCGGGCTACCGCGCCGCCAAGGAGGACGAGACGAAGCAGAAGGCGATCCTCGACGCGATCCCGTCCTGGGAGCGCCGCAAGAAGCCGCACGAGCCGCTGGACCAGCTCCGCGGCATCAAGCCGACCCCGCACCTCGCGGCGCAGATCGAGGCTGCCCGCCAGCGCCTCGAAGCCCAGCTCGCGCAGCTCGACCAGGCGGCCCCCGTGGTCGAGCTGAGACCCGGCTTCGGCCTGGAGTATTCGCGCGGCAACCCCGTGGAGCTCGGCTTCCGGGTGCGCGACGACTACCAGGTCAAGAGCGTGAAGATGTGGGCGAAGCCGCCGGGCGGCAAGATGAGGGAGATGCCTCTCGAGGCCCACCTCGCGGGCGGCTACTGGTCGGTCGATCTGCCGGTCAGCTATCACCAGAACGGCACGGTGGAGTTCTACGTCCAGGCCATCGACCTCTCCGGCCACGAGGGCTGGTACGGCACGAAGGACAAGCCGATGAAGGTGACCCGCATCGGCAGTAATCGAGTGTAGCGGGCGGGAACAGCGGGGGCGTCGTCACGCCCCCGCCGCGTTCAGGCTATACTGTCGTCACTTCCTGGGTCGAGGCATCGGTCTCGGGAGCCGCCGTCCGGGAGGGGGTAGGGCCCATCCCGGACGGTTTTGCGTCTTCGGTCCCCGGCGGCGTCGGCGCCTCCTTCGCCAGGACCCTCGGCCGGCGGGGCTGAAGCCGGAACCCGACGAGCTGCTCGCCGGTCCGGCCGTAGTAGGCCCGCAGGGCGTCGCGCAGCCGGGTCGCCAGGTCGGCGCCCCGCTTGGCGCAACCCTCCAGGTCCCGCGTGGCCTCCTGCGCCTGGCTCTTGAAATTCGCCTGGCGCAGGTTCGCCGTGATGAGCGCCTGCAGCTCCAGCTGCAGCGCGCCCCTCTGCGGCTCGAGGAACTCCAGCTCGGGAGCCGCCTCGATCGCGGCCGTCAGCTCCCCCCAGTGCTTGATGTAGTCAGCGTACGAGTTGCGTGACATTTTCTTCTCCTTTCCGTTCTGTCTGGTTTCAGCCGATCATCTCGGCCAGGTTGAACACCGGCTTCCCGAGACCGCCCGTGCAGCCGCGGACCGGATGCCCCTGAAGCTTGACCATCACCTTCTCCCCCGCGAGCCGGATCTCCACCGGCTGGCCCTGGGTCGCCGCGAGGCGGCAGGCGAGCCAGATGAACGCCAACGCCGCCTTGACGTCGCCGAACTCCCGGCTCTGCAGGAGCGCCTTGCCCTCCGCGGCCAGCGTCCAGCCCGGCAGCCGCGAGAGCTCATCCTGAACCCTCTCGGACTTCAGGTACGCCTTCCGGGGTGCTTCGAATCCCACCTTCTTCTTCATACAACCTCCTTGTGAAACCTCCGGGCCTGTATGGCGCCGGAAGAGCAGGTACGCAGGAAGAACAGCTCCTTCTCGATCCAGTCTACGATGGACCAGCAGAAACTGTCTAGTACTTCGCAACAATTTGTTCAAATTTGTTTTCAGGTGGGGCCAACAGGACAGGCAGGGACCAAAAAAGACCCGCTTCTTCCTCCTCTGCACGAGGGAAGGAAGAAACGGGTTCCGTCGGGATCAGAATTGTCTTATTCTGTGGTCCGCCGGTTGACCGCCTCCTCCATGGCATTGAATTCGAGGGCGGTCACGTCGAACTCATGCACGCTGCGCAGGATGTCCTCGTCGACGGTGCGGAGGTCGGAGGCCAGGTTCTCGGCGCCGACGCCGACTCTCTGGAGGAGGCCCAGGAGGTAGGCCTCGCGGGTGAGCGGCCGTTTCTTCTGCCTCATCTCCGCGATCTCCTCCAGGGTGGGCGCCGGCAGCAGGGCCTCGGCTTCCTGGAGGATCTCCATGGCGGTCTCGAACATCTGGGCGGCGATGGCGGCCACCTTCACGAGGGTTGGGATCGAGGTCGTCTCCATGACGCCGGGAAGTTTCCGATGGAACCGGGTCCGGCGCGGGGACCACTAGTGCGAGATCAGGATTCTTTGCAGGGAGAAAAGAGCGGGGAAAAGATTCTGGCCTTTTCTTGTCAAAATTCAGGGCCCAGCGGCAACTTATATAGAGGAGCCCCTGTGTCCGTGGATGGAGAGCCGCATGCCGAAGACCCCTACGTTGCGTTCTTTCGTGATCCAGTCGCTGGGAGCGATGAAGAGGATTTCCCAGAAGGAGATCGGCGTCCGGGCAGGGATGGATTCCGACCAGGTCTCGTACCACCTCCGGAAGGAAGGGAGGATCGACGACGCCACTTTCGAGCAACTGCTGGCGGGAGTCGGGGGCACGCCTGAAGAGGTCGAGGTCGGCACGGCGTGCTACGAGGCGCTGACCGCCCTGGGGAGCGGCGCCCTGCCGCCCTCGCACCGGGCGGAGATCGAGCGGGAGGTGCTGGCGGTCTCGCGGGCCTTCCGGGAGGCGCTCACCCAGGCCGCTCTGTGGTCCTTGAGCGCGCCGCCCCGGGACGAGTATCCCCGGCCCGGCGACGTCGAGCCCGCCCGCTGGCAGGCGCGGGAGCTTCTCTCCATACTGAAGAAAGAAGGCACGGCGGGGCAGTGGTCGGCAGTGGTGCGGGCTTCCACCCGCCTACAGACCTGGGCCTGCGCGGAGTGGGCGGCCGAGGAGTCGATCCAGGCCGCCTCGCGGGACCTGAAGGAGGCGTGGGCCTGGGCGTGCCTCGGGGTCGAGATCGCGGAGCTCGTCCCCGGTCCGGAGGGTTGGACGAACCGGATCAAGGGCTTCACAGGGGCCCATCTGGCCAACGTCCTGAAGGCCAAGGGCGAGCTCAAGGCCGCGGATGCCGCGTTCGGACCGGCCCGGAAGCTCTGGCTTGCCGGCTCCGATCCCGACCAGATCCTCGATCCGGGGAAGTTGCTCAATCTGGAGGCGGTGCTGCGGCGAACTCAGCGCAGGTTCGACGACGCCTTGCGGCTCCAGAAAGAAGCTCTGAAGGTGAGCCGCAGCCCGGCTCAGACCGTGATCAGCACGGGGTTCACCCTGGAAGTCATGGGCGAGTACGAGCGGGCGGTCGAAGCGCTCCTGGAAGCGGCTCCCCTGGTCGAGCAAGAAGGCGACCCCCGACTCTCCTACATGCGGCGCTTCAATCTCGCAGTCAACTACACCCACCTCTCCCTCTACACGAAGGCAGTCGAGCTGGTGGAGCAGGTACAGCAGTTGGTTCTCGACCGGGGAGACGAGGTCGAGAGCATCCGCGTGACTTGGCTGCGCGGAAGGATCAGCGCCGGCCTGGGCCGTCCGGAGGAAGCGCTCCGCCTCCTGGAGCTTGCGCAAGGAGACTTTGCGGCTCGGGACATGTGGTACGACGTGGCTCTGGCCTTCATGGAAGTGGGGGCTCTCCTGCTCGACGCCGGAAGGCCCGCCAAGGTCAGGGCCATGATCCCGGGAATCGTCAAGGAGTTTCAGGCCAGGGACGTGCATCGGGAGGCCCTGGTCGCGCTGCGGCTATTCCAGGAAGCGACGGAGCTTGAAACCGCGACCGCGGAGATGGCGCGCAGCGTCCTCCGCTTCCTCTTCCAGGCCCGCCACGACCAGGGCCTCCGCTTCTGCTCATGAGCCTTTCGGACAGCCAAACGGGTCCATCCCACAGCCTTCGTCAGCTGTCGGCGGCGGGATCGGATTCAAGAGGTTAGCGAAGAAGCTCCAGAGAGAGGCGCCAAAGGTCAGGACATTGCGCATGGGATCGTCTCCTGTTCGAGAGGGTACCGGAGAGGCAAGTTTCCGAAAAATCCGAGTTTCACGCTAGTGGAGGGGAGAATGGAGCGGAACAATCTGATCGCGCGCCTGCTCCGCGCGGGCTCCGGCAAGTCACAGGAGCAGCTCGCCGACGACACCGGGCTGCACCCGGTCACCGTCGCGAACATCGAGCGCGGTCTCGACAGGCCCGAGACCCAGACCCTGGATCAGATCGCCGCCGGGGTCAGCCTCACGACCGACGACGGCGAGGAGCTCCTGAGGCTCTACGAAAGCCTGCAAAGGCGGAGGCTCCGCCCGGGCCGGGACGTGGACGACCTCCTGGCAGGTCTAGTAGAGGATCTCAGGAACCGCTCCCGACTGCTGATGGAACGACTGAGAAGGCTTCCGCTCCCCGGCGAGGCCCCCAGCCCGGAAGACCGGAGCGCGGCGATCGAGAGAATGGCCGTCCTCCGCACCCTGGACGAGCCCACCCGGCTGCTCCTGGTGAAGGTGGACGAGGATTTCCGGACCTGGGCGCTCGCGGAGCAGGCCGCACAGGCTTCCGCCGCGGCCGACGACCTCCGCGAGGCGCGCGCCTGGGCAAGGCTCGCCGTCGAGATCGCCAGGACAATCCGGGGATCGGACGCCTGGCGCAACCGGGTCCAGGGCTTCACCCTCGCCCAGGAGGCCCGCGTCCTGAAAGCTGCCGAAGACAGGACCGCGGCGGCGGTCATGGAGGAGGCGGGGAAGCTCTGGAACGCCGGCGAGGATCCGGGAGGGCTGCTGGCCCTTTGAGAGTCCCGGAGGGACGCGGGCGTAAAGCCAGGGGTTTCAACCCCTGGGATTCCGGAGCACCACCCAATATTGAGTCCCGGAGGGACGCAGGCATTCCATCGCCCGCCCTCGCGGGGTTGTCACCCCGTGGCAATGCCTGCGCCCCTTCGGGGCTTGATGGGGTTGGCGGGATTGGGCCACCAGGGGTTGAAACCCCTGGCTCTATGCCTGCGCCCCCGTCGGGGGCTCCGGACCGTGGCAGCGGTCATGGAAACGAGGACGCTCTGGAACTCCGGCGAGGATCCGGGCGGGCTGCTGCCTCTTTGACGCCGTATACTGCCTCGTCAAGCATCTACCGCGCCGGAGGTCAGCGTGAGCACGAATCTGGAAATCCTGGAGGCCGAAGTCCTGCAACTGGCACCTGCCGATCGTACGCACCTGCTCGAGCGGCTGATCGCCAGCCTCGATGTGGATCCCGAGGTCGAGGAAGCCTGGGAGCGAGAGGCCGATCGAAGGGAGGCTGAGTTGGAATCCGGCTTGATCGCGGCGGTTCCAGGAGAGGAAGCCATCGCCCGGCTTCGCGCAAAACTTTCGCGATGACCTACTCGCTCCATCCTGGGGCGGAGCAGGATGTCGCCAGTGCCCTGGACTTCTACAGCGAACAGGCCGGACCTGGGGTCGCAGGGCGCTTTCTCGAAGAATTCGAACGGGTCGCCAAGCTTCTGGTTGAGCACCCCGGCCTCGGCATGGCCACGACGAAGGGACGAAGAATCTTCCCTCTGAAGGTTTTCCCCTATTCGGTCGTCTACAGGCCTCTCGACAGCGGCATCCGAATCCTGATCGTGCGCCATCAGCACAGAAGACCCGGCTACGCCGGCGGCAGGCGGTAAGACAAGGCCGAAGAGAGTCCCGGAGGGACGCGGGCGTAAAGCCAGGGGTTTCAACCCCTGGGATTCCGGAGCACCACCCAATATTGAGTCCCGGAGGGACGCAGGCATTCCATCGCCCGCCCTCGCGGGGTTGTCACCCCGCGGCAATGCCTGCGCCCCTTCGGGGCTTGATGGGGTTGGCGGGATCGGGCCACCAGGGGTTGAAACCCCTGGCTCTATGCCTGCGCCCCCGTTGGGGGCTCCAAAATCGCGCCACGCCTCTCCGGAAGGCGCCACGCTCGGGGATGGCCCGCTCCCCAGCCGTGGCGCCGCGCCACAGCGTGTAGCGCCGCGCCACGTCCTGTAGCGCCTCGCCACCGCGCGTGGCGGGACGATCCCCTCTCCTGGCGCCGTGCCACGCCTCGTGGCGCCTCGCCACCGCACGTGGCGCCTCCGCCCCGCGCGCCCCCGAGCCGGCTGGAAGCCGGCGGTCCCAGCGAAAAGCTAGATCCGTCCGCCCCCACCTCCGAGGAGAGGCAGCGCACCCACGCCGGCGTCCGCCCGGGCCATGGGCTTCTCCTTCTCCTCTTCGGGGTCGGCTTCACCGGGATTGCGGAACAGGTTCGACTCCAGGTTGTACTGGCGGGTGTAGAGCGCGTGGTAGCGGCCGCCGAGCGCGAGCAGCTCCTCGTGCCGGCCGCTCTCCACGATCAGCCCCTGCTCCAGCACCAGGATCGTGTCGGCCCGCCGGATCGTGGACAGCCGGTGGGCGATGACGAAGGTGGTGCGGCCGCGCATCAGCTCGGTCAGGCCCTCCTGGATCAGCGCCTCGCTCTCGCTGTCGAGCGACGAGGTGGCCTCGTCGAGGATCAGGATGCGCGGATCGGCCAGGATGGCGCGCGCGATCGCGACCCGCTGGCGCTCGCCGCCCGAGAGCTTGACCCCGCGCTCGCCGACCACGGTGTCGTAGCCCTGCGGCAGCCGGCGCACGAACTCGTCGCAGTGCGCGATCTTCGCCGCCCGCAGGATCTCGTCTTCCGAGGCGTGCGGCTGGGCGTAGGCGATGTTCTCCAGCACCGTGCCGTCGAACAGGAAGTTGTCCTGGAAGACCACCCCGAGGTGCGAGCGGTAGTCGTGGAGCCGGACCGTCGAGAGGTCCAGGCCGTCCACGAGGATCTCGCCCTCGGTCGGCCGGTGGAAGGCCGCGACGAGGCCGATCAGCGTGCTCTTGCCCGAGCCCGACGGCCCCACCAGCGCGGTCGAGGTGCCGGGCTTCGCCACGAAGGAGATGCCGCGCAGGACCGGCGCGTCCTCCTGGTAGTGGAAGCGGACGTCGCGGAACTCGATCAGGCCCTCGACGTGGCGCAGGGGCCGGCGCGCCGATTCGCCCTGGTCCTCGGTGGTCTCGTTGCGGATCTCCCGGATGCGCTCCAGGCCGGCGAAGGCCTCGGTGAGCTGGCTGCCGATGCTCACGATCTGCATCACAGGGGCGACCAGGAGGCCCAGGTAGAGAGTGAAGGAGAAGAAGGAGCCGACCGTCATCCGCCCGGACAGGACCTCGTTGGCGCCCACCCACATCATGGCCACGCCGACGACGCCGAGGAGCAGGGTCGAGCCGGCGCCGATCAGCGAGAAGCTGGTGATCGTGCTGGCGATGTTGCGGTACAGCCGGTGCGCCCCCTTGGCGAAGACCAGGGCCTCGCGCCGCTCGGCGCCGTAGGCCTTCACCACCCGCACGCCCGAGAACGACTCGGTCAGCCGGCCGGAGAGCTCGGCGTTGATCTTCGAGCGCTCGCGGAACAGAGGGCGCAGGGTCTTGAACGCCCAGCCCATGATGAGCGCGAAGAGCGAGAGGACCGCGACGGCGATCAGGGTCAGCCGGGCGCTCAGGTAGAACAGGATGCCGAGCGCCAGCACCGCGGTCACCGCGCCCCCGACCAGCTCCACGAGCCCGGTGCCGACCAGGTTGCGGATCCCTTCGGCGTCGTTCATGACCCGCGAGAGCAGGGCGCCGGACTTGGTCTGCTCGAAATAGCCCACGGGCAGGCGGCCGACGTGGCGCTGCACGCCGCGGCGCATGTCGGTGATCGAGCGCTGGGCGGCCTTGCCGAGGATCTGGGCCAGGGCGAACGAGGTGATGCCCTGGATCAGGGTGGCCGCGCCGGCAGCCAGGACGAGCTGGCCGAGCATCGCCCGGTTGGAGTGGCCGATGACCTCGTCGAGAAGGTACTTGGTGGTGCCGGGGAGGACCAGGCCGCAGACCCGGTTGATCAGCATCAGGAAGAGGCCGAGCGCCAGCCGCCCCTTGCGCGCCCGGATCAGATCGGTGGCGTCGTCGAGCACCACCCGCCAGTCGATCGGCTTCTTCGCCGGCTTCTTCCTCTCCTTGTCCTCCACCTCGCCGGGCTCGACGCCGGAGCGGCGCTGCCTGGAGGAGACCAGACCTCCGAAGAGACCCGGCCGGGCGGTGCGGGAGGTGGACGGCGGCGGAGAGGCGAGCGGCTCGGACATGGTCCGAGCATAGCACCCGGCCGCAGCCGGCCCCGGCCGGTCTCGGGGGGTCAGCGCCGCAGCCGGACCTCGACCGAGTCGTCCAGCCTCAGGTCGACCGTCGTGCCGCGGTCGATCGTGACCTCCTCGCCCGGAGTGCGGGAGGCGATGGCGGTGCCCACGGCCGCGCCGAGGATGGCGCCGATCACCGCGCCCTTCGAGCGGTTGCCCTTGCCGAGCACGCGCCCGAGGATGGCGCCGCCGGCCGCCGAGCCGCCGATGGTGGCCGCATCCTTGCGCGTCTCGCTGCGACCCTCGCCGACGAAGGAGGCGTGGATCGGCACCGTGCTGCCCGACGGGAGCACCAGGTCGGTGAACCGGAGCGTGAGCTTCGCCTGGCCGCCCACCTTGCGCAGGGGCACCGCCTCGCCGACCACCCCCACCACCTCGGAGCCGGCCGGGATGACGACCTCGCCGTCTTCGACGACGTCGGAGGCGATGCGGGCGCGGAAGATGTCGCCCGGCTCGCTGGTCTGGCTGGAGAGGCTCTCCAGGAACTCGACGCGCATCACGGTGCCGGAGGGCACAGTGGAGGTTGTCGTGACCGGCTCGGGCCGCGCTTCCGGCTCGGGACGGACCGGCTCCGCCGGTTCCGGTTCCGGAGCGGGAGCCGGGGCTTCGGCGATCTCCTCCTCCCGCTCGGGAGCCGGAGCGGGCGCCGGGCGCTCGACCGGCACCGGGGCCGGGGCCGGCTTCGGGGCGCGGGGCGCCGTCCTCAGACTGCGCTCGCGGGCGTCCAGCTCGGCCTGACGGCGCTCCAGCTCGCGCTCCCGGGCGTCGAGATCGGCGCCACGGTCGGGGCCGGACTCGGGCTCGACGATCTGGACCTGCTGCGGCGGGATCTCGGGATCGCGGTCCGGAACGGCGTTGGTCTCTTCCACGGCGGGCTTCGACTCGACGGCAACCCGGTCGTCTTCATGATCCCGGTCGGCATCGCGTCCACAGCCGATCGGCACCAGGGAGAGGGCCAGGAGAAAAAGGGCGGGCTTGAGGCTTCGCATGGTCATACCTCCATCTGCGTCCGGAGGGTGAAAGAGCAAGGCCGGTGCCATCCCGCGGCCAGAGCGACAAGCCGAAGGGAAGGCCCGGAAACGTCCTCCCGGGAGGACGCTACTTCTTCCGGTGGCGGTCGAACTGGACGACGCTTCCCGGCGGGGGCGGCACCGGGCGCGGCCCTGGGCGTTCGGGAGGCTCCGGCGGTTCCGGCTCGGAATCGATCTCGACGCCGCGGCCCGGCTCGAACGCCAGGAGGAGGTTGGCGGCGGGGTCCCGGAACTCGGTCAGCGCGGCGAAGGGGACGACCAGCCGCTGGCGGGCCGCCGCGAAGCTGAGCGAGACCGAGAAGGCCTCCTCGTCCACCGCCAGATCCCAGAACTGATTCTGCAGAACGATGCGGATCTCCTCCGGATACTGATCGCGGAGGAAGCCGGGCATACGGACGTCCGGATGGTCGGTGCGGAACCCGATATAGAAGTGGTGCTCGCCGGGCATGCCGTTCTCGGCCACGTGCTCCAGCACCCGACGGACCATGTCGCGCAGGGCATCCTGAAGGAAACCGGCGTAATCGAGGGAGTCGGGGTTCTCGTCCGCCACGGCGCGAGCATACACCGGCTACGGATAATCGACGGTGCCGGCCGGAGTCCACGGCCCGCAGCGCAGGATGCGCCAGACGGTCTTGCCGACTCCCACCAGCGCGCCGTACTTCCGGATGGCCCCCTCGCCGTAGTGGCTGCAGGTGGGCTGGAACCGGCAGCGGACGCCGACCTTCCGGTTCAGCGGCGAGAGCGTGGCCTGGTAGAGGTGGATGCCGCCGAGCAGGATCCTCGCCGAGACCTGGTCGGCCGGCGCCCGGGCGAAGTCCACGATCAGGAGGACGAGGACGGCGAGGCCGACGATCGCCGCCTTCCGGCGCCGGGTCAGGGTCACCACGGGCGCTTTACCATGGAAGAGTTCCAGTGGCGAGCCGGCCGAGCCAGAGGGCGCACAGCACGGCCAGGTTTCCAATCGTCACGGGCCCGATCCAGTCCCACCGGGGCAGGGGCCTTCGCAGGCCGGTCCCCCAGACAAGCCAGCCCGCGAAGGCTTCTACGGCGAGGACCGGGGCGAGAGGATGCGCGATCAGCGCCGCCGACCACTCACCCTTGGCGAGGTGGGCGAAGGCGCGCGTCAGGCCGCAGCCGGGACAGGGGATGCCGAGGAAGCGGCGCGAGGGGCAGAGCGCGCGGGCGGGGTCCGGATCGGGGATCCAGACGTGGAGGAGGGCCAGGGCGGCGAGGCCGGCGAGACCCGCCAGAGCCCAGGTCCAGGCGCTCCGGCGGTTCTCCACGTCAATCTCCGGGTTTCCGATCAGAAGCGGTCGGCGAACTCGCTCAGTCCCGGGATGATCAGGCGCTGGCCGTTCACGCCCTTCATGATCGCCATGATGTGGACGATGAAGATCGCGACCGTCGCGATCCACTGCAGGATGCAGCCGGTGCAGCCGATGTCCACGAACGCGAAGACCGAACCGACGATGGTGATCAGGATGAACAGCGCGATGTCGGCCACGAAGAGGACGAGGCCATGCTTGGCATGCCATTGGACTTCGCGGTCCTCCTTCTCCACGACCAGCGGGATCACCGCCAGGACGCCGAGATAGGCCAGGACGATCATGATGGTGCGGTTCGGGCTCACATATCCCGGGCCGCCCGCGGAAGGCATCGGAGGCGGGGGCGGGGGAGGAGGCGGCGGCGTGTAGGACGGGGGAGGCGGGACGGTCGGCTCGCTCATCGAGGCCTCTCCTTTCGGAAAAGGATGCACGGGGTTCGTGCCTGCGGCAGTCTACACAAGCGCCGGTGTCCGGACAAGGAGAGATCGGAGCCCGATCCTTCTTATTTTCAGTGAGTACGCTTCAGGCGAATGCGATCCCGAGGTCGGCCAGCGCCTGCCGCAGCGCCTCCCGCCTCTCCTCATGGACCGCAAGCACCAGCCGCGCCCGCTCGCCGTACTCCTCCGATTCCAGCTCCACGGCCGGAGGATGGATCAGGCGCTTGACCGCGCCGACCCGCTCATACGGAACTTCCAACGTCACCCGCACGGTCGGCACCCGCAGCACGGTCGGCAGCCCGGCCAGGGCCTCGCGGGCCGCCGCGGCATAGGCTCTCGCCAGTCCGCCCTTGCCGAGCTTCGTGCCGCCGAACCAGCGGATCACGACCGCCAGGACATCTGAAAGCCCGGCTCCGCGCAGCACCTGGAGAATCGGGATGCCGGCCGTGCCCGACGGCTCGCCCGCGTCCGAGCCGCGCTCCCGCGGCGGCGCGCCGAGCCTCCAGGCCCAGCAGTGGTGGCTGGCGTCGGGATACCTCCGGGCCAGCCCGTCGAGCGCCTCGCGCGCCGCCTCCTCTCCGCCGGCCGGACCGATCCAGGCGAGGAAGCGCGAGCCTTTCTCGCGGATCTCCCCCCAGGACTCGCCGGCGGGCGCCGCGTACGTCATGCGCCGTTGGCTTTCTCGACCACCCTCTCGTAGATCGACCGGTACTGGGCCACGATCGCCGCCTGGCTGAAGACCTCCAGGGCCCGCCGCCGGCCGGACGCGCCGAAGGCCTTGCGCATCGGCTCGTCCCGGAGGAGACGGAGGGCCGAGGCGGCCATCCCCTCCACGTCGCCGATCGGGTGGAGGAAGCCGTTCTCGCCGTGGACCACCACCTCGGGCAGACCGCCCACGGACGTGGCGATCACCGGCACCTCGCAGCTCAGCGCCTCCAGGGCGGCAAGGCCGAAGGACTCGGTCTCCGAAGGCAGGAAGAAGAGATCAGCCCCGACCAGGACCTCCTCGATCAGCGGCAGGCTGCCCACGAAGGTGATCGAGTTGCAGGCGTCGCAGTCGCGGCAGCGCTGCTCGACCCGCCCGCGCTCCGGACCGTCCCCGACCATGAGCAGCCGGCAGGGCATCTCGGCGCGCAGCCGGAGGAAGACGTCGACCACGTCGAGCACCCGCTTCAAGGGGCGGAAGTTCGAGATGTGGACCAGGACGCGCTCGCCCGGCTTCGCCCAGCGCCGCGCGCCCGGCGAGGTCCGCGCCTGCTCGTAGCGCCCGGGGTCGATGAAGTTCGGCACCACGTCGATCGGGCTGCGGATGCCGAGCTGCTCCTCGGTCGTGTGGCTGAGCCACGAGGAGACCGCGGTGACCGCGTCGCTCTGGACGATCCCCCAGCGCGTGGTCTCGATGTAGTTCGGGTCGTTGCCGATCAGGGTGACGTCCGTGCCGTGGAGCGTGGTCACCACCGGCAGCGGCTGCGGGGACACGATCTGCCGGGCGAGGACCGCCGACACCGCGTTGGGAATGGCGTAGTGGACGTGCATCACGTCGAGCCGGCTGTGGCGGGCGACCTCGACCATCTTGGTGGCGAGGGTCAGCGAGTACGGCGGATACTCGAACAGCGGGTAGCTCGGCGTGATCACCTCGTGGAAGAAGATCCGCGGGCTCATGAGCGACAGGCGCGAGGGCAGGGCGTAGCTCAGCACGTGGACCTCGTCGCCGCCCTCGGCGAGCGCCATGGCCAGCTCGGTCGCCACGATCCCCGAGCCGCCGTAGGTCGGGTAGCAACTGATCCCGATCCTCACCGCAGACCTCCCGGCACGATCGCGGTCAGGTCGTTGACCGCCAGCGGGATCCGGCTCCAGAACGGCTCGCCCAGCTCGGCGTTGACCATCAGGCCGAAGTGGCGGGCCCGGCCCTCGACCGCCAGCCAGAACTCGCGCGATGCCACCTTGGTCGCCGGGCCGCTCCCGGAGCCCCCGCCCTGGTAGAGCTGGCTGTGGTAGAAGCGCAGCGCCTCGATCTTCGTCTCCCAGACCGCGCCGACGTCGACGATGAAGGTGGGCTCGAACGAGTCGTGCTGCATGTAGGAGAAGACCGCGCCGGGCCGGTGGGGCTCGCCCGCCTCGGGATGGCGGTTGCGGAGACCCGAGTAGAAGCTGGCCGCCTGCACGAGCCGGTGGGAGCGGGCATGATCGGGATGGCGGTCGATCGGGCTGGGTCCGAGGAGGAGCTCGGGGCGCCACTCGCGGATCTTCTCGATGAGCGCGTCCTCCTCGGCCTCTCCGGCCCGCAGGCTGCCGTCGCCGCAGTCGAGGAAGCCGAGCGCCACGGCGCCCAGGGCCTTCGCGGCGTTCTCGGCCTCGGTCCGGCGCTCCTCGGCGGTGCCGCGCGTCCCGCGCTCGCCGCGCGTGAGATGGAGGATTCCGACCTTCTTCCCCTGCCGGGCGAGCAGCGCGAGCGTGCCGCCGCAGGCCAGCTCCACGTCGTCCGGATGGGAGCCGATCGCCAGGACGTCGAGCTTCATGCCCGCTCCTCCACGATCCCATCGGGGACGATGACGTGGAGAACCCGCGGATCGAGGCCCATCTGCTCCCAGTAGCTCTCGACCAGGCGCTCCCCGTACTTGCCTTCGAAGTGGGCCGAGGCGACTACCCGTTCCTGGGGCTTGCCGAGCGGCAGGCAGCTCTCGCGGAGGAGCTCGACCCGCCGGTTGCGGACCTCGTTGCGCCGGGCCGCCGAGGAGGTGGCCTTCTCGCCGAAGAGGGTGAGGGCGCGCAGGATCTGCTCGCGCGTCTTCGCCAGGGGCTGCGCCAGATTCGGGTCGGCTGCCCGGGAGGCCAGCTCGTCCAGCGCTCCTTCAATCCTCTGGCGGATCGGATCGACGAAGTCGCCGCCCTCCAGGTCCGCCAGGGCCCGGTCGAGGGTCTGCCGGCCGGCCAGGAGGACGGAGAGCGGGACGCTCGCGTCCGCCAGCTTGCCGGCCAGGTGCGGCTCCAGCACCAGGGTCTGGGGCCGGAGCGACACCCACGGCGCCTCGACCTCCAGGACCGGGTAGACCGCGGCCGACTGGCCGATGTAGGAGACCTCGCCCGGGCCGAGCACCTGGAGCGTGGTGCCGAGCACCGCGTCCTGGAGAGCCGGCCGGGCCAGCGCGCCCGGCGAGAGCACGCCGGGATTCTCGTCCGCGATCCGGAGGAGGTCGTCAGCCGTCCCTCCATCCTCGCGGCCGCGCAGGACGTAGCCCTCCTCGCCGCGCCACTCGATGCGCCGGCGCTCGCCGCGGGAGAGAAGGAAGAGGGGACTGAGACCGCGCTGGGGGGTGACCTGGAGGGCGTGGCCGCGGGACTCAATCTCGGCGTCCCGCCGCGCCAGCGCCTCCTCGACCTCGCGCCGGCGCTCGACCAGCCGGCGCAGCCAGGGGCGCTGGGCCTCCTTGAGCGCCGGCAGCATGGCGTCGAGGAGGAGGGGACATCGGGGCCCGAGCAGGCGGGCCATCAGGCGGGAGAAGGCCTCGCCGAACCGCGCGTCGGGCCGGTACCAGCTCCCGAGCGTGCGCACCCACTCGGCGTAGCGCTCTCCCGGCACGGCCTCGGCGATCTGGCGGAGCACGTCGTCCACCGCCGGGCCGAGCGTGCGCATGCCGACCGGCGCCAGCGGCTCGGGGTCCGGTCCGAGGTCGAACGCCCGGGCACCCTCGGGCGTGAGCACCGTGGCGGAGGAGACCTCGGCCCAGTCGTGGTCCTCGGTGGCGATCCAGAAGACGGCGACCGCCGGCTCGCCTTGAGCTTCCAGCTCGGCGGCCCAGCGCGCGGCGGCCACGGCCTTGGAGAACGCGAAGAGCGGCCCGCCGAGGAGGCCGGGCTGCTGGCCGGTGACGATCACCCGGGTCGCGGGGTCGGCAAGGCGGCGGGCCATCTCGTCCGCGCGCTCGACGCCGTAGCTGCGGTTGGCGACGGCCAGGGCCGCGGCCAGATCGCGGCGGGCGCCCGGCAGAGCCGGGCCGGTCGGAAGTCCGTCCGCCGGCAGGAAGCGTAGAGGACTCAGCAGATCCAGATCGCGGCCGGCCAGATAGGCCGACGGCAGGGACGGCAGCAGGCCGGCGGTCAGGTCGACCCGCAACCCGTCAGACCGGCTTGTGGCCGAGGAGGATAAGGCGTTCGCTGTCACGCTCGTAGGGGTCTCCGTGGAAGTTGCCTGCAGGGCGGCAGGCGGTATGCTACAGGATATGGTCATGGAGTGGATCGAGGTGCCGGGCGGCCTCTTCGAGATGGGCGGAGGACCGCGCGACAACGAAAACCCGCGGCATCCCGTGCGGGTGGAGGCCTTCCGGCTCGCCCGCACCCAGGTAACTCGCGAGGAGTACCAGCGCTTCCTCGACGAGACCGGGCATCCGGCGCCTCCGTTCTGGCATGAGCCCGCCTACGCCCATCCCCGCATGCCCGCGGTCGGACCGTCCTGGGACGACGCCATGGCCTACTGCGCCTGGCTCGGCGTCCGCCTGCCCACCGAGGCCGAGTGGGAAAGAGCAGCCACCTCGGACCGGGAGGTCCTCTATCCCTGGGGCGACGATCCGCCGGAGTCGCTGCCCGACTACGACCGCCGCTGGCGCGAGGGCCCGGAGCCGGTGGATGCCTGGCCGTCGCTTCATCCGCTGGGTTTCCTGGGTCTGGGCGAGAACGTCCACGAGTGGTGCTCTGACTGGTACGCCGCGGACTACTACCGGGTTTCACCGCGGGACGACCCGCGCGGTCCGGAATCGGGTACCCGGCGCTCGTCGCGCGGCGGCTCCTGGCGGCACGAGATCAAGGTGAGTCGGTGCGCGGCGCGCTCGGCGATCCCGCCCCACCTGCGCTATGCCGACTACGGCTTCCGGGTGGCCTCATGAAACCGATGAAGCCGTCACGCCGGGCGGTGCTGGCCGCCGCGATCCTGGGAGCGGTTTTCCACACCCTGACCGCGCTCTCGGTGTGGCGGTCCTGGGACTACTTCGGAAGGGCCAATCTGCTGACCTGGATGGACTTCCCGGTCTCCCTCGCCTTCCTGGACCTGGACGGGGCGCGCATGCTCTCCTGGAGCCTGGTCGCCGGCGGGCTCCAGTGGGCGGCGATCGCGGCGCTGCTGACGCTCTGGGTCGGCAGCACGCTCCACCGCCGGCGGAATTGAGAGCGGCCGGCCCCCGGTTAGAATAGCCACCATGGTGCTCGTCGGCTCCGTCCCCGTCGATCCCCCGCTCTGGCTCGCGCCGATGGCGGGGGTGACCGACCGCGATTTCCGGCTCCTCATCCGGAGGATCGGCGGCGTGGGCGTCGTGTCCATGGAGTTCATCTCCTCGAAGGCGATCGTCTCGGGCAACGCGAAGACCCGGGAGCTGATGTACTTCTCCGACGAGGAGAGGCCGCTGGCCATCCAGATCTACGGCTCGGACCCGGAGACCATGCGCGAGGCCGCGCAGGTCGTCGAGGGGCTCGGCGCCGACATCTGCGACATCAACATGGGTTGCCCGGCGAACAAGGTCCTCAAGGGCTGCGCCGGCGCCGCGCTGATGGGCGACATCAAGCTGGCCGAGCGGATCATCCGCACCTGCCGGGACGCGATCCGCATCCCGTTGACCGTCAAGTTCCGCCTGGGGCTGGACGACTGCCGGCGCAACTACCTGGACCTGGGCCGGGCCTGCGAAGCCAACGGCGTGAACGCGGTGGCGATGCACGCCCGGACCGCGCGCCAGATGTTCACCGGCCAGGCCGACTGGTCGCACCTCGCGCAGCTCAAGGAGGCGCTGTCGATCCCGGTGATCGGCAACGGCGACGTGCGCGAGCCGGAGGACGCCCTGACGATGCTCGCCGCCACCGGCTGCGACGGCGTCATGGTCGGCCGCGGCGCCACGCGCAACCCCTGGCTCTTCCGGCAGATCGCGGCGCGGATGTCGGGAAGTACGTTTACGGAGCCGACCCTGGAGGACCGGCGCGACCTGATCCTGGAGCACTTCCGGATGGTGGTGGAGCGCGAGCATTCGAAGTACGCCCTCCATAAGCTGCGCAAGTTCACCGGCTGGTACACCCACGGCCTGCCGAACGGCCGGAAGCTCCGCCAGGCGATCAACCAGATGCCGGACGTCGAGAGCTTCCTGGCCACCGTCGAGTCCTTCCTGGCCGAGATGCTCGTCGAGCAGGCCGCCTAGTGGAAGAGCACTCCGTGGACCTGCCGGTGCGCCAGGACGCCGCCCTGGCCGCGCTGCGCCGCGCCGCCGAGGACTGGGGCGCCGAGCTCGAGCAGGGCCGGCTTCATCTGCCCGTGGTCCAAGGCCTGAAGCGGGGCGTGGTGTCCGGGCCGGTCCGCGCCGAGGCGACGGATGAGGGCGCCCGGATCGTCTTCCAGCCGGAGGAGTCGCGCCTGTACATCCAGACGGCGTCCGTCTTCATCCTGCTGGTCGCCATCGTGGGAGCGCTGACGGCGACCCTCTGGCCGTTCTTCCCGAAGCTCTTGCCGGTCTCGCCGTTCGGAGCCCTGCTGGCCCTGGGCGGCTGGTTCCTGGTCCTCTCCCGCCTGCGCACCAGCGGCCCGGACGAGTTCCTGGTCATGGTGGGGACCCAGGCGGAAGCCGGAGCGCCAGTCTCAAGCCAGGAATGACGGCGAGGCGACCCGGGTTATACTGGGCGACGGTTCTTTCAAAACTTGGGGGCGTACCGGTTTCGACGGGGAACAAGGCGGAGCGGGAGTTGCGTGTCGAATGCCGCCCGTAAGGCGGAAAAGTAACTGCGAACGATAACTTCGCCCTCGCGGCCTAAAAAAGGCTCGTGACGTCCCCCTGGAGAGCCCTGATCTGCGGCGCTCTTTGGGGACGACATTCAAAGTAGATCGAAGGGTGAGGCAGCCTCGGGCCACACCCGGATAACCAGAGGCTGGCCGCCGCGTCGGAGTGCCTTCTTCCAAAGCGCGGACGGTGAGACCAAGAACTGAAGGATACGCACGTAGAGACTTCTGATACGCGTTTCTCGGACGTGGGTTCGACTCCCACCGCCTCCACCATCCTTCCAATTTCACACTCCTGAACTTGAATCAACTCGCCTCGAACTCGTGGATGGCCCGAGCCACGAGCTTGAGAAAGGTTCTCCCTCCCGGACTCGTCAGGAGGGAGAGGCTAGGATAGTAGTAAAGGCACGGAGAGACGATCACCTCGCCAACCTCCCACGGATACTCTGCGTTTTCGGGCGCGGCGGCCCGATCGACGCTCGGCGCGAGCTTCTCGATCTCGCGGGCCAGGGCTCTGCCAATCCTCGCGACTTCATGAAGTTGGGCTGCGCGCCCTCGGTAGAGCTCCTTGATCGAGGGCGAGGCGAGAAAGCTGCCAAGGAACTTCGAGAATCCGACATGCCTCTTCAGCAGCTCCTCCAGCCTCACGGACCTGTCCAGGCATCGGTAGGCCT
>JBEQUE010000119.1:0-3719 GCA_040349255.1 Acidobacteriota bacterium | reverse complement strand
TCCTCGAGCAGCCCGGGGTGGAGGCCTGCACGTCGATCCGGCGGGTGATCTGCAGCGGCGAAGCCCTGCCGTTCGAGCTGCAACAACGCTTCTTCGCGAAGCTCGGCGGCGGTATCGGCGGCATCGCGGGCCTGCACAACCTCTACGGGCCGACCGAGGCGGCGGTGGACGTCACCGTCTGGGCCTGCGAGCCCGGGGCGACCCGGCCGATCGTGCCCATCGGCCGGCCGATCTCGAATCTGCGCATCCATATCCTGGACCGCGCGCTACAAACGGTGCCTGTGGGCGTGCCGGGCGAGTTGCACATCGCTGGCGTGGGCCTCGCCCGCGGCTATTTCAACCGTCCGGACCTGACGGCGGACCGGTTCATCCCCGACCCGTTCGGTGACGGTGGGTCGCGGATGTACAAGACCGGCGATCTCTGCCGACACCTGGCGGATGGGCGCATCGAGTACCTGGGCCGGATCGACCACCAGGTCAAGATCCGTGGCTTCCGCATCGAGCTGGGCGAGATCGAGGCGGCGCTGGCCGCTCATCCGTCGGTCAAGGAAGTGGTCGTGCTGGCCCGGGAGGACCGTCCCGGGGACAAGCGGCTGGTGGCGTATCTGACGGGAGAAGGGATCGCGACAGGCGACCTGCGCCAATACCTCGCCGCCGTGCTCCCCGAGTACATGATTCCGTCCGCCTTCGTCCTTCTGCCGTCCCTGCCGCTGTCGCCGAACGGCAAGGTGGACCGCAAGCTCCTGCCCGCACCCGAGACGGAGGCCGTGGCGGACCGCGAGCCCGTCGCGCCGCGCACGCCCCTGGAGTCGTACCTGGCCGGTCTGTGGCAGGCGCGGCTCGGCCTGGAGCGGGTCGGCATCAAGGACGACTTCTTCGCGCTCGGCGGCAACTCGATCTCGGGCGCCATCCTGATCAACCAGATCCAGGAGGCACTTGGAGAGATCGTCCACGTGGTGGTGATCTTCGACGCGCCTACCGTCGAGCGCATGGCCGCCTTCCTGATCCAAGGGTATCCGGAGGCCGTCGAGCGGATCTGGGGCCACGAGAGCCTGGGGGAGGCTGCGGCCGTCAAGGCGACCGAGGAGGTCACGGAGGACGCGGGGCGGATCGGCGACGAGCAGATCGCCCGGCTCCGAGCCATCGTCACCCCTCTGGTACCGCCGGCGCCTCACCTCGCGGGCGAGCCGAAAAACCCGTCGGCGGTCTTCGTCCTCTCGCCGCCGCGCTCGGGTTCGACGCTGCTGCGCGTCCTGCTCGCCGGCCACCCACGGCTGTTCGCTCCGCCCGAGCTGGAGCTGCTCAACTTCAACACCCTGGCCGACCGGCGGGCGGCCTACACCGGCCGCGACAGCTTCTCGCTGGAAGGGCTGATCCGCGCCGTCATGGAGATCCGCGGCTGCGGCCCGGAGGAGGCGGCGGAGACCGTCGAGACCTGGGAGCGCGAAGGCTGGACCGTGCGGCGCGCCTACGGCCAGCTCCAGGAGTGGCTTGCCGGCCGCGGACACCGTGTCCTCATCGACAAGACCCCCTCCTATCCGCTCGATCTCGAGATTCTGCGCCGCGCCGAGGCCGATTTCGACGGCGCGCGCTACATCCACCTGCTGCGCCACCCCTACGGCATGATCCACTCCTTCGAAGAGGCCCGGCTGGAGCAGGTCTTCTTCCGCTACGAACATCCCTTCACGCGCCGCGAGCTGGCCGAGCTGATCTGGCTGGTCAGCCAGGAGAACATCCTGCGCTTCCTCGACGAAGTGCCGGCCGAGCGGCGCCACGCAATCCATTTCGAGGATCTCGTGCGCGATCCCGAGCCGGTCCTGCGCGGCATCTGCGGCTTCCTCGGGCTCGACTTCCAGCCCGCCATGCTGCGCCCGTACGAGGACCGATCCCGCCGCATGACCGACGGCCTCCATGCCGAGTCGCGCATGCTGGGCGACGTCAAGTTCCACTCCCACGCCGGGATCGACGCGGGCACCGCCGACCGCTGGCGGGAGGCGTACCCGGAGGGCTTCCTCGGCGTCCCCACAATTCGGATGGCCGCCGCGCTCGGCTACGAGACGGCCTCGGGCCGGGAATCCTCGACGATCCCGCGCCGCGCCTGGCGGCCGGGTGAGCCGCGGCCCCTCTCGTTCGCCCAGGAGCGCCTCTGGTTCCTCGGCCAGTTCGATCCGGACAGCTCGTTCTACAACATCACCAGCGTGCTCCGCTTCGCCGGCTGCCTCGACGTGGGGGCGCTGGAGAGGAGCCTCGCTGTCATCCGGCGGCGGCACGAGTCCCTGCGCACGGTTTTTTCGGCCACCACGGCAGGCCCGTTCCAGATCGTGACGGAGCCGCCCGCGGTCGGCCTGCCGATGATCGACCTTAGCGGCCTGGCGCAGGGCCGGCGCGAGAGCGAGACCTCCCGCGTCGCCCGCGCCGAGGGCTGGCGCCCCTTCGATCTCGCCACGGACCCCATGCTGCGCACGCCGCTGCTGAAGCTGGGAGAGACCGACCACGCTCTGGTCGTGGCCATGCACCACATCGCTTCGGACGGGTGGTCCATGGGTGTCTTCCTGTCCGAGCTGTCGGACCTCTACGAGGCCTTCCAGCGCGGTTTTCCCGATCCGTTGCCCGACCCCTTGCCGGCACTGCCGATCCAGTATGCCGACTTCGCCGTCTGGCAGCGCGGCCGCCTGAAGGGCGAGGCCCTGAAACGGGAGATCGCCTGGTGGCGCGAGGCCCTGGCCGGCGCGCCGGCCCTGATCCAGCTCCCCACCGACCGGCCGCGGCCGGCGGTCCAGCGTTTCCGCGGCGGCCAGGTGCAGGGCTTCCTGCCGGACGACCTCGCCGCCGCCGTCGCCGCGCTCGGCCGTGGCGGCACGACGCCCTTCATGTCGCTCCTGGCCGTCTTCCAGGCGCTCCTCTCACGGATCACCGGGCAGGCCGAGGTCGTGGTCGGCGCTCCCGTCGCCGGCCGGAGCTGGCCCGAGACCCAGAACCTGGTCGGATTCTTCATCACCACCCTGGTGCTGCGCGGCGATCTGACCGGCGACCCGACCTTCGGCGAGCTGCTGGCCCGCTCGCGGAAGGCCGCCCTGGAGGCCTTCGCCCACCAGGAGGTTCCCTTCGAGAAGCTGGTCGAGGAGCTGCAGCCCGAGCGCAGCCTCACCCACTCGCCGATCTTTCAGGTCATGTTCGCCCTGCAGAACCTGCCGCCGCGGCGCTTCGACCTTCCCGGCCTGGACATCACGGTCTACAAGACCGGCGGCGGGACGTCGAAGTTCGACCTCAACCTCCTGCTCACCGAAAAGGACGGCCGCCTGCTCTCCACCCTGGAGCACAACTCCGACCTCTTCGACCGCACCACGGCGCTGCGCCTCCTCGGGAGCTTCGAGATCCTGCTGCGCGGCCTGGTCTCGGACCCCGACCGGAGGCTCTCGGAGATCCCCCTGACCGGCGAGGCCGAGCGTCACCAGATTCTGGCCGAGTGGAACGACACCGCGGCGATCTTCCCGGACCATCTCTGCCTCCACCAGCCGTTCGAGGCGTGGGCGGCGGCGGCGCCCGAGGCCGTGGCCGCGGTCTTCGAAGGCCGGAGGCTGACCTACGGCGAGCTGAACCGCGAGGCCAACCGCCTGGCGCACCGGCTGCGCTCCCTGGGAGCCGGACCGGGGTGCCTCGTCGCGGTGTACCTGGAGCGCTCGCTGAAGATGCTGGTGGCCGTGCTGGCCGTCCACAAG
>JBEQUE010000111.1:0-85051 GCA_040349255.1 Acidobacteriota bacterium | reverse complement strand
GTGGACGATCACCTCGTGGCCGAGCGGCTCGACGAAGTCGACCCGGCCGCGCACCCGGGCCGTGGCCATCTCGCCGCGCGCCGCCTCGCGCACGTTCTCCGGCCGGATACCCATCACCACTTTGAGGCCGTCGCGGACGGCCTGTTTCCAGGCGTCGGGAACCGGTAGCTTGAAACCGGACGCGGTGAGAGCGCTTCCCCCGTCGGAGACCACGGCCTGCATGAAGTTCATCGGCGGCGTGCCGATGAAGCCGGCGACGAACAGGTTGGCCGGCTTCTCATAGACCTCCAGCGGGGTGCCGACCTGCTGCAGCCTGCCGCTCTTCATGACCGCGATGCGGTGGCCCATGGTCATGGCCTCGATCTGGTCGTGGGTGACGTAGACCGTGGTGGTCTGGAGGCTCTTCTGGAGCTTGGTGATCTCGGCCCGCATCTGGACGCGCAGCTTGGCGTCGAGGTTCGAGAGCGGCTCGTCGAACAGGAACACGGCCGGCTTGCGCACAATGGCGCGGCCCAGGGCCACGCGCTGGCGCTGGCCGCCGGAGAGCTGCTTCGGCTTGCGGTCCAGGTACTCGGTGATGCCGAGCGTGGCGGCCGCCTCGTTCACCAGGCGGTCCATCTCCGCGCGCGGCGTCTTGCGGATCTTGAGGCCGAACTCCAGGTTCTCGCGCACGGTCATGTGCGGGTAGAGCGCATAGCTCTGGAAGACCATGGCGATGTCGCGGTCCTTGGGCGCCACGTCGTTGACCACCCGGCCGCCGATCGACACGGTGCCGCCCGAGATCTCCTCCAGGCCGGCGATCATCCGCAGGGCCGTGGACTTGCCGCAGCCGGAGGGGCCCACGAGGACCATGAACTCCTTGTCCCGGATCTCCAGGTTCAGGTCCTCGATGACGGTCACCGGACCGTAGCTCTTCCGGACGTGATCGAACGTGACCTCAGCCATGAGTCACTCCCAGAATGCGCGCGTCCTTGGGTCCGACCGTGATCTCGATCCTCGCTCCCGCTCTCTCCACCGGCTCCTCCTTCCAGAAGTCGCGGACCGGGCCATCCTTCCATTCGGGTGGCGCGTCGAACGCGGCCGTGGCCGGCGCCGCGCCGCGGTTGACGGCCACCACCAAGGCGTCTCCGCTCGCCTCGTCCCGCCGCAGGAAGACCAGGAGGTCGCCCTCGCTCGAGACCAGCGTGTGCGGCGCCCGCGACAGCGCCGGGTGGGCGCGGCGGATGGCGATCAGCTTCTTGTAGTCCTCCCGAAGCGCCTCGTCCCGCGGCTGGCCGGTACCGGGCAGGATCTGGCGGTCACCCCAGGGCATGTCGCTCCGGTTGTCCGGCCAGTCTCCGCCGGGCCGGCCCACCTCCTCGCCGTAGAAGATGGTCGGCATGCCCTGGGTCGTCATCTGGAGGAGGGCCGCCAGCCGGAACAGCTCCTTGTCGCCTTCCAGGATCGACAGCGCGCCCTTGACGTCGTGCGAGGAGAGGTACTGCGACAGGAGATATCCCTGGCGGACCTTCTCCCTGGACTTGAGATAGCGGTCGAAGGCCACGGTCCGGCCGCGCCCCTGAAGCCAACCCAGAACATTGCCCTGGAACGAGAAGTCGAACCCGGCATCCATCTCGTCGCCGGCGAACCAGGGGTCGAGCGATCCGGCGTCGCCGCCCCAGACCTCGCCGACCAGGAAGAAATCCTTCGCGATCTGCTCGCGGGTGCGGCGGCGGTGGTCCTGCCAGAACGGGTGGTCGACGTGCTTGACCGTGTCGAGGCGGAAGCCGTCGAGGCCGACCCGCCTGGCGCGCTCGATCTGGCTCTTCATCACGAAGTCGGCCACCTCGGGCTGCTCGGTCTTGAAGTCCGGCAGCCCGGCCACGCAGAGGGTGAGGTCGTCCGTGCCGCAGGAACCGCCCACCCGCAGCCAGCTCGACGTGCGCGGGTCGGTGACGTATTTCGAGTCGTAGCCGGCATGGTTGTAGACCACGTCGAGCAGCACCTTCAGGCCGCGGGCATGGGCGTCGTCCACCAGCGCCTTGAGCTCGGCCTCGGTGCCGAAGCGGGGATCGACCTTCGAGAAGTCGTCGGCCCAGTAGCCGTGGTAGCCCCAGTCGGGAAAGCCGGCGCCGGTCACGAAGCCGTCGATCTGATCGACCACCGGCGTGATCCAGATCGCGGTGGCGCCGAGCGACGCGATCTCGTCGAGCTGCTGGCGCAGGCCCGCCAGGTCGCCGCCGTGGAAGGTGCCCTTCTGCTTGACGTTGACCGCCCGGTCGTTGCCGGTGTCGCCGTCGGCGAAGCGGTCGAGGATGACGAAGTAGAGGACCGCGTCGGCCCAGCTCGTTTGAGGAGTTATCTTCACGGCCGCCTGAGGCGGCGTCTTGACAGCCGGACTGGCCGGCGCCTGGGGTGCCGCGGCCGGAGCGGGAGTGGCGGACGTGCCGCAGGCGGCGAGCACAGCGGCGAGGAGGAGCGTCGAGAGGCGCCCTCCGACAGACCGGAACAACCGGTACGGCATGGAACCCTCCTCCACCTGAGAGGCGCGAAGCGCGCCTCCCCCCTTCACAAGATGAGCGATTCTAGAAATGTAACGACCGGAGTGTCAATGCGGAAAAATCCGGACAACGACTCTACGTCCAACTCTCTCCTTCCGCCTTTTCTCTCTCGCGCCGCGAGACGAACATGGACAATTTCGGCCCTGCTGTCCATACTTCGCCGCGGGGGACCTGGACAGAGGGGCGGCGGGCGGCGATCCAGGTCTCCCCTCTTTCTGGCACGGAACGTGTTAAAGATTCCTCCTTGAAGCCCTCCGGGGAGCGTCTCCGGTGGAGTCTGCGCGGCGGGACCGTGGGGAAGGAGGAATGCCAGGCATGGGCGGCATTGGACTGATGGGGCTGGGGAGGATCGGGAGGAACATCTTCCGCATCCTCTACAAGAGCGAGGATCTGCGGATCGAGGCGGTCAGCGATGTCGCGGACCACGCCGGTTTGGCATACCTCCTGAAGTTCGACACGATCCTCGGCCGCTTCCCGGACGAGGTGAGCGCGCTCGACGGCAACCTCTACGTCGCCGGCCGCCAGGTGAAGATGCTGTCGGGCGAGAAGCCGGGCGACGTCAACTGGGGCGAGCTCGGGGTCGACACCGTGATCGAGGCCACGGCGAAGTTCCGCACCCGGGCCGAGCTCGAGCGTCACTTCGAGGCCGGCGCCAAGCGGGTCATCCTCTGCACGCCGCCGGCCGACCCGCCGGACATCACGGTGGTCATGGGCGTCAACGAGGACCAGCTCCGGCCCGAGCACCGCATCGTCTCGAACGCCTCCTGCACCGCGCACGCCGCGGCGCCGGTGCTCAAGATCCTGGAGGACGCCTTCGGCATCCAGCGCGCGTTCCTGACCACGGTCCACGCCTACACCAACCAGCAGCGGCTGGCCGACGTGCCGGCCGAGGACCCGCGCCGCGGCCGCGCCGCGGCCGAGAACATCATCCCGCAGGAGACCGCGGCCGCCGAGGTGGTCACCGGCCTGCTGCCGAAGCTCCAGGGCAAGATCACGGCGCACGCCATGAACGTCCCGGTCGCCAACGGCTCGGTGGTCGACCTGGTCTGCTGGCACGACCGGCCGGTGACCGTCGAGGCGGTCAACGAGGTGGTGCGGACCGCGGCGGCCACCAGCCACTGGAACCACATCCTGGAGTACACCGCCGACCCGATCGTCTCCTCCGACGTCCTGCTCACGCCCTACTCCGGCACCTACGACAGCCTGGCCACCATGATCCTGGGGAAGAACGTCTCGAAGACCCTCACCTGGTTCGACAACGGCTGGGGCTACGCCCACCGGGTCGTGGACCTGATCCGCTACTTCCGGCAGCTCGACAAGGAGGCGGCGTGATGCCTACGAAGAAGACCACTCGCATCGGCATCAACGGCTTCGGGCGCATCGGCCGCAGCGTCTTCCGCATCCTCTCCGAGCGCGACGACCTGGAGGTCGTGGCGATCAACGACCTCTACGAGAACGAGCAGCTCGCCTACCTCCTCAAGTACGACTCCCTGATGCGCGTCTTCCCGAAGGAGGTCACCTACGACGAGGACTCCATGTCCGTGGACGGCAAGCGGATCGAGATGACCGCCGAGCGCGACCCGTCGCAGATCCCCTGGGGAAAGCTCGGCGCGGACATCGTCATCGAGTCGACCGGCGTCCACACCAAGAAGGAGGCGCTCGCCAAGCACCTCGCGGGCGGCGCCAAGAAGGTGATCCTGACCGTGCCGGCGAAGGACGAGATCGACGCCACGATCGTGGTCGGGGTCAACGACGACAAGCTCGAGCCCGGGCACCGGCTGGTCTCGAACGCCTCCTGCACCACGAACTGCCTGGCGCCGCTGGCGAAGATCCTCCACGAGCGCTTCGGCATCGAGGAGGGGTTCATCACCACGGTCCACGCCTACACCAACGACCAGCGGCTGGCCGACGTGCCGCACAAGGACCTGCGGCGCAGCCGGGCGGCGGCGCAGAACATCATCCCCACCACCACCGGCGCGGCGCGGGCGGTGGGCAAGGTGCTGCCCGACCTGAAAGGCAAGCTCGACGGCATGGCGATGCGCGTGCCGGTGCCGGACGGCTCGATCGTCGACCTGGTGGCCCGGCTGCGGGACAAGCCCTCGGTCGAGCAGGTCAACGCGGCGGTGCGCGAGGCGTCGGAGGGGGCGCTCTCGAAGATCGTCGAGTACAGCGAGGTGCCGCTGGTCTCCTCGGACATCATCGGCAACCCGCACTCCTCGATCTTCGACGCGCTGTCGACCAAGTCGGCCGGCGACGGCTACGTCAAGGTGGTGGCCTGGTACGACAACGAGTGGGGCTACTCGAACCGGGTGGTCGACCTGATCGACCGGCTCGTGGCGGTAGGGGGACTGGAAGGCTAGGAAGCGCTGGTAAGAAGGAGAACTGGCCATGGCGACATCGGTGAAGGACCTGACGATGGACGATCTCCGGGAGATGATCGAGCAGACCGTGCGGCGCACGCTGGAGGAATATCTCCAGGACCTGCGCCTCCTCCTGCCGGCAATCTCCCGGACCGCGGACCTCGACGATCCGCGCCCGCCGGCAGACCGGCCGTTCAAGCCTTCCCTGGACCACTGATGCCGAAGCGGGTCGGAATCCTGACCGGCGGCGGCGACGTCCCGGGCCTGAACGCGGCGATCAAGACCTTCGTCTGGCGGATGCGGGAGGAGGGCTACGAGGTCGTGGGGCTGCGCCGCGGCTGGGCGGCCCTGCTCAACATTCTCCCCTTCACCGACGCCGACAACGAGAAGTGGATGCTGCCGCTGACCCGGGCGAACACCCGGACCATCGACCGGAGCGGCGGCACGGTCCTCCACACCTCGCGGATCAATCCGGCGATCACCAGGCCGGACGGCATCCCCGATCACCTCCGCGGCTCCGCGCCGCCGCCAGGCCCGGGCGGCAAGGTGGACCTGACCGCCGCCGCCCTGGAGACGCTGGAGTTCCTGAAGCTCGACACCCTGGTGGCGATCGGCGGCGACGGCACGCTCTCCTTCGCCCGGAGGCTGCACCAGGAGGGCGTGAAGATCCTCGGCCTGCCGAAGACCATGGACAACGACGTCTTCGGCACGGACTACTGCATCGGCTTCTCGACCGCGGTGACGCGCTCGGTCAACTTCATCAACGACCTGCGGACCGCGGCGGGCTCGCACGAGCGCTACCTGGTGGTGGAGCTCTTCGGCCGCAACTCGGGCGAGACCTGCCTGCTCGCCTCCTACCTCGCCGGCACGGACCGCGCCCTGATCGCCGAGGTGCCGTTCGACGGCCAGGCCGTGGTCGAGATGATGGCCGAGGACAAGCGCTCGAACCCGAGCAACTACGCGGTGGCCGCGATCTCGGAGGGCGCCTACCCGATCGGAGGCCAGCCCTTCGAATCCGGCGAGGCCGACGCCGTGGGCAACCGCGAGCTCGGAGGCGTGGGCCGCTACCTGCGCGAGGAGCTCCAGAAGACCACCGGCGACCGGGTGATCTACCAGCGCCTCGGCTACCTGATGCGCTCGGGTCCGCCGGACTCGCTCGACCGCCTCGTCGCGAGCAATTTCGCGAACCTCGCCGCCGACCTGATCCTGGGAGGAAAATCCGGCCGCCTGGTCGCGGTCCAGGCCGGCCGCTACACCACCGAGCCCATCGAGACCGTCGGCGAAGGCACCCGGCGGGTGGACGTCGAGCGGTTCTACGACACCGCGCAGTACCGGGCGAACATCACCGGGGTGATGGGGCTGCCGATGTTCCTGTGCTGATCCCGGACTCGCAAAGCCCCGCCGTTCCTCGTTTTCAGACTCTCGTCGAGCCCGTCGAGCCTCTCGCGAGACTTCCCGGGCCTCCCGAAGAGGACGACGAGCCTCTCGTCGAACCGGACGAGCCTCTCGTCGACCTCGTTGAGCCTCTCGTCGAGTTGGACGAGCCTCTCGTCAAGCTCGTCGAAGCTCTCGTCGACCTCTCGAGCCGCTCATCCAGGTCGTCGAGCCGCTCGTCGGACTCGTCGAGCTTCTCATCGAGGTCCTCGAGCCCCGGATCGGACTCGTCGAGCCTCTCGAAGAGCCGGCCGGACCTCTCGTCGAAGCCGTCGAGCCTCTCGTCGAGGTGATGAGACTCTCGTCGGGGACGTCGAGAGCCTCGTCAGACTCGACGAGCCTCTAGGGAACCCCGTCGATCTCCCACCGCAGGTCCAACAGAAACGGGCTGATCCTCAGGCCGGGCTCCTCCTGCTGAAAACCCCGCGCCTGCTCCTCCAGACGAGCCCGCCAGTCGTCGAGGCCGGATCCGGAAGGCCCGCATAAACCCACAAAATAGATGCCGTGCGTCAGGTTGCTTTCCTTCAGGTATCGCCGGCCGAGCTGCTCGGCGAGACTGGTCCACACGTCCTGGTTGTCGGACCATTTGACCTCGACGATCAGCGTCAGCGGGCGGTTGTCGAGGGATCGGGCCTCGATCTTGATGTCGTTCCGCATGTTGCGGGTGGCGAGAGGCTCGCGGTTCAGGGTGATGACAGGACGCGGCTCCAGCGTGCCCCTGGAAAGCCGATCGGTCAGCCGGCAGTAGAGATAGGCCTGCAGGGCGTCCTCCGGCAGACGCCGGCGCTTTCCATCCTTGTCTTGAGGCCGATAGAGCAGGGCCAGGTGCTGCTTGGCGTCCAGGGCGATGGCCCGCAGTTCTTCGAGGACGACAGCCTGCAGGTCGTCGGCAGTGCGGAGCAGGCGGTACCGTGCATCCTGGAGGAGAAGGACGACCTTCTCCGCCGGGATCGTGCCGGGAGGAACCGGGCGGGCGGAGTCCAGGGTGACCAGCACACCCTCGGCTCCTTCCTGCGCCCGGGTCTGATCGAGCCAGCGCCGCACAGCCGGATATCTCTGGGCGAGACGTTCGAGCGCCCCGGCGTCTCCTTCCAGGTTCCGGCGCAAGAGGAGGGCTGGAATGAAGTCTCTCACCGAGCCCAGGTCCCTATCTCCGCCGAGATCGTGGGCCTGCCCGGGTGTCCGCTCCGCAGCAGGGAGATTTTCGTGAAGACAGACCGCAAGCCGCTCCAGCAGGCCGGAGGACCAGGTCTCGAAGTCGGCTTTCGGACCCGCGTGGTGGGGCAGCAGAGAACGCATGCGGAGCAGGACAGGCCGGGCGCCTTCCTCTTCCATCCTCCCGGCCAGCCGCTTCCACCCTTCTTCAGGAGACGAAGCAAGAAGGATATCGATGCCGGCCTCCTGTAATTCCGACCCAGCCTCAGGGTCATCCGCCCAGAGTCGGGCGATCTCGGCAGTCCGGTGCGGAGAAATCCGGGATATTCGCGCGAGCAGGTCGATCCGGCCTTTCTGTGAAAACGCCGGAACCAGCACAGCCTCTTCGAGGAGTCGGGTGATCAGCCGTTCGCTCCCCGTTACGGGCAGGACCTCCTGTGCGGTGTAGGAGGTGCCTTCCGGCTCTTTCCGGAGATCGCGAAGAACCGCTTCGACGATCAGGTTTTCGGAAAGCTCCCGGTCCACATCGAGGCACCTCTGGAGCACCATCTTCCAGTCGGTCTCCCAGGTGTGGAGAACAGCCGGAAGCCATTTCCGGATGAGCCCGGAGGTGAGCACGAGGCCTGGATCTTCAACCAGGAGTTTCTCGAAGCAGGCGGCCTCCCACAGGATTCTTGTCGGAAAGCTCGCTCCTTCAGGAATGGGCGTGGGCTCGCACTCGACGAGAGCCCTGTGGCACACCTCGACGACCTCGCCTCGGAGGCTTTCCTCCAGCTCGTCCCACAGCCCACGGACGTTGGTCGGCCGAAAACTCGGCTTGACGAAACAGGACCAGGAAAGACGCAGCATCCTGGTTCGGAGGTCGAGATCCGGATCGCTCAACGTGAAACGGACGAGCGGCGCAAGGTCCTGGATTTCCGCCCTTCCCGCCTCTCGTCTGCGGCGGCGTCTCTCCGTTTCCCGCCAGCTCTTCTGCAGCCGGTCTAGCTCCAGGACCCGCGCGGAGTCCCAGCCCTTGAGGCTCCGCCGAATCCTGAGACGGAGGGACCGATTGACGCCCTGGTACTGGGAGAGGAAGAACAGCGTTTCGCGAAGCCAGTCCGGGCTGCCTCCGCGCTCCCGAATCACCTCCAGCAGCCACTCGGCATCCTCTCCCTTGAGCATGGAGGTCCAGCGCCACGCTTCGATCCTCCTGCGGTCCGGATCCTGGACGAGCCCGTGCAGGAAGACCCTCCGCCGGGAATCTGGAGATCGTCCTAACGCCACGAGGATTTCACGGGCGTCCATATTGTCGATGTCCTCATCGTGGACAACAATCGACCACAGCATCCTCAATGCGGCATTGCCAGCCTCCCCATGCTCCAGAACGGTGACGAGGGCTCGACGCATCAGATGCTCTTCAAGAAGATCGGTGCGCCCAGGGAAATGCACCTCGACCAGCTGTCGGGCGAAGTCAAGATTGAGGTCCTTGGCAAGCAAGCGCTGCAGCCAGTCGTTGCCCGGTTGCCGTTGGCGGGACAGAGCGAAGCGCGCAGCGGTCTCAAAACTCCACAGGGAAGTCAGATAGAGAGCCGCAGCGAGGATGGAACGCGCGCTGTCCGCGCCTGGATCCTCGTCCTCGGAACGGGTCCAGACGTCGAGGCTTTGTAGTTCCTCTCCGCTGCCGAGCTCGGCCACCAGATCCGCCGCGCGGGTCCGTAGTCTAGGCTCCAGGGCTCGGTTGAGAAGGATTCGAACCGCGGTGGGAACGACCTCGGGAGCGCCGACGGCCAGAGCCGCATCCAGAAGCAGCTCGTACTCCGTGGCGACCAGGGGCTCTTCCAGCCGCCGAGCGATCTCCGCGCCGAGTCCGGGCGTCGCGAGCTGGGCGAGGCGTTTCTCGTTCCCCAGAGCCAGTCCCCAGGGAGCGGTACGGGCCCGTTCCTGGAGCCGGTCGAGCGCGTTGCGGGCTTCGGCCAGAGTCCAAGGCACCGCGCCCGACGGCGGAACGATCCCTCCATGGACCTCATCGATCCATCGCCGTAACGCCGGATCCTTGGCGATCTTGGTCAGGAGGTCCATGATCCCCGCGTGAGCTGGATTCGGGCTGCCGTCCTCCGCCGTGAGCAGAGGCCTGGCGCCGGCCAGGGAAAGGTCCTCCAGCGCGAAGGCGGCGAACCACTGCCGCACGTGGTCCTGGGCGAAACGGAACCCGGCCCCCGACGGCTCGAACACGGCGGTTCGAACTGCCTGCCGCGCCGCCTCGCGGAGGACGCGGAACTCCTTCTCATCCGGGTGAACGAGGGTCTCGAAATCCGTTCCCCATCCCTCCTGTCGATCGCTGAACGTGAGGAGGGCCGCAAGCCTCTGGGAAACCGCGAAGAGGTCCTCGACCTCGATCGGAGAGGTGGAGATGCGCCCCGAGCTGCGCGGCTCCCGCAGGAGGCTCAGCAGGACTCCACGCCAGACCTCCCGCCGGTCGAGGGACCGGCCGGGCTCATACTTCTTCAGGGACTCCAGGACCGCGGGGAGCGCCGCGATCTCCTGGAGCCCGTTCGCCTCGATCAGGCCACAGATACGTTCCAGGGCGTCCTCTCCCACGAGGTCCCTGGCGGAGCCCCGGTCGAGCCCGGCGAGGCGAAGCCGCCGGAGGCCCGGAGGTCGGGCCACGCTCCATGAGCCGAAGAGGCGCTCGGCCCGGCTCAGGAACTTCGCCGGCACCTCGCTTTCACGACAGAAGAACAGGACATGGAGGCGGCTGCGTTCCTCTTTCGTCAGCTCCTCCAGAAGATCGAGGATCTCGTCGATCCGGCAGTCTCCACGGCGCTCGTCCTCGTCGATCGCGTCGACGATCCACCAAGCCTCGCCCCTGGACCGCCAGGAATCCCACCAGGGCGGCTTCAACGAGGCGGCCGGCCTCTCGAAGCTGACCTTCTTCCGCAGCTTTCCGTCGAGGTTCAGCGCGTTGTCGAGCTGATCGGAGACGAAAGTCTTTCCGGTCCAGGGAGGTGCGACCACGAGGGCGGCGGAGCACCGAAGCAGGTCCGACGCGGTAAGGGCTTCGGCCTCGGGCAGAGACAGGACGAATCCATGCTCGTCGGCACGGGGTCTGCGGGAGCTCGCCAGAAAAACCCGTCTGGGGAGGGAATGGAGGGAATCGCCAGGCAGAAGCCCCGGCTCCGGAGGAGACGCCATCGAGGCGGGATTCTATGACACCGGGCGCTGTGCTTCAGGAATTCCTGGTGGCTGGAAGGACTGCCTCAGTGTCGTCCTGCCGGAGAGCCGCCCTGACTTTCAGCCACTCCTGGACGAGCTCCTCGGGATCCCAGCGGGCGCTCTCCGCCACACCGTCCAGGAATCGGGCCGGCTCGAGCATCCTTTCCCGGCACTCCCGGCATGCGACGAAATGCTCCTGGAGATTGCCTTCCTCGGTCTCCGTGAGCTGTCCCTGGTGGTAATCCCGAAGGCGGTCGATGGGTGGATGACCGTCGTTCCTGCCCTGAAGAGGGGTGTAGTTCTTGTCGTGAACGCTGCCCGCCGTTTTCAGGCTCAAGCTCATCTCCCCGGCTCTCGAAGTGATTGTGGGCGCCGGCTTGAGCCTGACGCTTCTGTCTCGACAGTAAAGATACGGGATCGCCGGAAATGTTCAGGCGGCCGCGGAGCGGGATCGCGCCTCCAGTAGAGACACGCCTCGCACGATGGCAGTACCATCCGTCAGCCGGCGGTCGAGGATATGATCCGCCTCGTGCCGTCCGCTCGCTTTCCGATGACCGATGACATGTGCTAGCATGTCAAAGACGCGCTGAAAGGGGAGCCGCCATGGCCGTTCGCGACACAGCTCACCGCAAGCTCACCTACGAGGATTACGAGCTCATCCCCGAGGATGGCCAGCGCCACGAGATCCTCGACGGAGAGCACTACGTGTCCCCAGCGCCCACGGTGCGGCATCAGCGCGTCTCGATGCGCCTCGGCTCCCGGATGCACGTGTTCGTGGAGGAACACGGTCTCGGCGAGGTCCTCGCCGCCCCGACCGACGTCCTCCTCTCCCGGCACGATGTCCTCCAGCCGGACATTCTCTTCGTCTCGAAGGACCGGGCGCCCATCCTCACACAGAGGAATGTCCAGGGCGCTCCCGATCTGGTCGTCGAGATCCTCTCCGCCGGCAGCCGTCACCTGGACGAGCGGCTCAAGCTCGCCCGGTACGAGTTGTTCGGCGTCCGCGAGTACTGGCTCGTGGATCCGGTGGCCGACCGGGTCCACATCTTCCTTCCTTCCGGCAACAGCTTCCACAAAACCGCCGAGCTTGCCACCGGGGACGTGCTCACGACGCCCTTGCTGCCCGGCCTCGAAATCCCTCTCGCAGACCTGTTCCGATCCTGAGCTGATCGGCCTCGCCACACCGGCGGACGGTTCGCCGGACGGAGGAACCGGCGTTGCCCGGGATCCGCGGCGGCACCCCCGGTCCCTCCCAAGCCCTGCTTCTTCCCGCCTGTTGACAAGTGCTCGTCGTACAAGAAGAATGTACTTCTCAGTTTCGCGGATGACGAGAAAAAGGAGGGATTGTGGACACGAACGACGACAATGTCACCGAAGGTCTTGGAGAGAGGCTGTCGCGGCTGCGGCGGGCGAAGGGCTGGAATCAACGGGAGATGGGGAGGAGGATGGGCCTCAAGGGCTCCCAGATCAGCAAGCTGGAGAGGGGCTCCGTCACACCGCGGGCCGACATCCTGCCGCGGCTCTCCGAGGTGCTCGGCGTCAGCGCCGACTATCTCCTGACCGGGCGCTCCTTCGGAGAGATGCAGCGGGACTATCGCATCCGCGACCGCGTGGAGGCGCTCGAGATGCTGCCGGAGCCCCAGCGCAACCACCTCGTCGAGTTTCTCGACGCCCTGGTCGCCGCGCACGAGGTCCTGAAGAAGTACGAGGCCGCCGGGGAGGAGGGAAGAAGGAAGGCGGCGAAGCGGGGCCGGCCCGGCGGCCGCGCTCCGAAGGACTGAGAGACGGCGGCCGCCAGGGATATGATCCGCCCGTGCCGCCCATCGCCCAGGAGAATCGGCCCGGCCGGGGTGCCCTGCTCTTCGCCTGCCTCTTCCCGACCTTCGCCACCTGGCTCTACTTCATCCAGCTCGCCGGGACGGGCTGGGCCATGGCCGCGTACGCCGCGACCAAGGTGATCCAGTTCTCGTTCCCGGCGGCCTGGATCTGGCTCGCGGCCCGGGAAGGGACCGCCGGCGGGGCGCCGGCGGTCCCGGGGAAGGCCGCCGGCCGGGGCCTGATCCTCGCGGCCCTCTCCGGCCTGGCAATCCTGGGGCTCGTGGCGGTCTCGTGGCGGCCGATCCTGGCGGCCAGCCCGGCGTTCGAGCGCGCTCCCGCGGCGGTGGCGGAGAAGATCGGCTCGTTCGGGATCGACTCGGGCCTGAAGTTCCTCCTCCTGGCGGTCTTCTACTGCGTGATCCACTCGTTCCTGGAGGAGTACTACTGGCGCTGGTTCGTGTTCGGCCGGCTGCGCCGGAGCCTGCCGTTCGGCGCCACGGCGGCGGTGTCGAGCCTCGCGTTCACGTCGCACCATGTGCTGGTGGTCGGCTACTTCCTCGGCAGCTTCGGGCTCCTGACCTTCCTCGTCTCGCTGGTGGTGACCGCCGCCGGCCTGCTCTGGGCCTGGCTCTACGAGCGCACCGGCCGCCTGGCCGGACCGTGGATCAGCCACGCCCTGGCCGACGCGGCGCTGATGTGGGTCGGATACCGGATGTGGAGAGGCTGATCCGGCCTCACTCCCGCCGCGCGAGCTGGGCGGCGTAGTCGTTCAGCACGTCCCGCAGCGCCTCGCGGCCCGGCAGGGGCTCCTCGGTTTCGGGGTCCATCAGCTCGGGCATCAGCTCGCGGACGAGCCGCTTCCATTCGCCGGCCCGGCCGGTGTGGGTGTAGAGGGTCTCGAGGCCCTGCATGGCGTTGACAGCCGCGGTCCACCAGCCGTTCTGGCGCGCCAGGGCCCGGGCCTGCAGGAGGTTCGCCTCCTGCGCCAGCAGGCCCGCGACCACGTCCCGGTTCCCGTCCCGGTACTCCCGGTTGTAGTAGGTGCCGAGGCCGGCCATCGACTCGGTGAAGGCGCGGGCCGCCGCCGTCTCCGACAGCTCCCCCTCCTTCCAGAAGCTCTCGAAGAGCCCCCGGAAGAAGAACGGCAGAGCCGGATGGATGCCGTAGCAGTCGCCGCCGCGGGGCGTGAGCAGCCCGGCCTGCGCCGCCCGGTCGAGGAGCCTGGTCCAGGACTCCCGCCCCAGGTCGCGGGCGGAAGCCAGGCACCAGGGCGCCTCGGGGTGGCCCATCCAGCAGAGGACGTTCAGGTCCACGAAGCCCCGGAACAGGTGGAGCAGCGCGAGCTGCCGGCGCTCCTCCTCGCCGAACGCCCGCTCGTAGCCGTAGAGCAGCGAGCCCAGCAGCGCCGAGGTCGGATCGATCGGGTCGGCCTCCTCCGCCCCGGCCGCCGCTCCCTCCCCGAGGCGGAGGTCGGCCAGGAACGCCCGGACCTCGTCAGGCCGCCGCCGGCCCTCGCGCAGCGCCTCGGTCAGGAGGAAGCTCAGGGTCAGCGGATTGCCCTGCGAATGCTTGAGCAGCGGTCCGAAGCTCGCGAGCTGGTGGACCGCCAGGCCGTGCCGGCCCGTGATGCGGATGGTCAGCTCGCCCCGCTCCTCCATGGGCATTGGCGGCAGGGCGATGCGGTACGGGATCTCTCCCAGCCACTCCGGCTCGGGCCGGCGACCGACGAGCAGGACCTTGCAGCGGGTGCGCGCCAGGTCGGTCAGGAATTCGGCCAGGAAGCCGCGCTCCTCGTCCGACCAGAGCGGCTCGGAGCCCGGCGGGAAGCCACCGACCAGCTCGACGTTGTCCCAGATCCAGAGCGCCGGCACCCGGTCGAGCACGTCGAGCGCGATCCGCTTCCTCTCCTCCCGGCTGGCCGCGGCCCAGGCGCTCCCGTCGCGCTTCAGGCGGTCGCGGAAGACCTGCTCGAAGGCGTCGAACGGCGCCAGCGGGTTGTAGCTCTCGAAGCTCGACCAGAGGATCCGGCCCTCCTGGTCCAGGAGACCGCCGGAGTACCGGTACCAGAGCGCGAACTCGCGCGCCAGCGAGGTCTTGCCCGCTCCGGCGAAGGCATGGAGGAGCACGGTGCCGTGGACGTCGAAGGCGCGGTCGAGCGTGAACAGGACCTCCGGCCGGTCCACGAACCCCCAGGCCGGTGGGCGCGGCAGCTCGGCGACGAGCGGAGGCGGCCCGTCCGCGACCGCCCGGCCGCGCCCCGCCCTCCGGCTGCCCTCGGGGTCGCAGACCGGCAGCGGCATGGTCTCGTAGACCAGCGGCACCAGCCAGTCGTCCACGTCCACCATGCCATGGAGGGACTCGTGGCGCAGGGCATGCGCCAGGTCGGAGCGCAGCCGGCCGGCCGCCTCGCCCACCGGCAGGCCCTCGGCGACCCGGCCGTAGAGGTCCTTGAGGACCCGGGTGGCGGTGAACGGCGGCAGGGTCCAGGGCAGCGCCACCACGGCGCGGGCGTGGAAGCGCATGATCTCGGAGGCCAGCGACCGGTAGGCGAGATCCTGATCATGGTCGTCGGGCGCCTCGCCCACCGGCGACGCCGGGCAGCGGCCGGGCACGGTCGGATCGGCCGCCAGCCGCTCCAGGGTCTCGATCCGCGCCGTGGCCGACTGGCAGGCGTGGAGGACGACCAGCGGGGTCTTCGTGCGCGCCACGAGGTTGCCGATCTGGACGCCGTCCACGAGCCGGCGCGTCTCCGCGCCTTCGTCCAGGTCCTCGAACAGGAGATAGCCGCGGGCGCCGCCGCGCCGCCGGGTCCAGGTGCGGCGCTCCAACTGGTCGCCCTTCTTCACGAAGCCCGGATCGACCTCGCCCGCGAAGTCCTGCGGGCTGTCGGTGAACACGCCGTGGCCGTCGAAGTGGAGCGCCAGGTAGGGCCGGCCCTCCTCGGCGGCCTCGCTCAGCACCTTGGCCAAGCGCTCGAAGGTCGGCGGCCGGAGGAAGTCGATCCGCACCCGGTCGCCCAGGTCGCGCGCGGCGTAGAGCAGCGACCGGGCCACGGAGTGGAAGGGGATCTCCAGGCTGCCGGCCGGCCGGCCGACGACGTAGAGGACGCGCAGCGGCTCGCCCGGCGGAACGGGGCGGCCGGCCTCCCACAGCAGCTCCCGCGGGTCCCGCGAGACGACCGGCACGCGGACGAAGCTGCCCACCTGAGGCGCCAGCCAGCCGAGGCTCGGATCGCAGAGGATCTCCCAGGGCACCGCCCACCCTTCGGGGTCCGAGTGGACTTCGATGCGCAGGGTGTGGAGGTCGCGCGAGGCCTCCTGGTAGTGGAGCAGCGCGCGGCGGTTGCCGACGAAGACCTGCTGGAACAGCTCCTCGCCCCAGCGCCTCAGGTCGGACTGCAGGTCGGCCACGGGGTCCAGCGCGGCCGGGTTCGGGCAGGTGAGGAAGTTCTCCAGGTAGAAGCGCAGCCGGCTGCGGTCCCGTTCGTTGAGCTCGAACAGGAAGGGAACCTGGGAGGAGAATCCGCTCGGGCCGTGACCCGCGTCGTAGTCGACGGCGATCAGCCCTCCTCCACCGGCGGTCAGGCTATGCCGGAGCCTCAGTACGCGCATGGGACAAAGGGTCCCTCCTCTTGAGTGGCGGACGACCCGCCGCTCATCGGCTGCTGCACACGGAGGGAGATGGATATTCTAGCTCTTTCTTGTGCATCCGAGAACCGCGGGGACCCTTCCGGCCGGGCGAGGCGCGGGCGAACGGGGCTGTGCCGCCACGCCGCGTGGCACGGCGCCACAGTCGGGGAGCGGGTCATCCCCAGCCGTGGCGCGGCGCCACACCTCGTGGCGAGACGCCACACCTTGTGGCGAGACGCCACACCTTGTGGCGCGGCGCCACACCTTGTGGCGAGGCGCTACACCTTGTGGCGAGGCGCTACACCTCGTGGCGAGGCGCGGGCGAACGGGGCTGTGGCGCCACGCCGCGTGGCGCGGCGGCCCCGCGCGTGGCGCGATGGCTCAGGCGTCTCCCAGCCGCAGCTCCAGCCGGCGCCGGCCGGCGGGGGTCGGGGACGCCTGGAGGAGCGTCGCTCTCTCCTCCGACGAGAGGGCCCGGGTGTCCGCGACCGCGCCCAGGCACCAGGAGCGGTCGCCGGGAGACGCGAGGAGGTCGACCAGGGCGAGGACGTCCGTCACCCGCGCCGGCACGCCCGACTCGATCAGCTCGGCCAGCACCCGGCGCCGCGCCCAGCCGTCCGGGAAGACCTCCACGAGGCTCCTCAGGTCGTCGGCCTGCAGGCGGCGGACCTGGTCGAAGTGTTTCCTCAGGTGCCGGAAGCGCGCCGTCAGCGCCGGGATCGACCCCAGGTGCTCGGCCAGCTCCGGGCGGGCCGATGGCCCCGATAGCCCCGGAGCCCGGGGCGGCTCGGGCTCGGCCGGCCGCGGCGGGTCCCACTGCGGCGCGGGCGGCGGCGGAGGGGCCGGAGCCGCGACGACCGGAGCGGCGGGAGGCGGCGGCGCCGGGGTCGGCACGGCGGGCGGAGCCTCCCGCAACGGCCAGCTCGCAGCCGGTTTCGAGACAACGGGCGGCGCCGGCGGGGAGACCGGCGGAGGCGGGGGCGGGATCTCCGGGCCGGCCAGCGCCGTCTCCACGGCCTTGAGGCCCTGCCGGACCGCCTCGCCGCGCTGCTGCGGGTTGCGGACCCGGGTCGCGATCGACTTCAGGGTCGCCGGGTCCATCTTCTGGACCTCGTTGACCGCCTTCATCAGCTCGGCCGGCGGCGTGGCGCCCTGGTGGGCGGCGATAGCCTCGATCAGGTCGTCGGCCCCGTCGAGCCCGAGCTGGACCGCGACCTCGTAGCGCTGCTTCGGGGTGAGCGCCCGCACCGCGCGCCAGGCCCGGGCGACCACGCGCACCCGGGCCAGCGGAGACTTCGCCTCCCTGAGCTGGACGATGAGGTCCAGGAGCGCGCGGTTGGGGTCCGGCTGCTGGCTGGGCGGCATGCTAGGCCCGCGGCGTCGGCGGCGGCTCCACGGTGACGGTGCGGGTCATGGACTCGGAGACCGCGCCCGGCAGCTTCGAGATGTCCTGCAGGAAGCTCTTCAGGTTGACGCCGGCGAGCTGCTCCATGATCGGCGAGAGCTGCGAGAGCACCTGCACGACGTCCTGGGTCAGCGCGGCGGCCCCGGTCCCTCCCCCCGTCCCATCGCCGTTGTGGCCGCTGTGGCTGATGATCGTGGTGGCGCCGGCGCGGGCCAGCGGCTCGGAGACCGCGGCGGCGATCTCGGGCAGCACCTTGAGGGCCTCGATCGACAGGCCGGCGTCGTTGTAGAGCTTGAGCGCCTCGGCCAGCAGGCGGCGGGCCGAGGCCTCGGCCTCGCCCTTGGCCTGGGTGGCGGCGGCCTCGGCGAGACCGATCTCCCGGCGCATGACCGACTCGGCCTCGGCCTTGGCGAGACCCTCGGCCTTGACCGCCTGGGCGGCCTCCTCGCGCCGCTTTCTCTCCGCCGCGGCCTGGCGCTCGATGCGGTACTGGTCGGCGTCGGCGTTGCGCTCGGCCTCGTACTTCTTGGCGTCCGCCTGCTCGCGGATGGTGGCGTTGAGCTCCAGCTTGCGCCGGTCCACCTCCTTGCCGGCGATCGTGATGTCCTGGACCTTCACTTCCATCTCGCCCGCCTTCTGGGCCTGGGCGCGGGCGACGTCGACCTCCTTCTGGATGGAGGCCTTCTTGAGCGAGAGGCTCTTCTCGGCGTCGGCGATCTCGGTGTCCACCGCGAAGCGCTTCTGCTCCTTCTGCTGGCGGGCGGACTCTTCCTCGATCTTGGCCTCGCGGTCGGAGAGCGCGGTGGCGATGCGGGCGTTCTTGAGCGCCTCCTGGATCTTCGGCGTGCCGAGCGAGTTGAGGTAGCCCTCGGAGTCCTGGATCTCCTGGAACACGAAGGACTTGAACTCGAAGCCCATGCCTTCGAGGTCGAGGTGGGCCTCCTCGCGGACGCGCTCCTGGAAGCGCTTCTGGTCCTTGTAGAGCTCTTCGAGGGTCAGGGTGCCGATGATGCCGCGCAGGTGGCCCGCCACGGTCTCCTTGATGGTGGCGCGCACCTCCTCGACCGGCACGCCCAGGAAGCCCTCGGCGGCGCTCCGGATGTGCTCGACGTCGCCGTGGATCTTCACCTGGGCCACGGCCTTGACGTTGATCGGGATGCCCTGGGAGGTGTAGACGTGCTGGAGGTCGATGTCGAGCGTGATCATGCGCAGCGACAGGGTCTTGTGCTGCTCCCAGGCCGGGAAGACGAAGGTGCCGCCGCCGCGCACGATGCGGAAACCTTCGACCACCCCCTTCTCGTCGCGCACCTTGGTGCCGAGGAGCTTGCGGCGGCCGTAGACGATCAGCGCCTCGTCCGGTCCGGCCTTCTTGTAGAGGATGCGGGCCAGGATGTAGAAGATGACGATGCCGACCAGGATCGTGATGACTGCGCCGGCGGCAGAGAAGGCTTTCAGGATCTCCATCAGCGACCTCTTTCTGGAATTCGGAGCCTCATCCTATCACTGGTGCGCCGGACGCCCGTTGCATTTCGGCCGGCACGACTCTCGCAAGAGACGCCGGCCGTGAAGCGATTCGTCCTCCGGCTCCTCACGGGCCTCGCCCTGGCCGCGGCCGCCCTCTATCCGCTCTACCTGATCGCGGGCAACTGGTACCTGCGCTCCGGCGACCTGGAGGCGCGGCTCAACCGCCGCCCCGAGCGCCTGCTGATCCAGGTCGGCTCCGCCTGGACCCCCTGGCCCGGCGTGGTCCGCGTGCGGGGCTTCCGGATCCGGAACCAGACCGCCACCTCGCAGTGGTGGGCCTCCATGGACCGCGGCACGTTCACGATCCGGCTGTTCGACCTGTACGCCCGGGAATTCGTGGTCGACGGCCTCTCCGGCTCCGGCGTCGCCTTCCGCCTCGCCCGGCGGATCGACAACCCGCGCTGGGTGCGCAGGCCGCGGCCGGAATTCGAGCCCTCCATCCCCGGCCTCTCCAATCCTCCGGCCCGGCCGCCGGAGAAGATCTATCCGAAGCCCCGGAGGCCGCCGGGCCAGCCCCGCCCCGAGCCCTGGCGCATCCGGATCGCCCAGGTCGACCTCGACGACGTGCGGGAGATCTGGATCGACGAGATCCGCTTCGCCGGCGCGGCCCGGGTGGCCGGGGGTTTCGACATGCAGATCTGGCGGCGGCTGCAGATCGACCCCACCCGGCTGGAGATCCTCTCCGGCAGTCTTTCCCTGGGCGCCGGACCGCAGGCGCGGCCGATCCTGTCGGACGCCCGCGGCCGGGTGGACGGCGAGATCTCGCCCTATTCGCCGGCCGAGCATCATGGATGGGGGTCGGTCCGCTTCCTGAGCGGCCGGGCGCGGATGGAGGGGGTGGTGCCGAGCCTCGCCTTCCTCGAGGAGTACCTGAGCCGCACCCGCTGGCTCGCCCTGGAGGCCGAGGGCGGCAGGATCGCCGCCGATCTCCGGGTGCGGCGCGGCCGGCTCCTGCCCGGCAGCCGGCTCGACGCGCGCCAGAAGCTGCTCGCCGCCCGGGTGCTCGACTACCGCGCCTACGGGCCGGGCCGGATCGCCTGGGAGGTCCTGCCGGACGGGGCCGGCCGCCTGGATCTCGGCTTCGGCGCGTTCCAGGTGATCCGGAAGGGCTACGGGGAGCCGCACGTCCGCGGCCGGGGCCTGCGCATCACGGCGCGCACCGAGGAGCCGCGGCTCGCCGGGCTCGCCCTGTTCTCGCCGCGCAGCTTCGCCGTCGAGATGCCGTCGGCCGAGGTGCCGCGCCTGGCCTTCTACAATGCCTATCTGCCCCCGGCCTCCGGGCTGGAGCTGACCGGCGGCTCGGGCCGCATCAGCGCCGGCTTCCGGGCGGCCGCGCCGGACTGGGCCGCCCAGGGCGGCCTTCGCCTCGAAGCCCGCGGGGTCTCCGCCCGGGTCGAGGGCCGGCCGCTCCAGGGCGACATCCTTCTCCGGGTCCCGCTCCGGCAGGCGGACTTCCAGGGCCGGCACTTCGACGTCTCCGGCACCAAGCTCGACGTGAGCCGGGTGCGGATCGCCGGCGCCGCCCAGGGGAACTGGTGGGCGCGGGCCCACCTCGACCGGGCCGTGCTGGAGCCGGGCTCGCCCACGCTGCTCCGCGCCCGGCTGGAGAGCACGATCTCCGACCCGCGGCCGATCTTCGCCTTCGCCGCGCCCGCGGAGCGCCGCGGCCGGCTCCTCAACTGGCTGGACCGGCTCCTCGACATCCAGGGCGTCGGCGCCGTGGCCGACGTGGCCGTGGGCGCCGGCGGGGTGACGATCGACAGGATGGCCGTCGCCGGCGGCCCGGCGCTGATCCAGGGCAAGCTGCGCATCGGCGGACCCCGGAGACAGGGTATCCTCTATGTCAGCTACGGCCGCTGGGATGTCGGGCTCGCCATGGACGGCGATCAGCGCGACTGGAAGGTCCTGAAGCCGAAGCAGTGGTTCGCAAACCAGATGGGCGGCGAGAGCCGTAGCTCCAGTCGATGAGATACTTCCTCCTGCTCCTCGCCCTCGCCACCCTGACCGGATCGGCCGACTCCCCGAAAGGCCCGGTCGTCGTCGAGCTGTTCACCTCCCAGGGCTGCTCGTCCTGCCCGCCCGCGGACCGGCTGCTCTCGAAGCTCGGCCAGGACCCGCGGGTGATCCCGCTGGCCTTCCACGTGGACTACTGGAACTACATCGGCTGGACCGACCCCTTCTCCTCCAAGGCCTGGTCGCAGCGCCAGCAGGGCTACGCCCGCGCCTTCCACAGCAACCGGATCTACACGCCGCAGCTCGTGGTCTCCGGCCGCAGCCAGGTGGTGGGCTCGGACGAAGCCGGGATCCGGCGGTCGATTTCCCAGGCGCTCGCCGCCGAGCCCGCCGGCCGGGTGACGGTCTCGACCACGGCCTCTCCGGACGGCCGGCTGAAGATCACCGTCGGCGCGAAGCTGGTCCGGGCGGCCGGCGGCCCGCTGGATCTCTGGGTGGCGGTCTACGAGACCGGGCTCAGCACCAGGGTCGGAGCCGGCGAGAACGCCTCGCACACCCTGGCCAACGACTTCGTGGTCCGCCGGCTGGAGAAGGCGCTCACCCTGCCCGGTCCCGCAGCGTCTGCCGATAGCACCGAGCTGGTGCTCGGGCTGGACAAGCGCTGGAACCGGGAACGGCTCGGGGTTGCCGCCTTCCTGCAGGACCCGAAGACCCTGGCGATCCAGGGGGCGGCGGTGGCCCGGTAAGGGCTACCTCACCCGGATCGCGTAGCTCTCCAGCTCCACGCGCTTGCCGCCTTCCGTCGCCGAGAGCCGGATGGTGTAGGAACCCGGCTTCAAGGCCGGCAGGAGCACCGTGAAGTCGCCCTGCTCGCTGCGGTGGAGCTCGTCGCCGCTCCAGACCACCTTGCCGGAGGCATCCACGACCTCGATCCGGTGGTTCTTGTGGGTCTCCTGGTGAGCGGGCTCGAGCATCGCCACCGCCGAGGCGCCGGCCGGCAGCTCCGTGGCCTCGCCGGACGCGCCGCGGATCACGTCGGCGGCGGGCCGCAGGCCGACCACCTCGACGTTCACCCGCGGAGCCGGCCCGGTATCGCCGGCACTTCCGGCGCTCGCGATCCTGGTGAGCTGGCCGCGCATCTCCTCGGTCTGCCGGCGCAGGGTCTCCACCTGGGCGGACATCTCGGCCAGCTTCTCGCGGGCGGCGGCGTCCTCCGGCGGAGCCTGGGGCGCAAGCGCGGTGGCCACCGGGGCGGGACGCACCTCGGCAAGCCGGTGCTCCAGGTCCCGGGCCTGGCCGGCGGTCCAGATCCAGCCGCTCGCGGCGACCATGCCGGCGAGGCTCGCCGCCAGGGCCGCCGAGCGCCACGGCGCGCGGGCCGGGGCTAGCTGGGCGGGCGCCCGGGGGGCCGGCCGGGAGAAAAGAGAGATGCGGTCGTCCTCCTCCAACTGGCGGCTCGTCCGCACCAGCTCGAAGTCGGCGGCGCAATCCGGACAGGACTGGAGATGCCGCTCCAGGACCTCGGGGTCATGGCCTTCCGGCGGCTCGCCCCAGGCCAGGGCCACGAGCGCCTCGCTCGGGATGTGCTGGCTGTAGATCGCCGCGGCGAGCCGGGTGTCCTCCAGGGCTTGGCGGCAGTCCTCGCATCCGGCCAGATGCTCTCGGACTTCTCTTGACTCACCCTCGTCCAGGGTACCGTTCAGGTACCAGGGTAGCAGCTCAATGGAATGTTCACAGTTCATCGGGTCGTCGCCCCTCCACCCGATTTGGGCGCCCGTGCGACGGCTTTGTTACGAACAGGAGCGGTCTTCGAGCCCAGGAGCTCGTCGCGCAAGGCTACGGCCCGCTCCCGGCAGCGCAGGACGCGCACCCGCAGCGTCCCCTCCGCCACCTGGAGGCGCAGGCTCATCTCACGATAGGAAAGGCCGAGCAGGAGCATCCGCCACAGCTCGCGGCAATCCTGGGAGGCGCGGTCCAGGACCCGCAGGAGGAGATCCCTCTCCGCGGGGTCGCCCGCGGGGAGGAACGGAACCCCGGCGGCCCGGCCGTCGTCCTGCTCCAGGGTCTCGAGGTCGGCCCACTGCCACTTGGTCTGGGAGCGAATCTGGTCGAGACACGTGTGGCTGACCACTCTCCAGAGGTAGGTGCGCAGGCTCGACTCGCCGCGGAACTTCCCGTCCCCCAGCAGGCGGGTCACCTCCAGCCGCACGTCCTGGAGGACGTCGTCCCAGCGGTTCGCCAGCCGGCGCTGGTAGGGCCAGGCCGCGCGCTCGATCCAGCCGTCCAGGGTCGCAACGGCGTCCGGCTCCCCGCGAAGGAAGCGCGCCACCACGTCGCGGTCACCGCGGTCGTCCCGATCGGCCGGCTCGTCGCCCATTGAGCCAATCCTATCCTTCTATTCTGCTAACTGGAATTGGCTGAGCGTCTTTCCTCCTTTCTGCTTCTCCTCTCTCTTCTTCCTTACGCAAACCGGACGCGCCGCCCGCCATGGGATACACTGGAGAAATTGAGGCGATGCGCCAGGTCGTGACGACCCTGCCCGTTCTCCGCTGCCTGCCCGGCACCCGCGTCCTATCCTGGATGACGGTCCTGATTGCGGCCCTGGCCCTCGGCTGCTCCGTTCCGCCCCCCGGACCGACCGCGGAGCCGCTCGCCCTCCGGGGCGGCGCCGCCCCCACCGAGCCTCCGGTCCCGGCCGAGCCCGTCCGCCTGGAAAAGAACGTCCCCCGCGAGGAGGAGATCGCGGCCGGCGAGACCCGGGAGCACACGCTGACCCTGGCGGCGGGCGACTACGCGCGGGTGGCGGCCGCCCAGACGGGGGCCGACGTGGCTCTCCGGCTGTTCGACCCCTCGGGACAGCCGGTCGCCGAGGCCGACGGCCCGAGCCGCCGCAAGGCTCAGGAGATGGTCTCGTGGATCGCCGCCGTCGCGGGCGACTACCGGCTGGAGGTCGTCGGCAAGGAGGCGGGCCGGACCAAGGTGACCCTGGAGGATCTGCGGCCGTCGAAACCCGGCGACCCGAAGCGGATGGAGGCGGAGAGGGACGGCTGGAAGGCGGACCACCTGGTGGCCCTGGAGGACGTGGCGTCGAAGCGCAAGGCCCTGACCCTGTTCGAGACGGCGACCGCCGCGGCGCAGGAGTCCGGCGACCCCGCCCTGCAGGTGGACCTCATGGACCGGACCGGCGCGGTCCTCCGCTCCCTGGGGGAGACGGAGGCCGCGATCGCCATTTACGAGCGCGCCCTGGCGCTCGCCCGGGAGTCCGGGAACCGCCGGGGAGAGGCCTATACCATCAACAATCTCGCGGTGGCCTACAACCGCACGGGGGACGAGCCGAAGGCGCTCCAGCTCTATGAAGAAGGCCTGCGGCTCTGGGAGAAGCTGGGCGATGTCCAGGAGCTCGGCACGATCCTCTACAACCTGGGAGCCTTTCATCTCCAGCGGGGAGAGACCGACGCCTCTCTCGCCTACCTCAACCGCGCCCTGGAGCTGCGCCGCGCGAACGGCGGAGAGGACCAGGCCCTCATCCTGACCGGCATCGCCCGCGCCTGGCTCGACCGGGGGGACCAGGACGGCGCTCTCGATCTCCTGCGCCAGGCGCTGGACTTCAGCCACCGGCTCGGGGACCGCCACGACGAGGCCAATGTCCTCCAGCACATGGCCGCCCTCTACCTGCGGCGGGGCGAGCTGCAGAGGGCGCTGGAGCTGTACAACGAGGCCCTCGATCTCTACCGGCTCGTGGGCGAGCGCGCCCAGGAGGGGCAGGTGCTCTCGAACCTGGGCACGACGGCTCTCTATCTCGGAGACCAGGAACGCGCCCTGGAGTTCTACACCCAGGCGCTCGAGCTCCACCAGGCGATCAAGAACCGCTCCTGGGAGATCTACGCCCTCTGGGACATCGGCTGGATCTACGAGCTGCAGGGGAAGGCCCGGGCCGCCCTGCAGAACTTCAACCTCGCCCTGGAGGCGTCCCGGGAGAGCGGCAACCTCGCCAGCCAGGCGCTCGCCCTGCAGGGCGTGGGCCGGGCGCAGATCGCCCTGGCCCAGCCCCGGGAGGCGGTGAGCGCCCTGGAGGAAGCCCTGGTCCTCTTCCGGCAGGCGGACAACTCTCTCGGAGAGATCAACGCGCTCCTGGAGCTCGGCCGGGCCTGGCAGGCGCTCTCGGACGCGGACCGGGCCGCCGGGATGTTTCAGCAGGCCCTCGACCTGTGCCGCCGGAGAAAGACTCTCATCACCGAGGCCGTCGCCCAGTCCGCGATCGCCCGCCTGGAGCGCGACCGCGGCAACCTGCCGGCCGCGGCCCACGCCATCGAGGAGGCGATGCGCATCGTCGAGTCGGTCCGCCCCAAGGTGGCGGGCCAGCGCCTGCGCGCCTCCTTCTTCGCCTCGCGCCGCGACTACTTCGACTTCTACGTCGACCTGCAGATGCGGATGGAAAAGGAGGAGCCGGGCGCGGGCCATCTGGCCGTCGCCCTCGCCGCCAGCGAGCGCGCCCGGGCCCGCGCCCTGCTCGACCTCCTGGCCGAGGGCCGCATCGACGTGCGCCAGGGCATCGCGCCCGAGCTCAAGCAGCGGGAGACCGAGATCGCCCAGCGCATCACCTGGCTGCAGAGCCGGATCATCGAGGATCTGTCGGGCCGCAGCCCGGGAAGCACCGGGACCGCCCCGATCGAGGCCGAGCTGGACCGGTCCGAGGAGGAGAGGGAGCGGCTCGAATGGCAGATCCGGCGCGAGCACCCGCACTACGCGGCCGTCAGCCACCCTCTGCCCCTGCAGCTCGAGCGCATCCAGCAGCTCCTCGACGACCACACCGCGCTGCTGGAGTACTCGGTCGGCCAGGAGCGCTCCTTCCTCTTCGTGGTGACCCGCCAGGGGCTCTCCGCCTACCCCCTGCCATCCGGCCCGGAGCTCGCCCGCTCGGTCGAGGACCTGCGCCAGACCCTGGCCGAGTCGGGACGCCGCCTCTACGGCCGCTACGTCGCCGGGGCCTGGAGCCTCTACCAGTCGCTGATCCAGCCCGCCGAGCCCCTGCTGCGCGACAAGCCCCACCTCATCGTGGCGCCCGACGGCCCGCTTCTGCTGCTCAGCTTCGAGGCGCTCCTCACAGCCCCGGCCCCGGCCGGCAGGGGCCTGTACGACCATCTCCCCTACCTGATCCTCGACCGGTCGGTGACCTACGTGCCGTCCGCGAGCGTGCTGGCGGAGCTCGGCGAGCCCCGGCCCGTGGCCTCGCGCCCGCCGGGCTCCAAGCTCTTCCTGGGGTTCGGAGACCCCGACTACGGCGCCCTTCCGGCCGCGCCGCAGCCGGCTCCGGCCACGTCCGAGGAAGGCTCTCTGAGCCGGGTCCTCCAGAGGGCCGGCCTGCCGCACCCGCAGCCGCTCCCCGAGTCCCGCAACGAGGTGCTCGGCATCGCCCGGCTCTTCCCCGCCGACCGGGTCCAGCTCTATCTCGGGCCGCAGGCCTCCGAGGAGCGCGTCAAGGACAACCCCTACCTCCGGGACGCCTGGCGGATCCACTTCGCGGTCCACGGCTTCACCGACGAGACGAAACCGGAGCTCTCCGGCCTGGTGCTGTCGCTCGGCGGCGACGCGGGCCAGGACGGGCTGCTGCAGGTCTACGAGATCTTCAACCTGCAACTGGACGCCGACCTGGTGGTCCTCTCGGCCTGCGACACGGGCCTCGGCATGAACGTCAGCGGCGAGGGACTCCTCGGCGTGACCCGGGCGCTCCTCTACGCCGGGGCGGCCAGCGTGGTGGTCAGCCTCTGGCGGGTGGCGGACACCTCCACGGCGGACCTGATGGTCCGCTTCTACCAGCACCTCGGGAACGACGACGACAAGGCCGAGGCGCTGCGGCTCTCGAAGCTGGAGCTGATCCGGGGGGGCCGCTTCGCCCACCCCTCCTACTGGGCGCCGTTCATCCTGATCGGACAGCCCGGAGGCCATCCGCCGGTAACAGATCCGGTGGTTGCGCGCCAATGACGATGCAGACGCCCGGCCAAGCGTCTTCAGCCGTCCCGTTCAACGTAGTTTTTCTTCGAAGGGGGGATCAGAATGCCGGACCTGGACAAGACAGGGGTGCCCGGCCACGAAGTGCCGCCGCCCAAGCCGCTCCCGCCGAAAGGCGCAGCGATCGGCGCCTTGGTGTTCGACATTGCAGCCCTGGTCGTCATTTACTTCGGCCGCTGCGACCTCGCGGCGCTCCTCATCATCCTCGCGGCCCTGCTGGGCGGTTATGTGGTCTGCCGCCTGATGATGATGTCGTCGCCGAGCGACAAGAGGCCGGTGGACGGACACGAGCCGCCGCCGCCCTGACGCGCCGGCCGCGAACGCCCCGGACCCCCGGTGAGCGCCGGAAGGCGCCACCGGGGGTCTTCCCGCTCATATACTGGGGCGCGGAAAGGAGGCGTGGATGAAACACACCACCATAGCCCTTGCCGCCGCCCTCGCCCTGGCCGTCCCGCTGTCGGCCCAGACCTCCGCCGGGGAACCAGTCGTCCCGGTTCTGAGCGTCCAGGGCAGCGGCAGCTCCCGTGTCAATCCCGACGAGGCCACCGTCCGCCTCGGCGTCCTGGCCCAGGCCCCCACCGCCCGGGCCGTCATGCAGCAGGTCAACCAGACCGCCAACGCGATCCTCGCCGCCGTCCGCACGCTCGGCATCCCCGACAAGGAGGTCCAGACCTCGGAGCTCAACCTGGGTCCGGTCTATGCCCAGAGCTCGCCCGAGGCCGGCGGCGAGCCGCGCATCGTGGGCTACCAGGCCTCGAACGTGGTCTCCGTCCGGCTGACCAGGATGGAGCAGGTCGGGCAGGTCGTGGACGTCGGGCTCGCCGCCGGGGCCAACCGGCTCGACGGCGTGGTCTTCGGTCTCCAGAACGACGAGACCGCCCGCTCCGCCGCCCTCGCCAAGGCCGCCGCCGGGGCGCGCTCCAAGGCCGCCGCGCTCGCCAAGGCGCTCAACGTCCGGCTGGCGGAGATCGTCGAGGTCGTCGAGGGCGGCGTGACCGTCTACACCCCGATGCGCCGCATGGCCATGGAGTCCATGGCCGCAATGTCCGCCGATGCGCCGGTCTCCGACGGCCAGGTCGGCGTCGATGCCAACCTCACCCTGCGCTACCGGATCGAACCCTGTCCGGCGCAGGGCTGCCCGTGAACGGCCCAAGGAAGGGGATAACGGCCGAGGAGGTCATCCACCTCCTCGGCCTCAAGCCCCACCCCGAGGGCGGCTTCTACCGGGAGACCTTCCGGGAGCCCGCGAGCACGGCGATCTACTTCCTGCTGCGCCAGGGCGACGTCTCCGCCTGGCACCGGATGCAGAACGCGGCCGAGGTCTGGCATTACTACGCCGGCGCGCCGTTCGAGCTGACGACCTCGCCCGGCCACGGGCGCACCGTCGTCCGCCTCGGTCCGGACATCGCCGCGGGCGAGGTGCCCCAGGTCGTGGTGGAGGCCGGGGTCTGGCAGACCGCCCGGCTGGCCCCCGGAGCCGGCGAGTGGGGGCTGGTCGGCTGCACCGTGGCGCCCGCCTTCCGGTTCACCAGCTTCGACATGGCCCCGCCCGACTGGGAGCCGAAGGAGGGATGAGCCCCTACCGCACCTCCTCGACATCCGTGTAGGGGCGGCCGACCTCCTCGTCGGCAGCCCGGGTCCAGATCGCCAACTCCTCCTTCGTCATCGGGCCGACGGGCTCCAGCCGGGCGTCCCGGTAGCCCCAGTGCTCGACGTCCACCAGGTATTGCGAGCGGGAGAGGATCGTGCCGCGGCAGAGGCGCTCCGCGGCACCCTCGGAATGGCCTTCCCGCATCCGGCGGACCAGCTCGTCCATCACCCGGGCCGGGATGCGATCGGCCTCCCCCGGATAGATGTAGCGGAAGAGGATCAGGTGCGTGAGCAGCACCGGCCCGTGGGTGGGGCCGAAGCGCGCCAGCAGGCGGTCCCAGTCGATCTCCTCCGCCCGGGCGCGCAGGATGTGGGCCACGTCGCCGCCGTCGTAGCGCTCGCGCTCGAGGATGAACGACTTCGACCAGATCATCTCCTCGGCCGGGCAGAGCCGGGCCGGGATGCCGAGCACCTCCTCGTCCACCGCGCGCTCGAACCACAGGTCGTCCACCCGGGCGATGCCGTTGCCCGAGCTGAAGATCACGTCCACGAAGTCGTGCCCGCAGTACCCCTTGCCCAGCCAGTGCGGGAACGGGCGCTCGACCTGGCAGCCGGCGCCGCGCCCGAGCTCGTCCAGCGTGCGGTCGAAGTCGCGCGGGTGGACGAAGATGTCGAAGTCCTTGGTATGGCGGACGATCCCGGTATAGCGGGCGAACGCGTAGGCGCCGCCCACCAGGAACGGGACCCGGGCCTTCTGGAGCGCGATCATCACCCGGCGATAGAAATCGAGCGTCTCGGGTGCGATTCCAGGGTTGGGTGTTTCGGTCTTCGCGATCATGGCCTCGCTGACAGCAAGGTCCGTACCAGAACCGGTCTGGCACGGTGCGTGCTGAAGGCTCCGGGCAGGAGGACGGGACGGAATGGAACCGAAGAACGGAATGGTGAGGATCGCGGCGGTGGGAGACCTCCACTACGCCCAGGCGCTCGATCCCTCCCTGCGGGACATGCTGGTCCGGGCCGGCCGTGACGCGGACGTGCTCGTGCTGTGCGGCGACCTGACCGACCACGGCCTGCCCGAGGAGGCGCAGGGCCTGGCGCGCGAGATCCACAGCTCGGTGAGCATCCCGGTGATCGGCGTGCTGGGCAACCACGACTTCGAGAGCGGCAGACAGGATGAGATCCGGCGCATCCTGGGCGACTCCGGCATCCGCATGCTCGACGGCGACGCGGTCGAGGTGGCGGGCGTGGGGTTCGCGGGCCTCAAGGGGTTCTGCGGCGGCTTCGGCAAGCGCGCTCTCGGCCCCTGGGGCGAGCAGATCATCAAGGACTTCGTGCGCGAGGCGCTCGACGAGGCGCTGAAGCTCGAAGCGGCGCTCGCCCGCCTGCGGCGGATCCCGCGGGTCGCCGTTCTCCACTACTCGCCGGTCCAGGAGACCGTCGAGGGCGAGCCGCCCGAGATCTTCGCCTTCCTGGGATCGAGCCGGCTGGAGGAGCCCATCAACCGCTTCCGCTGCGACGTGGTCTTCCACGGCCACGCCCACCGGGGACACCCGGAAGGGAAGACCTCGACCGGCATCCCGGTCTACAACGTATCCGTCCAACTGCTGAGGAGCTCCTATCCCGAACGTCCGGCCTTCCGCCTCTTCGAGATGGAGGTGGGGGACCGGGAGCTTGCAACCGTCTGACTCCCGAGAAAGGAGACACGTCATGCCTCAAGCCTGGAGCGACAAGGACGAACGCCAGTACGAGCACATCAAGGAGAGCTCCGAGGACCGCGGAATGTCGGAGAAGCGGGCCAAGGAAGTCGCGGCCCGGACCGTGAACAAGGAGCGCCGCGAGGAAGGCCGCACCCCGAACAAGACGACCCAGGGCACCGGCAATCCGAACCGCGGCCTGGAAGGCCGCACCGCCGCCGAGCTCCGCAACCGCGCGAGCGAGCTGAAGATCCCCGGCCGGAGCAAGATGAAGAAGGCCGAGCTGGTGAAGGCGATAAGAGCCAAGGGGAGCCATTAGGCGTGTAGTAGACTTGCGCTCTACTGACCCCTGACGCTTCCGGGGCGTGGCGCGCGAGTCATGAAAAGCAGCGAAGGGTTCGTATTCGTCCGGCCGGGCCTCCAGCTCTACTACCGGATGCTCGGTGAGGGCGAAGACACCCTCGTCATCCCGAACGCCAACTGGCTGGCGGACGCCCTCCTGCCGCTGGCCGAGGGGCGCCGCCTGATCCTCTACGACCCGCGCAGCCGGGGCCGGTCGAGCGTCGCCGATCCCCGGCAGCTCAGCCTCGCCGAGGACATGGCCGACCTGGAGGCGGTACGCCGCTTCTTCGGTCTCGATCGGATGAGCCTGTTCGGCTCCTCCTTTCACGCCGCGATCGCGGCCTCCTACGCCCTGGAGCATCCGGAGCGGGTCGAGCGCCTGCTGCTCGTCTGTCCGATCACCCCCCGCCTGCCCGGCGAGTGGAAGCAGGAGCTGCCGAGCACCGACGAGCTGGTCCATCCGCCGGGCATCCCGCGTCTGGAGGAGCTGCGGCGCGAGGGGCTGGAGGAGCGCGACCCGGTCGCCTTCTGCCGCGCCTGGTTCACCTGGTTCCTGCTGCCGGCCATGATGGGCGACACCTCGGCCCTGGTGCGCTTCCCGCTCGACGACGTCTGCTCCTTCCCGAACGAGTGGCCGCGCCACGCGCTCGGCGTCTACTTCGACCACATCCTGCCGAGCATGGGCGACTGGGATTTCCGTCCACGCCTGCCGGGGCTGCGCATGCCGCTCCTCGTGGTCCAGGGGCTGGACGACCTGGTGCCCGAGGAGGCCTCGCGGGAGTGGGCGGCCTACGCGCCGGAGGCGCGCTTCCTCGGCATCGAGCGCTCGGGCCACCACCCCTACCTGGAGCGGCCCAAGGAACTCTTCCCGGCGGTCGAAACCTTCCTCCAGGGCGGCTGGCCGCAGGGCGCCGAGATCGTCCGCCGGGCGGCCTGAGGCTCAGCTCCCGCCGTCCCCGGCGACGACCGTGAGGTCGTTCGGGTCGTCGTTGGCCCAGTCCCAGCCGGGAGCGGGCGTCCATTCGCCCTCCTTCTCGGCGGCGAGGACGTGCCCGAAGACGGAGTGGGCCTTGCCGGGCTTCCAGGCGACGCGCAGGTCGTTGACCCCCTTCTCAAGGACCCATTCGTAGCCGGCGGCGGGGGTCCACTGGTCCGGCTCGGCGGAAGAGAGGACGGAAGGGTTGTCGGGGTGCTGGATGCCAGGCACCCACTCGACGCGGTAGTCGCCCGGCTCGTGGTTGACCCAGGACCAGCCGGGATCGGCATGGTATTCGCCGTCCTCCCCCAGGTGCAGGTGCGGCGGGGGCTCGCTCGGCGTGGCCTCGGCTGCGGCGGCCGTGGCGGCCGCCTCCTCGGCCCGTTCGGCCTCGGCCTTCGCCTTGGCCTCCTGCTCCGCCCGGCGGCGCCGGATCTCGGCGCGCTCGTGCCGCACCCCCTCCATCCAGTCGGCCGCCCGCTGGCCCATCTGCCGCGCCTCGGGCGTGATCGCCACGATGACGACCAGGAGCAGGAGTGCCAGAAGGCTGATCAGGTTCGTGCTTTTCGCGCTGGCCATAAGCTGGCTCGATTCTACCGGACCCGGAGTCGCAGTAGACTCCCTTTCATGCATCCTCGTACCCGGGAGCTTCTCGATCATCTCGACACACGGCGCGCGGAGCTGCGCGCCGCCGTGGACCAGGTTCCTCCGGGCCTTCGCCGCCAGCGGCCGGAGCCCAGCCGCTGGTCGGTCGCGGAGATCCTGGAGCACCTGGTCGTCGTCCAGCGGCGCATGACCCAGATCCTCGCGGCCCAGATCTCGGCGGCGCGGGAGGAAGGCGTCGGGCCGGAGAGCGAGACGAGCCCGGTCCTCGACTCGTTCAACATGGCCCCGCTCCTGGACCGTAGAACCCCGCGGGTGGCCTCCGAAGCGTCCAGCCCGCGCGGCGAGATGGATGCGGACGCGGCCTGGGAGGCTCTGGAGCAGTCGAAGATCGCCTTCCGGGACGCGGTGCTTTCGGGCGACGGACTCGCCCTGAGCCAGCGCACGCTCCCGCACCCGGCCCTCGGCCCCCTCAACCTCTACCACTGGATCGCCTTCGCCGGCGCCCACGAGGCCCGGCACGCGGCGCAGATCCGGGAGATCGCCGGCCGGTTCTCGGCGAGCTGATCCCGGTCCTACTCGGAGGAGGCCTGACGGAGACTGCGGGCGCGGTAGATCTCCCAGACGGCCGGGATGAGCGAGACCGCGATGATGGCCAGGACCACGATCGAGAAGTTCTTCTGGACAAAGGGGATGTTGCCGAAGAAGTAGCCGGCGAAGGTGCAGATCAGCACCCAGGCGAGACCGCCGACCACGTTGTAGCTCATGAAGCGGCCGTAGCTCATCGAGCCCAGGCCGGCCACGAACGGGGCCAGGGTGCGGACGATCGGCACGAAGCGGGCGAAGATGATCGTCTTGCCGCCGTACTTCTCGAAGAACTCGTGGGTGTAGGTCAGGTGCTCGGGCCGGACCAGCCGGAAACGCTTCGCGGCCAGCAGCCGCGCCCCCAGGAAGTGGCCCACCCAGTAGTTGACCGTGTCGCCGAGGATGGCCGCGACCGAGAGGAGGACCAGCAGCCAGGTCAGGGAGAGCGAGCCCAGGGCGGCGAAGGCGCCCGCGGCGAAGAGCAGGGAGTCGCCGGGCAGGAACGGCGTCACCACGAGACCGGTCTCGCAGAAGACGATCAGGAACAGGATGAGGTACGTCCAGGTGCCGTAGTCTTCGAGGATCCGGCGCAGGTGTACGTCCAGGTGCAGGAAAATGTCGATCAACTGGCTCGGGTCCATGAGATCCTCCAGGGCGCAAGAGCCTACCATGGAGGCAAAACTGGCAGGCCGCGTGCAAACCCCGGGAGCCCCGATGACTCTGCCCATCTTCCTCGTCCTCGCCCTGCTGGCCGCCGTGGTGCTGGTGTTCTCGTTCGAGTGGGTGTCGGTCGATCTCGCGACCCTGCTGCTGCTGGCGATCCTGGTCCTGACCGGCATCCTGACCGTGGACGAGGCGTTCTCCGGCTTCTCGAACGAGATCATCGTCATCCTGGCCGCCATCTTCGTGCTCTCCGGGGCGCTCATGAAAGGCGGCGTGCTCGACCACCTGAGCGACGTCATCCACCGCTTCGCGGGCGGCAGCCGCAACAAGGTGCTGCTCTGCGTCATGCCGGCGACGAGCTTCATCTCTTCCTTCATGAACAACACCACCTGCACGGCGGTGATGATGCCGGCGGTGCTCGGCCTCTGCCGCAAGAGCCGGGTAAGCCCGGGCAAGGTGCTGATCCCGCTCGCCTACGCCTCGATGCTCGGCGGCACCTGCACGCTGATCGGCACCTCCACGAACGTGGCGGCCAGCGCCCTCCTCAAGTCGGCCGGCCTGGCGCCGTTCTCCATGTTCGAGTTCCTGCCGGTCGGCGTGGCGGTCTGCCTGATGGGCATCGCCTACGTGATGCTGGTCGGCCACCGACTGCTGCCCGAGACCCGGGAGGCGGGCTACGAGGAGCAGTACTCGATCCGCGAGTTCCTGTCGGAGGTGGTGGTGACGCCCGGCTCCCCGCTGGCCGGCGAGGCGCTCCGGGACAGCCGGCTGGGGCAGATGGGTCTCCAGGTGCGGGCGGTCCTGCGCGGCGGCCGGCGCCACGAGGCCGAGCCCTCGCTCACCCTGGAGGAGGGCGACCTGCTCCTGATCCAGACCACCCGCGAGGGGCTTCTCCAGGTCAAGGACACGGCCGGGATCGAGATCAAGCCCGACCTCAAGAGGGACCAGGTGGACCTGGCGAGCGACAAGATGAAGATCGCCGAGGCGATCCTCATGCCCTCCTCGTCCCTGATCGGCCGGACGATCAAGGAGCTCGACTTCCGCCGCCGCTTCGGGGTGAGCGTGATCGCCATCTACCGCAGCGGCCACGCGCTGGCCACCCGGATCGGCGGCCTGCCGCTCAAGGTCGGCGACGTGCTGCTGATCCAGGGCCGGTCCGAGCGCTACCGGGCGCTCGCCGACAGTCCGGACCTCCTGATCCTCCAGGAGACCGAGCACCAGCCGGCCCGGCGCCGCAAGGGACTCTACGCGGTGGGGATCTTCCTGGCCGCGGTGATCATCTCGTCCTTCGGCTGGATGCCGCTGCCCGTCGCCTTCCTGCTCGCGGCGCTGGGGGTGATCGGCACCCGGCTGATCACCATGGAGGAGGCCTACGACCTGATCGACTGGCGCCTCCTGATCCTGATCGCCGGCATGACCTCCTTCGGCATCGCCATGCGCAAGACCGGCGCCGCCGAGTACCTCGCCGGCCTGATCGTGGGCTGGACCGGAGGGATGCCGGTGAGCGCCCTGCTCTTCGCCTTCGGCGTGCTGACCATCCTCCTCACCCAGCCGATGTCGAACGCCGCCGCCGCGCTCGTCGTCCTGCCGGTGGCGATGAACACCGCCGTGAAGCTGGGCCACGACCCGCGCTCCTTCGCGGTGATGGTGACCCTCTCGGCCTCGCTCTCCTTCATCACCCCGTTCGAGCCCTCCTGCCTGATCGTCTACGGCCCGGGGCGCTACCGCTTCCGCGACTTCCTGGTCTGCGGCCTGCCGCTCACCGCCCTGGTGGTCGTGGTGCTGATGATCATGGTGCCGTGGATCTGGCCGCTGGGATAGAAGGGACCCAAAGGACTGCAAAGGCTGCAAGGACTCTAGTCCTTGATGTCCCTGCGGTCCTTTATGTCCTTCCAACGATCCAGCACCCGCCCAGCACCCGGGTCCCCTGATAGAAGACCGCGGCCTGGCCGGGGGTGATCCCCCGCTGGGGCTCCGCGAACCGGACCTCCGCCCTGCCGCCCGGCAGCGCCCGAATTCTCGCCGCGACTCCCGGGTGGCGCGAGCGGATCTTCACCGTCGCCTCCACCTCGCCGTCCGGGTCAGGGCCGATCCAGTGGAGCCGCTCTCCCAGGAGACCCGGCGCGAGCAGCTCGGACTCCTCTCCGACCACCACCCGGTTCTCCTCCGGCTCGATCGCCAGGACGAACAGCGGGCTCTTCGCGGCGAGGCCCAGGCCCCTCCTCTGGCCCACGGTGTAGCGGTAGTAGGGCTGGCCCGTGCCCAGCTCCCGGCCTCCGGTGTCCACCAGGGCCGCCGGCTCGGAAAGCCTGGCTCCTTCGAAGCGCTCCGGGTGCTCCGCCACCTGGGCCTCCACGAACTCGCGGATGCCTCCGGAGACGAAGCAGACCTCCATGCTCTCGCCCTTTTCGGCCACCACCAGGCCGGCCTCCCGCGCCAGCTCGCGGACCTGCGGCTTGGTCATCTCTCCAAGGGGGAAGAGCGACGCCGCGAGCTGCTCCCGCGTCAGCTCGAAGAGGTAGTAGCTCTGGTCCTTATCCAGGTCCGCCGCGGTGTGCAGCTCCGGACCGTCCGGACCTTCCAGGATGCGCGCGTAGTGGCCGGTCGCCACCCGGTCCGCTCCCAGCCGCCGGGCGCGGTCGAGCAGCAGGTCGAACTTGATCCAGGTGTTGCAGCGCACGCACGGGCTCGGGGTGCGGCCCGACAGGTAGTCCTCCACGAACGGGTCCACCACCTTCTGCCGGAACTCCTCGTCCAGCCGCAGGGTGTAGTGCGGGATGCCCGCCTGCTGCGCCACCCGCTTCGCGTCGCCCAGGTCGAGCGCGCCACAGCAGCGGCCGTTCGACTCCACTCCGGAGTGGTCCCAGAGCAGCATCGAGAGACCCACCACCGGCCGCCCCTCGCGGGCCAGCAGCCACGCCGTCACCGACGAATCGAGGCCGCCGCTCATGGCGACCGCGGTCAGACCGTCCATCCTCAGACTCCTACCGGCGCCACCCGGCGCAGCGCGGCCACCTCGCGCGCCAGGGCGTCCAGGAAGGAGTCAACCTCCTCGGACGTGTTGGTGATTCCGAAGCTCACCCGGAGCGACGACAGCGCCTCGTCGCGGGAGAGCCCCATCGCGAGCAGCGTCCGGCTGGGCTCGACCGTCCCCGAGGAGCAGGCCGACCCCGTGGACACGGCGAAGCCGGCCAGATCGAGCCGGATCAGCAGCGACTCGCCCTCGACGCCCGGAAACGCCACGTGCGAGGTGTTCGGCAGCCGCGGCGAGCCCGCGCAGTGGACGATGGCTCCGGGCACCAGCTCCGGCAGCCGGGCCTCGAATCGGTCTCGCAGGCCGGCGAGGTGGACCTGGCGCTCCGGCAGCTCGACTCGGGCCGCCTCCGCCGCCGCCCCGAAGCCGGCGAGGGCCGGCACGTTCTCGGTGCTCGCCCGGCGGCGGCGCTCCTGGCTGCCGCCCACCAGCAGGCCCTCCAGCTCGCGGCCCTTCCGGATCCAGAGCGCCGCGGCGCCGAGCGGGCCATGGAATTTGTGCGCTCCGACCACCAGCCAGTCCACCCCGAGCGCCTCCGCGTCCACCGGGATCTTGCCGACCGCCTGCACGGCGTCGCAGAGCACCGGGATCCCTCTCGCGTAACACGCGGCGGCCACCTCGGCCACCGGCTGGATCGTGCCCAGCTCGTTGTTGGCGAGCATCAGGCAGACCAGCCGCGTGTCCGGCCGCAGGGCATCCACGACCGCGGAGGCCGGCACCACGCCGTCCGCCACCGGGGACACCCGGGTGACGGCCACGCCCTCGCGCTCCAGCCGGGCCGCGGCCTCGCGGATCGATGGGTGCTCGATCGCGGAGAGGACAAGATGGCCCGAGCCCCACCTCCGGAATTCTCCGAAGATCACGGCGTTGTTTCCTTCTGTACCCGAGGCGGTGAAGACGATCTCGGGAGGCCGCCCGCCGATCAGGGCGGCCACGCGCTCCCGGGCCTCCTCCACCGCGTTGCGCGCCGCCTGTCCGAAGGCGTGGATCGAGGACGGGTTGCCGTGCCGCTCCCCGAGCCATGGGATCATGGCCTCCCGGGCCTTCGGATGGAGGGGCGTGGTGGCGTTATTGTCCAGGTATACAGGATGCATGAGAGGCTCATTGTAACGCTTGCGGCGAGACGAGACTTCCCGCCGGTATTGGCCGATTTGAAGAGGTAGATCGATGCCCGTGTCCTCTATTCGCCGCTTGCCGTCCCTTTTCGCGGACGGAGTGTTCCTGGCACTCCTCGCCTTCCTCCTTCTCGCTCCGGCCGCCCGGGCCGCCGACCCAAAGCCCACCCGGGCCGAGCGCAAGGAGATCCAGAAGGCCGAGAAGGAGGCCATCGCGAAGCTGCCCGCGAAGTACCAGGAGTGGCTCGACGAGGTCCAGCTCCTGATGACCGACGACGAGCGCGCCGCCTTCCTGGCGCTCGACAAGGACTACCAGAGAGACGCCTTCATCGAGCGCTTCTGGGAGTCGCGCGACAAGTACAAGGCCACCGCGCGCAACGAGTTCCGCGACCGCTGGGAGGCCCGCATCCAGCAGGCCCGCGCGCAGTGGGAGGGCAACCTCAACGACGACCGGGTCAAGATCTTCCTCCTCAACGGCCCCCCCGCCGCCGCCTACGTCTCGACCTGCTCCACCCTGCTCTGGCCGCTGGAGGTCTGGTACTACGCCGGCAGCGACCAGATCGGCCAGGAGTTCGTGGTCGTCTTCTACAAGCGCTGGGGCGCCGGGCTCTTCCACCTCTGGAACCCGATGGAGGGGCTGGACGTGCTGTTCAACGAGGGCGGCGCCACCTCGATCGGCGGCCGGTCGCACTCGATCGGCGAGATCGCCCAGGGCTGCCCCCGCGACGGCGACAAGGTCGCCGCGGGCATCGGCTGGGTGGCCAGCCAGCGCATGGGCTACACCGTGCTCCAGTCGCGCATCGAGTCCAAGCCCCAGGGTCCCGGCGGCGAGTGGGTCGCCACCTTCGGCTCCTACTCGACCGACATCCCCGACGGCGCCGCGGTCCTGCCGGCGAAGCTCGATCTCGACTTCCCCGGCCGCTACCAGAACCGGACCGTGCTCCAGGGCGTGCTCTCGCTGGCCACGGCCGACGCCGGCATGGCGAAGCTCGCCGACCACCGGTCGTACAACTTCGTGGTCACCGGCGAGCTCCTCCAGGGCGGCCGGCTGTTCGACCGCTTCCGCTACAAGTTCGACTTCCCTGCCGCCGCGGCCGCCACGGCGCCCGAAGCCGACACCCAGCTCCCGCTCCTCTTCCAGCGCTACCTGCGGCCCGGCGACTACCTGATGGTCGTCAAGCTGGAGGACCTGAACTCCGGGAAGCTGGCCCGGATCGAGCGCAGCGTGACCGTGCCCGAGGTGGACAAGCTGGCGCCGCCCCCGCCGCCGTCCGACCCCGAGACCGCCCGCATCCTGGCCGAGGCCAACGCCGCGATCAGCAACGGCGAGACCACGGTCAAGATCGTGCCGCCGCCGGGCGAGCTCCAGACCGGCATGCTGCGCTTCGACACCCTGACCACCGGCGACATCGCCCAGGTCACCTTCTCGCTCGACGACAAGGCCGTGCTCACCAAGCGCAAGCCGCCGTTCAGCGTCGAGCTCGACCTGGGCTCGCTGCCACGCCCCCGGCACCTCGTGGTCACCGCCTTCGACGCGGCCGGCAACCAGATCGCGAGCGACGAGACGCTCATCAACGCCGTGGTCAACCGCTTCAAGGTCAAGCTCCTGGAGCCCCGCCGCGGCCAGCACTACGAGAGCAGTCTGCTCGCCAACTCCCAGGTGGACATCCCGGACGGCGAGTCCCTGGAGCGCGTCGAGTACTACCTGAACGAGACCCGGGTGGCCACGCTCTACCAGCCGCCGTACACCCAGCCGATCGTCTTGCCCAAGGGCGAGCCGCTGGCCTACGTGCGCGCCGTGGCCTACCTGACCGACGGCAACTCGACCGAGGACCTGGTCTTCGTCAACGCGCCGGACACGCTCGACGCCCTCGACATTCAATTCGTCGAGCTCTACACCTCGGCGCTCGACCGCCAGAACCGGCCGGTCGCCGGCCTGGCGCAGAAGGACTTCTCGGTCACCGAGGACGGCGTCCGGCAGGAGATCACCCGCTTCGAGCAGGTCACCAACCTGCCCATCCACGCGGCCGTGGCCCTGGACGTCTCGGCCTCGATGTCCGACAACCTGGACCAGACCCGCGAGGCCGCGCTGCGCTTCCTGGAGCAGACGATCCAGCCCAAGGACCGGGCCTCGCTCATCACCTTCAACGACCGGCCGAACCTGGCGGTCAAGTTCACCAAGGACATCACCACCCTGGCCGGCGGCCTGGCGGGCCTCAAGGCCGAGCGCGGCACCGCGCTCTACGACACGATCATCTTCTCGCTCTTCTACTTCAACGGCGTCAAGGGGCAGCGCGCACTGCTCCTGCTCTCGGACGGGAAAGACGAGGGGAGTCGCTTCACGTTCGAGGACGCCCAGGACTACGCCCGCCGGGCCGGGGTGACCATCTATGCCATCGGCCTCGGCGAAGACGTGGACCGCAAGAAGCTGGAGAAGATCTCGGAGGAGACCGGCGGCCGGGCCTTCTTCGTCCAGAAGGCGGCGGAGCTCGACTCGATCTACCGCACCATCGAGGAAGAGCTGCGCTCGAAGTACCTGATCGCGTACCAGTCGAGCAACACGAGCGGCAGCGACGAGTTCCGCACCGTCGATCTGAAGGTGAACAAGCCCGGCGTGGAGGCCAAGACGCTGCGAGGCTACTATCCGTAGATCCTGATTCCCGGGAGGCGAGATGCCCGAGCGCCGTTCGTGGTGTGTGCTCTTCGCCCTGCTTCTCCTGTCGGCCGGCCCGCTCCTGGGCCTCCCGGCGGATACCAAGCCCGACCTCGAAGCCCGCAAACGGGCGGTCGAGGCGCTGCCGGAGAAATACCGGGCCTGGGTGGAGACGGTGGACATCCTCCTCACGGACGAGGAGTGGGTCTCCTTCCTCGCGCTCACCAAGGACTACCAGCGCGACGCCTTCATCGACCGCTTCTGGCAGGTCCGCGACGAAAACCCCCGGACGCCGCGCAACGAGTTCCGGGACGGCTGGGAGACGCGCACCGCGGAGGCCCTCCGGCGCTACGGCGATCTCAAGGACGCCCGCGCCCGCGCCCTGCGCCTGAACGGCATCCCGGACGACGTCCTCACCTCCGACTGCCCGATGATCCTCTGGCCGCTGGAGGTCTGGTACTTCAGCCACAGCGAGCGGACCAAGCGCGAGCTCGTCCTGATCCTCTACCGGAAGTGGGGAGCCGGCCGCTGGCGCATCTGGGATCCGGCCGAGGGAGGGATCGACACCCTCCTCGCCGACGGCGCCGCCACCGAGGGCGCGCCGGTCGATCGCGACTGGCGCTCCGCCATGGCCGGGGAGGAGTCGAAGGGCGGCTTCGCGCGGGTGCTCGCCTGCGGGCCCGACGACAAGGGGAAGAAGATCGCCGCCGCCATCGGCTGGATCCTGGAAAAGGGCAATGACTGGCCGTTCATCCTGCAGAAGGCCGACTCGTCGCCGGCCCCGCCGGGCGCCGAGTGGGTCCCGACCTTCGAGTCCTACCTGACCGACGTGCCCGCCGGGGCTCCAGCCCTCGAAGCGAAGCTCGACGTGGAGTTCCCGGGCCGCCAGCGCAGCCGGACCGTGCTCCAGGGCCTGGTCGCCGTGCCGGCGTCCGAGGCCGGGGTCGTCCAGCTCGCCGGCAGCCGGTCGTACAACTTCCTCCTGACCGGCGAGGTGCTGACCAAGGAGACCGACGAGCCGGGCCTCTTCGACCGCTTCCGCTTCCGCTTCGATGTCCCGGCCTCGGAGGCCCCGGCGGGCTCCACGATCCCGCTCGTCTTCCAGCGCCCGCTCCGGCCCGGCGAGTACACGCTGGTCCTCAAGGTGGAGGACCTGAACTCGGGCCGCTTCTACCGCGTCGAGCGCCCGCTGACGGTGCCGCTCGTCGAGGCCGCCCTGCCTCCGCCGCCCCCCGCCGACCCCGACACGGCCCGCGTCCTGGCGGCGGCCAACCAGGCGCTGGCGAACGGGGACACGGTGGTCCAAATCCTGCCGCCGCCCGGCGAGCTGCCGACCGGCATGAACCGCTTCGACACCCTGACCAGCGGGGATATCGCGCAGGTCGTGTTCTCCCTGGACGGCAAGCCGGTGCTCACCAAGAGGAAGCCGCCGTTCAGCGTCGAGCTGGACCTCGGGGCGCTGCCACGCCCGCGCACCCTGACGGCGGTCGGCTACGACGCGGCTGGCCGCGAGCTGGCGCGCGACGAACGGCTGGTCAACGCCGCCGCGAACCGCTTCCGGCTGCGGCTCGCCGAGCCCCGGCGCGGCGAGCATTACGAGTCGAGCGTGCCCGTGCGGGCCGAGGTCGAGGCGCCGGACGGCGAGACGATCGAGCGCGTCGAGATCTTCCTCGACGAGACCCGGGTGGCGACGCTCTACCAGCCGCCCTACAACCAGGCCGTGATCCTCCCGAAGGACCAGCCGCTGGCCTACGTCCGCGCCGTGGCCTATCTCTCGGACGGCAACAGCACCGAGGATCTGGTCTTCGTCAACGCTCCGGACTACCTGGAGGAGATGGACGTCGATTTCGTCGAGCTCTACACCTCGGTGACCGACCGCCAGGGCCGGCCGGTCGAGGGGCTCGCGGCGAAGGACTTCAAGGTCTCGGAGGACGGCGTCCCGCAGACGATCGCGCGCTTCGAGAAGGTCACCGACCTGCCGATCCACGCCGCGGTGGCGCTCGACGTCTCCGCCTCCATGGAGGACAGCCTGGACCAGACGCGCACCGCCGCGCTCCAGTTCCTGGAGCAGTCGGTCCGCCCGAAGGACCGCGCCGCGGTGATCACTTTCAACGACCGGCCGTTCCTGGCCGTGAAGTTCACCAAGGACGTGAACGCGCTCGCCGGCGGCCTGGCCGGCCTCAAGGCCGAGCGCGGCACCGCGCTCTACGACACGATCGTCTTCACCCTCTTCTATTTCAATGGCGTGAAAGGCCAGCGCGCCATCCTCCTCCTCTCGGACGGCAAGGACGAAGGCAGCCGCTTCGGCTGGGAGGAGGCCCTCGACTACGCCCGCCGGGCCGGCGTGGCCATCTACCCGATCGGCCTCGGGCCTCAGGTGGAGAAACCCAAGCTCAAGAAGCTCGCCGAGGAGACCGGCGGCCGGGCCTTCTTCCTGGAGGACGTCTCCGGTTTAGGCCCGGTCTACGCCGCCATCGAGGAAGAGCTGCGCTCCAAGTACCTGATTGCCTACCAGTCCACGAACACCGGCGGAGGAGACACCTTCCGGACCGTGGACCTCAAGGTGGCTAAGTCGGGCGTGGAGGTCAAGACGATGCGCGGCTACTATCCATGATCCGTAAAAGGTCGTGTACACTGATGGCGGAGAGATCGGAACATGGATAAAGAGACGAAGGTAGAGCTGGAGATCAGGCTGAACCTTCCGGACAGTCTCGCCCGGGAGGCGAAGGACAACGGGCTGCTCGATCCCATGGCTCTGGAGATTCTCCTGCGGGAGGAGCTTCGCCGTCGCCGCATCGACGGTCTCTTTCAGGCTGCCGACCGTCTTGCCTCCTTGCCGTTGGCTCCGCTGACCGACGAGGAAGTCGAATCCGAGATCCATGCCGTCCGCGCGCAGCGCCGAGCGAATGCGGGCGGTCGCTGACACCAACGTCGTCATCTCCGGTCTCCTGTGGCAAGGCCCGTCGAAACGGGTACTGGAGCTGGCCCGCGCCGGACGCATCGAGCTGTTCACCAGCCCTGCATTGCTCGCCGAGCTCGACGAGGTGCTGCAGAGGAAGAAGTTCCTACGGCGGCTGAGCGCGGCCGGACTGCAGGTCCGGGACCTGGTGCTCGGCTATTCCGCCCTTGCCAGGATCGTCCACCCGTCCTCGGTCCCGGCCGTGGTGGAAGAGGACCCCGACGATGACATGGTTCTCGCCTGCGCCTTGACGGCTCGGGCGGCGGCCATCGTCTCCGGAGATCGCCACCTCCTGTCCCTGAGTGAGTATCAGGACATCCCGATCCTTACTCCCGTGAGATTTCTGGACCTGTGACTGGGTCCTCGGAAATCAGTAACAGGTTCGGATGCGTGCCCCCTCTCCCGGGGGCGGAGGGTCGGGAGAGGGGGCAGGGGTGAGGTCTCAACGCAACTGACCCTCCAATTCCTCCACCTCCCCCCGCCGCCGCCCATACCCCGTCTCCTCCATTAGCTTCCGAGCCCGCACTAAGTGCTGTTTCATGCCCTCCCGGTCTCCCCGGTCCTGGCAGAGCCGCGCCCATTCCAGGTGCGCGTCGCACTCGTGGAGGCGCATCAGACCCCGCTCCGCGATCTCCAGCGCTCGGAGAGGTCCGCCTCTGCGCATGCCCAGTCCTTCCGGAGCCGCCGCAGGGCAGCCCAGGCCAGAAGTCCAGAGGGTAGATATTGTTCCTGACCCGCCCGCCGCAGGTTCTCCATTGCCCGCTCTAGGTGCTCCGCGGCGTTGGCGAAGTCTCTGAGGCGCAGGTGCGCCCGGCCGAGGCTCAGGTGATCCAGGGCGATGGAGAGGAGCGGGTACCAACTCCGGTTCTCGGCCAACGTTTGCTCTGCCCGCTTCCGCACTTCCTCCCACGCCTCAGGTTCACCACGACACAGCAGCAGGTCGCAGTACCGATAACCAGCGAGCGAGTAGAACCGGGGGGGCCGAGTTGCTCCGCTTGGAGGGCCTCCGCCTCGCGAAATGTCTCCTCGCTCTTGCCTAAACGGCCCGACTGGTGCAGGGCATCGGCCAGTACTGTCCGGTTATCCATTTTCTCGAAGGCATCGCCACTGCGGTCGGCCAGAGCGACGCTCTGCTTCCCAAACGATACGGCACGAGTCACCTCTCCTAGGGTCAGGGTCAGCTCACTGAGGTTGCTGGCAGTGGCGGCTGCATTCCGCCAATTCTCCTGGCCCTCGTCTTGCCTCAGCCCCGCCTCCATCAGCGGAACCGCCTCCGCCAACCGGCCTAGGGCACGCAGGCAAAAACCCGCCTCGTTAAGAACAAACGCCTGATCACTAGAAGTGAGGCGCGCCGAGGGCTGGCCCCAGAGACGATCAAAGAACCCAGACAGTGCTGACAGATCCGAGCTGAAGGCCCCGAGCTTATTGGTACTGTAAAACTCACTGCCCTGCTGAATGCGCCGCCGGTAGACCTTCTTGAACACCTCCTGGTGGCGCCCTGCCCGGCAGCTATGGATCACTGCGGTGAACAGCGGCTCCATGGCCTCCAGCGTGTCGGGCAAGTCCGGCGCCTCCTTCTGAAGGTGCTCGTACAAACGCAGGTTGCCCGCCTCCCAGGCTTCCGGACGGCAAGTCTGGAGATCCTTCTGGAAATAGACTCGGACCAGGGGATGGGCGTCCAAGATGCCCGGCTGGTGAGGATCGGCGGCCAGCAGAAGACCGTGCTCCCGGAGACTGGAGAGCGCCAGTTGCCAATCCTCCTCTCCCAGGTCCACCAGCGGCTCAGTCAACTCCGGAATGGCTGGCTTCGCCCGCAGGGCCGCGATGGCTTTGGGCTGGGCCGGTCGATCGAACAGCCCCAGCAGGCGGAGGGCCGCCAACTCCGGACCCTCTCCCAGCCAGGAGGCATAGGTGCCGATGACCCGCAGGGCGTGGCCGCCCTTCTTCTCGGCGGCTCCGGCGAGGTCCACCTCCTCGCTGCGGCGAATATCGCCTCTGCAGGCCCGGGCCAGGTAGCCACCCAGCAGCGAGAGTGTCAGGGCGTGGTTGCCGAACCGCTTCGAGGCGGCCAGCAGCTCCGAGTCCTTCCCCTTGACCCCGAGCGCCTTCAGCAATTCCGCTCCGGACTCTGGGGAGAGGGATTCCAGATCCTCCTGCGGGGCGGCCGGGAGACCCTCCAGATCGGCGATGCGCTCGCGGGTGATCATCACGCACAGACCTGAGCTCCCAGCAGCCAGAGCCTTGAGCAATGCCGCGAGCCCAGGGCCTCTCAGCCGACCGGCCAGCGGATGATTCGGAGGATGCTGGAGCGGCTCAATGCCGTCGAGGACAAGCAGGGTCTTCTCCTGGCGGATTAGCTCGGCCAATCGGAGCCCGCGATCCCGGGCCGCGCCGGCCTTGGGATCGGGATCTCCGAACCAAGCCAAGGCGTGGTCCAGGAAGCGATCGGCGGAGGCGACCCGATCCTGCTCGCTGCCCTGACTGTAGAAGGACCAATCCAGGACTCGCCGGGCTCCGCGATAGCCGTCCAGGGAAAGGTTCTGCAGCCAGCGGCTGACCAGGGCCGACTTGCCCGTGCCTCCGAAAGCCACGAGGGCCAGGACCCGGATGTTGGGGTCCTCCCAGGCGGCATCCAGCCGGGCGAGCTCGGTCTCTCTACCTATTAGATAAGGTCCGGCGATGGGCAGGCGGCCGACGTCGAGGCGGGGTGGCGAGTCCCGAAGGGACGGCGGCATATAGCCAGGGGTTTCAACCCCTGGAAAACGGCCACCCCGATCCCCCGAGTCCCGAAGGGACGCAGGCATACCACCATCCAACCCCGCGGGACTGCCACCCCGCACCCGTGCCTGCGCCCCTTCGGGGCTTGGGGTGGTTTGGGGGGCTCGCTCACCTGGGGTTGAAACCCCAGGCTTTATGCCTGCGCCCCCTTCGGGGGCTTTGGAGACTCGCTCCTTGGCGTCATCGTTCAACCACCCCCGGACCTCCTGGGCAGCGGCGGAGAGGTGCTCGTCGGCCTCGGCCTTCCGGCACCTGGAGAGCGGCTTCGCATCCTTGGGCCGGCCCTGGATCGGAGTGAGCCAGTCCATCTCCTTCCACGTGCTGGGATGGACGAACAAGGGGAGGAGGCGCAGGGCTCCCTGGTCCCGACGCTTCAGGAGGTGGGGGACCTCGACGTTCCGGATGTACTCGGAGGCCAGGAAGTCGTTCGAGATCAGGAGGACAGCCACCACGGCGCGGTCCATCGCCGCCAGGATCTCGGCCTCCCAGCCGTCGCCCGCTCCGATCCGACGGTCGCTCCAGACCTCGACGCCCTCCCGGATGCCCAGCGTCTTCAGGGCCGTCTCGAGCCGTTCCTTCCAGCGTTCGTCCCGGTGGCTGTAGCTGAGGAAGACTGTTTTCTTGGACACTATGGAGAGAATTGTAGCGGGAAGACCCCTCCCCGACCCCTCCCCTGCTCCGCAGGAGAGGGCGCCCCCTCCCTCCAGAGCGCCGAGTGGGTCTCCTTCTCACGCCACACGTGGGGCGGAGGCGCCACGCCTTGTGGCGCGGCGCGGACACGCGTGGGGAGGCGCCACGCCTCGTGGCGAGGCGCGGACGCAGGGGATGGAGGCGCCACGCTCGGCGCCGCGACGCCACACCTCGTGGCTCGGCGCCACGGCTGGGGAGCGGGTCATCCCCGACCGTGGCGCGGCGCCACAACGCGTGGCGCTTCCGCCCCGCGTTTCCGGTCCCGGTGGTACCATCCCGAGGATGTCGTACCGGTCCCTCGCCCACCGCCTTCTCCCGCTCCTCCTCGTCGCTCTCCCTGCTTTCGCCCAAGAGTCGCCTCCCGCGCCGGACAACCTCGATCCGCGCCACCGGAAGTTCCTGGAGGAGGTCGCGCCGCTGATCAACGAGAAGGAGCGCGCCGCGTTCCTGGGCCTGAAGCAGGAGTACCAGCGCGACGCCTTCATCCAGCGCTTCTGGCAGCAGCGCGACCCGTTCCCCAAGACCGCGGTCAACGAGCTGCGGGTCAACTGGGAGGACCGGATCCGGATCGCGAAGGAGCGCTTCGGCAACATCACCGAGGACCGGGCGCTCATGCTCCTCTTCCATGGCGAGCCGGCCGAGGTGATGCGCAGCCCCTGCCCCGACGTCCTCCTGCCGATGGAGATCTGGGCCTACCCGGGCGGCACCGACCGCATCCGCGGCGACTTCACGCTGGTCTTCGTCCGGCGCGGACCGTTCCGGCTCTGGTATCCGAACGAGGGGATCTCGGGCCTCCTCAGCTTCTCCCACGAGACGCGCGGGATGACCGGCCTCGCCCTGCAGCAGGCCATCGTCCAGGGTTGCCCGCGAGGCGACGAGGTCCTGGGCCAGCTCAGCCGGGCGCTCGACTGGACCCAGGTCAAGAACAAGGTCATCCCCGACCCCGGCGCCGAGTGGCTCTCCGCCTTCCTCTCCTACTCGACCGACCTGCCGGAGGGCGCCGGCACCTTTCCGGCCCAGGTGGACCTCTCCTTTCCGGGCCGCTACGGCAGCCGCACCACGGTGCAGGCGCTGGTCAGCGTCCCCAAGGAGGACGTCCGGCCCGAGGTGATCAAGGGCAACCCGTCCTACACCTTCACGGTGGACGGCGAGGTGCTCTACAAGGGCGATCTCTTCGAGCACTTCCGCTACCGCTTCGTGCTCCCCGAGTCCGAGACAGCCGCAGGGACGATCCCGCTCGTCTTCCAGCGCTACCTGCGGCCCGGCAGCTACACGCTCGTCTTGCGCGTCGAGGACACCGGCGGCAAGAAGTTCTTCCGCCAGGAGCGCGAGCTCGAGGTGCCGTCCGTCGAATCGGCCGCGGCTCCGGTCCCGGTCCCACCCGCGGCGACGACGGCGGCCGCGGCGCTCGCCGAGGCCAACTCCGGCCCGGCGCTCTCGGACGAGCAGTCGATCCGCATCCTGCCGCCGCCGCCGGGCCTGATCACCGGCAAGATCCGGCTGGAGGCGACCGCGACCGGCGAGGGCATCGCGAAGGTGAGCTTCCTGCTCAACGGCAAGAACGTCCTCACCAAGGCGCGCCCGCCCTACAGCGTCGAGCTGAACGTCGGCGAGCAGCCGCGCCTCCACCGGGTCACGGCCGTGGCCCTGGGCGCCTCGGGCCAGAAGCTGGCCGAGGACGAGATCGTCATCAACTCGGGCCCGCACCGCTTCTCGATCCGCCTCGTGGAGCCGCAGGCCGGCAAGGCCTACAAGTCGGGCCTCCGCGCCCAGGCCCAGGTCGATCTGCCCGAAGGCGAGACGCTCGACCGCGTCGAGCTCTATCTGAACGAGACCCTGGTCGCCACCCTCTTCCAGCCGCCGTACGTGCAGCCGGTCCTCATCCCACAGGGCCAGGCGCTCACCTACGTCCGCGCCGTGGCCTATCTCGCGGACGGCAACTCGACCGAGGACACGGTCCTGGTCAACGTGCCGGGCGATTTCACGGATCAGATGGACGTGCAGTTCGTGGAGCTGTTCACTTCGGTGGTGGACGGCCGCGGCCGGCCGGTCGAGGGTCTGGGGCGGGACGACTTCAAGGTCTTCGAGGACGGCGTGGAGCAGGACGTCCGCCGCTTCGAGCTGGTCAAGGACGTGCCGATCTACGCCGGCGTGCTCCTCGACACCTCGGGCTCCATGGGCGACCAGGGCGGCGGCAAGATGGAGGCCGCGGTCCGCGGCGCGCTCAACTTCTTCGAGAACGTGATCACCCCGAAGGACCGGGCCGCGGTGATCACCTTCGCCGACCAGCCGACGCTCGCCGTGCGCTTCACCAACCAGCAGGAGGTGCTGGCCGGCGGCCTGGCCGGCCTGACTGCGGAGGGCGACACCGCGCTCCACGACAGCATCGTCTATGCGCTCTACTACTTCGGGGGCTTGAAGGGGAAGCGGGCGATCATCGTGCTCTCGGACGGCCAGGACTACGGCAGCAAGTACAGCTTCGCCGAGACCCTGGAGTACGCCCGGCGCAGCGGCGTGTCGATCTACTCGATCGGCATCGATCTCAAGGACTTCGAGACCCGCACCAAGCTCCAGCGGCTGTCCGAGGAGACCGGCGGGCGGGCCTACTTCGTGGGCGTCGGCGGTGATCTGACGAAGACCTTCGAAGAGGTCGAGAAGGAGCTGCGCTCGCAGTACCTCCTGGCCTACCAGTCCTCGAACCAGAGCCGGGAGGAGAAGTTCCGCTCGGTCGAGGTCAAGATGGCGAAGCCCGGCATGGAAGCCAAGACCGTGCGAGGCTACTACCCCTGAAACCCGAGCTCATCCTCGCCTCAGGGTCGCCCCGCCGCCGGGAGATCCTGGAGAGGCTCGGCTTGCGGTTCACCGTCCGGGCCGTGGACCTCGACGAGACGCCGCGGCCCGGCGAGGATCCGCGGGCCTACGTCCACCGCCTGGCGAAGGAGAAGGCCGCCGCCCGCGCCGCGCCCGGGGAGCTGGTCCTCGCGGCCGACACCACGGTTGTGGTGGACGGCGAGATCCTCGGCAAGCCCGATGACGCGGACGACGCCCGCCGCATGCTCCGGAGCCTCTCCGGCCGGGAGCACCAGGTGCTCACCGGCATCGCGCTGGAGGAGCCGGGCCGCGGCGGCGTTTCGGATGTAGCTGAAACGCTGGTCCGCATGGCGGCGCTCACCGAGGAGGAGATCGACTGGTACGTGGCCACCGGGGAGCCCATGGACAAGGCCGGCGCCTACGCCATCCAGGGCCTGGGCTCGCTCTTCGTGGAGGCCGTGGACGGCAACCACTCGAATGTGGTGGGCCTGCCGGTGCCGGCGGTCTACCGGCTGTTCGCGAAGCTGGGCTACGACCTGCGGAGCTTCACCCGATCTTGATCGACTCCCCCAGCGAGTCCAGCGAGAAGTTCGCCATGATCTGGTGGCCGTTGAAGTCGAGCACCCGCAGGTCCTCCTCGGACTCCAGGTCCTTGGACACGTTCGCGTAGGAGCTCTCGTAACGGGACCGCACCGCGTCCAGCGCCACCTCGTAGGCGATGAACTTCTCGATCCCCTTGTAGCGCAGCTTGCCGAGCAGCCGATCGTCGGTCAGCTCGGGATAGGTGGACAGCACCAGGATTGGACCGCTCCCGGTGAAAATCAGGTAGGCCTTCGGGCTCATTCGTTGCTCCCTCCCCCGGAAGTTTCGCCTCAAACTAGCCTTCCGGCGACGCGGCTGTCAAGAAACTTCCGGTACAGTTCCCGCCCATGAGCGTAGCCGTCATCCTCGTCCGGCCCCGGGAGGAGGGCAATGTCGGGTCCGCGGCGCGGGCCATGGCGAACATGGGGCTCGACCGGCTGATCGTGGTCGAGCCGGCGGCGCAGATCGGCCGGGTGGCCACGGCCTTCGCGGTCGGCGCGAAGCACGTGCTCGACGCCTGCGAGCGCAGGCCGAGCCTGCCCGAGGCCCTCGCCCCGTTCCGGCGCGTGGTCGGCACCACCTCGGCCCGCGACCGGCGCTGGGACGTGCCGCTCCTCCACCCCCGGGAGCTGCCCGCCCGGCTCGCCCAGGACCCGCCAGGCACTCCCACCGCGCTCGTCTTCGGCCCGGAGGTCGGTGGGCTCACCAACGACGACCTCGCCCTCGCGAGCCTCCTGGTCACCATCCCGTGCTCGCCGGCCCAGCCGACGCTCAACCTCGCCCAGGCCGTCCTCGTCGTGGCCTACGAGCTGTTCCAGGCCCGTGAGGAAATTCCCCCGCCCGCCACGGTCGGCCACCCGGAGCCGCCGGCCACCACGGCCGAGATCGACGGCCTGTTCGGGCAGGCCACCGACGTCCTGCAGCGCATCGGCTTCGACCGCGACAGCAGCTTCGAGGGCGTGCTGCGCGACCTCCGGCGCCTGGTGGCCAGGGCCGGTCCGGACAGCCGGGAGGTGTCGATCCTGCGCGGCATCTGCCGGCGGACGCAACGGATACTGGAGAAGAAGTAGGGGAAAAACCCTATAAGTTTTCGCGAGTGAAGCCGCGCGTGACCATCTGGTATGTCAACGCGGCCATGCAGCGGCGGGCGACCTTGCGCACGCTCGACGGGTGGTAGCCCATCTTCTCGGCCACCTCGGTCGAGTCGTAGCCCAGGCCGTAGCGCAGCTGGAGCAGCTTGCGGCAGCGCGGCGGCAGCTCCTCGAGGAGGTTGTTGAGGTCCCAGAGCAGCTCGGCGCGCTCCTGCGGCGCGGCGACCGGCTCGGAGAGCAGCTCGAGGATGGCCGTGTCCACCGAGTTGTAGAGCGTGTTGCGCCGCTTGCGCCAGTAGACGACGCACCGGTTCCGCAGGGTGACGAGGAGCCAGGCTTCGGGGTCCTGGATCGTCTCCCACTTCTGGATCGTCGAGATGAGGGCTTCCTGGACGAGATCCTCGGCATCCGGCGCCGGGATCCGGTACCGGCCAAGCACCTGCTTCAGCCTGGGGCGGAGCCGCCGCAGGAGCTCGTCGATGGGCTCCCTGTCTACTGGCTGATCGGACACTGCCATTTGGTCTTCTGCTTCCATAGGAAGCGGAGATTACCCCCGTTCCCCGTGCATGATAACCCGGAAGGGAGCGCCAGCTCATCGGAAGGATGGGCTTTCGACCGTCTCGGGGGCGGCTGCGCGAGAGGATGATAAACTCCCGCCCGCATGACTACAACCGTGGAAATCCGCTCGCTGGTCGCCCTCAGCCTCCGCCGGTCGCCGGTGGTCGCCGTGGTGCGCTCCAGCTCCTTCGAAGAGGCTTCGCGGCAGGCCCGCCTGTTCGCCGACGCCGGCATCGAGCTGGTCGAGATCACCTTCTCGGTGCCCGACGCCCCCCGACTCGTGCGGGAGATGCTGGCCCGGCGATCCCAGGGAGCCCAGGGAGGCCCTCCCTGGATCGGCATGGGCACCGTCACCACCGCGGATCGCGCGCGGGAGGCGGTGGCGGCCGGTTCCGAGTTCATCGTGACCCCCAATGTCAGCTCCGACGTCGCCCGGATCGCCCGGGAGGCGGACCTCTACCTGATCCTCGGCGCCCTGACCTGCACCGAGGTGGTCCTCGCCCGGGAGCTCGGGGCGGACCTGGTCAAGGTCTACCCCCTGCCTCCGGTCGGCGGACCGCTCTACCTCTCCACCATCCGGCAGCCGCTCGGGGACATCCCGATGCTGGCCGGGGGCGGGTTCAGCGTGGACGAGATCCCGGCGTATGCCCGGGCCGGAGCGGTCGCCTTCGGCATCGGCGCGCCGTTGCTCGGGGCCGACGACGAAGAGAGCCGCGGCCGGATCGCCCGCGCCCTCTCCCTTGCCCGTGTCGGAAAGGAGGAGAGATGAGCTCGACCCCTCCGCGCCAGGTGGTGTTCGATCCCACACCGGAGATCTTCGCCACCGACTCCCAGGGCTCTTTCACCTTCCCATTGGTAGTGGCGGGAAAGGCCTTTCTCGGGACAAGCTCCTACGACGAAGTTCGTTTCGTCTTCTCGATCTGGCATCCGTCGGGCCAGAGGACCATCGATCTCGACCGTGCCTACGTCGAGCTCAGGGCCTCGTTCGACCCGGAGGAGGAGCACTGGACCAAGATCGCCGAGATCGAGCCCGTCGTCCCGCCCTACGCCGGAGGCGACAGCTTCGACGGCTGGATCGTGCTGCCCGTCCTCGGCAGCTCCAGCGCCTTCGCCTTGGTCGGCAGCGGCTTCGAGCCCCGGGCCCGGCTGCAGGTGCGGGCCAGTGCTTACTTCGTGGCTTGATCCCGTTCCCCCTCTCCCCAGCCCTCTCCCCCGTGCCGGGGGAGAGGGAGCTCTAGCGGAAGCCGCGTCGCAGCTCGCGCTTGAACGTCTGGAACGCGTCGTCGCCGTGCAGGCAGACGACGACCCGTTCCAGCTTCGTTCCGCCTTGAAGGAAGCGCTGGATCTCGGTCAGGATGATGCGGGCCGCCCGGTCGAGCGGGAAGCCGAAGTTGCCGGTCGAGATCGCGGGCATGGCGATCGACTTCAGGCCGCGGCGGTCGGCCAGGGCCAGGGAGGCGCGGACGGCCGAGGCCAGCTTCCTGTCCTCCTCGCCCTCTCCCATCCGGGGACCGACGGCGTGGATCACCCGCTTCGCCTTGAGATGGCCGGCGTTGGTCATCACCGCCGTGCCCACCGGGGTCCCGCCGATCTTGTCGCACTCCACCTGGATCGACGGTCCGCCGCGCTCGCGGATGGCTCCGGCCACCCCCGAGCCGAGCTGGAGCTGCTCGTTGGCCGGGTTGACGATCGCGTCCACCTCCAGCTCCGTGATGTCCCCTTCGAGGATCTCGAGCTGGGTGTGCTCCAGGGTCACCGTCATCCTGTTTTCGGTCATCGCGTCGCCGGAATCCCCTGCGGATGCCATCGGCAGGGATGATATCAAGGGCTTCATACCCATAGTGTAGACTCTGCCCGCCATGTGGACCGAATTGAAGGCCCAACTCGCCGAGGAGCTGGCCCGGGCGATCCGGGAGCGCTTCGGCGTCGAACATCCGCCGGTGATCGAGGTGCCGCCCCGCCGCGAGCTGGGCGACCTGGCCTCCCCGGCCGGCATGCAGCTCGCCCGGGTGCTGAAGCGCAACCCGCGCGCCATCGCCGAGGAGCTGGCCGGCGCCCTCCAGCGCCCGGCCCTTGTCCGCGACGTCCAGGTGCAGGGAGCCGGCTACCTGAACTTCTACCTCGACCGGCCGGCCGTGGCCGCCCAGCTCCTGGAAGCCCCCCTCCTGCCCGCCGGACGGCGGCCCGGGAAGGTGGTCATCGAGCACACCAACATCAACCCGAACAAGGCGGCCCACATCGGCCACCTGCGCAACGCGGTCCTCGGCGACGTCCTCGCCCGGGCCTTGAAGAGCCTGGGCTACCGCGTCGAGGTCCAGAACTACATCGACGACACCGGAGTCCAGCTCGCGGACGTGATCGTCGGCTTCGTCGACCTCCGCGGCCTGTCCAAGGAAGAGATCGCGGCGATCCCGGAGCCCTTCGACTACTACTGCTGGGACCTCTACAGCGAGGTGGGCCGCTGGTACGAGGAGGACAAGGAGCGCCTGCGCTTCCGGCGCGAGACCCTGCACGAGCTCGAGACCGGGCAGGGCGAGCGCGCCGACCTCGGCCACTTCGTGGCGCGGAGGGTCGTCGGCCGGCACCTCGCGACCATGGGCCGGCTCGACATCTCCTACGACCTCCTGACCCGGGAGAGCCAGATCCTGAGCCTCAACTTCTTCGCCAGGGCGTTCGAGCAGCTCAAGGAGAGCGGCGCCGTCCTCCTGGAGACGGAAGGCAAGAACAAGGGCTGCTGGGTCATGCCGCTCTCCCAGAGCGCGGAGTTCGCCGGCCTGGAGGACCCCGACAAGGTCATCATCCGCTCCGACGGCACGGTGACCTACGTCGGCAAGGACATCGCCTATCAGCTCTGGAAGTTCGGCCTGCTCGGCATGGACTTCGGCTACCGCTTCTGGCAGGAAGAGGGGGTCTGGGAGACGACCGGCGACGGCGTCGAGGGCCATCCCGTGTTCGGCCAGGCGCAGCGGGTGATCAACGTCATCGACGCCCGCCAGAGCTATCTCCAGAAGATCGTGCGCGCCGGCCTCCAGGCCCTCGGCCATCCGTCCGAGGCCGACCGCTCGATCCACTTCGCCTACGAGATGGTCGCCCTGTCCACGGCCACCGCCCGCCTGCTCGGCTACCTGACCGAGGGCGACGAAGAGGGTAAGTCGCTGGAGATGTCCGGCCGCAAGGGCATCGGCGTCAAGGCGGACGACCTCATGGACCAGCTCATCGCCAAGAGCCGCGAGGAGATCGGGACCCGCAACCGCGACCTCTCGGACTCCGAGCTCGACGGTCTCGCGAAGCAGATCGCCACCGCCGCCCTGCGCTTCTTCATGGTCAAGGCCACCACGAATCGGGTGATCGCCTTCGACTTCGACGAAGCCCTGAGCTTCGAGGGCGAGTCCGGGCCGTACCTCCAGTACTCGCTGGTGCGGGCGAAGAACATCCGCCGGCGCCTGCGGGAAGCCAAGCTGCCGGACGACATCCAGGCCGAGGAGGTCGGAAACCTGCCCGCCGAGGTCTTCGGCGAGGACCTCTGGGACCTGGCCGTCGCCGTGGCCGAGACCGGCGAGCTGGTCGAGAAGGGGGCCGAGAGCCTGGAGCTCTCCCTGATCGCCCGCCACGCCCTGGGCCTGGCGCAGCGCTTCAATGCCCTCTACCATAAGCATCCGATCCTCCAGGAGAAGAACGAGGCCGTGCGGTCGGCCCGTCTCGCCACGGTGCAGATCTTCCGCCGCGGCCTGGAGACCCTGGCCGAGCTGTTGGGAGTCCCCATCCCGGAGAAGATGTGATGCAACCCGGCGCGCCGAAGAAACAGACGTCACCCTGGGTGTACATCGGCTGCGGCTGCGCCGCGCTGGTGGTCCTGGCCATGGTCGTCATGGCCGTGCTGACGTACATCACCTACCGCCAGGGCAAGGAGCTGGCGGAGGGCTGGACCGACCCGGTGAAGCGGGAGGCGCGGACCAAGGAAGTGCTCCCGTACGAAAAGCTGCCCGAGGGCTACTACCCCATGGGCACCTTCTCGATCCCGTTCATCATGGACATGGCGATGTTCACCGACGATCCGCCGCCCGCGGGCACCACCCCCGAGCGCGGCAAGGAGTCGGGAGGATTCAAGGAACGCGGCTTCATCTACGTGAAGGCGCGGCGGGTTGGTCGCCAGGGCAAGGAGCTGGAGGACTATGTGTCGGGCAAGGGCCCGGCGCCCGACTGGCTGGACGTCAAGACCCGGGCCACCGGGATCGACATCCTCCGCCGCGGCGAGGTGGAGGTGAACGGCCACAAGATCGCCTTCACCGCCAGCCGCGGAGAGGTCAACCACGACGGCAAGACCACGAACGGCATCACCACCACGATGCTCTTCGGCTGTCCCAACCAGAGCAGCCGCGTCCGCGTCGGCATCTGGTTCGGGCCCGATCCCGACCCGGGCAAACCCGCCAAGGAGCTGGACCTCGCCGGCACCAACGCCGATCCGGAGGAGATCCGCAAATTCGCGGAGCACTTCCGGTTCTGCGGCTAGTCAGCCGATACGCCGCAGGGCCACAGCAGCGCGGTGACGAGCGGGGCTTGGTACAGCCTCCCTGTTCTCCGGCGGCGAAACGAGCGGCGACCGAGCCGGGTCCCGCTCCTCTTCGGATCGCTTGAGGTCAGCGACGATCGCATCCAGGTCGTGGTTGAACCTGGCCGCATGCTCCTGCCGGACGCGGCGGACTTCCTGAACGATCGGATCCTCGCTCATGACTGGCCTCCAAGCAGCTCCTCGGGCGTGCAGATGAACGGCAGAACGAGACCTCTCTCAAAGAGGAACTTCGCCAGCCTCTCCTGAATTTCCGGATTCGCGATGTGAGCGCAGTTCCAGGTCAGGAGGTAGTCCACATCATGCGCCGTGGCAATCGCGATGTGCAGACCGTCCTCCGCCGCCTTCTCCGGCAAGAGTCCTTTCCTCATGAAGTCGCCCGCCAACTGAACTGCGTCCTCCGTCAAAGCGAGACGCGGCAGACCGGCCAGGATCTCCAGCCGGCGCCGGGCCGCCTCCGGGTTGCCGGCTTCGGCCTCGCGAAGCACAAGCTCGGACACGAGAAGGTCGAAGTGCTGTCGGCGCCGTTCCCACCACTCTATCGTGATCTGCTGGTGCGCCGCACTGAGCACGCTCCGGCTCGGACGAGCGGTGAGGTAGCTGATAATCGTTGTTTCCAGATACACGCGACGCCGCATCCCTGGATCTTACCCTGCGCCGCACCTTGTTTCCAGGGTCGGGATCAGCGTCCCCCCTCCGGTTCCTCCTGCGCGTTGGCGGTCGTCGGCGTGGCTGCGGGGCGGGCCAGGCACTGCACCCAGACCACGCGGAAGCCTTCCGCGGTGCGCTCGAAGGCGACTCCGATCCCCATCTGGGTGAAGCCGCGGCCGAGGAGCGTCGAGCGCCGGCCCTGGTCCTCTCCGAGCAGCGCGGACAGCGCCTGGTCCGGCGTCAGCGCGTCGAACACGACCCGCTCTCCAATCGTCCCGAGATAGCCGGCCGACCGGTAACCCTGGGCCTTCACCTTGGCGGCCAGGGAGCCCGCGGCCTTGAGCGGCTGGTCGGAGCCGAAGTGGAGAGCAACGAGGATCCCTTCGGCGTACTCCTGGGCGGCGCGCTCCAGGGCGGGATGCCTGGTCAGCGGCTGGATTTTCGCGCCGGCTCTCGCCTCGTTGATCCGGCCCAGGAGATCCTCCCGCAGCGTGTCGAGGCTCCGGAGCGCCAGCTCCTGCCTCTCGTAGAGCTCCGCGACGTAGCGCTCCAGGTAGCTCTTCTCGGAGCGGGCCAGGACGAAGACGTAGACCGGCGTCCCCTTCACCTCGCCGATCCCGACTCCCAGGTCCCGGACGTCCGGGTTCAGCAGGCTCTTGCGGTTCGAGTCCGGCCAGCGAGCCCAGTCCGCGGCCATGGCCTCAGGCGGGTCGGGCGTGGTGGCGAGCTTCTCGGTGACGAGCTGGAAGTTGTAGCCCGCCGCCCGGATCCAGTCCTCCACCTGCCGGCCTTCCGGCGTGGCGAAGCCGACCACCTGGCGGGCCGTCATGTCGTCCGCGTGCGCCTGGGCCGCGCGGGAGAGCGCCGGATCGAGGACGAGAGGACGGAGACCCTCGCGCTCGCGCTGGGCATTGACGAGCTTCAGGAAGGTCCCGGGGAGATCCTCGGACGCGGCAAACGCCGCCGGGGCGGCGCTCAGGAGCAGCGCCGCCGCCAGCCCGCAGATCCGCAGACGGTCAGGCTTCCTCGTAGTTGATCTCCATCTTCCGGATCTTCCACGCGGAGACCGCAAGGAGAACCGCCGAGACCAGGAGCACGCCCGGGATCGACACCCAGGCCGGCGGCGCGGCCGTGAGGATCGCCAGCGGACCCTGGTCGAACGGCACCGGGCAGAAGGACTGCACGTAGTGGATGATGCTGATCTTCTTGAGGAACGGTGGCAGCAGGAAGTTGATCCCTTCCCACCCGAACACCAGCAGCGCCGGGATCGCCGGGTTCTTGAAGAAAAAGCCGAAGGCGAGGAACACCGCGCCGTAGCCGATGCACCCGAGCACGGTCGCCACCAGGTAGGACCCCAGGTGGCCGAGGCCGCCGCCGTGCAGCATGAAGCGCTGGACGCCGGTGTGCGGCGCATAGGCCAGGAAGAAGGACAGCGCGGTCGAGGCGCTGAACAGCGTCACCGCCGCGATCAGGCCGGTCAGGTACTTCGCCACGACCAGCAGCTCCCGGCGGATCGGCGACAGGAAGTAGTAGTGCAGGCTGCGGTCCATCACCTCGCGGCGGACCAGGTTGCCGAAGATGGTCACGCACCCCAGGAAGACCACCATCCGCAGGATGAACTGGTAGGCCACGGAGAACCCCTGCGTGGCGGTCAGGAGGTTCGCCGGGTCGTCCACGGTGCCCGGCAGGATCGCGCGCAGGCCCAGGATGAACGGCGCCTGGAGCGCGAGCAGGATCAGCATGATCGAGCGCTTGCCCAGGAAGCCCTTCTTCAGCTCCAGCCGGATGACCGACAGAAGCTGGCTCTTCCACAGCCCCCAGGGGCGGCCTTCGGCAACTGGAGCGGACATGGTCGTCGCCTCTCGCAGAATCTCGCTCACGACGTCTCTCCGATCAGGTACTGGTAGATCGCGTTCGCGTCGGCGTCGGTCGGCATCACCGTCTCGACCGTGAGCCCGGTCTCCAGCACCACCTGGTTGAGAAGCATATAGAAACGGTCGGCGTTCCGGGTCCGCACCAGGAGCCCGCCCTCGTGGAGCCGCGCCTCGACCACATGGTCGTGCTCGAACACCTTCGAAGCCAGGAGCGACGGCTTGTCGCAGCGGATGAGCACCTGCACGGGATGCTCCTCCTCCATCTCGTCGCGCACGCCGCCGATGTCCCCCTCGGCCACGATGTAGCCGCCGTTGATCAGCACCACCTGGTCGGAGATCAGATCGACCTCGTGCAGGATGTGGCTCGACACGATGACATGCATGCCGGCGTCGGCCAGCTCGCGGAAGAGCGCGATGACCTCGGCCCGCGCCATGGGGTCCAGGCCGTTCAGCGGCTCGTCCAGGATCAGCACCCAGGGGTGGTGGGCGATGGACTGGGCCAACTTGATGCGCTGCCGCATGCCCTTGCTGTAGCCGGCCACCTTGCGCTCCGCGGCCTCGGTGAGGCCCACCCGGCCGATCGACTCCCAGGTCATCCGGTCCGCGTCCTCATGGCCGAAGCCGTAAATGCGCAGGAAGGAGTAGACGAACTCGTAGCCGGTCAGGCCCGGAGGGAAGGCGTCGTACTGGGTCGAGTAGCCGACCATCCGGAACAGCTCCTCGGGCCGGTCCGTGGGCACGCCCAGGATGCGGATGCTGCCGCGCGTCGGCTGGATCAGGCCCACCATGAGGTTCATCAGCGTGGTCTTGCCCGAGCCGTTCGGACCCACCAGGCCGGTGATCCCGGGCGGGATCGACAGGTGGACGTTGTTGATCCCCAGGACCTCGCCGTAGAACTTCGAGACGTTGTCGATGACCACCCGGCGGTCCGCGGCCACGGCGGGCTCGAGGGCGATCGGGTTCCTCTGCATCACGGCGCTCACCGGACCACCTCGTACGCCCGGATGCGGCGGGAGAGGAGCCAGAGGCAGAGCACGGAGCCGACCGCCAGCGCCGCCCAGGAGGCGGCCGCCGGCGGCACGTTGTCGCTCGGCGGCATGCCGAACAGGCTGATCCAGATCGAGGCCATGGGATACCAGGCCGAGATCAGGTGGCCCCACCAGGTGTCGAGCATCTCGTTGATCGCGTTGGCGAAACCGATGCTCACGAAGAACAGGACGGCCATCGCGATGCGGGCGACCGGCATCCACTTCACCCAGGCCGAGATGGTCAGCGCGAGGAGCGACAGGAAGAGGATCCACGTCCAGCTCCCGACGAAGACCGCGAACGCGAGGCCCAGGTGAGGCATCAGCCACTTCGGGTCCTGGACGGCCTGGAACCCGAAGAGCAGGAGCCCCGGCACCCAGGTGATCGACGAGAGCAGGATGAGCAGCACCGACAGTTTGCCGAGCACGTACTCGCTGCGCGCGAACGGCCGCGACAGATAGAGCGCGAGGCCGTTGTTGCGCAGGTCGGGCGCCACGACGGCCGGCCCCACCAGGAAGACCAGGATGAAGGACGCGGCGCCCTGGATCCACATCCCCCGGTAGAAGAAGGCCTTGCCGATCGTGAAAAACTCCGTGAGCTCGCTCTCGGGCACCTGCAGGAAGCTCAGCACGTTGAGGTTGTTGCACAGGTAGATGTACAACAGCCCCACGAACGGAACCAGGAAGCACAGCGCATAGAAGATCAGGAAGAGCTTGCTCTTGAAGACCGTCTCGTACGCGTAGCGCGGCAGAATGAGAAAGCGCGACCAGGCGGGCGTGGTCTCACCCGAGTAGCGCCGGTAGCTGCGACCATAGACGGCCATGGTCTAGACCTCCATCGCCTTGAGGAAGATGTCTTCGAGGGAATCGCGCTTGTAGTCGAGCCGGCGGAGCTGGACCTTGCGCTCGGCCGCCAGGCGGTAGAGGTCCCGCACCTGGACGCCCTCGGGCAGAACGAGCTTGAGCCGCCCGCGCAGGGCCGGCGCGATCTCCGCGCCCAGGGCCTCCAGCGCCTGCACGAAGCCGGGATCGGCGTTGCCGCCGTCCGCGGTGCGCAGCTCGAGCTCCAGGAAGTTACGGTTGGCCCGGCGCTCCTCCTCCAGGTTGCAGGTCACCGCCACCTTGCCCGCCTTGAGCACGATCACCTCGTCGCAGCACTCCTCGACGTCGCGCAGCAGGTGGGAGGAGAGGATGACCCGCACGCCGCCCACCTCGGTGATGTCCTTGATCAGGCGGAGCATGCGCTGGCGGGCGACCGGGTCGAGGCCGTTGGTCGGCTCGTCGAGGAAGACCAGCCGCGGGCCGTGAGCCAGGGCCTGGGCGAGCTTGGCGAGCTGCTTCATGCCGAGGGAGTAGCCCTCGACCGGACGGTAGCGCGCCTCGCCCAGACCGACGTAGAAGAGCACCTCGTGGGCGCGCTCGATGGCCTGCGCCTTCGGCAGACCCGAGAGCTCGGCCATCAGCCGGACGAAACGGACCGCGGTCATCCCGGGGATGAAGGCGTCGTTCTCCGGCATGTAGCCCATGAGCGAGCGGATCTCCCGCGTCTCCGACCGCACGTCGTGGCCGAAGACGCGGGCGGAGCCGCCCGAGATCGGGTAGAACCCGAGCAGGGTGTGGAGGAGCGTGGTCTTGCCGGCTCCGTTCGGGCCCAGGAGGCCGATGCAGCGCCCGGTCAGCTTCGCGTCCAACCCTTGCAGGATGGGGCGCCCGCCGAGCTTGACCTCCAGCCCCTGGAGCTCCACCACGGCCTGGGCCGCTATCGGCGATGATGCCGCGGGGGTTTCAGGGGTCAGGGCCGGTTTCGTCGCCAGATTCACCACGGTCTCCTCCTCTCCTGCTCTTCGTTACGACTCTTACTTACCGCGCCGAGACGTTGGAAGTTTCACTCTCAACCGCGGTATCTACGGCGTCATGCGCCTCGTCCATCGCGCCCAGGATGCCGCCGAAGCCGGCGAGCGTCTGGAGGTTCAGGCCGAGCGGGCTGTTGTTGCTGCTCGCGAAGAGGATCCGGTCCTGCTCGGCGTAGGCGTAGACCAGCGTCGGGCCCTGGCCGAGGATGAGGTTCCGGAACGCCTCGCCGTCGTGGCCGTTCGAGCCGTCGGCGCCCTTCGGCATCAGCTTCGAGGCCTGGTCGAGCACCGGGGCGAGGTTCTGGTAGAAGAAGGCCGAGACGTTCACCTGGCCGTCCTGGCCCAGGAGGTCGCGGAACTTGGGGTGGCTCGCCAGGTTGACGCCCGACTCGCGCTGCTGGAGCGACCGCTCGAGGAGCGCCCGGCTGGGCGCCGCCACGAAGTAGCCCTCCTCGAAGGTGTAGTGGACCGACAGCTTGGCCTGCGCCTCGCCCGTCATGTGGCCGGAGATCGCATAGAAGGTGTGTCCACCCGACATCTCCTGGGAGATCGTCAGCTTGCCCTTGCCTTCCTTGGCCACCTCGGCGTTGATCCGCCGCACCGCCTCCTCGAAGGTCCGCTGCAGGCGCGCCGGGTCGTAGACCTCGGCGATCAGCTTCCAGGAGGGGGTCGGGAGGAGCGGACCATCGACGGCCATGGCGACCTCGCCGCCGAGCGGAGCGGCCAGGTCCTCGCGCACGTCGAAGCCTTCCTGCTGGCGGACCTTCTCCAACTCGGCCGCCATCTCGGGCGAGGCCTGGAGCAGGTCGTCGAGCAGATCGACCGGCTTCTTCACGATGAAGGCCGCGGCCACGTTGGCGTCGGGCGAGATGAAGGACAGCGCGCCCATCGGGGCCGGCGCCGCCAGCCACGAGGCGAGGCCACGCCGGGTCTGGCTGAAGGTGAGGGCCGCGCGGGTGTCCGCCCGTCCGTCCACCTCCTGCCGGTTGACGATGAAGTGCTGCATGTCGTGGATGCCGAGCGCTTCCGCTTCCACGTCCGCGGCGTCCTCCTTCATGATCCCGGTGAGGTCGGCCGCGAACAGCCAGCCGGCGCCGTCCTGGTACTCCTGGGCGATGCGGGCGTGGAAGGTCGAGGCCGTGAACGGGTTCGTGCCGCCGTTCGAGAGCGCCACCGCGCGGGCCAGGCTGGCGCCGCTGGGCGAGGCCACGAACAGGCCGTTGCCGATCCAGGCGTAGAGACCGGCGCCCTTGGCGGGCACCTCGGACGGGCTGTTGACGATGTGGAGCCCGTCCTTCCCGTGCTTCGCGATCTCCTGCTCCAGCACGGCGCGGAAGGAGGCCTCGTTCGTCACCTGGGCGAGGATGACCAGGTCGTCATCATTGCCCTCGATCTCGCCGCCGACGGCCACCGCCACCTCGTCGCCGAGGTACTGGCCGAGGTCGCCGATCTCCTCGATCATCGCGCGGAACTTCGCCTGCTTCTCGGCCGTGCCGAGGGTCTCGCTCCACCACTGGCGGACCGTGGGGTTGGTCTCGATCCGCTGGTCGAGGATGCGCTGGGTCTCGTTGAGGCTCTTGGACAGGTTGGGCAGCGCGATCCAGGCCCGGGTGCCCTCGGGCGCGAGGTCGAGCAGCGCGGTGGAGTAGCGCAGGCCGGGGCGCTCGACCTGGGCGTCGATGTCCTTGCCCAGGGCGGTCAGCTCGGCCAGGAGCTGGTCGTACTTGGCGGCGTTGCGGCTCCAGGCGATCTCCTTGGCGATCGGGACCGCGGCCACGCTGGCGTGGGTGGCCACCTGGTCGCCGGGGTGGAGGATGTCGTCGCGGCGCGCCTGCTTCACGCGCACCTCGCCCTCGACCACGGACACGCGGGTGCCCTTCATGCCGTCGTTGACCGAGAAGATGGTGCCGACCACCGAGACCAGGGCGTCGTTCGTGGAGACGAACAGGTGCCGCCGGTTCATCTGCTTGGCGGCCTCGACGATGACGCGCCCGCCGTCGAGATGGATGGTGTTGCCCTTGCGGCTCGCCTCCAGCGACAGGTTGGCGCGCTCGCTCATCTCGATGCGGGAGCCGTCGGTCATGCGGACCACGGCCGCCGAGCCCTTGGCGGTGCGGATCTCCTGGCCTTCGTCGAGCATGTCGCCGGCGCCGACCGGGTGGATGTCCGCGCCGTCCACCTGGAAGAGGAAGCCCTGGACGGACTCGACGCGGGCCATCTTCGAGCCGCCGGCCATCATCTCCCCGATCAGGAAGAAGAGGCCGACACCCAGACCGACCACGAGCGCGGCGGCGAGGCTCTGCCAGACGATCCGGGCGCGGCGGCTGCGGTCGGCCGTCGCCGGCCGGACTTCGGTCTTGTGGCCCTCGCGGGCATCGCGGAGGGCGCGCCGGCAGGGCACGCAGCTCCGGGTGTGGTCCTCGAAGAGGAGCGCCCGGGCGGGCGGCAGCTCGCCGCGGAGGTAGGCCGGGATCAGGGCCTGGAAGTCGTCACAGCCGCGGAGGCTGTGGATTTCGGGGTTCGCTTCGGTATTCACGGGGGTAGTCTCCATCCGGTGAACAGGAGCGCCCTGGGACAGCCGCTCCCACACCCGGTTCGCGGCGGCCTCGACCACCGCGGGATCGACCGGCTCGCCCGTCACTTCGGAGACGGCGCGGTCGAGAATGTCTTCGTTCTTCTTGAAGAGGCTCATGAAAGTTCTCCTTCCAACGTCCCCAGCTCCTTCTGAAGCCGGTGACGAGCACGGTGCAGGATCACGGCGATCGACGTCTGGGTGGCTCCGAGCATCCTGGAGATCTCCAGGTTGCCGAGGCCCTCGAAATAGCGCAGGGTGAAGATCTCGGCCTGCCGGGGCGAGAGGCGGGTCATGGCCTCGCGCAGCCGCCGGGCGAGCTCGCGGCTGCCCTGTCGGCGTTCCGGTCCGGGTTCGGCCTTGTCGACGAGGCTTTCGCTCACGCCGTCGAGGTCCACGGTCCGGGCGCGCTTGCGGGCCCGGATCAGGTCGAGGGCAGCGTTGACCGCCGCCCGGTGCAGGTAGCTTCCGGCGCTCTCCGAGAGGTCCGGCTGCTCTTCCCGGCGCAGGAGCCGGGTGAACACGGTCTGTAGCACGTCTTCCGCATCCGCCGCATCCCCGGTGATCCGGTAGGCGGCGCGGTAGACCGCGCCGTGGTGCTCCCGGAACAGCGCTTCAAGAGCGTCCGGGGGCCTTTGGGTTTCCTTTTCATAGGCTGCGGCTTGCACGGCCTTGCCCCTCCTTTCTCCTTCGCTCCTAGGAACGCGCCTCCCCGGGGTTTGTTACAGGCCAGGATACGCCGGTTGGAACCCGCGGCTCCGCCATTGACCCCGAGACTGCCGATGACTAGACTGGTCATATGGATGCGACTCAGAAGACCGTTTCCGTGACCGAGCTGAAGGCTCACCTTTCCGAGTGTCTGCGCCGGGTGAAGGAGGGTGAGCGCTGGACGGTGACCGAGCGGGGCCGGCCCGTGGCATTGCTGGGTCCCTCGCCGACCCAGGGCGATGATCTCGACGGCCTTGCGGCGGCGGGAGTCGTCCGCCTTGGGGCCGATCACCTGCCAGCCGGGTTCTGGGATCTTCCTCAACCCGCGGATCCCAAGAGCTCGGTCCGCTGGGCTGTCCTGGAGGAGCGGCAGGAAGGATGGTGATCTTCTGGGACACCTCCGCCGTCGTGCCGCTGCTGGTCGCAGAGCCGTCCTCGCCGGCCATGTCCAAGGTGGCTCGCGCTTCACGCTTCCTCGTCTGGTGGGGCACGGCGGTCGAGTGTCTCTCCGCCATCGCCCGTCGGGAAGGTGACGGGACTCTCACGCAGGAAGGGGCCGAGCAGGCGCGCCAACGACTCCGCGCTCTGCGCGGGAGTTGGAGCGAGGTCAATCCCTCGGAGCAGGTGCGGGAAAATGCCGAGCGTCTCCTGTTGCGGCATCCGCTTCGTGCCGCGGATGCTCTTCAACTCGGGGCCGCGCTCCGATGGGCGGAAAACAGCCCTCGCGGCCATCGCTTCCATACCCTGGACGGCCGCCTGGGCGAGGCGGCGCGGAAGGAGGGCTTCGAGTTGGTCAATGCAACGAGCTTCGAAGTCCGGGAATAGGTAGCCTGCCGCCCTTGCGCACGGGTTTGCCGCTGCCGCCCGGAGCCGTGCGGCGGCGACTCGGAGTCGTGCAGCCGGCGCTGGATGTCGTGCGGTGTCCGCTCGGGTGTGCTCAGGCGCGGCACGGGGTCGTGCGGGCGCCGCTCGGAGTCGTGCGGGCGACGCCCGGAGCCGTGCGGCGGCAGCGCGAGGGCTGGCGGCGGCGGCAAGGTTCTTGCGCGCCGTGCTCGGATGCTTGCCGCGGCGGCAAACCCTCGTGCGGCAGCCGCTCTATCCGGAGTACACGTCGTCCTGCTCGATCTTCGAGAGGACCCAGTCGAAGTCGCCGCGGGTGATCTTCGCGCCGCAGTGCTGGCACTCGCCGGCCATGTTCACCTGATCGACGGACGCGCCGCAGTTCGGGCAGCTCCGGTCGGCGCGCGGCGCCGCGTGGACCCCGGCGGCCCGGATCAGGGTCCAGTATTCCGTGTACACCCGGTCGCGGTTCGGGTTGCCCGAGACCACCCCGCTGTCCGCCTGCCGAACCGTGTAGTCCCGGCCGGTCCCCCGGACCCGGCAGGTGACCGAGTCGTAGCGCGCGTCCCGCACCACCTTGGCGATCGTCCACTCGGTGATCCGCATCCCTTCGAGCACGTTGCGCAGGCCCTGGCTCCGGTAGGCGTCGATCCAGTACTGGAGGTAGTCGAACAGGCCGTCCGAGACGAAGGGGCGGGCCGTCGTGAGATCGAGGTTCGTCCAGGCCTGGTTGAGCTGCTCGTAGATCAGCAGCAGGCGCGCGCCGAACGCCTCGTCCGTGGTGGCCGGGTCGTCCCGCAGCAGCTCGGCGCGGCGCGCGGCCACCTGCGGGTGGTAGACCGTCGGCCAGTCGGTGCCCGCCTCCTGGACCGTGCTGGTCAGGGCCGGCGGCCGGCCCTCGACCTTGAGCAGCTCGACCGCCTGGGCCGTCCAGTCGAACCGGCCGCCGGAGACCACCTCGCCGCAGTAGGCGCAGCGGTCGCCCGCCGCGGCCCCGGCCGGGTCGAACGGCGCGCCGCACTTCGGACACTTGAAGCTCGTCACCTGGTCCGGCGGCTTGCTGCGCGCCGTCGAGCTGCGGACCAGGGTCCAGCGCTCCCGCACGTACTGCGCGGAGCCGTTCGCCAGGGTGATGTTCGATTCGATCTCCAGGACGACCTGGACCCAGCCCGACGGCTGGGCAGGCATCGCGATCCGAGTGACCCGCATCACGCCCACGACCACGCTCGACACCGCCACGCCGGCCGGCGGCCTCTGCTGGAGCTGGTCGCGCACCGGCGGGCTCAGGTAGGGCGCCAGACCGTTCAGGGCATGCCGGTCGGAGCGCGCCTGGTGGGCGCGGGCGTAGAGCGCATAGGCGAAGTCCTCGAAGAGGACCACCGAGAACTCCGGATCGAGCTGGCGGACCGCGTCGAGATCCTGGGAGCGCGCCGCCTGTGGAGGCGCGGCCGGCACCGGCACGGATGGCGTCGTGAAATCCCAGCTCTGCTTGCCTTCCTTGACCCGCTTCCGGTTCCAGGCGATGAAGACCAGGATGCCGACGATCGTCATGGGGATACCGATCGCCGGATAGGCGAAGACGAACTCGATCCAGAGCCGGAACAGCAGGAAGACGCATCCGCTGTCGCCACCGCCTCCACCTCCTCCGCCGCCACCGCCCGAAAAGCCTTCGCCGCCGCCCGGCCGGGACCAGGCCAGGGCGGGGATCAGGAGGAGGGCTCCGAGCAGAAGAAGGAGCCAGCGCCGCTTCACTCGCAGACCTCGTTGGCGAGCTCGTCCACGTCGTCGTCGGCGCGCGGGAGGACCGGAGCGAGCAGGGACCCCAGGCTCCGGATCCTCTGCGCGACCTGGACGCCGTCCTCCCGCTCCCGGACGGCGGTCTCGATCGCGGCGACCGCCTCCTTCCAGGCCGGGGTGGCGGCGAGGGGCTCCAGGCCGACGTCGGGCACGATCAGCGCCTCGCGCTCGAGGAGCGAGACGTAGAGGAGCATGCCCGTACGGCCGGCGGTGCCATGAACCCTCTTCTCCACGAACAGGGCGCGGGCGGCGGCCTCGGCGTGCTGGCGGCGGTCGGCCGCGCTGGTCAGCGCCCGCCGCAGGCCCGGGGCCCAGGACGAGATCCAGCCGACCAGGAGGCCGGCCAGGAGCGGATCGATCACGAACCAGACGAGCCCGAACTCCCAGTCCGAGAAGAGGAGGACGGCGAGAGTGAAGAGGCCCGCCAGGATGCCGGCGGTCAGGTCGGCGTGCAGGTAGGACCCCGAGCGCGCCCGGACCGCCACGACCAGCTCGGCGCTGGAGACGGCCTCCACGTCGCGGACGGAGTCGGTGAGGGCGCGCTTGGCCTCGTCGGTGAGAAACGGCTTCGCCATGGGCCGGGTCAGTCTATCGTATGGAGGCTATGTCGATCCCGCGCTGGACCGTCCCCCGCCGCCTCTCCCCGGACTGGACCGCCGTGACTCCGCTCCCGCCCCTGGTGCTCACGGACGGCAGCGGGCCGCCGGTCCAGGCCACGGTCGTCCGCCTGGCCTGGGACGAGGAGGCGCTCCACGTCCGCTTCGACTGCGAGGACCGCGACGCCTGGGGCACCTTCTCGAAGCGCGACGAGCCGCTCTGGCAGGAGGAGGTGGTCGAGGTCTTTCTCGCTCCCGGCGAGGAGGACCCGATCGACTACGCCGAATTCGAGGTCAGCCCGCTCGGCGTGCTCTTCGACGCCCGCATCCACAATCCGACCTCTCTGAGAAAGGACATGACCGCCGACGTGGCCTGGGACTGCCCGGGCCTGCGCTGGGCCGCGGGCAAGGGAACGGCCCGCCAGGACTGGTGGGTCGAGCTGTCGATCCCCTGGCCGGCCGAGAGACCGAAGCTCTGGCGGGCCAACTTCTACCGGGTGGAGCGCCCGCGGGACGGGGAAGCCGAATTCACCGCCTGGTCGCCGACGCTGACCTCGCCGGCCGACTTCCACAAGCCGGCGCGGTTCGGGGTGCTGGAGCTTGGCGCTTGACAGGCGTATCCATATGGATACACTCGATCTGTGTTTTCCGTCCTGCTCACACAGGAGTTCCAGGATTGGCTCGATAGGCTCGCGGACCGCAAGGCCCAGGTGCGTATTGCTGCGCGCTTGCGTCAAGCCGAGGCGGGCAACCTTGGAGACTGGAAGTCGATCGGAGCTTCTCTCTCCGAGATGCGAGTGGATGTTGGACCTGGCTACCGGCTCTACTTCACTCGGAGAGGGAACCTGTTGATCATCATGCTTGCCGGCGGAGACAAGTCATCCCAGTCCAGGGACATTCGGCGCGCGCAGGCGCTCCTCAGGAGGTTGGAGGCTGAGACATGAGCAAGCCCAAGGAGCCAGTCAAGCTGGTGCCGTTCGATGCGGCTCGCTACCTGACCGACGATGCGGCCGTTGCCGAGTACATGACGGCGGTGCTGGAGACGGAAGATCCGGACCTGCTGCTGCTCGCCCTGGGCGATGTCGCTCGGGCCCGCGGCATGGCGCAGGTGGCCAAGGACTCCGGCCTTGGCCGTGAGAGCTTGTACAAGGCTCTCGCGCCGGGCGCCAAGCCTCGGTTCGACACAGTGCTCAAGGTGGCGAAGGCTCTCGGAGTCCGGCTGACGGCTCAGCCGCTGCGTTGAGCCGGTAGACCCGCGCCTCGCCGGAGTCGTGGATCAGCTCCAGCCGGCTTCCCACGTACTCCTTCTCCCAGCGGCGCAGCATCGCCATCCGGCCCTGGAAGGCCTTCGTGTGGACCACGAGGTGTGTGATCCACAGGTCCTCCAGGAGGTCCAGGCCGGCGGCATCCGGCAGGAGACGCATGCGCGCGGTCAGGGCCTCGAAGCTCTTCGGGTGGTAGCCGCTGTAGCCGTTCGCGATCGGCTTCCAGTGCAGGGTCGAGTAGTACATGTAGACGATCTCGGCCGAGGTCGGCCGGACCGGAAACTCGATCAGCGACCGCACGTCCTGCCGGCCGGCGAGCCAGTGGTAGACCTCCGGAAAGGCCTCCTCCCGCTCCAGGCGCGCCCAGCGGACCGGCCGCGGCGCGAGCTCGGCGGCCAGGACCAGCGACAACACGCCGACCAGGGCCAGACGGGCCGGCCTCGTCCTGAGCCGGTCCAGGAGGAAGTCGAGGCCTTTCGCCGCGAACAAGACGGCGGCCAGCGACACGAAGGCCGCGAAGCGCGCCGGCACCCGCATGCCGTCCAGGCCCGGAAGCACGCGCATCATCGGGACATAGGCGATCGGATGAGCCAGCGCGAAACAGGCAACGGCGGAGAGCGCGAGCCCTCGCGTCCAGGGGTCCATCTCCCGCCAACGGAGCACCGGACCGCAGCCCCACATCCAGCGCAGCCAGGCCCAGACGGCGAGCGACGCGACTCCGCCCAGGAACAACCCGGTCCAGGCCGGGATCGTCCACGGCGGCACCTTCTCCTTGCCCTCGCCGAGCAGGGTCAGGACGTCGCCGGCGATCCAGGCTGCGGCGGCCAGCGCGAGCAGCAGCCCCAGGATCACCTTCCGGCCGAGGTCCAGCGGAGACGGCGGGACTCGCTTCCGGCGCCAGGCCGCCCAGAGGCCGACGCCGGCCAGGAGGCTCGGAACGATCCCGGCGAACAGGGAGTTCTCGGTGCGGAAGAATGGCTCGGAGGCCGGACCGAGCCGGCGCTTCATGAAGGACTTCGCCACCGGACCGAACCAGAGCGAGCTCCGCGCCGGGGCGAGCCAGCTCAGGGTCGTGGCTCCGAGCTTGCCCGCTTCCGCCGGCCCGCGGGTGAGCCCCATCTCCCTCCCGATCCGGACGTAGGGCAGGAAGACCAGCGCCAGCGCTGCCAGCGCGACCACGCCGACCGGCAGGAGCACCCGCAGCGAGCGGCGATCCACCAGCTCCCGGCCGTGGACCGCGGCGCGGTTGGCCAGGAGCACCAGCATCGGGATGTGGACCATGTAGGCCAGATAGGCGCCACCGCTCACGTTGAGCAGATAGAAGACCAGGAAGAGGACCGCGTGCCGGACCTTTCTCTCAGCCAGGAGCCGGTCCCAGAACCAGAGCGTGAGCGGTACCCACTGCGCCAGGAGGATCTGGATGTGGTTGAGCTGGCTGATCCGGAACGGAGAGAAGGCGTACATCACCCCGGCCAGGACCGCCGCGATCCAGGAGACCCCGCTGCGGCGCATCACCCAGCACACCACCAGGCCGGTGAGCACGAACGAGGTGAAGAAGAGGAAGTTGTAGCCGGCGATCGCGTTGGGAACGACCGCTTCGAACAGGACGAGTTGGAGCGCGGGGCCGAGCAGGTGGTCCGAGAGCGCCAGCGTGCCGCGCGTCGGCCAGTAGATGTTCGCGTCCCAGAGATCGGGCAGGCCGAGGCGGAGCTGGTGGGCGCTCCACTTGAGGACCCAGAGGTTGAACAGGGAGTCTTCCGTGCCCGGCGCGATCCGATCCTGCCAGACGGACCAGACCGGCCGCAGGTAGACGAGGGCGAGCGCCGCGTACAGCATGGTCGCCGCCAGGATGAGCCAGCGCTCCTTCCTCTTCATGGAGGCCCCAGAGTATCCTTGCCCGCTGTCCCCCGGCTAGCCTATGGACCTCCGACACCTCTCCCACCGCGACGCCTCCCGTTTCGTTGGGGCCGCCTTCGTCCTCGGGCTGGCGATCTCGGTCTTCATGGTCTTCCGCAGCCAGGTGGGCGGCGACCAGCTCAATCTTCTGGCCCGCGGGTGGCTCCTGGCGGACGAGGGGCGCTGGATCTCCTATGGCAACCCGATGTCCACCGGCGGCAAGGCGCCGGGCGGCATCACGAGCGTGCTGGTCGGCCTCCCCCTGATGGTCTGGCGCGACCACCGGGCGGCCACGTCGGTCATCCTCCTCTTCCACGTGCTGGCCTTCTGGCTCCTGGACCGGACGCTGCGCAGGATCCTGAGCCCGGCCGAGCGCGCGGTCTTCGCCGTCGTCTACTGGCTCAACCCGTGGCGGATGTACTTCTCGGCCTTCCTCTGGAACCCGAACTACCTGTTCCTGGCCGGCGCCATCCATCTCTGGGCCTGCCTCGTCCAACGCGAGCGCGCCCGGTTCGGACCCTCCCTGGTCCTGGGCCTGACGCTGGTGCTGGCCTTCCAGATCCATGCCTCGTTCCTGTTGCTGGCCGTCTCCTCGCTGCTGCTCTGGCTGAGGGGCTACTTCCGGCCGCACTGGACCGCCGGCACCCTGGGCGCCATGGTGGCCGCAGTCCCCCTGGTTCCATGGATCCGGGATCTCCTGGCGCAGCCGGCGATCCTGACGGACGCGGACAAGGGATTTCTCGGACGCGGCCTCATCTACGTCTTCCCCCTGCTGCGCGGCATCCTCTACTGGCTGCGCTACTCGTCGCTCTACCTGTCGGAGAAGATGACGCGCTTCGACTTCGGCGACTTCCTGGCTCCGGAGCCGGGAGCGCGGATCGGCCACGAGGTCTCGGTCGTGGTCGGCCTGTTCGGCCTGATGACGGTCATCTTCCCTCTCCAGGCCAACCTGCGGCTCTGGCGCCGCTGGCGTCAATTCCGGCGACGGCTTCCAGCCGAGGCCTCAGAGCGGACGTGGCTCAAGGGGTACGCGTTCTGGACCTTCGGCGCGGCGGCCGTGGTCTTCGCCCTGTCGCCGACGACCATCATGATGTGGCAGGCGCTGATCGTCCTTCACGCCGCGGTGCTGCCGCTCGTGCTCTGGACGGGCCCGCTCCTGAGGAGCGGCCGGTGGTCGGCTCGCGCCGCGCGCGGAGTGTGGATCTACGCCGCCGCTTCGGTCGTCCTCCTGGTCCTGATCCCGCTCGGCAGCACGCACTATCGCTGCGCCGGCCACGACGGGTCGGACAGCTTCGGGCTCGCCCTGCGGCACGACCACCGGATGCTCCACGAGCTGCACGTCCATGCCACCTGTCCCCTGCCGGTGAACGACCCGAAGGGGTGGTGGCCGGACGTGCTGCCCGAGAGGTAGCTTCGGCTCAGCGCCGGGCCGCGGCCTTGCGCTCTTCGAAGACCGCCTTGTAGAGGACGCCCGCGGCCACGCCGCCGAGGATCGGGCCCACGAAGTAGACCCAGAGGTTGGCGAAGTTGCCGGAGGCGATCGCGGGTCCGAGGCTCCGCGCCGGGTTGAGGCTGGCGCCGGTGAGCGGGCCGCCCATCAGAATGCAGAAGGTCAGGGTGAAGCCGATGGCGAGGCCGCCCGGGATGGTGGCCTTGCCGCTGATCCCCGCGTTCATGACCGCGTTGACCAGGAAGAAGGTCAGGATCGCCTCCAGCACCACGCCGACCGCCGGGCTTACGCCGTCGGCCAGGAGCGTGGCCCCGAGGTTGCCCTGCCGGCTCCCCAGGACCCAGGAGAGCGTGAACGCCGCCACCACGCCGCCCAGGAGCTGGAAGAAGATGTAGGAGAACGCCCGGGCCGTGTCGATCTTGCCGGCCGCCCAGACGCCGAGCGTCACCGCCGGGTTGATGTGCGTCCCGGAGATGTGCCCGTAGGCGTAGGCGAAGCCGATGATCACCAGGCCGTGGGCGAACGCGACGCCCACCAGCCCGGCCTCGCCCAACGCACCGGCTCCCGCCCCGATGAAGATCAGGGCGAAGGTGCCGATGAACTCCGCAAGCAGAGACGTCGAAAGCTTGTCGTACATGCAGCCCTCCGTCGATCTGTGGGAAAAGAAGACGCGGAAAGAATACACCCAGCGGATACAATCCGCAGCCATGGCACTGTTCCGGCGGAAATTCCGCCTCACGGCCTGCGCCACCACCGGTGGCTGAGCGGCCAAGATAGGTCCGGGGGACCTTTCCGAGATGATCGGCCCGCTCGTCCGCCTCGCCGGACGGGATCAGGGGATCCTCGTCGGTCCGGAGACCGGCGACGACGCCGGGGTCTACAGCTTCCACGAGCACGCCCTGGTGGCCACGGCCGACTTCATCACCCCGGTCTGCGACGACCCGCGCCGCTTCGGCCGGGTGGCGGCGGCCAACTCGCTCTCGGACGTCTACGCCATGGGCGGCCGGCCGCTCTTCGCGCTCAACCTCTGCTGCTTCCCGGAGCTGGACCAGGAGGACGCGCCCGCGCTCCAGGGCATCCTGGAGGGGGCCGCCGCGACGCTCGCCGAGGCCCGCACGGCGCTCCTCGGCGGCCATTCGGTCAAAGACCCGGAGCTCAAGTACGGCCTGGCCGTGGTCGGCGAGGCGGACCGCAACCGACTCCTCACCAACGCGAAGGCCCGGCCGGGCGACCGCCTGGTCCTCACCAAGCCGCTGGGAACGGGCGTGCTGATCAACGCCTTAAAGAAGGACCGGATCGACGAGGCCGCCCTGGAGCCGGCGCTCCAGGAGATGGAGAGGCTCAACGCCGAGGCGAGCCGCATGGCCCTGCTCCACGGGGTCCGCGCCGCCACCGACGTCACCGGCTTCGGTCTCGCCGGCCACGCGCTCGGTATGGCGAAGGCGTCCGGCGTGGGGATCCGGATCGTCTTCGGGAGCCTGCCGGTCCACGACAACTTCTATCGCCTCGTGGAGATGGGCGTCTCCACCGGCAGCACGAAACCCAACGAGGCGAACGTGGCGCCGGTCCTCGTCGACCGGGTGGGCCTGGATCCGGTCCGCCGCACGGTGCTCTTCGACCCCCAGACCTCGGGCGGGCTGCTGCTCTCCACTCCGCCGGAACAGGTCCGGGAGCTGCTGAACTCCCTGAAGGCCAGCGGCCACCAAGCGGCCGAGATCGGCGAGGTCGTGGAGGGGCCGGCGGGGATCGAGGTGGTCTGAGGCTCCCTCTCCCCCGGCACGGGGGAGAGGGCTGGGGAGAGGGGGAACGGGATCAACTCAGGAGCTGCTTCAGCTCCTCCATGTCCTTCACCAGCCCGGCCACCAGCTCCTCCAGGCGCTCCACCCGGGCCGACAGCCCTCCTGTAGCCGGCCGCTCCGGGGCCTCAGCCACGGTTGGTTCGGGCGCCTCAGCGACCTCGCCGACCAGGTGGACCCAGCGGGTCTCCTTCTGGCCGGGCCGGCGCGGCAGCTCGCGGACCAGCGGCTCGTCGATGCCGGCCATGCGCTGCAGGGCCTCCTCGACCTCCTGGACCGTGGCGAACGGGTGCATGCGCTCACTGCGGGTGCGAAGCTCGCCGGGCGTCTGGGCCCCGCGCAGCAGGAGGAGCGTCATCAGCGACTTGCCCGCCCGCTCCAGGCCCCAGCGGCGGACGACGCTCTGCTGCCACTTCTCGCTGCGGGCGCCCTCCGTTCTCCAGACCAGAACCTCCTGGCGCAGCCGCTCCAGGGCGTCGACCACCTGCTCCTCGGTCAGCTCCATCACCGGGTCGCGGTTCGTCTTCTGGTTGGCGCCGGCGAGGACGGCGTTCACGGTCAGCGGGCAGACCTCGGGCGTCGTCTGCTCCTTCTCGAGCAGCACGCCGAGGACCCGGATTTCCACGGAATCGAGCTGTCTGGGGATGCGCGTCGAGGCCAAATCGTGTTCCTCCAAAGAGCGCTTCGACCGGGATTGTACCGTCCGCTCCCGGGAGCCGTCTGCCCACCCCTTGATTTTTCCCTCCACCGATGTCACCATCTCGACATCGAATGGTAACGAGCTTGGACGTGGTTTAGGACACAGCGCCGGCCTGACCTCCATCTTCCCTCCCGCAGCACACCCAAATCCCCGACCCATCCCGGAGTACCTTCATGAGAACCGGAACGTCGGAGAGAGCCGCGGATCGGAGAGGAGGCCGGGAGAGCCTGCGGCCGCCCGGGCGAGACCGCTCCGTTCGAGAGGAGAGCTGAAGGAGTTCCTTTTCGTTGTTTTCTTGTCCCTCTGGCGAGGGGCGGAGGTTGCCGCAGTGACGCGGCACAACAGAAACACTTGTTTCAAGGAGCAGAGAGTATGGCCGAAGAAGGTGTGGTCAAGTGGTTCAATGATGCGAAGGGCTATGGGTTCATCGTTCGGAAGCAGGGGCCGGATGTCTTCGTCCATCACGCTTCCATCATTGCCGAGGGTTTCCGCACCCTCAGCGAGGGCGACAAGGTGACCTTCGAAGTGGTTGAAGGGCCGAAGGGTCTCCAGGCGAAGAACGTCGTCAAGATCTCCTGAAGCCCTTCCTGCCCGATAGCACGCGTGCCCCGACGGGACCCTTCCCGCCGGGGCTTGTCGTTTCTAGCGCAATTCAGACCGGAAGCTCTGGTAGTTGCGGGTGTCGTGGGTCAGCGAAGCCTTCCGCGGGAGCTGCGAAGCCTCCGCCTCGACCGTCCGGATCCGGTCCTCGGTCAGCGGGTGGCTGGCGAAGAACTGCTCCACCCGGCTCGGTCGCCGCGACCGCTCCTGCAACAGCTCCTCGAACAGGTTCACCATGCCCCGCGGGTCGTAACCGGCCTGATATGTGTAGTGCACGCCCAGGCGGTCCGCCTCCAGCTCGGCGCCGCGGCTGTAGCTGTTGATCGCGCCGGCGCCCACGACCTGGGCCAGGATCTGCTTGCCCTGGCTGGGGTTGCGGCCGAGCAGCAGGCCAGCCAGCGCGTTGTAGCCGTAAGCCCGCGTCATGAGCTGCGTGCCGTGGCGGGCCGCGCCGTGGCCGATCTCATGGGCGAGCGCGCCGGCCAGCTCGTCCAGGCTGTCCGCCTGCGCGATCAGGCCGGAGTTGACGTAGACCAGGCCGCCTGGCAGGTTGAAGGCGTTCACCGAGTTGTCGTTCACGATGCCGAAGTCCCAGCGCCGGTTGCCGTACGGCGTCTGGCTGGCGATCCGCCGGCCGACCAGATTGATGTAGGCCAGGGCGTCGCTGTCCTTGACGAGGCGCATCTCCTGGGCCACCTGGGAGCGGAGCTGGTCGCGCATCCCCCACTCCTGGTCCAGTGAGACGAGGTTGAAGCCGCCGCGGGCGGCCGCGGTGCCGGCGCTGCCGGCGATGACGAGCAGGAAGACCGCCATGGCGGCCACAAAAGGACTGGGTCGATAAGTTCGCGGTGTCATGGTCAGTTACCTCCTCTGGGGTCCGCGTCCCTGGAAGCAAGGAGCCAGGGATCTCCGCTGCCTCCTGCTTAAGGCAAGCGCCGTGCCAGGGAGCCGGATCGGGAGAAGGTCTTTATTTTCAGGGATGTCGAGGAGGGGGCACAGCGGCGACCGTCCTCACTGGAGGACGTCCTTCCACGGGCAGCTCGATGACGACGTCGCCCGGGCGGACCATGCCGAGATCCTCCCGGGCGCGGCGCTCCAGGGCGCCGGGATCGCTGCGCAGGCGCTCGATGCGGCCGTGCAGCTCGTCGATCCGGTTGCGGGTCTCCTGGATGCGGGTCTCCAGGAGCTTCTCGCGCTCGCGGGCGGCGGAGAGGTCGTGATAGCTCCGCCACGCCGCGATGCCGAGGACCGCGACGAAGAGAAGGAGGCTCAGGCCCAGCACCGGGCGGAAGGAGTCGGACCGGGCGGGCGAGGGCGTCTCGTTCACGGTTTCCAGCGTGGGAACGCCGCGGCCCCGGGGTAGGAGGCCACGTTGTCCAGCTCCTCTTCAATTCGCAGCAGCCGGTTGTACTTGGCGACCCGGTCGCTGCGGCACGGGGCGCCCGTCTTGATCTGGCCGCAGCGGGTGGCCACGGCCAGATCGGCGATGGTGGTGTCCTCGGTCTCGCCCGAGCGGTGGCTCAGGATGTTGCTGTAGGCGTGGGTCTTGGCCATCTCCACCGCCTCCAGCGTCTCGGTCAGGGTGCCGATCTGGTTGACCTTGACCAGCAGCGCGTTGGCGAGCCCGTCCCGGATGCCCTTCGCCAGGATCTCCGGGTTGGTGACGAACAGGTCGTCGCCGACGAGTTGCACGCGCGAGCCGAGCTCGGCGGTCAGCTCCTTCCAGCCGGCGTGGTCGTTCTCCGCCAGGCCGTCCTCGATCGAGACCAGCGGATAGGCATCGATCCAGTCGCGATACAGGCCGATCAGGTCGGAGCTGGACAGGCCCGTCCTCCCCTCGCCGGCCAGCTCGTAGGTGACCACCCCCTTCGAGCCCTTCTTCTTCTCGACCAGCTCGCTCGCGGCCACGTCGAGGGCGAGGGCGATCTCCTTGCCCGGCTTGTAGCCGGCGGCATCGATCGCCTTCATCAGGAGGTCGAGCGCGTCGCGGTTGCTCTTCAGGTTCGGCGCGAAGCCGCCCTCGTCGCCGACCGCGGTCACCATCTTCTCCTTCTTCAGGACCTGCTTGAGCGTGTGGTAGATCTCGACCCCGGCCCGCAGCGCGTCGGAGAAGCTCTTGAAGCCGATCGGCACGAGCATGAACTCCTGCACGTCCACCGAGTTGTCGGCGTGGGCGCCGCCGTTCAGCACGTTCAGGAGCGGCACCGGCAGGACCGTGGCCGCCGGCCCGCCGAGGTAGGCGTAGAGCGGCAGGCCGCTCGCCTCGGCCGCGGCGCGGGCCACGGCAAGCGAGGCGCCGAGGGTCGCGTTGGCGCCGAGCCGGCGCTTGTCCGGCGTGCCGTCCAGCTCGATCAACAGCCGGTCGATGCGCGCCTGGTCGCGCGCATCCATGCCGCGCAGCCGCGGCGCGATCTCCGAAAGGACGTTTTCAACCGCCTTCGATACGCCCTTGCCCGCGTAGCGCTTGCCGCCGTCGCGCAGCTCCAGGGCCTCGCGCTCGCCGGTCGAGGCGCCCGACGGCACCGCCGCCCTCCCGCCGACGCCGCCGTCCAGGATGCAATCCGCCTCCAGGGTCGGGTTCCCTCGCGAATCGAGGATCTCCCGAGCCACGATCTCTTCAATGACGAACATTCCCTCTCCTCCGAGAAACAGATCCAAACCAGGAAAGGGTATCCGCAAAACCCCTATCGGCTCAAGCATTTTCAAGAAATGCTAGACTCCCGCGTCCGAGATGCCCGCCGATTCCTCCCCCCTGCGCCTCCATGTCGGCAGCGGAACGGCCCGCCTGGAAGGCTGGATCAACCTCGATTACCAGGATCTTCCGGGTGTGGACGTGGTCTGCGACGTGACGAAAGGCCTCGGCTTCGAAGCCGGGAGCGCCGAGGCGGTGTTCGCCGAGCACTTCCTGGAGCACCTGGGCGTGGCCGACGCGGTCAACTTCCTGGAGGACTGTCACCGCGTCCTGGTCCCGGGCGGCTGGGCGCGGCTCTCCACTCCGAACCTGGAGTGGGTCTGGCACACGCACTACCGCCTGGACATGAGCGCCGAGGAGAAACGCCAGGCCGCAGTCCGCCTCAACCGGGCCTTCCACGGCTGGCGACACCAGTTCCTCTGGAACCGCGAGCTGCTCACCGAGGCGCTGACCGTCTGCGGATTCGACCTCGTGCGCTGGTGCCGCTACGGCGAGAGCGAGCTGCCGGTCTTCCAGGGGATCGAGCGCCACGAGATCTACTCCGACAGCTCGGACCTGCCGCACGTCATCATCGTGGAGGCGAGGAAGGGCGGACCGCGGGCCGACCTCCTCATCCCCTTCCGCAACCGGATCGACCGCGACTATCTGATCCACCTGGAAGATTGATGAGCCGAAGACTCCTCTGCGTCCTTCTTCTTACTCTGGCCGCCTGCTCGAAGCCCGAGCCGGCGCGGCCGAAGAACGTGATCCTGGTTCTCGTGGACACCCTGCGGGCGGACCACCTGGGAACCTACGGCTACTCGCGGCCGACGAGCCCCAACATCGACGCCTTCGCCCGCGAATCGCTCAAGTTCGAGAACGCCCGCAGCCAGGCGTCCTGCACCTTTCCGTCGGCGAACTCGATCCTGACCTCGCGCTACCCGTCGGCCTTCCTCGGCCAGCCTCCCAAGAGCCCGCTGGGGATTCCGAAGGACATCCCTTCGATCGCCGAGATCCTGAAGCAGCGCGGGTTCCGCACCGCCGCGGTCTCGGCGAGCCCGGTGGTGCGCGGCACGCCGGGCCGGTTCAACCCCGGCGCCGGCTTCGGGCGGGGGTTCGATAGCTTCCACGAGGACTGCGTGTGGAAGCCGGCCGGCTGCGTGAACCGGGCCGCGTTCCCGCTCATCGAGGCGGCCGACGACCGCCCGTTCTTCCTCTATCTCCACTACCTGGACCCGCACGGCCCCTACCGGCCGCCGAAGAATCAGCGCGGGCGCTGGGCCCTGGGCCGGCCGGACAAGGAGTTCATCCGCGCCGGCGATCCGAACCCGATCGGCGACATGATCTACAAGGGCGCGCCGGACCCGGGCCTCAAGCCGGCGGACATCGATTATCTGGTCGGCCTGTACGACGAGGAGATCGCCTCGTTCGACAGCCATTTCGCCAACCTCCTCGAGCTGCTGCGGAAGACCGGCCGGCTGGACGACACGCTCCTGGTCTTCACCTCGGACCACGGCGAGGAGTTCCTGGAGCACGGCCACATCAAGCACTGCCGCACCCTGTTCGACTCGTCGATCCGGATCCCCATGTTCATCCACTTCCCGGGGGTCGAGCCCAAGGTCCTGAAGCAGCCGGTCCAGAACCTGGACCTGCTGCCGACGATCCTGGACTACCTGGGGATCGACGCCGCCGGCCTGAAGCTGGAAGGCGAGAGCCTGCGCCCGCTGATCGAGGGGACCGGCGAGCCCGATCCGCACCAGTACGGCATGCAGGGCACCCTGAGGAGCGCCGCCGACGCCCGTCACAAGCTGATCCACGACCTGGGCAAAGGGAGCTTCGAGCTCTACGACCTCCAGGCGGACCCGAAGGAGAAGACCGACCGCCTGCGCCAGGAGCGCCGCGCCTTCCACGGCCTGCGGGAGCTGCTCACCGCCTGGCTCGGCCGCACCGAAGGCAAGGGCAAGGCCGAGGAGAGCCTGGAAGCCGAGCGCAAGCTGCGGTCGCTCGGGTATCTGGAGTGAGGCCTACCCCGGTTCCCGGTCAGCCCCCGGTTAGACGATCGAGCAGCCTCTGCGCCCAGGACCGCGCCGGGGGCACCTCGTACGAGTGGAGCGGCGCCTTCTCTCCGGGCGGCCACATCGGGCTGACCGAGCCCGGGGCGTAGAACGTCACGGTCACCGCGCGCCGTGACCTGCGGCAGCTCTCGACCACGCGCTGGACCGAGTGCCAGGAGCGCTCCGACCGCACCAGGACGGCCGAGCTGCCGACGATCGGCGGCACCACGGCGACCACGTCGTCCGGATCGCCGGAGCGCAGGATGCTCAGGCAGCCTCCGTCCTTCGGGTCCCAGGTGTCGTTGAAGTAGAGGACGTGGGTGACGTGCTTGATCGGCATGTCCAGGTGCGGACCGAGGGAGGAACCGGGCCCATAGTGATAGACGTTGGCCTCCACGGGCACGGCGGTCAGGTCGAGCCCGGTCAGCTTCGACATGGCGGCCCGGTACCCGGGAGAGAGCAGGTCGTTCGCCAGCTCCCGCCAGGAGTCGCTCAGCTCCCCGGGGTTCGAGACGGCGTCTCCTCCCATCGCGAGCAGCTCGCGGGACTCGTAGAGGTATTCCTTCTCGGCGTCCTTGCCGGAGACCGTCTTGAAATGGTCGCGCGGGTAGGTCGCTGCGAGGGCCGCGGCGCCCTCCGGAGAGTACAGCCCGTCGATCACCCCCCACGAGTAGGGTTCCGTGTTCAGGGCGCCCTCTTCGATCCGCTTCAGGTCCAGCATGCTCTATCTCCCGAGGCGCCGGCCGACGAAGCGGAACGGCGCGGTGACTTTCCAGGACGTCGATTCCTCGAGGTCCGCGATCCGGCGGTCCCGCATCCCGACCTCGTTTTGATGGCGCAGGGCCGCCGACTCCAGCACCTCCGGCAGCGACTGCCAGAATCGGCCGACCGCCTCGCCCGCGTTGGTTCTGCCACCCTGGAGCACCGACGCGATCCGGTCCCAGTGGACGGCGAGCCGATCGACGGCGGCGCCGACCCGAGCCCCGGCCTCCTTCCTCCCCAGCCGCGAGAAGAACCACTCCGGGTCGGAGCCCTCCGCGGGCAGCGGGTGGATGGTCTCGAAGCCCTGCAGGCCGGGGTACTTCCACAGACTGAGGTCCACCGGCGAGAACACGGGCACACCCGCGGTCAGGGCGGTGATCGCCAGGTGAAAGCTGGAGCCGATGACCGTCTCCGCCTCGCGGATGAGCCCGGCCATCAGCAGCGGGTGCGGCCAGAACGGCAGGGTCGCGAGGCCGGGCAGCCCGGGGTCGAGGACCGAGGTGTCGTCGCTGTTGACCGGGCCGATCGGCAGGGCTAGCAGCCGGTATCCCCGCAGGCGGTCGGCGTGCCGCTTGAGGAAGCGCTGGCAGGCGCCGAGGTTGCGGACCCCCTGAATGATGAGGTAGGGCCCGGTAAGTCCTGCCGCTTCCCGGACGCGCTCGAGCTCCGGGGCGGGCGGCCCGGCGAGCTGGCGCGCGAGGCCGAAAGCGGTGTCGGGCACGACCTCGATCCGGACCGGGTCCGCGAAGCGGGCGAGCGCCGCGCGCGAAGGCTCGTCGCGGACCGCGATGTAGGAGCTCGACGAGAACGCGAGCTCCATCAGCGGATCGGCCCAGGCCGGGAGGTCCTCGTAGTGCACGCCGGGAGCGTTCCAGAGGACCGGCACCCCGTGCTGGTGCGCGATCAGGGCCGGCGAAAGCCAATAGCCGGTCGGATGGTGGATGCCCGGCGGCGGGCCGTAGCCGGGGGCCACCGCCTTGTCGAAGCGGACCAGGAACCCGCCGCCGATCAGGAGCCCGTCGAGCCCGGCGGCGAGGCGCGGCAGCTCCGTCACCGAGATAACGGGAAAGGGCCAGCTTTCCGCCGGCCGGGCCTCGTACGAGAAGCAATGGAGCTCGACCGGACCGAGGCGTTCCGCCAGCTCCGTTTCGGCGATCAGCGGGAACAGCAGATCGCCGTAGTTCTCGACGTCGAAGGTCCCGACCAGACCTACGTTCAGAGCGCGCCCTTGCATGGGTCGGGGAACGGTATCAGGCCGCGGCTCTCAAGGGTAGTCTCTGCATCGCACTGCGACCCTCGGCGCGGGAATGCGCCCGCCCCTCCGCCTGTTGTCTCCCTTGCGCGAGGCGATTTGACAGCCTCGGGGAGTTGTGCGAGGATCTCGCTCCGCTCCTGGAAGGGAGTGGCAGCAGCAAGCAAACGGTGACGCGGGGTGGAGCAGTCTGGTAGCTCGTTGGGCTCATAACCCAAAGGTCGCAGGTTCAAATCCTGCCCCCGCAACCAATCCGACAGGCAGGCGAGTCGCCTGCCTTTTGGCGTTTCAGGGCCTATGAGCCAGACCTCGCTCGACGGCAGTCCCGACGAGCCCCTCACGCAGCGGATCAAGCGGGCCCTCCTCGGCGCCCGGCGGGACGTGGGCGACACGTCCCAGATCCACCGGATGTCGCTCGTCGCCTTCCTCGCCTGGGTGGGGCTCGGCGCGGACGGCCTGTCCTCGTCGGCCTACGGTCCCGAAGAGGCGTTCCTGGCGCTCGGCGAGCACATCTACCTCGCCGGCTTCCTGGCCATCGCGACCGCGGTCACCGTGCTCATCATCTCCACCTCCTACAGCAGCATCATCGAGCAGTTCCCGACCGGCGGAGGCGGCTACGTGGTGGCGTCGCACCTGCTGGGGCCGAAGACCGGCGTGGTCTCCGGGTGCGCGCTGATCGTGGACTACATCCTGACCATCACGGTCTCGGTCGCCTCGGGCGGCAACGCCATCTTCAGCTTCCTGCCGCCCGACCTCCACGCCTGGAAGCTGCCGGTCGAGGTCGCGGCGATCGTCCTCCTGATCACGCTCAACCTGCGCGGCGTGAAGGAGTCGGTCCAGGCGCTGCTGCCGGTCTTCCTGATTTTCCTGGGCACCCACGCGCTGCTCATCGGCTGGACCGCCTTCAGCCACCTGAACGACCTGCCGGAGGTCTCGGCCCGGATGTCCGCCGGGTTCTCGCACGGGCTCTCGACGATCGGGCTCGGCGGCATGGCGCTGATCTTCCTGCGCGCCTACGCCATGGGCGGCGGCACCTACACCGGCATCGAGGCGGTCTCGAACGGCCTCCAGATCATGCGCGAGCCGCGGGTCGAGACCGGCAAGCGGACGATGGTCTACATGTCGATCTCGCTCGCCGCGACCGCCGGCGGCATCCTGCTCGGATATCTCCTGCTCCGGGTCACTCCGGCCGCGGGCAAGACCATGAACGCCGTGCTCGCCGAGCGCGCCTTCGGCGGCTGGCAGCTCTTCGGATTGCCGGTGGGCTACTGGCTGGTGCTGGTGACGCTGATCTCGGAAGGTCTTCTCCTGCTGGTCGCGGCCCAGGCTGGTTTCATCGATGGACCGCGGGTGATGGCGAACATGGCGGTGGATTCGTGGTTCCCGCACCGCTTCGCATCGCTCTCCGAGCAGCTCACCATGAGCAACGGCGTGCTGCTGATGGGTGGCGCGGCGCTCGCGATGCTCCTCTACACCCGCGGGAACGTCACGACGCTGGTCTACATGTACTCGATCAACGTCTTCCTGACCTTCACGCTGTCGCAGCTCGGCATGACCCGCTTCTGGCGCCGGCACCCGAAGGCGAAGGGCCGCCGGCGGCATCTCGGGATCCACGGGGTGGCGCTGGTGCTCTGCGCCTGCATCCTGGCGATCACGGTCCTGGAGCGCTTCACGCACGGCGGCTGGGTGACGGTGGTCCTGACCTCTTCGCTGGTGCTGGTCTGCTTCGCGGTCGAGCGCCACTACCGGACCACGAGGGCGGGGTTGCGCCAGCTCGATGAGATCCTGGCGGCGCTGCCGAAGGGCGAGCCGACCGACGCGCCGCTCGATCCGAAGGCGCCGACCGCGGTGCTGCTCGTCAGCGCCTACAACGGCCTTGGAATCCACACACTGCTGTCGATCCTCCGCTTCTTCCCGGGCCTCTACAAGCAATTCATCTTCGTCTCGGTGGCGGTGGTGGACTCCGGCAGCTTCAAGGGCAAGGAGGAGATCGACGACCTCCAGCGCAGCACGGACGAGGCCCTGGCCCGGTACGTGGAGGTGGCGCGGCGCATGGGCTTCCCGGCGGACAGCGTCTCCAGCCTGGGGGTGGAGGTGGTCTCGGAGGCGACCGCCACCTGCGAGCAGATCGCGAAGATCTACCCGCGGGCGACGATCTTCACCGGCAAGCTGGTCTTCCGCCAGGAAGGCTTCTTCCAGCGCTTCCTGCACAACGAGACCCCGATGAGCATCCAGCGCCGGCTGCAGTGGATCGGCGTCCCCATGGTGGTGCTGCCCGTCCGGGTGCGGGTCTAGAAATTACACAACAGAAACGAACCGGAGCTCTTTGCTTTTCACTGATAGGGGTAGGGAGGACCGGTTGGTTACCCGGTCCCC
>JBEQUE010000099.1:0-17810 GCA_040349255.1 Acidobacteriota bacterium | reverse complement strand
CCCTCTGCTCCGCGAAGCCGTCAGCCGCAGCCCGCGGGAAACCCTGAAACGGCTGCGTCTCTACGCCCGCTGCCGCTCCGGCGCCCGCCAGGTGGAGCGCTTCCTCCAGCGCTCTTTCCAGGAGACCGCCTGATGCCGGGCCTCGTCTTCGCCGGCGCCCATCCGGACGACGAGCTCTACGCCGCCGGCCTCCTCGCCTGCCTGGCGGCGCGGGGCGTGGACGTCCATCTCCTCTTCCTGACCCGCGGCGAAGGCGGTTCGACCGGAAAGCCGCCGGTCGCCGAGCGCGAGAACCTGGGCGCGGCGCGGGAGGCGGAGGCCCGAGGCTCGGCCGCGGCGCTCGGAGCGCGGAGCATCGGGTTCCTGGGCTATGTCGATCCGCTCCCGCAGGGCCGGCCCCTCGCGCCCGAGGTCGATCCCGACGACCTCGCCCGCCAGATCGCCGACGCTCTCCGGCGGCACGGAGCCGAGGCGCTCCTCACCCACGGCACGAACGGCGAGTACGGCCACCCGGCCCATCGGCTGATGCACGAGGCCGGACGGCGGGTTCAAGGGACCGCCTTCTACACGTTCAACGCCGCCGCTCCGGTGCCGCTCTGGGGCGGCGTGAACGCGGACGATCCGGCCGACCTGGTCTTCGATCCGGAGCCCTGGCGCGAGGCCAAGGCCCGCGCCTTCGCGAGCCACGTCTCCCAGCGCCACATCTGGCTGAAGCCGGGCGGCCCGGCCACCGAAGCGGAGTTCCTGCGGCGGTCGGGCTTCCGCGAGACCTTCCGGCGGCACAGCTCTGAAGATCCTCTCCGGGAATGGCTGTCCTCATGACCCTCGCCCGCCTCATCCTCGGCGCGGACTCGACGCCTGGCTGGGTCTGCGTTGGCCACGCCGAGCCCGAGCGGCAGGTCCGGATCCTCCTCGACAGTCCCCGGGGCAAGGCGGTGGACATCTCCACGAACCACGCCATGGTCGCCCTCGTCCCGTTCCAGGTGGCGATCCGGCTCGACGGCATCAAGGCCGGTTCCTGGATCTCCATCGAGGAGCAGGACGGCCGGGAGATCGGCCGGGTCCGCCTCCGCCAGGCGCGGGAGATCGAAGCCGGGCCCTACCGGATCGGCCTGTTCGAGACCGAGGGCTGCACGAACCGCTGCCTGCCCGCGCCGCGGCTCCACGCCCACTACCTCCTCCAGCGCTGGAAGCTCGCCCGCGACCGCAACCCGGACAACGTGAGGATGACGCCGGCCGACCTGTTCGCCAAGTTCGTCCTCTTCGCAGCGCCGAGGCCGGTGGTCCTGGTCAGCCACCAGAAGGACGGCCACGGCAACCTCTTCCCCATGGACCTCATCGGCGAGGCCGGAGCCCCCTGCTTCCTCCTCGGCCTGCATCGCACCAGCCCCGCCATCCCCTCCATGATCGAAGCCGGCCGACTCGCCGTCAGCACCGTGCCGCTGGGCTGGAAGAAGACCGTCTTCGGCCTCGGCCGCAACCACCGCCAGGCCACGATCGACTGGTCCACTCTCCCCATCGAAATGTCCTTCAAGGGCATCCCCGTCCCCGCCGCCGCCCTGACCGTGAGAGAGGTCCGGATCGAGAAAACGGTGGACATCGGCTCCCACATCCTCTTCATCACCACCACCGAATCCCTGGATCGCCGCAGCGCCGGCCTCCAGATGTGCCACACCCACGGCTTCTACCAGATGTATCTCCACAAGCAGGGCCGTCCCCTGCAAGTCTCCCCCTCTCCCGGGGAGGGTGTGAGGGGCGGGGCGGGAGAGGGGGCCGGGGGGTGAGGGCGCTTTTTCATCCCCTCGGCCGCACCCTCCTCCTGGAGACCGACAGCGAAGCCATCCTGGCCCTCGCCGAAGACACCTTCGGCCGCTTCGGACCCGCGGATTCGACCCGGCCGCCCGACATCACCCTCCACCTCCCCGGTCCTCTGACCGATCCGCCGGCCGCGTTCCGCAGCCACGTCCTGCTCTATGCCTTCCTCTCCCGGCTCCGGGACCACGGCCTCATGGCGGTCCACGGCGCGGCGCTGGTGAGGAACGGCCGCGCCGTGCTCCTCCGCGGGCCGGGCGGCACGGGCAAGACCACGCTGGCCTACGCCGGGGCCCGGAGCCGGTTCCGGATGCTCGCCGAGGACGTGGTGTGGGTGGACCTCCGGGACGGCCTCTGGCGCGGGATGCCGTGGCACGTCCACCTGCTGCCGGACGCGGGCCAGCTCTTCCCGGAGCTCGAAGGCCGGCCCGCCGTGCTCGAAAGCGCTGGTAAGATGAAGCTCGAAGTCGACCTCGATACGATCCGGCCCGGCAGCGCGGCCACGGAGGCCCGCCCGGGACCGATCGTCCTCCTGGAACGGGAGCCCGGCCCCGGAAGCCATCTGGACCCGCTGGCTCCGCTGGCTCTAGATACCGCGCTGGAGCTGTGGCGCCGGTCTCCGGCCGGGACCGAGGAGGACTTCCCCGGTTATCTGGATCGCGTCAGGGAACTTCTGCAGGGCGGTGCCTGGCGACTGCGGATCGGCACCGACCTCGACAAGGCCCTGGATCTCCTGGAGACGCTGCTCGAATGACCCAAGCCGTCGATACCACGCGGGTCCTGGGACCCGGCGAGTTCTATTACAAGGAGACCTTCGGCCCGGGCACCGTCTGCCGCGGCGCCGTGCTCCTCGAGTGCGAATGGGACGGCGGGATCGTCGAGTCCGGAGCGCTCATGGGCGTGATCTTCCGCTCCGGCGACTTCCGCGGCGGCACGTTCTGGGGCGGCGTCTTCCTGGGCGGCACCTGGACCGACGGCGTCTGGGAGAGCGGCTTCGACCACGCCGGCCGCTACCGGCCGCGCACCGACCACCCCTGAGCGCCATGCACGGACCCCGGATCGTCGTCGCGAGCCCGCACCGCTATCCCGACCTGGCGCGCCTCTGGTACCGCGGCGTCGCGCGCGGCCTCGCGCCCGCGCTCCGGCGCGCCGGCCTGGACGTGGAGGTGGTGGTCTTCCGCGACGCCCACGCCGACGAGTTCGACCCCGCCTGGTTTCCCGGCGCCGTGCTCGAAGCGCCGGGCCCGGGCGTGCGCGACTTCCTGGAGTTCTACGACGCCGCGCTCGCTCTCGACGCGGACTACCTCTTTCTCCTGGACGCCGATCTCTTCTTCGTCGATCCGGAGTGGCCGGTCTCCTGGCTGCCGCGCTTCGACCAGGAGAACGTGGCAGCGGTCTCCTTCCTCCGCCGCACCCAGGAGCCCGGCGTCTACGCTCTCCTCTGCCGGACAGCGGCCTACCGCGAGCTCCCCCGGCCGGTCTTCGCGCCGGCCTACGAAGACCTCGAGGACGAGCGCAACACGGTCAACCGCCAGCCCGGCGACGTGGCCGCCCGCCGCCTGCGCGAGCGCGGCCGGGAGATCCTCTACGCCGAGCCGGCCGAGGCCGAGGAGCGCATCGCCGACTTCCACGGCACCACCGTGATCCGCGCCTCGCGGGAGGTCTTCGGCCATCTCATGGACGGCCCCGGCTTCGAGGGGCTGGTCTCGCGCAAGCGCTACTTCGCCATGGGCGCCTACGACAACGCGCTCCTCGGCAGCCTCTACCAGTCGGTGTTCGGCGAGCCGTTCGCGCCCGGCCCCGGCGGCGAGCCGCTGGGCGGCAGCGTGACTGCCGAGGCCGTCCGCCGGGAGCTCGAACAGGTGCGGGACCGGAAGGTGAAGGAGGAGCTCGAGGACTACTTCCTGCGCTCCGACCGCTCCATCCTCCGGCTCGCCGCGATCGAGGGGATCGACCTGCCGCTGCCCGACCTGCGGCCGCAAGGCTGGAGACGCGCTTGAGCCCGTCTCCTCTCGTCACGGTCTTCACCTGCACGATCTACCCGGACCTCGCGAGGATCTGGCACGCCTGCGTGCGCCGCTCGTTCCCGGCGGACGAGGCGGTCATCGAGATCTTCCAGGATTCGGACGAGCACCGGCTCGACGAGCGCTGGCTGCCCGGCGCCCGGCTCCTGCGCCGCACGCCGGCCCGCCGCGAGTTCCACGAGGCCTACAACGACGCGCTCGCCCGGGTGGTGACGCCCTACCTGGCCTTCGTGGACACCGACGTCTTCTGGATCACGCCCGATCTCTGGCCGCGCGTGCGCGAGGAGCTGAAGCGGCCCGAGGTCGGCGCCGTCTCCTGCGCCTCCCGCGAGCAGACCGTCAGCCACGGCACGTTCGCGGTCGTGATGAAGGTCGAGGCCTACCGCGAGGCGCTCAAGTCGCTGCCGGCCGGTTTCTTCCCGGCGATCGAGAACCCCGACCCGGCCGTGCATCCCGACCAATGGGTGCGGCACGACACCGGCGACCTCGCCACCCGGGCCGTGGTCGAGGCCGGCTGGAAGGTGGAGCTTCTCCACCTCTACCGCACCGGAGAGCTGGCGCGCTTCCGCGGCATCACGCTCTCGCGGCGTTCGGCCGAGTGGCTCGGGAGGAAAGCGCTGGTCCGCATGTGCCACCCGAGCCGCTACTTCTGGCGCGGCTACCTGGGCAACCTGGTGCTCAAGGGACTCCACGACCGGCTGTTCCCGGACGGTCCGCGCTACGCCTTCCCCTACGGCGCCGGGCCGCTCCTCCTCCAGAGCCTGCGCCGCGACCACCGCTACCGCCTCGCCTACCTGCGCGAGCTGCGCGAGGGGGCCAAAAGGATCGAGGCCTTCGTCCGGAGCCGGCCCGCATGAGGCGGGCGCTCGCCTTCGCCTGGCTCTACCTGAAGCGGCCGTTCCTCCTCCCCCGGGTGCGCAAGCCCGTGCTGGAGAGAATCGACGGCGTGCCTTTGGTCTCGATCCCGGACGTGCTCAACCCGGTGGTCTTCCGGAGCGGCGAGCTGCTGGCGCGGACCGTGGCCGCCTCCCCGCTTGCCGAGCCGACCGGCAAGGCGCTGGACATGGGGACCGGCAGCGGAGTCGGAGCCGTCTTCCTGGCCCGCCGCGGCTGGCGGGTGACGGCCGTCGATCTCAACCCCGAAGCCGTGCGCTGCGCCCGGATCAACGCCCTGCTCAACCGTCTCGAAGACCGCATCGACGTCCGCCACGGCGACCTCTTCGGGCCGGTCGAGGGCGAGCGCTTCGACCTGATCCTCTTCAATCCGCCCTTCTTCCGCGGCGAGCCCAAGGGCAACTTCGACTTGGCCTGGAGGGCCACCGACGTCCTGGAGCGCTTCGCCGCCGGCCTCCCCGCCGCGCTCACCGACCGCGGACGCGCCCTCCTTCTCCTCTCGACCGACGGCGACGCCGCCGGCATGCTCCGCGCGCTGGACGCCAACGGCCTGCGCTACAAGCCGGCCATGCGGAAGGACTATGGCAACGAGGTCATGACGATCTACGAGGTCCGGAAGGAGTAGCTCTCCTTCCCAGCCTGGGAAGGCACACCTCCGGCCTCGCCGGGGGGCTGTCGGCCCATGCAGCCCCCCGGCGTCCTACGGGTACTTCGATTGTCAATGAACCCTGTACAACAAACCTACCCACCAGAACTTCGACCTGCCAGCCGTCCGAAGCGCCTATCCAAGCCCCGGAAAGCCTGTCCATCGCGGCGCAACGTTGATTTTCGACACAGCAACCTTGTTTTGTCCTGGATAACCTTGTTCCGTCATGGATAAGGTTGCGTCGTCGCAAACAAGCTTGTCTTGCCGTGGATAACCTTGTTCCGTCGCAAACAACCTTGCGCCGCCGCGGAGCAACCTTGTTTTGCCGCAAACAACCTTACGCCGCCGTAAACAACCTTCTCTGCTGCCGAACCAACCTTGCATCGCCATGGATAAGCCTGTTTTGCCGCAAACAACCTTGAATCGCCGTAAACAACCTTCCGTCGTCATGGATAACGTTACGTCGCCTCCAACAACCTTCCGTCGCCTTGGACGAGCCTTCCATCCCGTCTCCGGGCGGTTGGGTGTCCTCTCTATATACAGTTGCCGCCGGGCCGATTTTCAGGACAACGGATTTTGGGAATTTTTTCCCAAATTTGAAGGGGAAGGAATAAACCCGCCACGGCCCCTCGTACTATAGGCGCGTTGCAGAGGACCTGGAGCTCGGGTGCTCGTTCCAGGCTTCGGCCGGAAGTTGTGGTTGCGCTCTTTGAAAATTTGCTTAAACGGTGGCCGCCGGGTCCAAGGCCGCCACCGTTCTGCCTCGGAGGCCCGCCTGTCGAGGGCGGCGGCAGCGGGTCTTTGCCGGAGGTGTGCGGAGGCTGGGATGCTCCGCACACCTCGGGACCGGGGTTTCGTCAACGAGGTGGCCGCTCAAGGAGCGTCGGCCGCGCTCACCATGTCGGTGGCAGCGAGACTACGGGCGGCGCACACCGCCGGAGGAGCTCCGTCCACCGCTGCAAAGCTACTGCCGCAAAGCCACGCGTACTTGTTTATGCATCCGCTCTGGCAGGTCTTTGCGTAAAGGTACATGTCGTCGTTCCACTCTTCGCAGTTCCCATCGGGCCAGCAGCAAGTGGTGCCGGGGGGAAAGTTGTACAGATCCTCGCAAACGGTCGTCGTGTCCGCCTGAAGGATCTCGCATGGCAACGCTGTAGCTCGGATCGGCAGGGAGAGGGCGAGCGAAGCTCCGAACAGGAACATCGAAAAGCTCTTCTTGATCACCGAAGTCCTCCTCCTTTCTGAGTGAAAACTGGAATGCGATTGGCCAAACGCAATCCCACCTGACTGGCTAGGTCTTTTCCGACGGGCCGGGAGTGGTCACTCGACCCTTACTCACTCTGGAGATGGACATTCCTAACTCTCTACCTCCTCACCTTACCAAACAGTCCCTAAAGAGCGCAAGACTCCAAGAGGCACGTGGGTTGAGCGAGGCGGATCGAGAGCACCCTAAGGTTCACATTCCAGATGCCTGACCCATTCCAGATGCCTGACCCCTCTGAGAATTCGAAGGCTCGCCGTTGCCTGATTGAGCGGCCGAGTTCACGCCAGACGCCCGCGTGGCCGCTGAGTATCTCGGAAACTCCAATCGCGGGCCGACAGTATTGAAATACTGTCGTCAACTTGGCGAGTGGAAGTCTCCATAAAGTGTCCGAGACTGGATAGCGGACACACCTCGGCTGTCCGCTCGTTCAAGCGCCTCAAACGACGGCTGTGGTTCAGGCCCTTCCTATACGGTCAGGGCGGACTGGCAGCATCCGCGGTGACGAACGGCAACCCGGGAGGAAAGGAGCCCAGAGGAAAGCGTGCCATTCGGTCGCCTGCCCTCAGTCGCTCGGAAGCATCTCGAAAGGCGGACACGAACAGGCAGTAGGCTTCCCAGAAGGCCTTGCGCACGACCCGCGTCGCCGCATGGTACAGAGGGGCAGGAGATTTCTTGCTCCGGACTGGACGAGTCTCCGGACTCTGCCGCAGAACCCCGGCAACTCCAAGCGGCGCACGGCCGCTCTTGGCGAGCTCGGCTGATGCCTCGCTCTCGATCTGCTCCACCAGCGCGGCGACCTGCTGTCGATAGGTTTCGGCAGGGAGGTGAGCCCAGCACGGCAAGGATGTCAGCTCGAAGCACTCTTCCAAGGCATACTCCAGGCGGCTGAAGTCTTCGCCCCGGTTCCTGGCGGCATACTCCTGTGTGCGATCGAACCAGAGGCCCCGGATCGGCTCTCCAGCCAGGATCTCGCGCACGCTATGGACGCCCGGCCATTCCCGGGCCTGAGCCACGAGACCCTCCTTGACGCCATGAGCAAGGAGGTATCGCAATCGTCCGATCTGCGCCGCCTCCTCGTTGCTGACCAGGATGGCCTTGTAGCGGCCGCCCCAGACGGCTCCCTGCCGCCGAAGCAGGCGATTGATCTCCAGGGCCAGGTTGGTGTTGAGATACCGCATGAAGTCCGAGAGTTGTCTGGCATCCTCCACGGAGAGGAGAAGGTGATAGTGATTGCCGAGGAAGACGGCGGCATGACAGAGGACCGGGACCTTGGCCTGGGCTCGTCCCAGGACTCCTCCGACGATCTCGTTCAGGGAAGGGCTCGGTCGCAGGAGGAGCTGGGACTGGTGGGTCCGGACAGTCACCTCGACGACGGAGCCCCGTTCGGGCACAAAGCGTAGAGTTCTTGCCATGCCCGCGTAAAGACGAGAAACGGGTCTCAAATGTCATTTCAGTTTCCTCGGAAATGCGCGGGCGCATCGCCCGGACTTCCCGTCGAAGGAGGCTCGGTAGAAACGCTCGGACACCTATCGCCGGGGGCCAGCGCCCGATAAGTGCCTGGCGATTCTTGGCAGCGCATTGCGTTGACGGAAATTCTGAAGTGCAGTACGCTCTTCCAAGTGCTTGCAAAAGACCACATCAAATGGATACAGGGCGACGGAGGCCCTGCGGTTGTCCTCCAAGCGAGCGCTGCAGCGCAGTGGCAAGGAGCAGCGCCCTTCGATGACAGCCTCATGAGCGGAAGCGTTGAGACAGATTACGACGTTATATGCCGGTGCGAGGATGGGGTTACTATTATCGAGCGATATGGCCGGGACATGTTGGTTCTGTCTGACAGCGAGTGGGCTACCTGCTTTGTTCCCTCGACCCGAGGCGAAGCTGTAATCGTTCAGTGGTTCGGCAGTGACAGTGAAGTTGGCGATTTAGTGGACAGACTGACAGCCGCTCCACCTTCGGAGTCCTTCCGCTTCGCTGTGCGCGACTCGGTGCTGCGTCTCCTGGTTGGGGGAGACGATGGCGAGGGCACAATGTGCGGCTTCCTGGAGACTCAAGTGATACCTGGCGAAAAAGTGTGTGAGGTTTATTACTCTGACGAAGCTCAGTTGGTGGTCGTGCGTCCCGCCGAGCAAGGGCTAGAGATGGCAACTGAGCGAGGCAGAATGCCGCCGAACATTCCCGTCAGGCGACCCAGGATGGATTCGTGATTAGCGAGACAACTGAGGAGCCAATTCCTCTCGCCCCTACCAGGATCATAGTCGTTCCCCTGGCAGTCAACGCACAAAGGCAAGTCCTGCTCTGTCGCATGGCGCCGGATCGCGGTGTCTTTCCGGGTCAATGGGCACTCCTGGGTGGTGGCGTCGAGCCAGGAGAGCGAATCGAGGATGCTCTCCGGCGCGAGACTCGCGAAGAGCTCGGTGTGGAGCTCGCATCGTTCCAGCCGCATTGAGTGTATCCAGGAGTGCAACAGGCCGACGTGGTAGGCCTGACAAGAGAAGAGTCAGGCGATTCTTCGGGCTCGCCTCCTTCATCGCGCAGCGGATGAAGCAGCAGATGCAGATCCTTCTTCATCGCTCGGAGCGAGAGGCGGTATTTCTCGTCGGCACAACCTGGTTGGCCTTCGTAGCCGCGCTCTGCATGGCGCTGCCGCAACCGCCACAGCTCCTCTATGTGCTCTGCGGTGCCGTTGTCGGTGCCGTGATGACTCTCGCTGGGTTCGCAGCAGCATCGCGAGCTCGAAGTGTCCCTCGCCATTCTCCGCGTCAGCGAGTTGCACTAGCAGTTCTGGCGGCTGTTGCGGGAGTTGCCCTCGGCGTCACACTCCTCACCGCGCTTGTCTTTCTCTCCAGACACGAATCAGCCCTCCATGCCCGGTTCGCGGGCAGACTCTCCGAACCGCTGTGGCGTCCTTGGGCGCTCGGCTTCGAGTCCGCGATCCTCGAAGAGGTCACCTTTCGCCTCTCAGCAATGTCCATCGTCGCGTGGTTGATGGCCCGCATGCTGGACAACCCACGCCGCGCGTTTAACATTGCGTTGGCGGCGTCGGCATTGCTCTTCGGGTTGGCACATCTTCCGGCGTGGCTAGCCGTGACTCATGCGTCTGCGGCGCTTGTTGCTGGCGTACTGCTACTCAACGGCCTCGGCGGCATCGTCTTTGGCCTGGCCTTTTGGCGGGCCGGTCTCCCCTACGCCATGGTTTGCCACTTCTTCGCCGACCTTGTCGTTCAGGGCTTCGCTCCCCGGCTTCTGGCGTAACGTCGGATCATACTTATCTCCCCTCCAAGAGCGGTTGCAGATCCTTCTCCAGGCTCTCCGGCTTGTCCTGCGGCGCATAGCGCTTGACAACGTTGCCGTGCCGGTCGACCAGGAACTTGGTGAAGTTCCATTTGATCGCTTCGCTGCCGAGCAGCCCCTTCTTCTCCGATTTGAGGAACTCGTAGAGCGGATGCGTGTCGTCGCCGTTGACGTGGATCTTGGCGAAGAGCGGAAAGGTGACGTCGTAGTGCAGCGAGCAGAAATTCTTGATCTCCGCTTCGTCTCCCGGTTCCTGGTGGCCGAACTGGTCGCACGGGAAGCCGAGGACGGCGAGACCCTCGCTCTTGTGCTTGCGGTAGAGCGCTTCGAGCCCGGTGTACTGCGGGGTGAAACCGCACTGGCTGGCGACGTTGACGATGAGCAGCACCTGGCCGCGGTAGGCGTCGAGAGACTGCGGCTGCCCGTCGATGGTGTTGGCGGAGAAGTCGTAGATGGTGGCCATAACACGGAGCTTAGCAAAACCGGCGACGGCGGAATGCCTGCGTCCCTCCGGGACTCGGGAATGTCGGGCGGCACTCCTGCCAGGGGTTGGAAACCCCTGGCTTTATGCCTGAGTCCCTTCGGGACTTTTCCTCCCCGGATCCTGCGGATTCAGGGGCGGGGAATCGCGGAAGGGCTCCTGAGCTTGGATACGCCGTTGACAAAGAGCCCCAATGGGGCGAAGGCATAAAGCCTGGGGTTCTCAACCCCAGGAGTCCTTGAGGAGGCAGTCGCCGAGATCGCCGGCGAGCGCGCGCCCGAGCCTCTCCCCCAGGTGTTGAGCGAGGCGGATCGAGAGCGCCGTGATCGTGAGGGTCGGGTTCGCCAGCCCCGCCGACGGGAAGACAGAAGAGCCGGCCACGTACAGGTTGTCGAGCTCGTGAAGCCGCAGATTGTTGTCGACGACGCCCTGGGACGCCGAGCTCGTCATGCGCGTCGTGCCGATGTGGTGACCGTTGAAGCCGAGCCAGGGGTACACGGCCTCCCAGTCCTGCACGGTCACCGAGCTGCCCGAAATGGGGCTGAGGCTCTCCCTCAACAGATCGGCGATCTCATAGTAAGAGTTCTTCGACATCTCGGTGATCGTCCAGTTGGCCCGGGCCTTCGCGCGCCCGAACACATCCGTGTCGGTATCCAGGGTTATGCCGGTCTCCGCGCTCGGCGGGAGCTCGAAGTAGTAGTTGGTTGTCGGGTAGTACTTTCCGCTGAACCGTCCGCGACACAGATCCTGCGCGAGCTCCGTATACGGATGGAACCGGCAGCTGATCGCGCTTGTGCCGTTGAGGAGGTTCTTCTGCTGGGGGGAGATGTTCCCGAAGTTGACCGTGATCGCGGTAGCGCTCCCGTACTTGATCGGGTGCCCGATCAGGTAGCCGCCGACATCCGGACCGCCGAGCCCGGCGAGCAGCAACTGGCGCGCGTTCTCGACGGCGCCGCAGGCGAGCACGTAGATGTCGGCAGAGATCGTGAACGAGGTGCCGGGCGTGTTCCCGTCCGTCAGCGTCTGTGCCTCGACGCTCTGCACCGTCCCGTTCGCGCAGTTGATGCCGACCAGCGAAGCGTTGTAGATGACGTTCGCGGCGCTCTGTCCGATCGTCTTCCCACGCACCTGAAGGTTCTGGAATCCTTTCACCGCCGTCTGCTGGTAGATGGCCTGCTCGAAGCCCTCGAGGGTCAGCGGCTGGTAATTGTTTCCGAGGGTATCGGCCCAGTAGGCAGCCGTGAAGTTGTATCCCGCGCCCTCCCGTTTGGCGGGATCCTCGAAGTAAGGGCCCGTCAAGCTCAGGAAGCAACAGGCTTCGGCGTAGGCGGGGTCCAGATCCTCGCGGGTGATCGACCAGGCCGGGAATCCCGCGCGGCCCGTGAACACGCCGGGGTCGAGAGGCCGGCACGTCTGGCCCCAGTGCGTCGAGGTGCCACCGTACACGCACTCTCGCTCCCACGGGTCACCCTGGTTCTTGAACGAGGGCCGAGAGAGGAAATCCGGCTCGGTGTTCGCGAAGTTTCCGGACGCCTTCCCGGTGTACAGGATCGAGTTCCGGTTGTCCCCGTTGCCGCCCGTCTGGAGCCCGGCCTCGGCGATCGCGACTTCGATGCCCTGATCGAGCAGGTACCACGCCAGGGTCACGGCGGCGGGGCCGCTCCCGATGATGCAGACCTGCGTGGTGATGGTGTCTCCCGCGGTGATGGCACTGCCGTTTTGCTCCATGATCCCTCCGGATTCAAGGGCTGCGTTACGGACTGCCTTACGTCAGGCGGTGAGGGTGAAGAGGAGTCATTTCAAAAGAGGGGCATCGAAGGTGTAGTCGCCCGTCGGCGTACAGTAGGTCATCTCTTCGTCGTTCCCACAGGCACCGTCGCCGGTGCGCAGAGTGCCCTTCAGCTTCTTCGCATCGCGGACCTCGAAATCGAGGGCGACGCTGTCGAGCCCGTTAATGGTGCTCAGCATCTGGGTGCTCACGGCGCCGTTCGCCGGACACAGGTAGTAGGCATAGACCTTCCAGTCCTTATCAAGCTGCACGGAGACGAAGGACGCCTTTTCCGTCCCGCACCAGAGCCGCTGTGCCTCGGCGCGGTCCTTTGCCGCCGCCCAGGACTTCAACGGAGGCTCCTTGTCGGTGAGGACGAGCCAGGTGAACTTCATTCCAGCCACGGTCCCGGAATAGGCGAACGAATGGTGCGGCTGGAACGCCACCTGCTCAGTCTGCCAGGTCTTCGGATCGACGATCCGCTCCATCTGCCCCTTGCCGCTTGCGCTGCCGGCCTCCTGCGCCTGGACAGCGCCGGCCCAGCAACAACACGCCAGAACCAGAACCGCGATGCGATTCGACATGGACAAGCCCCTTTCAGCGAGAACAAGGTCTGTTCCTGATCAATCCCCTGTGGACGACCGCGCGCACGGGCCTACCGGCGATCTGAGAAGCCTCACTGTATCACCCACCCGGGGGGCTGATCCCGCCTCCGACCGTGTACAATCCATGAAGCCTGTTTCGTTCCTGTCACCGAGGAAAGAGGCCACCCGGCATGGTCCAGTTCTGGCTCTACCTGAGCGTGCTGTTGGCCGTCGGCCTCCTGCTCGCTCTGGTCCTTCGCGAGCGCAAACGGGCGGCCACGGCGTTGAGCGCCAGCGAGCGGCACTGGCGCGAGATCCTGGAAGTGCTGCCGGTGGGAGTCTTCGTCTTCAACAGGAACGGCGAGATCCTGGCTGCCAACCGGATGGTGGACCGGATCTGGGGAGCTGACGCCACGGGCGTCCCGCACTCCAGCGGGATGGAAGAGTTCAGGGAATACAAGGCATGGTGGCTGGACACCGGAGAGCCTCTGGCTCCCGAGGATTGGGCCGGCTCCAGGTCGCTGCTGAAAGGCGAGGTCGTGCCGGCGGATCTCGTCACCATCCAGCGCTTCGACGGCGCCAGGGCCGTAATGCTGGTCTCGTCGGTGCCGCTCTACGATGAGCTGGGCCGCCTCTCCGGAGCGGCGGCTGTCATCCAGGACGTCACCGAGCGCCACGCCCAGGAGCAGCGGCTCCGCGACAGCGCCCGTGATCTGGCGGCCGCCTCGCAACGGGCCGAGGAGGCGCGGTACGAGGCGGAGGCCGCCAGCCGGGCCAAGAGCCAGTTCCTGGCCAATGTCAGCCACGAGATCCGCACCCCCATGAACGGCGTCCTCGGCATGGCCGAGCTTCTGCTGCGCGATACGCTGACGCCGGGGCAGAAGGACCGCGTGGAGATGATCCGCACCTCCGCCGAGGCGCTCCTGGCCCTGGTCAACGACATCCTCGACCTGTCGAAGGTCGAGTCCGGCCGCCTGGAGCTCCGGCTCGAAGACTTCCGCCTGCGCGAGCTCGTCGGCGAGGCCCTGCAGGTCTTCGAGCACTCGGCCGCCGAGGCGGAGATCGACCTGCGCTGCCGGATCGACCCCGGCCTGCCCGACGAGCTCCATGGCGATCCCATCCGCCTGCGCCAGGTGCTTCTCAACCTGGTAGGCAACGCGGTCCGGTTCACTCTCCGGGGCGCGATCACGGTCAAGGTGGAGCGTGACGCCCTGGGACTGCGGTTCGAGGTCGAGGACACCGGCATCGGCATCCGGCCGGAGGTCCAGACACGGCTCTTCGAGCCTTACGTCCAGTCGGGAAAACCGGTGACCCGCGAGCTCGGCGGCACCGGGCTGGGGCTGGTCATCTCGAAGAACATCGTCGAGCTGATGGGCGGCGAGATCGGCTTCACCAGCGCCAGGGGGGAGGGTTCCAGGTTCTGGTTCCGGATCCCCCTGATGGCCGCGATGGCCGAGATGGCCGCGACCGGGCCGGTCAGCGACGGCCAGCCATCCTCCGGGACGAGTGACGCCGGCCGCCGGCCGGCGCGGGCGCGCTTCCGGATCCTGATCGCCGACGACCATCCCGTCAACCGCGCCGTGGCCCTGTCCCTGCTCCAGGATCTCGGCTACACCGCGGAGGCCGTGGAGAGCGGCCCGGCCGCCCTGGACCTGCTCGCGGAGCGGCCGTTCGCCGCCTTGCTGCTCGACTGCGAGATGGTCGGCCTCGACGGGTACGACACCTGCCGGACCCTGCGCCGCAGGGAAGACGGCAGCCGCCGGCTGCCGGTCATCGCCCTGACCGCCTACGCCATGCCGGGGGACCGGGAGAAATGCCTGGCCGCCGGCATGGACGACTATCTCCCGAAGCCGTTCAGCGGCGCCGACCTGGCCGCGATGCTCGACGACTGGTTGGGCGTCGGGCCGCCGGCAGCGCCGCCACCCGACCAGGACGACATCGCGGCCCGCCTCGCCACCTTGAGACGCCTGGAAGAGGCCTCGGGCAAGAAGGTCGTGGAGGAGGTGAAGACATCCTTCGTCGCGCGCAGCACGCAGGGCCTCGAGACGATTCAGAACGCCCTCGCGGTTTCCGACGGGGCCCGCGCCGCCGCCGCCGCTCATTCCCTGGTCGGGAGCTCCGGCCTCCTCGGAGCCACCGGACTGGCCAGTCTGGCGCGCGACTTGGAGATCCTCGCCGGCCAGGGGGACCTCGACGCCTGCGCGGCACGCCTGCCAGGGCTGGAACAGGAGATCCGGTTCGTCATCCGCCAACTCGAATCGGGTTAGGATCGACGCCGTGCGGCGCGTCATCCTGGTCAACCCGAAGATGTGCTCCCCCCGGAGCGTCCGCCTTCCGCTCTCCCTGCTGGCGCTCGGGGCGGTTCTGGAAGGGCGCTACGAGTACCGGATCGTGGACGGCAACGTCGATCCCGACCCGGTCGGCACGATCCTGGGGCTGCTGGCCGAAGGCCCCTGCGCGCTGCTCGGGGTGACGGTCATGCCGGGGCCGCAGGTGGCGCCGGCCATCGCGATCTCGTCCGCGGTCCGCGCCGCGCATCCCGAGGTGCCGATCGCCTGGGGCGGTTACTTCCCGACGCTCTATCCCGACGCGGCCGTCAACGCGCCGTATGTGGATTTCGTGGTCCGCGGCCAGGGCGAGGACACGCTGCTCGAGCTGCTGGACGGCCGGCCTCCCGCCGAGATCCATGGGCTGACCTGGAAGGATGGCGCCTCGATCGTCCACAACCCCGAGCGCCACTTCCGGCCACCGGACGAATACCCGCCGTATCCCTACGAGCGGGTCGGCGACGTGGGCACGTATCTCCGGCCGAGCTTCCTGGGAAGGAGAACGGCGGTCCACCAGGCGGCGATCGGCTGCCGGTACCGGTGCACGTTCTGCGGCGTGGTCTCGATGTTCAACGGCCTGACCCGCCTCCAGGGCGAGGCGCGGCTCGAAGCCGCTCTCTCCGAGTTGCGCGGCTTCGGCGCCGACTCGGTCCAGCTCTACGATCACAACTTCTTCGACCGCGAGGAGACGAGCCTCCCGGCGCTGGAGGTCATGGGCCGCTCCGGCCTGCGCTTCTGGTGCTACGCCCGCACCGACACCCTGGCCGGCTTCTCCGCTTCGACCTGGAATCTGATCCGGCGCAGCGGTCTCTCGATGGTCTACGTCGGCGCCGAGGCGGCGAGCGACGAGGTGCTCAAGCGGATGAAGAAGGGCACCAGCGTCGAGCACACCTTCGAGATGGTCCGCCGCTGCCGGGAGAACGGCGTCATCCCGGAGCTCTCCTTCGTGCTCGGCGGTCCGGAGGATCCCGAGGGCGAGGTCGAGAAGACGCTCCGCTTCGTGCGCGAGGTCAAGAAGATCCATCCCGCCGCCGAGGTGATCCTCTACTTCTACAGCCCGACGCCGCAGCGCGATCCGGCCCGGGTCCAGGCCGGTGACCGGATGCCGGTCCTCAAGCGCTACGGTCCGGAAGGTCCGGAGCTGCCCACCACGCCCGAGGAGTGGACCGAGCCGCAATGGATCTCCTACGTCTGCCACCAGGACGCGCCGTGGCTCACGCCGAAGATCCGGCGGCGGGTGCAGGGTTTTGCCAGGGTGCTGGCCTGCCGCTTCCCCACTGCCCAGGACTGGTCCACGCCCGCCTGGGGCAAGGCCGCCCTGCGCACGCTCGCCGGCTGGCGCTGGTCCACCGGCCGCTGGGAAAACCCCTGGGAGCTGGAGATGGCTCGGAAGGTCATTCCGCTGCGCGAGCCGCAGCGGGAGAGCCTGTAGTCCCCACCAGGATCACGAACCGGCTCGGCTCGCGCTTGCGCTTGAGGCGGGCCACCCAGGGCCGCAGCGCCCAGCGCCAGCCGTACCAGGTGGGCACCTTCCGCCAGCGCAGCCCCAGCTCGCGCCCCAGCGCGCCGAGCCTCTCCCAGGTGAGGTATTCAATACTGGGCAGGGCGTCCGAGCGGGTGCCGAAGCGGCGCTCGAAATCGGCGTGGCGCTCGGCCACCATGCGCCGGCCGCTCTCCTCCCTGCGGTAGATCGGCGACTCCAGGATCACCACGCTGCCGCCCGGCCGCAGCACGCGCAGCGCTTCGCGCAGGGTGGCCGCGTAGTCCGGGCTGTAGTGCAGGCTGGCGTTGTAGACCACGGCGTCGGCCTGGCCGTCGGCCAGCGGCAGGCGGTCGAGCTCGGCCTGGAGGCGGGGCCATTCAGGCCGGTAGTGGCGGGCCGCGGCGAGGCCGTCGCGGTCATCGACACTCACGTCCACGGCGCAGGGCTGGCGGCCGAGCTCGGCCAGGCGGTGACTCAGCCAACCGACTCCGGCGCCGAGGTCGAGGATCTTCGGGCCGAGCCGCGGCAGGACGCGGCTCCGGAACGCCTCCCAGGTCCGGCCGCGCATGCGCCACTGCCAGGCGATCGGGTGCGATGGATCGCAGTCCGGCAGGCGGAGGTAGTGCTCCGGGTCGTCCGATCCCCGGCCCTCGGCGTGGCGGATTCTCGTGTAATCGCGGAGGAACGGCGCGAAGATCGCCTCGCGCTCGGGAGACAGGAAGCGCCAGATGCCATCCACCTGTTGCCACGTCCGGCCGCAGCCGGGACACGAACCGGAATCGAGTGTTGTCCGGCAGACCGGGCAGGCCAGAATCCAGCTCACCGTCTTTCCAGCTCCATCAGGTAGTGATCGGCGAGCCAGGGTAGCGGCGGCACGGTCTCCAGCCTGCGCTCCCAGCGGTCGAGCCGATCGACGAGCCGCGGGTGCTTGCCGGCCCAGCCCTCGGCGTACGGCGGCGGCAGGAGCGATCCGAGCGCGGCGACCCGGCGCACCCGGAAGCCGGGAGCGAGCGCCCGCCGCAGCCTCCGGATCGACGGGTACCGGACGCGCAGTCCCCGCCACTCGACTCCGCCCGGAGTGAGGCGCCGGAACGCCTTGCCCGGCTGACCGTGGCCGAGAAACCACAGCCATTCCCATGGAACCGCCGGACCCATGACGCAGAGCACCGCCGCGGCCCCCGGCCGCAGCCGGGCCGCGAGCGACCGGCCCGCGCCGGCGAGGTCCTCCACGCAGTT
>JBEQUE010000085.1:0-67643 GCA_040349255.1 Acidobacteriota bacterium | reverse complement strand
CGCAGCTCGAGCTTGCCGCGCGCGATCTTGGAGACGTCGAGCAGGTCGTCCAGCAGGCTGGTGAGCTGCCGGACCTGGATGCGCATCATGGCCAGCGCCCACTGTTCGCGGTCGGCGGCGACGCCGCCTTCGAGCAGGCGCAGGCCGCCATCGATGCCCGCCAGCGGGTTGCGGAGCTCGTGCCCGAGCACCGCCATGAAGTGGTCCTTGCGCCGCTCCTCTTCGCGCAGCCGCTCCATGGTCTGCTCCATGCGCAGCCGTTCCCTCTCGCTCTCCTCGCGCGCCGCGCGCTCGCGCGCCGCGTCCTCGGCCTCCTTGCGGTCGGTGACGTCGCGCAGCGAGGCCAGGTACGCGCTGCGCCCGTCCCACAGCAGGTCGACGACGCGCATTTCGGCCATCCGGCCGCCGGGCAGATCGAGCTCGGTGGTTTCGCCCGACACCACCGGGAACCCGAAGGGGCTGCCGAGCAGCTCCGTGCGCCGGCAGCCGAACAGTCTCTCGGCGGCGGAGTTGACGAACCGCACCGTGCCCTCGGGATCGACGACGACGATCGCGTCGCTGGTCCCCTCGATGATCCGCTCGCGCTCGGCGTCGCGCTGCGCGATCTGCGCATGGGCCTCGCGCAACTGTACATTGGCGTCCTGGATCGGCATCGGCTCGGGTTCCGGGTCCACGGCTCCGGGATCCGTGCAGCCATCGTGCCAGATCATTCCTGCCAGATCATTCCTGAGGGAAGAGACCCTCCAGCCGCGCCAGCTCCTCGCGCGAGGGCACGGGGTTGCCGCTCAGGATGCCGCTCACCGAGCGGAAGGGCTCGCCCAGGTGCATGCCCGAGGCGTCGATGGTCACCTGGCGGATCTCCTTGTCGTGCGGCGAGCCGCGCATCTTGAGCACCATCAGGCCGCGCTGCATCTCGCCGAACATCTCGACGTAGCGCAGCAGGATGATCGAATCGGTCAGGCTCGAGATGTGGGCCTCGGTCACCGATGTGCCGCCCACCAGCGTCGGGGTGGTATTGGTGAACAGCCCGGTGATCGACTTCTGCTTGATGAACGAGGTGAGATCGATCACCATCTGCCGGAACGCCTTGGGCGGGCCGACCCGTTCGAGCGCCGAGAGCGAGTCGATGACCACGCGCTGCGGCGCGAAATCCTCGATCATCCGCTTGACGCGCAGCAGGTGGTCCTGCAGGCCGCGCGCCTCCGGGTATTCGCAGTGGACCCGCAGCGCGCCGTCGCGCTCCATGCGCTCGAAATCGACGCCCCAGCCCGCGGCGTTGCGCACCAGCTGCTCGCGGCTCTCCTCGAAGCCGAACAGCAGGCCGCGGTCGCCCAGCCTGGCCCCGCCGGCGAGAAAGTGGGTCACGGTCAGCGTCTTGCCCGTGCCGGTGGCGCCGGAGACCAGGACCACGGAATCGCGGAAGAATCCACCGCCACACATGTCGTCGAGCTCGGGGTTGCCGGAGGTGACGCGGACGTTCGAGGAGCGCTGCTCGAGCGGAATGCCGGTGAGCGGGATCACCACCACGCCGCGGTCGGCTTCGATGACGAACGGGTGCTCGCCCTTCTGATGGTCCGTGCCGCGGAACTTGAGCAGCTCCAGCGTGCGCCGCCGCTGCTCCTCGTCGAGCACGTTGCGGAGCACCACTACGTTGTCGGCGATGAACTCCTCGACGCCGTAGCGGCCGATCGGGCCATACTCCTCGGTGCGCTCGGCGGTGAGCACCGCGGTGACGTCCATCTCCCGGGCCGCGCGGGCGATGCGGAACAGCTCCTTGCGCACCACCGACGGGTCCTGGAACTGTGAGAACACCGCCGACAGCGAGTCGACCGCCAGCCGGCGCGCTCCCGTGCGCGTCACGGCGTGCCGGATCCGCGCCATCACGCCGCCCAGATCGTATTCGCCGGCCTCGACCACCTCCTCGTCGGGATCGGGCGAAGCGTCCACGAACGCCCACTTCCCTTCCTCTTCCCAGGCGGCGAGGTTCCAGCCGAAGCTCGCGACGTTGCGGCGGATGTCCTCGGGGCTCTCCTCGAAGGTGACGAAGACCCCGTGCTCGTCGAGCTCGGTGATGCCGCGGGCGAGGAACTGCGCGGCGAAGATGGTCTTGCCGCTCCCCGAGCTGCCGGAGATCAGCGTCGAACGGTTGGCCGGCAGGCCGCCATAGGTGAGGTTGTCGAAGCCGGGGATGCCGGTCGGCACCTTGCCCGGCGGGAGCAAGGGCGCGCTCAAGGGCTGCTCCTCATCCAAGGCTCTCCTCCCCCTGCACCCTCGAATCGCGACGCCGCACGTCGAGGCCCAGCAGGACCTTGTCGCTGTTCGACAGGTCCCCGATCACCCGGCGCAGCGGCGGCGGCAACTGCTTGATCAGCGTCGGCGTGGCCAGGATCCGGTCCTCCTCGGCGAGTTGCGGGTGCTCGAGGACGTCGATGATCTCGACCTCGTAACACCCCTCCAGCTCGTCCTTGCAGAGCCGCCGCAGATTGTCGATGGCGCGCTCGGCCCGCGGCGTCCGGCCGGTGACGTAGAGCTTCAACACGTAGTGGTCCAGGTCCGTCCTTCCTTTCGTGCTCATTTTCAGTCCGCCCCCGGCCGCGGCCCCTCCAGCCAACGGTCGCGATACAAGGTGACCAGGTGTCCCATGAGCTCGAGCAGCCTCACGCGGCCTTCCGCCATGTAGCCCTTCATGCGCTGCGCCCCGTGCTCGGCCTCCCGCTGCTTCATGGCGACGGTGTGCAACTCGACGACGTCGCGCGGTCCGGCGCGCAGGTCGGCCACCGCGCCGGCCAGCCGCCGCAGGCGTTCCTCGAGGTCCGCCGGCCGGCGCAGCAGGACCAGCTCCACGGCACCGTCGAGGATCCCCCCATAGTCGCGCGCCAGCTCGGCGAAGCGGTCGGGGAAGGCCGCCCGCAACGGCGCCGGACGGCTGCCCGCTTCACCTGGCGAGGGGGGCCACTCCGCATGATACCTCGCGAGCACCCCTCTCACGCGCGCCACCTCCACCGCGTGGCGCAGCGACCGCGCGGCGAGGGTGCCGTAGAGCCGTTCGGCGATCAGGTAGTCGGTGGCGCCGAGCTGCACCGCCTTGAGGCCCAGCGGCTCATCCTCGCCGGCGCAGAGGACGATGATCGGCAGGGTCGGGACCTGCGCGCGGATCGTCACCAGGGCTCCGAGCCCCTGTTCGCTCGGGAAGATCGGCAGCAGCACGACGTCGATGTCCGGGGTCCGGAGCCTCTCGAGGGTGTCCTCCAGGCTGGCGGCGCGCACGAGCGCGAACCGTTCGCGCTCCGCCGATCCCTCGAGCGCCGACGTCAGCCGGGACGTCACGCTCCCGTCCGCGTCGACCATGAGCACGCGCAGGGTATCGCCGGGGCTCAGGGAAGAAAAGGCCGCGATGCGTTCCTCCGGCGCGTCCATGATCCGCACCGCGTACGTCAGCGGTCTTCCGGTAAAGGCGCCGGTAAAGGCGCCGGTAAAGGCGCCGCCAGAGGTGCCGCCAGGCGCGCCACTTCCGCGACGAGGTGCGCCGGCGGAACGGGTTTGACCAGATAGCCGGCGCAGCCGAGGTCGCGCGCCCGCCGGCTGTCCTCGTCGAGCGCATGGCCGGTCACCACCAGCACCGGCACGTCGCGCGTGCGCTCGTCGAGCTTGAGGCGCCGCGTCATCTCCCAGCCGTCGACGCCCGGGATCGAGATGTCGACGACCACCACGCAGGGGAGGACGCCGGCGGCGATCTGCAGCGCCCGCTCGCCGTCGCCCGCCTCCTCCACGTTCCAGCCCGCGTGCTCCAGAAGCGCGCGGTAGGCAAGCCGGGTCTCCGTATCGTCCTCGACAAGCAGGATCGGCCTGCCCACACCGCGCTCCATCGGATCCTCCTGAGAAGGGGAGGATTGTAGCACCCGGCTCCCGGTCAGTGGCCGCAGCCCTGGCCGTCCGTGACGCTGGTCAGCAGCCCGTCGGCCGAGGTGATCGTCCGGCTGTAGCAGTCGCCGCTGCTCGTCCGCGAGCGATAGGTCTGCGCGCTCGAGCGGTCCTGGAAGCCTGTCACGGCTCCCGCGGGGCTGAACAGCAGAGTATCGGTGCCCGTCATGTTGTTCGAGACCTCGCTCTGGTGCGGGCCCCCCTGGGCGCCCTGGGCGCGCCGGCTCTCGAAGCTCTGATCGACCGACGTGGTCTGGGAGAACGACCCGTCGTCGTTGAAGAGCAGCGAGATGTCCAGGTCGAGCGGCCAGGAGAAATGCTGCTCGGTGTGGACGACGCCGTGGTCCCCCTTGGTCTTGGTGCCGGACTTGATCGTCGTGAGCTGCGCGATGTTCTGCACGTACTCCGCGTCCGCGACGACGAAATCCTGCTCGTTCGAGAAGCTCAGGTCCTGCCGCACCGTGGTCTCCACCCGCCCGTGCGAGGTGTTCACATAGCCCTCGATCGTGAAGCTCCGCCGCGATCGGGTCGCCACCGTGCCGGTGACGGTGCCGTCATCTGCGGTCGAGAGGTCCTCCCGGATCGAGACCACGGGATCAGCGCCGAGCGTGTTGCGGGTGACGGCGCCCGTCACCACGCCCGACCCTGGGTCGAGGTCGAGCAGGAGCGAGGCCGCGACCAGGAAGTAGTGGTTGGCGTTGAACACACGCACGCCGACCTGGTGCGGCTGGCCGTCGCTGAGCACGCCCGCGAAGGGGGTGAGATCGACGCGATAGGGGACGAAGTTGAGCGTCTGCACGCCGGGGATCGGCCGCCAGAGCAGGGGGTCGATCGCGCCCGTGTACAGCCAGGGGAAGACCGGCGCGACGCCGGCCGGCTGGCCGTCGATCGTGACCTCGGACTCGCGGAACGACGTGCCCGGGCAACTGAACAGCGGGTCCGCGACGTCGTCCGGCACGCACGCGTACCAGAACTCGTCGGCCGACTGGCTCTGCGCGACCACGTCGAGATAGGCGGCCTCGACGTTGGTGGGCAGGGTGAACGTGGGCGCCAGGACGTTGGCGGAGGTGTCGAGGAGCGCGGCGCCTCCCGGAGCGCTGGACAGCGGGAGCACCGCGTCGGCCGTCCACGGCGCCGGGTCCTGGGCCGAGGTGGGATAGAACAGGAGCCTGGCACTCCCCTCGATGATGCCGGTGTAGGTGGAATTGACCAGATTGCCGAGGTTCGCGTCTCCGGCCTGCGCGGTCCGGAACAGCGGACTGTAGTCGGTCAGGTCGCGCTCGAAGTGCCACGTCGGGGCGACCGTCGCGGAGGGCTCCGGGGTCGTGCCGTAGTAGATGTTCGCGTGGCCGATCGCGATCTGCGCGGTGCGGTCGAACTGGCGGCCCGCGGTGACCGAGAAGTCCCCCTCCAGGACGACCTTGGCCCAGGGTCCCGGGCAGGCCGCGGGCGGCGTGTAGGCGAACGGCTTCGGGGAGAAGTCCGCGAAGATCACATGAGAGAAAAGTTGCACGGCGCAAGGCGTCGTGGACGGCCGCGGCACGGGCGGGTCGGCGGTGGTGTTGTCCCGCGATCCGACCGTGGGCACGCCGGCCAGCGCGGCTCCGGAGACGGCGAGGCTCAAACCTGCGAAGAGCCCGAAGGTGGCGCGCCACCGGGGCCGAGGGGATCGATTCATGGGAGAGACTCCTTTCGGGAAGACGAAGGACCATCCGTTCTCCCTTAAAAGGTGTCGCCCGTGCCGGGATGCGCGCCGGTGCTTCAGACCTTCAGCGAGCCCCGGAACCCCCTGGCGGCATAGTACGAGTCCGCGCCGTTGTGGTACACGAAGACATGGCCGTAGCGGAAATCGCCGAAGATGGCGCCGCCGAGCTTGCGGATATCCGCCGGCGTCTTCAGCCAGCTCGACGTTTTTGTATCGAATTTTCCGAGCCCCTGCAGCTCCCGATACTGTTCTTCCGTCAGGAGATCGATGCCCATGGCCGCGGCCACGTCCATCACGTTGTTCGCCGGCTTGTTCTCTTTCCGTGCGTCCAGCGCTGCACGGTCGTAACAAAGGCTTCTGCGGCCCTTGGGGCTTTCCGCCGAGCAGTCATAGAACACGTACTCGCCCGCCTTCTTGTCATGGCCGACGACATCCGGCTCACCATCGGTCGTTTCCATTTCCTGAAGCGACCAGAGCTTTCCCGGATTCGCTTCCAGCTTCGCCTGCACCTCAGGCCACTTGAGGCCTGGATGACGGTTCATGTTTTTCTCGAAACGGGCTTTCAAGGAGCCGAGCAGCTCTTCGCGCTGCGCCGGCGACAAGTCCTTTTCCGTGGCTTTTTTCAATTCGCACTCCTTGACTTCGAACGATTGCGCGGATGCTATTCCCTTCCCGCCTCCAGCTCCTGAATTCGCTTCCTCAAGGAAGCGACGAGAGCCTCGAGATCCTTCACGCGCTCGTGGGGCTTGGTGGGCTCAGACCGGGCTGACGGACACGCCGAGGACATGGCGCTTGCGATCGTCGATCGCCTTTTCCTGGAAACGTCAAAGGAAAACTTGATCGAGCCGGCCTCGATGACATGCCCACTGCCGTCGCCGGAATTGCGCTCACGGAAGAACGCAGTGACAGAATGCCCGGGTATGTTCTGAACGAGCCAACTGCTCAGACCGCCGTACTTTGAAAGCAGGATTCTCTTGTCAGTGACGATCAGGCGATACCCAGATTCGAAGTCAAAGTGCCCGGGCAGGAGCCGACTGAGGGCGCGAAGCAACCAGCTTTGATTCACCAGCTCGTCGCAAAGGACGGCTTCGTCGCTGGGCACGCGCAATTCACGAGCCAGCGCCGCATGAGAATCGCTCTGATTCCCGTCCACGTACGTAAACCAGAACTCCTCGCGATTGTGCGTGGCCTCCTGCATGGATACGTACTCCTTCAAAGAAAACGGCTAAGTTATTGATTCTCCGAACACGGCGCAAGTTCCTTGAGTCCTGATACTTAGCGAGTATAGGACCGTGGGAGCTCGGGCGTCAATCCGCGTGCCGCGTGATAGCGTGAGGCCATGAATCCCAGCGCCGCCGCCGGCCTGCGCCTCTACGAAGCACGGGCGGAGACCACCGCCACGTTCGGGCGGGTGAGTTGCGCCGTCCGCCAGCACCGCCTGACCGTGGACGGCCCGGTCCAGAACGGCTGTCCCGGCGAGGCCCCGACGCCCGGAGAGCTCTTCCTCACCGCGGCCGCTGCCTGCGGAGCCGAGGTCCTCCAGGTCCTCGCCCGCGACGCGCAGGTTCCGCTCGACGGCGTGACAGTCACGGTCCGTGGCACCATCGACCGCGAGAGGCAGCCGCATGCCCATGTGACGGTGTTCACGGAGGTCGAGTTGAGGCTCCGGCTCCGCGGTCCGAGCCCGGCCCAGGCCGCAGACCTCGTCGCCGGCTTTCAACGCAAGTGCCCGGTCTACGGCTCGCTGGCCTTGGCGAGCGGCCGGGTCGAGGTCCACCACGAGACGGAGCCGGAGGCTGGAGGATGATCGCCCGGCGCTCGCGCACCCGGATTTCGTGTTCCGGTCGGCGTTCCTGCTCGGCGTGGGACTCTGCCTGCTCGCTGCCTACGCGGCTCTCGGAAAGGCCTACTGGTTCCGCGTGCCCTTCGGGGGAATCCTGATCGCGCTTGCCGCTTATCTGATCGGTTTGGTGGCAGGTCTGAGTGGCTGATCTCGCTCGCTCTTCCGGAGCAAGTCGGAGAGCTCGTCGAGGAAGCCGACCTGTCCCGAAAGAATTCGCCGCTTCGCTTCCTCGATCCCGAACCACTCGGCCCGGTCGATCTCCGGAACTTCCTTCTGCCGGCCGGATCCCCTGGGCCACTCCAGAAGAAACGTATTGCTTCGGACCTGTCGCGGGTCCAGGTCGCCCTCGACCGCCCAGGCGTGGACCAGCTTCCCACCCGACATCTTTCGCGGCGTGAGCGGCTCGAAAGAGCCTTCGATGTCGAGCCCCGTCTCTTCTCGAAACTCCCGGATTGCAGCTTCGAGCGGATCTTCCGACTCGCCGAGCTCTCCCTTGGGGATGGACCATGCGCCAAGATCCTTCCTGGCCCAGAACGGGCCCCCAGGATGGGCCAGGAACACCTCGAGCCCGCCTTCCCGAAGGCGATACACCAGGAGTCCGGCACTGGTCTTCGGCATCGATTCCGACTTATCCCCCGGCGGCATCCTACCCTGGTGCCATGCAGGGCTCAACTCGGGACGTCCGGTGAAGAGAGATCCGTTTGACGGACGAAGCCCTGGCGGTTATACTATGGGTATGAAAACTGCCGTCTCGATCCCCGACGAAGTATTCGCTGAGGCCGAGCGCCTCGCGTCCGAGTTGAACACTTCCCGTAGCCAACTTTATAGCCGCGCACTGCAAGAGTTTGTGGCCAGGCATGCGCCCGACCGTCTGACGGAAGCGATGAATCGCGTTGTCGATGAGACAGGGGGCGCGATGGACGAGTTCAGTCGGAAGGCCGCCCGCCGAGTGCTGGAGCAAGTCGAGTGGTGATTGCCCAGGGCGAGGTCTGGTGGGCTGACCTGGGGGAGCCGGCCGGATCGGGCCCTGGCTATCGTCGGCCTGTTGTCGTTGTGCAATGCGATCCGTTGAATCAAAGCCGAATCAGCACCGTGGTCTGTGTGCCCCTCACGAGCAACTTGAAATGGGCAGATGCGCCTGGCAACACGCTACTGCCCGCAAGAGCGACAGGTCTGTCAAAAGACTCGGTTGCGAACGCTTCACTGATCGTCGCCATCGACAGACGGCAGTTGACTGAGTCCGTCGGCAGACTGCCACGCCGACAATTGGATCTCGTGCTCGCAGGCATCGACACAGTGCTCGGACGCTAGCGCACCTGAACCCGGCCGCTCCCAGGCCGCAGAGAGGGCAGGAGCCGTCCGATCAGGCAGGCCAGGGCCTACGCGGCTCTCGGAAAGGCCTACTGCTTCCGCGTGCCTTTGGCGGGAATCCTGATCGCGCTGGCGGCTTATCTGATCGGTTTGGTGACAGGTCTGAGTGGCTGATCCCGCTCGCTGTTCCTGAGCAAGTCGGAGAGCTCATCGAGGAAGCCGACCTGTCCCGAAAGAATCCGCCGCCTCGCTTCCTCGATTCCGAACCACTCGGCCCGATCGATCTCCGGAACTTCCTTCTGCCGGCCGGATCCCCTGGGCCACTCCAGAAGGAAGGGGCTCGTTCAGAATGACGGTGTCGAGACCAGCAGCCCGTTGCGGATTGGTACGGCCGGCACGTCAGGCCAGGCCGCCCTCCCGCTCCTCCTGAATCCGACTGCTCCCAGGCCGCAGCTGCGCTGGAAGCCGTCTCTGCTGCTCGTTTTCTCCCTTTTGCCCGGCCTGAGGTGGTGCCATTCGCCCGGGGCGGATGGACCTTGGTGGACCGGGAGAGGCATCGTGGGCGAGGGCTCAACTCTGCCCCAGCCAGTAGGCCGACTCCGCCCTCCCCTGATTTCAGCCAAGCCAGCCTCTCCCCTCACACTTCCCTTCTGAAAGGCCCGCCCACCCGGCCATAATGTCCGGAGCCGTGCGGGCCTCAGGAGGTCCGAATGCTTCGCCTCGCGCAGCTCTTGAGTTTCCTGTTCTTCGTCTGGACCGAGAACGGCTCCATTCTTGAGCCAAACGGAGAGCCCAGGCTCACCGCGACCGGTTCCGCCGACAACGGCTCCGGCCTCGAACCCAACGGCTGATCTGTTTTTCCGGGCCGGGGTTCCATCTCCCGGCCTACTTTTTTCCGCCAGGGATACCCTTCACCCCCTGATTGCGCTATTCTCTGCTTTCGTCAAAGAAGCCCTTTCGAGGAGGATTGAATGGAGCACCAGCATCTCGATGCCGCTGCCCTGGAGGATCTGCTCGCCACCGACCGGACGACGAAGCAGAACGAACAGCTCTTCCACCTGCTCGCCGTCTGCCCCCGATGCCGGGAGGTAGGAGGCTGGCTGCTCGAGCTTCACCAAGCGAACGGCCTTCCTCCTGTCTTCGGGCTCATCGACGCTACCCTCGCCCGGTCCCGAGCCGAGGCGCCTCGCCTCCTGGACGATCTCCTCGCACTTGACGTGCAGGAACGCCTCACCCGCATTCATACCGACCGGCGCTTCACAAGCTGGGGTCTCTGCGAGTTGCTGGCCCGCAGGAGCCAGACCGCACCCCAGCAGCCATCCGACGCCGTCCACCTCGCCGATCTGGCCGTTCATGTAGCGGACAGGATTTCGGATAGCGACCTCTTCGAGGAGCACTGGGTCTACCAGCTCCGCAGCCTCGCCTGGGCCGCGCTTGGGAACGCCCTCCGCGTGCAAGGCGACCTCCTCGGAGCCGAGCGAAGCTTCGATATGGCCGATTCCTGGTGGGAGGCCGGCTGCCGGGACACCGAGGATGCCCTGGGCTACGAGCCCGTCCTCCTCGACCTGAAGGCGCCACTCCGCACCGCACAGCGACGCTTCCCCGAGGCCATCAAACTTCTCGACGATGCGGTGAAGCTCTTTCTCCACGGCGAGCATCCGGATCCGCACCTCGCCGGCAGGAGCCTCATCTCGAAGGCTCTCCTACTCACCGAGCGGGGCGACACGGAATCCGCCATCCAGGCTCTGAAGAAAGCCAACGGCTTCATCGATCCCGACCGGGATCCCCGCCTCCTGCTCTGCCTGCGACATAACCTGGTGGACTGCCTTTCCAAGACCGACCGCCATTCGGAGGCGGCTGCCATCCTCCCCGATTTGAGAGTCCTGTCCGCATCTCACGGACGCGCGCAGGACCAGATCCGCCTGGACTGGGTGGAGGGCCGCATCGCGGCCGGCCTGGGGAATCACGAGCAGGCCCGCCAGCTTCTGACTCAGGTCCGGCAGAGGTTTCTCGATCAGGGCAACACCTTCGACGCCGCGCTGGCCGCCCTCGACCTGTCGATCTCCTATCTGAAGGAAGGAAAGACCGCCGAAGTCCGCGGGCTTGCCGACGAGATGGTGACCGTCTTCACATACCCTGGAAGTCGCTCGCGAACCCATGGCCGCCCTCCTCCTCTTCCAGGAGGCTGCCTATCGCGACGCCGCCACCGCCGAGCTGGTCCGCAAAGTCGCCGCCGCGCTCAGCCGCTCTCTGTCGACGGATCGTTGATCGGCGGAAACGGATCTTCGGGAGGTAGTAGACTCTGCCCTGCTTGCGTTTTGCAGTCAGCGGAGTCATGATGCAGGCATGAGCGTGCAAATCACCATCCGTGACGTGCCGGACGCGGTAAGGGATGAGCTTGCCGCGCGGGCAGCCCTACAAGGCAAGTCGATGCAGGAATACCTGCGCGCTGAGCTGGTGCGGCTTGCCGCACGCCCGCCGATCGAGAAGGTGCTCGAGCGGATCCGGGAGCGCAAGGCGACGACAGAAACCAGGCTTTCTCCGGAGGAGATCCTGGCCCATCGTGACGCGGATCGCCCATGAGCGCAGTGGTCGACGCTTCGCTCCTGGTCGCTGCGACGTCGGATACGGGGGCAGAAGGAAGGTGGGCCGAAGGCGTGGTGCGCAGTGGCAGCCTGGTGGCGCCACCCCTGGCTCTCGTCGAGGCTACGAACATTCTCCGCCGGTTTGAGTTCGAGGGGCGGCTTGGTCGAATGGAAGCCGGTGCCGCTGCCCGTGACCTTCTTCTGTTCGACCTTGAGCTGGTGCCCTTCTCCCCGTTCGCGGAGCGAGTCTGGGAATTGCGGGCCAACGTCACAAGCTACGACGCTTGGTACGTTGCGGTGGCCGAACAGTGTGACCTTCCTCTGGCGACACTCGATCGCCGCCTCGCCAGAGCCACCGGCCCTCGCTGCCGCTTCCTTCTACCGCCCTTCGCCTGAAGTTGCCCCTGTGTAGGTGCTGCGGGAGGCTTCAAGACAAGATCCGGCCTCCTTCGAAGCCGCCCGGCGCGCCTGATCCCGCGGCCGGCACGTCAGGACAGGCCGTCCTCCCGCTCCTGCCGAACCCCGTGGCCTCCAGGCCGCAGGGAGGGCAGGAGCCGTCCGATCAGGCAGGCCAGAGCGACGGTCAGGAGGATCATGATCCTGGAGGAGACCTCCTCCTCTCGTAGAGTGGCGGCCCGGAGCTCCTCCAGGTCCCGACGGAGAGCGTTGTCGGCCTCCTCGACCTCCCGCGACAGCGACTCGACGCTCTCGTTCAGATTGGCGAGGACCTGCGCTTCGTCCGGCTGGAAGGCGCCGAGCGCCTGTCCCGTCGCGCCGGTTTCGAGCCGGCGCAGGACGGTGTCGGGAACCGGTTTCGAGCCGGACGGGGCCGCGGCGCTCTCCCGCCGGAGCTCGGCGCGCAGCTCGGCGACGATCTCGGTGCGCAGTCGGGCGCGGGACCGGGCGATCGCCTCCTCCAGCCGGACGGCCGCCAGCCGCGCCTCCTCGCGCCGCGCTCCCCTCTCGAACGCCTGGAGATAGATCGCCAACACCGTGGCGGCGAGGGCCACGATCGTGAGGACCTTCTTCCAGACCGGCTCTGCCTGCGGCTGTCCCATGATGTCTCCTGCCGGTCAGGGCGCGGGCGGCGCGCTCGCGCGTGTCGAAAGGCGGATCGCCTCGACGATGTGGCGAATGTCGTACCCGATGACGATGCCCGAGTTGGCCCGCGTATAGAGGTCGTTGTGGGCCTGGGCCCGGGGGTTGTCCAGGTCTTTCTTCTTGATCACCGGCAGCGCCTCGTTGCGATAGCCCCGCACGACGCCGGCGACCCGGAACCGGCGGCTCTCCGCATGCCAGAATACGATCGGCCCGCCGGAAAAACCCGGGTTGTTGTGTCCGTCCAGGTACAGCAGGTTCGCCTCGGGGTCCCGGCTGTCCAGGGCGGAGACGATCCCGCCCTTGACGAAGGGGATCTCGCCGAAACCGGGAGGGACCGGGGCGCCCGGCGCCCCCGGCGTACTCAGGCCGAACGGGTAGCCGAGGAAATACACCTGCTGGCCGAGCGTCAGCCCGACCGACGAGGCGTCGAGAGGGAAATCGACCGTGAGCGACCGGCCCGCGTCGAGCGCCGCGATGTCCACGCTCTCCTTCGCAGGATACAGGGCCCGGACGTGCAGTCGGCTCCAGCGGCCATCCAGCCACAGGTCGACGTCGCCCTCGCCGCCGAAGCCTTCCAGGAGATGGCGGGCGGTGATCAGGTACTGCTTGCCGTCGACTTCGATGGTGAAGGCGGAGCCGGTTTCGGTGGAAGTCCGGATCCGGAGCACCCGGTAGATCACGTTGGAGGTCGGGACCTGCGCCTGCGCCAGGGACCCGACGAGACTGAGCACGAGCAGGATGAAAAGAGCTCTCCGCATCACGGGCGACATCGTAGCAGCCCTTCCGTCCAGGAATTCACGAACCCCGGTCCCGGGGTGTGCGGAGCACACCGGCCTCCGCACACCTCCGGCGCAGACCCGCCGCCTCCCTCACAAGCGGGTCTCCGGGGCGGGATGGCGGCGTCCTTGGACTCGGCGGCCGCCATCCCTCTGAATTGTCAAGGAACCATGCTCAAACAGTCTTTCTACGCACCGGCCGGACGAGGCGTTTGCTCCGGCCCGTTCGGAGGCCAGCGAGGATAACGCGCTCGGACCCCTTCCGGGCCGGTCCCTTCAAATTTGGGAAAAAATTCCCAAAAACAGTTTGAGCGTCCGTGTCAAAAAAAGGGGGCCAGCGGCAACATATATATAGAGGGCCCAAATCACCGGGTCCCCGGGACACCAGGAGGGCTGGATGCGCCAATGTGGCACGAAACGAGACGAATCAAGGCTCTCCAGAACAAAACAAACTCCCTGGAGACGCCGCAAGGTTCTACGAGACAAGACAAGGTTCTGGACGGCGTCGCAACGTTCTACGGGAAAAGACAAAGTTCTATGCGGCGCGGCAACGTTCCATGGAGGAAAACAAGGTTCTACGCGGCATCGCAACGTTCTCCAGGAGAATTCAACCTTCCATACGCCGCTGCAACGTTCTACGAGGCGCTGCAAGGTTCTATGGGAAAAAACAACGTTCTACGGCGCAAGATAACGTTATCCATGGCAAAACAAGCTTCTATGGGCCAATTTAAGGTTATATGCGCCGCCGCAGCCGTATCGATGGGATTTCAGGCTTTTGTCGTCTTGCAGAAGGACAGACCGCCAGGCTGAACCGTAGAAGGGGTCTGTAGAAGGGTGGATCGCCTCGTGGCTTCCTGCGCGGGGTGATACAGGGTTCCTTGAAAATTTGGAGGGATGGCGGCTGCCGGGTCCAAGGCCACCGCCATTCCGAACCGGGAGGGCCGCCTCCACAAGGAGGCGGCAGGCCTCCCCTTCCAAAATGACCCACGGGTCAGTTATACTTCCTGGCGGTATGAGGCAGCCGACGCCAGGACGCAGGGAAGACATCCTCCAGGCCGCGCGGCAGGTGTTCGCCCGGGAGGGCCACGCCGGCACGCGGATCCAGGAGGTCGCCGACGCCTGCGGCATCGCCAAGGGCACGGTCTACCTCTACTACCGCTCCAAGGAGGAGCTCTACTGGGCCACGGTGTGCCACGGCTTCGAGGAGCTCCACCGCCGCAGCCGCGAGGCCCTGCTCGCGGCCGACGGCACGGAGGGCAAGCTCCGGGCGTTCATCCTCACCCGGCTGCGGTTCTTCGACGAGGAGCGCGACTTCTTCCGCATCTACTTCAGCGAGCTCGGGCGTTCCTTCGTCCGCTTCGTGCCGGACGCCCAGCTCCAGGAGCTCTACCAGGCCCAAGTGGAGGTTCTGCGGACGATCCTCGACGAGGGGATCTCCCGCGGCGAGATGCGGCCGGTGAACGCCGAATCGACGGCCTATCTGATTCTCGACCTGGTGCGCAGCCGCGTGGCACAGCGGCTGCACCAAGGTATCCGGACGCGGCCGGAGGACGAGCTCGAAGACCTCTTCTCGTTCCTCTGGCAGGGGGTAGGACAATGAAATTCCGACGCACCGCCCGCGGGCTGCTTGCCCTGGCCTGCCTCGCGGGGGTGCTCTCCAGACCCGCAACAGCCCAGGAGCCCTCAGCATCCGATCAACCGCGCCGCCTCACCCTGCGGGAGGCGATCGACCTGGGCCTCGAAAACAATCTCCAGGCGGTCCTCGCGGGCGGCCAGACCGAGGAGGCCGAGGGCGAGCTGCGCCAGGCCCTCTCCCGGCTCCTGCCGAGCTTCGAAGGCGCGGTGAGCCAGGCGCGCGAGAAGATCAACCTTGCGGCCTTCGGCCTCGCGCCGCCCGCCGGCGAATCGCCGCTGGTCGGGCCGTTCAACGTCTTCGACGCGCGCCTGCGCGCCGAGCAGACGCTGTTCGACTCCGCCCAGTCCGCCCGCGTGGCCGCGGCGCGCAGCCGCCTCGACTCGCGCCGCCTGTCCTCCCAGCAGGCCCGGGACCTCGTCGTGGCGTCGGTGGCCGACCTCTACCTCGAAGCGCTGGCCGACCGCGCGCGCATCGACGCGGCGCGGTCCCAGGTGCAGACGGCCGAGGCGGTCGAACAGCAGGCGAAGGACCGCCACGAGGCCGGCACCGCGGCCGGCATCGACGAGCTGCGCGCCCAGGTGGCGCTCGCCGAGGAGCAGGAGCGGCTGATCGACGCCGAGAACGATCTCGCGAAGCAGAAGCTCCGCCTCGCCCGCGCCGTCGGTCTGCCCGCGGGCACGCCGGTCGAGCTGGCCGACGAGGTCCCCTTCCAGCCGCTCGCCGAGCGCGATCTGGAGGACGCTCTCGTCTCGGCGCGCGCCGCGCGGCCGGACCTGAAGGCGGCCGAGGCCGACGTGGCCGCCGCCGAGAGCGCCGTGGCCGCGATCCGCAGGCAGCGCCTGCCCCGCGTGGAGGCGCACGGCGACTACGGCCCCATCGGCCCCGATCCGGGGTCGGCCGAGATCACCTACGACCTCGCGCTGGGCGTCACCATCCCGCTGTTCGAAGGCGGGCGGATCGCCGGCGAGACCGCCACCGCCGAGGGCCGCGCGAAGCAGGCGCGGGCGCGGCGGGACGACCTGTCGCGCCAGGTCGACCTGGAGGTGCGCTCCGCCTTCCTCGACGCCGCCGCGGCGTCGCGCCGCGTGGCCGTGTCGAGCGACGCCAAGCGGCTCGCGACCGAGCAGGTCACCCAGGCGCGGGACCGCTTCGCCGCCGGCGTGGCCGGCAACCTGGAGGTCGTCCAGGCGCAGGAAGCGCTGGCCGCGGCCAGCGAGCGCTGGGTGCGCAGCCTTTATCAATACAACCGGGCGAAGCTCGGCCTCGCCCTCGCGCTGGGAGTCGCGGAGGAATCCACGCTCCCGTTCCTTCAAGGAGAACAGCCATGACGCCGACCCCGGAAGAGGCGGCTTCGACGCCGTCGATACCGCTCTATCGCCGGCCGGGTTTCCGCATTTTTCTCGTCGTCTCCCTGGCCGTCCTGGCCGTGGCCGGCTTCTTCTTCTGGCGCCGCCTCGCCGTCCGGGAGAGCACCGACGACGCCTTCGTGGATGGTCCGGTCGTGGCCGTGGCGGCCCGCGTGGCGGGCACCGCGACCTCCGTCACGGTCGAGGAGAACGACGCGGTCCGCGCCGGCCAGGTGCTGGTGAAGCTCGACCCGCACGACTACGAGCTGGCCGTCCAGAAGGCGGAGGCCGACTACCAGGCCGCCGAGGCCGCGGTGGAGGCGGCGCGCGCGCAGCTCCCGATCACCTCGACCACCTCGTCGTCCGGTCTGCGGGCCGCCGAGGCGCAGGTCGGCCAGGCCCGGGCCGCGGCCGCGGGGACCTCGCGCGGCGTGGAGGCGGCCCGCGCCCGACTCGCCCAGGCCGAGGCCAACGCCGAGCGCGCCGCGAGCGACGTGGCGCGCCTCCGGCCGCTGGTCGAGAAGGACGAGATCCCGCGCCAGGACTTCGAGCACGCCCAGGCCGCCGAGAAGGCCGCGCAGGCCGCGGTCGCCGAGGCCCGCCAGCAGGTGGAGCTCGCGATCAGCCATCAAGGAGAAGCCGCGGCGGCGATCGGACAGGCCGAGGCCGGCCGTGCGCAGGCCGAGGCCGGTCCGCACCGCGTCGAGGCCACCCAGGCCGACATCCGGCTGGCCGAGGCGAAGGCGGCGCAGGCCCGCGCCAGCCTCGACCTCGCCCGCTCCCAGCTCGACGACGCCGTGGTCCGCGCGCCCATGGACGGGATCGTCGGGCGCAAGAACGTCGATCCGGGTGAGTCCGTGCAGCGCGGCCAGCCGCTGGTCGCGATCGTGCCGCCGGACGAGGTCTGGATCACCGCGAACTTCAAGGAGACGCAGATCGCCGGCATGCGGCCCGGGCAGAAGGCGGTGGTTCACGTGGACGCGCTCGACCGGGATCTGAACGGCCACGTGCAGGGGATCGGCGCCGCCACCGGCGCCAAGTACAGCCTCCTGCCGGCCGAGAACGCCAGCGGCAACTTCGTGAAGGTCGTGCAGCGCGTGCCGGTGCGCATCGTGCTGGAGAAGGACCAGGACCCGCGGCACCTCCTGCGCCCCGGCATGTCCGTCGTGCCCACGGTGATTGTCCGGTGAAAGCGCCGTTGAGAGAAAAGCGATGAAGGACGCGTCCGGCACCGGCGTCAACCCGTGGATGGTCGCCGTGGCCGTCATGTTCGGCACCTTCATGGTGGTGCTCGACACGACGGTTGTGAACGTCTCGCTGCCGTACATTGCGGGCAGCCTGTCGTCCACGGTGGACGAGACCACCTGGGCGCTGACCTCCTACCTGGCGGCCAACGCGATCATCCTTCCCTTGACCGGCTGGCTGGCCACGGTGATCGGCCGCAAGCGGCTGCTGATGGTCGCGGTGATCGGTTTCACGGTCGCCTCGATCCTCTGCGGCGCCTCGGTGAGCCTGCCGATGCTGATCGTCTTCCGCATCGTCCAGGGTCTGACCGGCGGCGTGATGCAGCCGCTCTCGCAGTCGGTGATGCTGGAGGCCTTCCCGCCGCACGAGCGCGGCAAGGCCATGGGCTTCTGGGGGCTCGGCATCGTCGTGGCGCCGATCCTCGGGCCGGTGCTCGGCGGCTGGCTGACCGATCACTTTTCGTGGCGCTGGGTGTTCTACATCAACATTCCGGTGGGCGTGGCCGCGATCGTCATGCAGGAGCTTTTCATCTTCGATCCGCCCTACCTGAAAAAGACATCGGTGCGCATCGACTGGTGGGGCATCCTCTTCCTGGCGCTCGGCGTGGGCACGCTTCAGATCAGTCTCGACAAGGGCGAGCAGGCGGACTGGCTGTCATCGCCGTGGATCGTCTGGATGATCGTCACCGCGGTGGTCTCGCTGACCGCGCTGGTGGTCCGCGAGCTGTCGACGTCCGATCCGGTGGTGGACCTGCGGGTCTTCCGCGAACGGACCTACGCCACGGGCGTGCTGCTCATGACGCTGATGGGCTTCGTGCTCTACGGCAGCCTGGTGCTGCTCCCGGTGCTGCTCCAGACGCTGATGGGCTATCCGCCGATCGCGGCCGGGATCACGCTCGCGCCGCGCGGCTTCGGCTCGTTCATCGCGATGCCGATCGTCGGCCTGCTCACGGCGCGGATGGACCCGCGCAAGCTCCTCGCCGGCGGCTTCGCGCTCACCGCGCTCACGCTGTTCTGGTTCAGCCGGCTGACGCTCGACGCGGGCTACTGGGACCTCTTCTGGCCGCAGTTCCTGCAGGGCGTCTCGCTCGGTCTGCTCTTCGTGCCGCTGACCACGATCAGCATGGACCCGATCCCGAAGGAGCGCATGGGCAACGCCACGAGCCTGTTCAATCTGACGCGGAACGTCGGGGCGAGCGTGGGCATCGCCGTGGTGCAGACCCTCCTCACGCGGAACCGGCAGGTCCACACCAAACTGCTCGGCGAGCACGTGGAGCCGTTCAACCCCGCGGCCCGCGAGATGCTCGCCCGTCTCCAGGCCGCCTTCGAGGCGCGCGGCCACGACGCGATGACGGCCAGCCGCGAGGCGCTCGCCGCCGTCTGGGGCATGGTCCAGAGGCAGGCCGCCCTGCAGTCGTTCCTCGACGTCTTCCGCCTGCTCGGGTTCCTCGTGCTGGGCATGATCCCGCTCGTCCTGCTCATGCGCCGCCCGCGCTCCTCCGGCGAGGGCGTCATGGCGGCCGAGTAGTCGGCCGCGGCCGGCTCAGCCCTCCAGGGCGTTCCTGCGGATCGCGTCGAGCGCCCGGTGGGTCGGCAGCGTGAGCCTCGCCTCGCTGAGCAGTGCCTCGCGGGGAGCGCGGCCGGTCAGGACGCTCAGCAGGGCCGCGAGGGGCAGGCCGCGGCCGAAGGGACGGCTGCTCAGATCGAGCTCGCGCAGGTTTACCCCGTCCACGTCCTTGAAGACGACGGTCGGTGGGTCCAGGGTCCGCTCCGGGCAGAACCGTCGCGCGAACAGGGAGCCGCGGCTGCCCCAGACGGAGATCTCCTCCTGCACCGAATCGCTGGGCGAGAGATAGCTGCCGCAGGCGGAGACCGTGGCACCGCGGTCGGTGTCGAAGAAGCACAGAAAGGAGTGGCTCGGCCCCTGCCCGCCGTCGCTCAGCACCCGGGACCGCAGGCGGTGGGTCCCCGGGCCCGCGAACGAGACCAGGAGGTCGATCAGGTGGATGGCGCTGTCCCCCAGGATGCCATCGCCCGCCTGCCGGGGGTCTGAGCGCCAGCCGGCGCGGTCGGCTTCGCCGAAGCGATGGGCGAACAGCCCGTGGAGCAGGCGCAGCTCGCCCAGCTCGCCGCTCGCCGCCAGCTCGCGGAACACCTGAGCGAAACCTTCGTAGCGCCGCTGGAGGCCCTCCACCAGCAGCAGGCCGCGTTCCGCCGCCAGATCGACCAGCCGCTCGGCCGCCTCGACCTCCAGGCTGAGCGGCTTTTCGACCAGCACGTGGCACCCGTGCTCCAGGCAGAGCCCGGCCTGCGGCGCGTGCAGATGATGGGGGGTCGACACCACGGCGAGGCCGGGACGGAGCCGCCCGAGGGCCTCCTCCAGGGAGGTGAAGACCGGCACTCCCGCGACCGCCTCGGCCGGCCGGCTGCGGACGACGCCCACCAGCTCGACGCCGGGGGTCGCCTGCAGCGTGGGAACGTGGAAGCACCGCACCATCTCCCCGAAGCCGACCAGCAGGACGCGCAGGGGGCCGCCTCCGTCTCCCGTCAGCGGCCGGGCGGATGGAATTCCAGGAAGCTCGCCAGCCGGCTCTTCTGGTCCGCGAGAGTCTCGGTCTCCCAAGTGGCAGCCTCCGTGAGCAGGTCGTACACCGCGGCCAGGTCCGGGTCCTCCAGCTCGCGGCCATATCTTACGACCCGGCAATCGAAAGCGTGGCACTCCAGGGGGCCCTTGGAGAAATGCCTCTCCTCGAGCAGGCCGCGGAGCTCCTCCAGCAGCGCGGAGCCGCCGGGGGGGCGAGGCTGTCCTCCCGTCCTCTCGTGCGCGACGAGCGACATGGCGAAGCCGCACAGGAGCGCCGTCAGCGGGGACTCCCCGGAGTTCTCCCCCAGGGCGATCTTGCGGGCGTGCAGATAGTCGGGGAACGCCCGCTCGCCGAGCAGTTGGCGCACGATGGCCAGACGCGCCTGGGGAGCGGCGAAGGTGCGGTTCAGGTCCCGCGACGCCTTGAAGAGGGCCTCCGCCCGGCGCAGCTCGCGATGGAGCTCGTCTTCGCTGGAATCTCCCTGCTCGCGGTCGAGGAAGGCCATCTCGAACACGAAGTAGCCATAGCTGTAGCGCGTGTCGGAGCGCACGGTGGCGGGTATGCTCTCGTCCTCCAGGGCGAGGCAGCTCTCGAGATTCTGTTCCGCTTCCCGGCGGAAACGGGCCGCGTCGTCGTTGCGCCCCTCCTCCCGCTCCTGCTTCGCCAGCTTCCTGCAGACGGCGCCGAACCCGCGATGGATCTGGAGCCGGAGGACCTCCTGCTGGCAGCTCGGGCCGCAGACGCAATGGCCGTCCCTGAAGTCGCCGAGGAACGACTCTCCGTCCTTGAGCCTCTCGTAGGCCTCGTCGAGCCGGTTCATCTTCCTCAGGCACTGCGCCTCGGTGTAGGCGAACAGCGAGCATCTCTCCTGGTTCGGCCGCTTCGTGCGCTGGAGGTGCGGCAGCGCCATGTCATAGTCGATGTCGGTCAGGCGGATGCCGTGCAGGAGGGTGGCGTAGCCCCGGCTGGAGAGGAGCGATTCGAGATCGAGGCGCGAGACGTGCTGGAGATGGATCGGCTTGAGCGGCAGGCCGACCTCCAGCAGGTCGAGCACCTCCCGGTGCAGGGGGTCGGGCACCTCGAGCCCCAGCCGGTCCGCCCTCTTCCTGAAAGTCATGAAGAGGTCCTGCGCCTCTTCGATGAGCTTCCGCGCGTAGAGCTCCAGGTAGGCGTCGAGGAGGCTCATCAGGGTCTCGTGACGCAGCGTGACCTGCGCGGCGCCGGCGGGCAGGAGACGCGCCACGAAATCCTCCCGCTGCTGCTTCACCAGCAGATGGCGGGGAGGCCTGTTCGCCGAGCCGTGCAGGGCTTCCGAAAGGCGGGCCCAGACTTCTTCCCGCTCAGTGCGCTCCAGGCTCGCCAGAGGCTCCATCTTTCCCCGCGGATCGAAGAACTGGATCTCGCTCAGCTCCGGATGAAGCCCCAGGGCGCTGTGCCGGATGAGGATCGGAAACAGCGGGATGCCCTTCTGCACCAGGACCGGCAGCTCCTTCTTCATGCAGTACTCGGAAGCCAGGAAGGCGGGGCTGACGAGCAGGATCGCCGCATCCGCCCCCCGGAGCTGGCCCTCGAGCTCTCCGCGCCAGCCGGACCCCGGCGGGATCTGGAGGTCGTGCCAGACCTCCACTCCTTTCAGGTGCTTCAGGCCGGCGAGGACTTTGTCCCGGAAATCCGCATCCACGCGCGCGTAGCTGAGGAAGACCTTCATGCGGCATCCTCCTTATCCGGCGTCGTCTCTTCCCCGGACCTCGAACTCCTCGCCGTCGGGGCCCAGCAGATAGGCCATCCTCTGCGCTCCCGGCGCCGGCGGAATGAACGGCTCCGGATGGGAGGGATGGAAGCTCGCCCCCTTGGCGAGGGCGTCGGCCAGGAAGGCATCCAGGTCCGGCACGGCGAAAGCGATGTGCACCGGACCCGAATAGAAGTCCTCCCAGGGGCGCAGCGACTCGCCCTCCCGTTTCGAGTAGAGCTCGATGCGGAGGTTGCCCACCCGGATCCAGGCCATCTGGCGCTTCTTGAACCTCTGGCGCTCCAGCACCTCGCCGCCGAGCACGTCCACGTAGAACCGCAGGGCCCTGTCGAGATCGCTGGTCTGGATGGCGACGTGATGCAGCTCCATGGACGTCATAGCGGAATCTCCTCTCCTCCCCGCTCTGCGGACTGATAGGCCTTCTCGATGATCTCGACGACCCGCACGCTGTCCTTCGCCGGGCTGACCACCTGCCAGCTCTCGCCGCGCTTCCTCGCCAAGACCGCGTTGACGAAGTCTGCCACGGGAGCCGAGCGCTCCCCCGCCAGGCCCGAGGTGTCGTAGGGCCGGATCCCGCCCTCCGCGCTCTGATAGACCAGGCTGGCAGCGCTCATGTCCTTGCGCTCGATCCGGTCCCGCATCAGGCGGACCGCCCCCCGGGTGCCGAAGATCTTGATGTTCTCGTCGAGGCTCCCCCGCGGGCTCTCGAAGGAAGCCGTGATCTGGAAAACGGCTCTCTCCTCGCCCTCGCCGAGCATGATCCGGACCGCGGCCACCGACTCCGTGCGGTCGTCCGGCTCCGGCGGCGGGAACTGGTCGTCCAGGATCCACTGCGCCGAGACCGAGCTCGGAGGCGGCGCCGGGGTCGGGCCGTGCGCCAGGAGCCAGAGGACGATGTCGATGCCGTGATAGCCCGAGGAGATCAGGGCCCCCCCTCCCGACAGGCGTTTCGAGAAATGCCAGCTCCCGCCACCGCGGCCGGGCACGGAATGGGCGATGAGGTAGCCGATGTATTTCGGCCGGCCGAGCTCGCCAGCCGCGACGAGGTCGCGCACGGTCCGGTAGACGGCCTCATACCGGCGCTGGGCGATGGTGAGGAAGACGAGACCGGAGCGCTCCGCCGTCTCCACCAGGGAGCGCACGTGCGCCGCCTCGACCGTGGTCGGCTTGTCCACCGCGACGTTCACGCCGAGGTCCAGGGCGCAACGGATCGGCGGCTCGTGCAGCGCATTGGGGAGGCTGACCAGCACCGCGTCCACGCGGTCCTGGACCAGCAGCTCGCGCCAGGCGTCCCCGGGCCGGCAGGGGCAGCGGGATTCGTAGGGCTCGGCGAAGCGCCGGTCCTCTTCCACGTAGCCGCTGATCCAGCCGATCTCGACGTCCCCTTCGCGCAGCCCGCGCTGCTCCAGGAAGGGGAGATGGAAATCCCGGATCTGGCTGCCAAGGCCGATGAGACCGATACGGATCGAGCCGGGCATGGCGATCTCGCCTCCAGGACGAAACTTGAATTATAGCAGCCCCGGGTTGAAACCCGGGGCTACGCACCAGCGCCCACAAGGGGGCGCCACCAGAATGATGGCGGCGTTGGCGATCGCCCGTCCCAGATCGCATTCGTGGTGTATGTCGTCGGCCCGGTGGCTGGCCTCTGACACCAGGAGGCTTGACCTCCGGCCTCGCATCAGGAGGCTTATCCAACGCGCCCCTTGCGGGCGCGGGCACGTAGCCCCGGGTTTCAACCCGGGGCCAACGGCGGCGACGCACGCCATTACGCCGTTGCGTTTTGAGCCCCTTCAGGGGCGTGGGCGGGCACCGGCAGGCAGGCGTGGGCCTGTGGGCAGGCACGGCGGCGTCACCGGCAGGCGTGGACCGGACCGACCCACGTCCGCGCCAACGCCCCTGAAGGGGCGCTGGGGAATCGATCCGGGAACCCTGCCCCGGGTTGAAACCCGGGGCTACGTACCAGCGCCCACGAGGGGCGCTTCTGGCAGCGCGGTCGCACCGGGATGATACTGGTGGCGCCGGTCTCCGTATTCCGATAATCTCCAGTCAAGTCACACGACATGGACTGGCACCACAGAGCGTGGCGTGCAGAGAGAATCCGCCGGGGAGAGGCGATGTCCAAGACCTATACGAAGCTCATCTATCACGTCGTGTTCAGCACGAAGGAGCGGGTTCCACTGATTACCGGGGAGATCCGGGAGCGGCTGTACCCCTATCTGGGCGGTGTGATCCGCGGAGAAAACGGGATCCTCCTCGAAATCGGCGGCGTGGAGGATCATGTCCACCTTCTCGTCCGGTTCGGGGCGGCCATCGCCGTCTCGGACATGGTCCAGAGAATCAAAGGCAACTCCTCCCACTGGCTGAACCAGAGGCCGGAATGCTGGTTCGCCTGGCAGAACGGGTACGGCGCTTTCACGGTCAGCGAATCTCAGGTGGCGACGGTTCGAAGGTACATCCAGCGCCAGGAAGAGCATCACAAGGGATCGTCCTTCACGGACGAGCTCGTCTCTCTCCTGCGCATGCACAGGATCGATTTCGACGAACGCGACCTCCTCGATTGAAGGCCCGCTCAGAGGATCGACTCGAACGAGTCCAGGCTCGACTCGTCGATCCAGAGGTCGGGCTCCATGGCGCGGCAGTCGAAATCACGCCGGAGACGCTCGAGGCCTCCGCCCGTGAGGTTCAGGAGGATGAGGTCGTCGCGCCGCACCTTCCCCTCGGCGACCGCCTGCCGCAGCGAAGCCACCGCGACCGCGGCCGCGGGCTCCAGGTCGATCCCTTCGATCTCCGAGAGCTCGCGGCCCGCCGCGATCGCGTCGTCGCTCGCGACGGAGTAGACATCTCCCGCGCTCGCCTTCAGGGCGTCGGCGACGCCGCCGCGGATCGCGTAGGGCGGGGTCCGGTTCGCCAGGACGCTCGCGAAGAGGTCCTCGTCCGGTCCGGGCGTCCAGGTCTCTCCCTTCCAGGCCTGATAGATCGGCAGGAAGGGGGCGTTCTGGCTCAGATGCAGGCGCGGCAGCGCCTGGCCAGCGAAGCGGTCGTCGCCGAGGAGCCGCAGCGAGGCCTCGTAGGCCGCGATCCCTCCGGTGCCGCTGCCCACCGCCTGGAAATAGTGGTCGGGCAGGCGTCCCAGCACCCGCGCGGCTTCCAGCATGACCGTGCCCATGCCGTCCCGCCGGGCGACGTTCTTCGCTCCGCCCTCGGAATCCAGCTCGTAGCGCTTCGCCAGCTCGTCCGCGATGCGGATCGCCTGCGAGTAGTCGGAGCTCCCGCGGACGGCGGCCAGGCGGACGTTGCCCCGGGACGCTCCGTCCTCGGGAAGCCACAGCCGGTGCAGCATGGTCTCCGGCACGACGATGTAGACCGTGAAGTCGAGCACCCGGGCGGCGTGCGCAAAGGCGCGCGCCGTATTGCCGGCCGAGGCGAGGATGATCCTCGCCTTGCCGCGGTCCCGCAGCCCGAGCAGCGTCGGCAGCGCTTCGAGGTCCTTGAACGTGCCGGTCGGGTTCGCGGCTCCCCGCTCGGGCCAGTAGCCGTTGAACGCGCAGTACAGGTTGTCGAGCCCGAGCCAGTTGCCGACGCGGTCGGCGCGGAAGACGATCGGACCGACGCCGCTCTCGATCCCGCTCTCGCAGGGCAGCCAGTCCAGGAAGCGGAACAGGCCCGCCTCCCCGTTGGGCTCAAAGCTCTTCGCCTCGTAACGGGTGCGGAGCAGCGAGGTGCACCCCTCCTCGCAACGGACCGTCAACGGCGGGTGCGATCGGCCGCAATGGATACAGAGAAGATCGAATTTCATGGCTCCACCACCTTGAGAACTTGATTGATCGTGACTCCGTTCAGGGTCTGGACCGTCCCGGACGGCCAGCGGACGGTCACCGTATCGACGGTGCCCGCCGCTCCCAGGCCGAAGGTCGGGGCGATCTCCGATTGCGACAGATAACTGCCCCCGGCGCGGACCTGCCAGGTCTGCGTCATGCCTCCCGCCGTGACCGAGATCGCGGCTCCCAGCCCGTCCCGATTGCTCTTCCCGCCCTGCAGCGCGACGCGCAGCCAGTTGCCGTGCGGGCCGCGGTTCTCGAATACCTTTGCGGGACCAGCGCTGGTCGTGAGGACGAGATCGGGATCCCCGTCTCCATCCAGATCGGCGAACGCCGCGCCGCGCGCGACCAGGGGCCGCGCCAGGTCGCCTCCGATCGTGCCGGTGACCTCCTGGAACCGTCCCTTGCCCTGGTTGCGGAAGAGCTGCTGAGGCTCCGCGTATTTGACCAGCTGCTGGACCGTCTCCACCTGTTCGTCGAGATGGCCGTTGGCGATCAGCAGGTCGAGCCAGCCGTCGAGGTCGAAGTCGAAGAAGAAGGCGCCCCAGCCCAGCGTGGTCAGGGTGTTGCGGCCGACCTCGGAGTTGGGGCCTTCGTCGAGGAAGAAGCGGTCCCCTTCGTTGTGATAGAGGCCGGTCATCTCGCGCGAAAAGTAGGTGGCGACGAGGCCCGGCCGGCCGCTGTGGTCGTAGTCGCCGGCGTCGATCCCCATGCCGCCGCGGGCCTGGCCGGTGACGGAGAGGGCCAGCCCGGAGGTCAGGCCGATGTCCTCGAAGGTGCCGTCCCCCTTGTTGCGGAAGAGCAGGTTCGGACAGGTGTCGCAGGTCACGGCAAGGTCGGTCCACAGGTCGCCGTCGACGTCCACCGGCACCACGCCCAGCGCCTTGGCTTCCGGGAGGTAGAGACCGGCGGCGCGGGTCCGGTCCTCGAAGGTGCCGTTTCCCCGGTTGCGGTAGAAGCGCGACGCGGCGCCCTGGTAGACGATCGGGGTGCAGTACGACTTCGCCTTGCCGTAGAAGGCGCAGAACTGATCGGTCTCGGGCGTCCAGCGGACGTAGCGGGCGACGTAGAGGTCGACCCAGCCGTCCCGGTCGGCGTCGAAGAACGCGGCCGAGGCGCCGAGCTCGTAGTCCCGGGTCAGCCCGGCCTGCTGGCTGACGTCGGTGAACCGCCCGCCGTCGTTGCGCAGCAGGTGGTCCTGGCCGACGCAGGAGAGATAGACGTCGGGATCGCCGTCGTTGTCGACGTCGGCCGCCGATCCGCCGAGGCAGTAGGAGCTGAAGGCGAGCCCCGCCTCCTGGGTGGCCTCCTTGAACTTCAGGCCTCCCAGGTTCAGGTAGAGGGCCGGGGTGGTCTCCTTGCCGGGCTTGCCCGGGAAGCTCCGGCCGTTGATGAAGAGCAGGTCGGGCCGCTGGTCGCCGTTGGCGTCGAGGACGATCACGCCGGGGCCCAGGGTCTCGGGCAGCCAGCGCTGGCCGAAGGCGCCGTTGTTGTGGGTCCAGGCGATGCCCGCCGCCTCCGTGACGTCGAAGAATCTCGCCGCCGGGGTCTCCTGGGACGGGGCGGGCTGGGACGGGGCGGGCAGGGCCGTGAGCCCGAGAAGCAGCGCAAGGGTCGATCGCATGAGTCTCACTCCCGTGTCTCCGGTCGTTTCACGAGCTCCTCCGGCGGCAGGGAGCGGTGCTGATGCCGGCCCATTTCGAAGTTGCCTTCCTCGTATTTCTGGAAGTAGTCCCGCATGAAGAGGTTCGCGCCCGGATCGCGCCGGTATCGGGTGAACAGGACCATCTCCGCCTTGGCGCGATCCGGCTGGCGCAGGGCGGACAGGATCTGCATGGCCAGGAAGTGCGCTCCCGAGTCCTCGGGGTTGATCGCCAGGGCCGCCTGGATCTCCTGGAGGGCGCGCTCGAAGTCGCGGCTCAGGAAGAAGGTCGACCCGAGCTCGCGCCGCGCCTCGAAGTCCCGCGGGTAGCGGGCGATCACGGCGCTCAGATGCCCGATGGCGAGGTCGTAGCGGCCTTCCTGTTTTTCGAGCTGCCCGAGGACGAGGCGCGTGCGGAGGAAGCCGGGGTCGAGGCGCAGGGCCTCCTCCAGCCTGGCGCGGGCGGCCGGAAGGTCGCCGTTGGCCAGCATCACCGCCCGGCCGAAGTTGGCCACGCCCGCCGTGAAGTCCGGCTTGAGCTCGACGGCGCGCAGGAAGGATTCGCGCGCCCCCCGCATGTTGCCCTGGACGATCTGCGCGAACCCATAGCTGTTCCAGCGCGCGTAGTCCGACGCCACGGGAACCGGCTGCGCCGGCTCGGGCGGAGGGGCGTCGGCCGGCACCACGGGCAGCGTGACGGAGTCCTCGGCCAGGGTCACGATCGGGAGGCGCGGCGGCCTGGGGGCGCCGGGATTGCCGAGCCGCGCGAACGCCCACTGCGTGAGCTCCCAGGAGACGGGGCGGTAGTGGAGCCGGGCGGTCAGGGTGACCCTCTCTCCGGATTCGGCCGGGAGCACGATGTCGTACAGGACCATCTGCGCGCCGCCGGGCTCGACGAGCTGGGGGTTGACCGGAACGCGGGCGGCCCAGATCCGGTGGTTCTCGACCGGCTCGCCCTTCTCGTCGATCCAGGTGACGCCGAAGTCGTGCGCCTCGACCGCGACCGGGCCGCCTTCGTCGGCCTTGCCGCTCCAGAACAGGACCCGGCCGTTCTCGTCCACCGCCTTGAGCTCGAGCCAGCAGTCGTGGAGGTCCTGCTTGCCGCCCGGGAAGAGGTGGCCGACGCCCGTGTTCCGGACCAGGACGTCAAAGCGCGTCGAGGTCTCCCGCCGCAGGCTGGCGGACACGCGGTTCAGCGGCGCGCGGAAGTCGAACGTCGCGCCGGAGCCCTGGATCATGGCGAAGATGTCGACCGCCACCTGGCCGGAGCGGAGGAAGTCGGTCACGGCCTGGAGCTGAGCGCGGTCGCCGCGCAGGGCCGGCAGGGCGGTGTTGGCCGCGGCGAAACGGTGCGAGCGGGCCCAGCCGTCGCGGTTCCCCGCGTCGCGCGACCGCACCCGCGGCATGTGGCAGTCGACGCAGCCCCGCGGCTCGACCGGGTCCGACGTCCTCGGCACGCTGCGGCCCGAGGCGTCGCTCGCCTGCCAGGGCGAATAGTCGTCCAGGACCGAGAGCCAGCCGTGGCCGCCGACCGGCGTGTCCACCGAGCCCCGATGGCAGGTCGAGCAGGTGTCCGACGCCGCCTCGCCCTGGAGGGCGGGCGACGAAAGCTGGCGCCGGTGGGCCTCCGCATTCCGCCGGGAGACGCGCAGCGCGGGAGGGGGCGACAGCTCGAACGCCGCCTGGCCGGTGACGCCCTTGGCGTGGGAGATGGAGTGGCAGACCGTGCACGAGACGCCCGCCCGGCCCTCCGCCCGCGCCACGGTTTCCGCAGGCGGCCGGTCGGCCAGGCCCGAGAGCAGCAGGGCCGGCGTGTGGCAGCCCGCGCACCAGCGGGACGGAACGGCGCCGACCGCGGCGCGGGTCTCCTCCAGGGTGGCCCGGTACCAGGGGTTGTCCAGGCCGGAGTGGCGATGCGACGACGACTCCCACTCGGCCACCGCCTGCGGATGGCAGCCGGAACGGCCGCAGCTCTGGGCGTTGAAGGAGCCGGCCGGCGCGGAGGTGCCCGGCCGCAGGCTGGCTTCCGAAGGCAGGAAGAGGCTTTCCGACGCCCGGCCCACCCGGATCAGGCCGGAGACCGGCACGATCAGGGCCAGCGCGGCCAGGACGGTCCTCTTCTTCGAAAGTCGCATGGCGGTCTCCTATCCGGCGCGCAGGATCACCATCGGATCGACCTGGGCCGCCCGGCGCGCGGGGATCAGGCTGGAGAACAGCGCCACCAGGGTGAGCAGCAGGAAGCTGACGGCGAAGGTCGCGGGGTCGGTGCTGCTGACCTCGAAGAGCTGGCCGGCCAGGAACCGGGTCAGTCCGAGGGAGACCACGAAGCCGAGCGCGAGCCCGATCAGAACGGGCCCCATCGCATGGCCCACGATCAGCTCCAGGACGTCCTTGCGGGTGGCTCCGAGGCTCATCCGCAGCCCGATCTCCCGGGTGCGGCGGCCGACGCTGTAGGAGATGATCCCGTAGATGCTCACCGCGCCCAGGATCAGCACCAGGTTCGCGAAGGCGGACAGCAGTTGCATGATCCAGCGCGGCCCGGAGATCGAGCCGTGGACGACCTCGTCCATGGTGGTGATCCTGGAGATCGGCACTTCCCGGTCGACCGACCAGATCGTCGCCCGGGCGTCCCGGACCAGGGACAGGGGCTCCCGCCGGCCGCGCAGGATCAGGGTCATGCGCTTGGCCGGGAAGCGGCCCGCCTGGCGCTGGGGCCGGTACATCTGGATCTCCTCGCCCGAGCTGAGACTCTTGTTCTTGACGTCCCCGACCACGCCCACGATGGTGATCCATTCGTCGGGCTGGTCCATGCCGGTCTGGATGCGCTTGCCGAGCGCGCTCTGGCCCGGCCAGTAGCGGCGGGCCATGCTGGCGTTGATCACCGCGACCTGCTGCCCCTCGAAGGTGTCCGCCGCCGTGAACCCCCGGCCCTCTTCGAGTGGGATGCGCAGGGTCTCGAAGTAGCTCGGCGAGACCACCCGGCGGTCCGCGCGCTCCGGGGGCGCGCCGGGCTCCTGCGGCCGACCCTCGACCGTCAGCTTGGCGGCGAAGCCCTCTCCGCCCAGAGGCGCGAACTGGGTGGCGGCGACCGACTCCACGCCCGGCAGCCGCGCCAGGCGCGCGAGGATCTGCTCATAGAGCTCCGCCACCTGCACGGAGGTCTCGTAGCGCGTGTCCGACGGGCTCAGCCGCAGGGCGAGGAGGTTCTCGGAGCGGAAGCCCGGGTCCACCTGCTGCAGGCGCAGGATGCTCTTGACCATGAGCCCCGCCCCGACCACCAGCACGAACGCCAGACAGACCTGGAGCGCCACGAGCGCGTCGGAGAACCCGCGCCTCCCGGCTCCGCCGGAGCCACCGGCGCCAGGACTGCCATCCTTGAGGAGCGGCTGCAGGTCGGCCCGCGCGCTGTGGAAGGCGGGCACCAGCCCGAAGAGGAGGCCGGACAGGAGGGAGAGCGCCAGGGAGAACAGCAGGACGCGGCCGTCGATCCCGACCTCGTCCAGGCGCGGCGTCGTCGGCGGCAGGCCGGCGACCAGGAGCCGCACGCCCCAGCTCGCGATCAGCAGGCCCAGGGCGCCGCCGATCAGCGCCAGCAGGAGGCTTTCGACCACGAGCTGGCGCATGAGCCGGCCCCGCCCGACGCCGAGGGCGAGGCGGATGCCGATCTCTCTTCCGCGCTTCGTCGCCCGGGCGAGCTGCAGGTGGGCGACGTTGGCGCAGGCGACGAGCAGCACGAGCCCCACCGCCAGCAGGAGCATCAGGAGGGTGCGCTTGAAGCTGCCCGCCAGGGTCTCCCGGAGCGGCAGGACTGCGGCGCCGGCGACGTCCTCGTCGGTGTAGCCGAACTCGTCCTTCATCCGCCGCGCGATCGCGCCCATCTCGGCGGTCGCGGCCTGCGGGCCCGATCCCTTGGCGAGACGGCCGAGGAGCTGGGAGTAGCGGACCTTGAAATCGGTCGCCGCCGGATCGAGGGTCATGGGCAGCCAGAGCTCGGTCCCGGTCTCCAGGGCCTGGAAGCCCTTCGCCATCACGCCGACGACGGTGTAGCCCGCGCCGTCCAACTGGATCTGCCGGCCGAGGATCTTCGGGTCGGCGCCGAACAGCCGCTCCCAGGCGTCGTGGCTCAGGACGGCGACATGGTCCCTGCCGGGCTGGTCCTCGCCGGGCTCGAAGGTGTGGCCCAGGGCCGCCTGCACGCGGAGCAGCGAGAAGAAGCCGGCGGTCACCCGGGCGCCGAAGATCTCGACCGGCTGATCCAGTCCGGTCAGCGCCAGGGTCTGCTGGCCGTTGAACAGGGCGAGGCTCTCGTAGGCGCCGCTCTGCTTGCGCAGCTCGAGGAACTCGGCCGCCGAGAAGGAGTGGGCGGGCCAGACCTGCACCAGCCGGTCGGCCTCGTCATACGGGAGGGCCCGCAGCGCGAGGCCGTCGACCACGCTGAAGATCGCGGAGCTCGCGCCGATCCCGAGGCCCAGGGTCAGCACGGCGACCAGGGTGAAGACCGGATCCTTGAGCAGGGTGCGGAGAGCCCACCGCAGGTCCTTCATGCTTTTACCTCCACGCGATCGAGACAGGTCCTCAGATGATCGGCGACGACCTCGACCGCGGGCCGCCGTAGCAGTCGACTGTGCCTGCCGGGCACATCGTAGACTTCGATGCCGCCGCGGACCAGATCGCTCCAACCGAGCCCGGGGTCGGTCTCCCCCGCTCCGGCCGGCCGCTCGGTGGCGCGGAACAGGCAGAGCCGGCCGGAGATCGGCCGCGGCGAATAGCGCAGCCCGGCGAGGACGTTCCCGCGATAGACCTCGAAATGCCGGCGCAGGCTCGCCGGATCGACATCCCCGGGCAACAGGTTCGAGGTGTTTCCAAAGCGCTCCAACAGGTAGGCGATCTGGCGCTCCAGGCTGCCCTGCGCGCGGATCTCCGCAGCCGTCGAGCTGCGGTCGGCGTCGAAGAGCTCGGCGAGGATGTCCGCGTCGTCCGGCTCGGGCCCGCCCGGCGCGGGCCGGAAGGTGTCGAAGAGGACGAGCAGGCCCACGTCCTGACCGGCTTCCTCCAGGCGCCGGGCGATCTCGTAGGCGACGAGCCCGCCGAAGGACCAGCCCGCGATCCGGAAGGGGCCGCTCGGCTGGCGCTCCAGGATTGCTTCGAGATAGCGCCCGGCGATCTCCGGAACGCTCCCCGGGGTGGTCGCCTGGAGACCGTAGACCGGCTGGTCGTCGCCGAGCAGCTCGGCCAGGTCCCTGTACGCGAGAACCCCGCCGCCCGCGGGGTGCACGCAGAACAGGGGCGTCCGGTCTCCCTCCTCCCGGATGGCGACCAGGGGCGAGAGGCGGGCCGGCCCGTCTCCGGCCTGCCGCAGCCGGCGCGCGAGGTGCTCGATCGTCCCCTCCTGGAACAGCAGGGTCGGCGGCAGCTCTCTTCCGAAGCGATTGCGGATGCGGCTCATCAGGCGGACCGCGAGCAGCGAGTGGCCGCCCAGGCTGAAGAAGTTGTCGCGCACGCCGACGGGATGGACTCCGAGAAGCTCCTCCCACAGATGGGCCAGCTCCAGCTCGACGGCGTCGCGCGGCAGCACGGAATCCTGGCGTCCCGCGCGGCCGGGGCCGGGAGGCGGGAGGGCCCTTCGGTCCACCTTGCCGCTAGGGGTCGCCGGCAGCGCCGGCAGCGTCACGAAGAGCGACGGCAGCATGGAGGCTGGCAGCCGGTCCGCGAGGCTGGCGCGCAGCTCGTCGTCTCCCGGAGCCGCACCCGGCTCGGCGACGACGTAGGCCACCAGGCGAAGACCGGAGCCGGGCTGCTCCCAGGCCTTGACCGCGCACTCGCGGACGCCGGGATGAGCGGCGAGCGCCGCCTCGATCTCTCCCAGCTCGATCCGGAACCCGCGCACCTTCACCTGCTGATCGGCGCGGCCCAGGAACAGGGCTCGCCCGTCGGGCAGATGGCGCGCGAGGTCGCCGGTGCGGTACAGGCGCTCGCCCGGACGGTCCGAGAACGGGTCCGGCACGAACCTCTCCGCAGTCAGATCCGGACGCCGCAGATAGCCGCGCGCCAGGCCGGCTCCGCCCAGGAATAGCTCTCCGGCGACGCCGACGGGGACCGGGCTCCCGGCGGCGTCCAGCAGGTGGAGGCTGGTGTCCAGGATCGGGCGGCCGATCGGAGGCTCGCCTTCGTCGTCCCAGGAGATCCGGGCCCCGGTGGAGTAGGTCGTATCCTCGCTCGGACCGTACAGGTTATACAGCCGCCCGGCTCTCCCGGAGGCCCGGAGGCGCTCGGCCAGGACCCGCGGCAAGGGCTCGCCGGCCAGGTTCACCACGCGCAGCGAGGACGGCAGGGAGTCGGCGTGCAGCAGCTCGGAGAGGATGGAGGGCACCGTGTTCAACAGGGTGACCCCGGCCGGCGCGACGGTCTTCAGATCCAGGGCGTTCTCCACCAGGACGACCGCGCCTCCCGTCGAGAGCGGCACGAACAGCTCGAACACCGACAGGTCGAAGCAGATCGAGGTGGAGGCCAGCACGCGGGCGAGGTCCTCCGAAGAGAAGACCTCTTGCGCCCAGCGCACCAGGGTGACCGCGCTGCGATGCTCGATCATCACCCCCTTGGGCCTGCCGGTCGAGCCCGAGGTGTAGATCACGTAGGCCAGGTTGCCGGGCCCGGAAGCGGCCGGGAGGTCCTCCGGGCTGCGGGCATCGAGGTCGTCGAGCCGGACCACGAGCGCCGTACCCTGCGGCAGACCCGCGGCGGCCTGCCCGCGGGTCAACAGCACCTCCGCCTCGGAGTCCTCCAGCATGAAGGCCAGGCGTTCCCGGGGCCACGCGGGATCGAGCGGCAGATAGGCGCCGCCGGCCTTCAGGATGCCGAGCGCCGCGACCACCATCTCCGGGGAGCGATCCATGCAGAGCCCCACGACGGACTCCGGCCCGACGCCGACATCGCCGAGACTGCGCAGGTGCCGGGCGACCTGGTTGCTGCGCCGGTGGAGATCGGCATAGGTCAGGGACTCTCCGCCATGGATCAGGGCCACGCGCTCGGGCGTCCTCCGGGCCTGTGCCGCGAACAGCTCGTGCAGACAGAGAGCGGTCTCCGGCGCGCCCGCGGTGTCGTTCCACTCGCGCGTTCGCTGGTGGATCTCGGCGGGAGACGCGAGCGGGATGCGGTCGAGCGCGAGAGAGGGATCGGCGCCGACGCTCCGCAGCAGGGCCTCCAGGTGACCCAGCATGCGCAGGATCGTGGTCGGATCGAAGAGGCCGCTGCGGTACTCCATCGTCGCGCCCAGCTCGTCGCCGGCCAGCTCCAGGCGGAGCGTGAGATCGAACTGGGCCGCCTCGCCGCCGGGCGAGAACGCGCTGAACCGGGAGCCGGAGGCCTCGAGCTCCCGGAGGGGCGCGTTCTGCAGCACGATCATGACCTGGAAGAGCGGCGTACGCGCCAGGTCGCGCCGGGGCTGCAGCTCCTCGACCAGCTTCTCGAAGGGCAGGTTCTGATGCGAGTAGGCGCCGAGGGCGGCCTCGCGCGAACGCGCCAGCAGGTCCCGGAAGGACAGGTCGCCCGCGAAGGAGGTGCGCAGGACGAGGGTGTTGACGAAGAAGCCGATCAGCGATTCGAGCTCCCTGCGGCTGCGCCCGTCGATCACGGTGCCGACAGAGACGTCGGCCTGGCCCGTGTAGCGGTAGAGCAGCGCCGAGAACGCCGCCAGGGCGGTCATGAAAAGCGTCGAGCCCTCGCTCCGGCCGAGCCGCGCGACCGCCGCCGACAGGTCCCTGCCGAAACGCACGGAGCGCGAGGCTCCGCGGTAGCTCTGGACGGCCGACCGCGGGCGGTCCGCCGGCAGGTCGAGGGCCGCGGGGGCGCCGGCCAGCCTCTCCTTCCAGTAGCCGAGCTCGGCGTGGAGAGCGGGCCCCTGCAGCCACTGGCGCTGCCAGGCCGCGAAGTCGCCGTACTGGACCGGCAGCTCCGGCAGCGGCGAGGGCCGGCCCGCCGAGAACGCCTCGTAGAGCGCCGCGACCTCGCGGAAGAGCACGGCCATGGACGTGGCGTCCGAGACGATGTGGTGCAGGGTCAGCAGGAAGACGTGCTCCTGCGGAGCCAGGCGCACCAGACTGAAGCGGAGCACGGGGCCGTTTTCCAGGGAGAACAGGCGGCGGGCTTCCTCGGCCGCGAGGCGCCGCAGCTCCCGCGACTGCGCGGTGCCGTCGAGCGCTCCGAGGTCCAGGAGCGGCAGGGTCAGGGGTCCGGCCGCCGCGATCACCGCCCTGGGCTCTCCGTCCGTGAACGGGAACGTCGAGCGCAGGACCTCGTGGCGCCCGACGACCTCTCCCAGGCTCCTCTCCAGCACCGGCACCGAAAGCTCGCCCTGGATGCGGATGGCCGACGGGATGTTGTAGGCGAAATTCCAGGGCTCCAGGCGGTCGAGCAGCCAGAGGCGCTGCTGCGCGAAGGAGAGCGGCCGAACATCGCCGGACGCCTTTCTGATCGGAGGGGCCTGGGCCTGGAGACCCGCCATCCCGAGCGCTTCGACCTCCCGGCCGAGCTCGGCCAGGGTCGGCCTCTCGAAGACGTTGCGGAGAGGGATTTCGACCTGGAAGGCCTCGCGCAGGCGCGTGACCAGGTGGACGGCGAGCAGGGAGTCGCCTCCGAGATCGAAGAAGCTGTCCCCGGGCCCGCACGAATCCACTCCGAGCAGGTGGCTCCAGATCCCGGCCAGCAGCTCCTCGACCGGGGTCCGGGAGACGTCCGGCCCGGCGCCGGTCCCGGGCGGCGCGTCGGGCGCCGGCAGGGCCTTGCGATCGACCTTGCCGTTGGCCGTCAGCGGCAGCTCCGGGAGCACGACCAGCGCCGAGGGCACCATGGGCTCGGGCAGGCGGGCGCGCAGGAACGAGCGCACCTCGTCCAGCTCCGGCGCCGGCCCGGAAGGCACCACGTAGGCCACCAGCCGCCGGGCCCCGCGCTCCGGGCCCACCGCGGCCACGACCGCCGAGCGCACCCCGGGGTGGCGCTCCAGCGCGGCCTCGATCTCGCCGAGCTCCATCCGGTGGCCCTGGATCTTGACCTGGGTGTCCTCGCGGCCCAGGAACTCGATGTTGCCATCCGGCAGCCAGCGCCCCTTGTCACCCGTCCGGTACAGCCGCTCGCCGGTGCGCGGGTGGGTCGCGAAGCTGCGGCGCGTCTTTTCCTCGTCGCGCCAGTAGCCGCGCGCCAGGCCCGCGCCGCCGATGTGAAGGTCGCCCGGCACCCAGAACGGCCGGGGCTCCAGGCGCCCGTCCAGCACCTGGAAGGTCTGGTTCACCATCGGCCGGCCGTACGGGATGCTCTTCCAGCCCTCTCCAACCTCGCCGATCGGATACAGGATCGACCAGATCGACGCCTCCGTGGCTCCGCCGAGACTGACGACCTCGACGCCGGGCCACAGCCTCCGCACCCGGTCGGGCAGATCGAGACCGATCCAGTCCCCGGACATCATCGCCAGGCGCAGACGGCCCGGCACGGGCAGAGATCGTCCCGACGCGTACTGCGTCAGCATCTCCATCAGGGCCGGCACCGTGTTCCACAGCGTGACGCCCCAGCGCTCCATCCGCTCGGCCCAGTGCGCCGGGTCCCGCAGGCCGGCCGGGTCCGGCATCACCAGCGTCCCGCCCGCCGAGAGCACGCCGAAGACGTCCCAAACCGACAGGTCGAAGCTCAGGGACGACAGCGCCAGAACCCGGTCTCCGGGGCCGATCCCGAAGCGGCGGTTGACGTCGAGCACCGTGTTGACCGCGCCCTCGTGCTCGATCATCACACCCTTGGGTGTGCCGGTGGAGCCCGAGGTGAAGATCACGTAGGCCAGGTCGCGCGGACCCTGCACGGGCGCCAGGGGCTCCGCGTCTCCCGGCTCCTCCGCCTCCACGACCAGACTCTCCATCCCAGGCGGCAGGGGCAGGTCGAGCCAGGGCTGGGTCAGCACCCAACGCGCCTCTCCCTGTTCGAGCAGGAGCCGCACTCGATCCGGTGGCAGCGCCGGATCGACCGGCAGATAGGCCGCGCCCGACTTGAGCACGGCGAGCACCGCCACGACCTGCTCCCAGCCCTTCTCCATCGCCACCGCGACCAGCTCGTTCGGCCGCGCTCCCAGCTCCCGCAGGCGGCGGCCCAGGCGCGTCGAGCGCCGCTCCAACTCGCCGTAGGAGAGCACGCGCTCGCCCGACACCACCGCCGGATGATCCGGCTGCGTCCGGGCGCGCGCCGACACCAGCGTCTGCAGAAGCTCGCGCGAGAGGGGCTCCGCCGTCGCGTTGACCCGGGCCTGGAGAGCGAGCTGCGCGGCGGGCACCAGATTGAACGATTCCGCCCCCCAGGCATCTTCCTCCGACGGCTCATCCGCCAGCCGCTCCAGCAGCCCGCTATACGCAGCGAACAGGTCGTCGAGCAGGCCCTGGGGAAACAGGTCCTCCACCGCGTCCCAGTTGAACCGCAGCGCGCCGTCCCATTCCGAGACCTGGTGATCGAGGTGGACCTGGGGCGTCTGGCTGATGCCGTAGGACATCTGGCCCGCGGAGCCCGGCTCGGCCGCGCCGTCCCTCCCGGCGGCGCTCATGTTGAGCGTGCTGGTGAACACGATGGGCATCGCCGCCGCGGACCGCCCCCGCACCCGCGCCAGCTCCCGCGAGACCTGGACGCCGCTGAAGTGCCGGTGGTCCAGATCGCTCCACAGCCGCTCCTGGATCCTGCGGGCGCGCTCCTCGAAGGTCCCGCCTTCGCCGTCCACCTCGAGCAGGGTCAGCGAGGTGAAATCCCCGACCAGGTCGTTGACGTGCGCGTGCACGGGAAGCCGGTTGAAGAGCGTCAGGTTCAGGGTGAAGCGGGGGCTCCGGGACCACGCCGCGAGCGCTTCGGAGAAGGCGGCCAGCACGGCGGACGAGGGGGTGAGGCCGGCGACCGTGGCCCGGGCCTTGAGGCGGCTCCAGCGCTCGCGGGCCAGGATCGCTCCGCGGCGGACGAAGCGCGGTTTCTCGACCTCCCGGGGGCTCCTGGCGAGCGGCAGCTCGGGAGCCGGCGCGAGCGTCGCATAGCGCGCCCGCCAGTACTCGGCCGACCGCTGGTACTCGCGCGACGCCCGGAAGGCCAGCTCGGCCAGGACGTAATCGCGGAACGAGATCTCCAGGGCCGGCAGCTCGCAGTCCGGCTCGCGGTACAGCCGCGACAGCTCGGCGAGCAGGATCTCCCAGCTCCACGCGTCGCCGATCAGATAGTCGAAGCTGACGTGCAGGCGGACCCGGCCCTCGTCGAGCACGGAGGCCCGCAGCTCGAAGAGCGGCCAGCGGTCGCTCGGCAGAACCTGGTGGGACATCCGCTGGCGGACCTCGCCGATGCGGCGCTTGGCCTCGTCCAAAGGCAGCCCCCGGACGTCCAGGGTCTCGACGACGTAGGGCGGGACCTCCGGCAGGATGCGCTGCGAGCCGTCCGGGAGCACCACCGCGCGCAGCATGCCGTGGCGGTCGATCAGGCGCCGCCAGACCCGGCCCAGGCGCTCCAGGTCCAGCTCCTGGTGATCGATCTCCAGGTAGGTGTGGGTGGCGACGTTGCCCAGCTCGAACTGGCCGCCGCGGCCGAGCCAGTAGGCCTGCTGCACGTCGGTGAGAGGGAACGGCTCGTCAAGATGCTCCGGATCCCCTTGCAGCGCAGGCCGGTCCGTCGCCGCTTCCTCCCGGGGAGTCGGCGCCTGCGCGGCGACGACACTGGCCATGCCGGCCACCGTGGGCACCTTGAACAGCTCCGACATCGGCAGGTCCAGAGACAGCCTGTCGCGCAGCCGGGCGGCCACCTGGATCGCGAGCAGCGAATGCCCGCCCATCTCGAAGAAGTTGTCCTGGGCGCCCACGGGCTCGACGCCGAGGAGCTGCTCCCAGACCTCGGCCACGAGCCGCTCCGGCTCGTCGCGGGGTGCGACGTACGCAGTGGAGAGGTCCGGCCTGGAGTGCTGCTTCGCAACCGGCGGCGGCGCGGGATCGGAGGGCCTCTCCTCCTCCGCCGCCGTCTCGACCGGTTTCGCCGCGGAGGTCCCACGCGGCAGATCGAGCCAGTAGCGCCGGCGCTCGAAGGGATAGGTCGGAAGAGACAGCTTCCGCCGCCTCTCGTGAGCATAGAACCCCGGCCAGTCCACCTTGACTCCCGCCAGGCAGAGCCGGCCCAGCGAGGTCAGGAGATGCTTCGACTCGGAATCCGCATCGTCCCGCGAGGGCATCGACGACAGCACCAGCATCTCGGGAGGGCACCGCGGGTGCCGCCGGATCAGACTGCCCAGGGTGCGTCCCGGGCCGACCTCCAGGAAGGCGCGCCCGGGCTCGGCGAGCAGCTCCTCGAGGCCCTGGCCGAAGCGCACCGGGCGGCGCAGGTGCTGGACCCAGTAGTCCGGGTCGGTGGCCTGCGAAGGCTCGATCCAGGTGCCGGTCAGGTTCGAGAGAAAGGGGATCTGGGGAGGCCGGAGACGGACCTTGCGGACCTCCCGGCCGAACGCCTCCAGGACGGGATCCATCATCCGGGAGTGGAAGGCGTGGGAGGTCGGGAGCCGCTTGGCGCTCCGGCCCTGGCTCTTCAGCTCGCTCTCCAGGCGCTCCACCGCTTCAAGTGTTCCCGAAACCACGCACTGCGCAGGACCGTTGACCGTCGCCAGTTCGAGATTACCGAGGTCGTCTCTGAGTAGCGGCTCGATCTCCTCCTCGGAAACAGGGACTGCCAGCATGGCGCCCGCGGGCAAGCCCTGCATGAGCCGCCCGCGCTCCGCCACCAGGGCCAGCCCCTCCTCGATGGAGAACACCCCGGAGAGGCAGGCTGCCACGTACTCGCCCAGACTGTGGCCGATCATGGCCTCGGGCCGCGCTCCCCAGTCCATCCAGAGCCGGGCCAGCGCGTACTCGACCCCGAAGAGCACCGGCTGGGCCACCTCCGTCCGCTCCAGCGCCTCCGCCGACTGCAACGTCTCCGGATCGAGACCCAGGATGCGGAAGCAGAGCTCCAGCGGCTCGCGGAAGGAGGGCTCCTCGGCGAGCAGCTCCCACGCCATGCCGGCATGCTGCGAGCCCTGGCCGGGAAAGCCAAAGACGACCGGCCGGTCGGAGCCCTCGTAGCGGCGGTCCAGCACGCGCTGCGGATCGAGGCCGCGAAGCACGGCCGCGGCATCGCGCGAATCCGAGCAGACCACGGCGCGACGGTGCTCGAAGAGCTTCCGGCCGAGATGGCAGGTGTAGGCGACGTCCGCCAGCCGGGCCTCGGGGTGGGCTTCCAGGTGCCCGGCCAGGTTTTCGGCGAGCCGGTCGAGCGCCGGAGCCGTCCTCGCCGAGAGCACCAGGAGCTGCCAGGGCCGTGACGGTGAGGAGGGGGCGGGCGGCGGCGCCTCCTCGAGGACCGCATGGGCGTTGGTGCCGCCGATGCCGAACGAGCTCACTCCGGCGCGCCGCGGGGCGCCGCCGGCCGGCCACGGCCGCAGCTCGGTGTTCACATAGAACGGGCTGTCCGCGAGAGCGGTCTCCGGATTGGGCTCCTCGAAATGCAGGCTCGGCGGGATCTGCCTGCGGTCGAGCGCCAGGGTCGCCTTGATCAGGCCCGCGATCCCCGCCGCCGTGTCCAGGTGCCCGAAGTTCGTCTTGATCGAGCCGATGGCGCAGAAGCGCTTCGCTTCCGAGCGGAAGGCCTTCCTCAAGGCGGCGATCTCGATGGGATCGCCGAGCGGCGTGCCCGTGCCGTGCGCCTCGACGTAGGCGATCGTCTCCGGATCGATCCCGGCCACGGCCTGGGCGGCGCGGATCACCTTCGACTGCCCCTCGACGCTCGGCGCGGTGTAGCCGATCTTCAAGGCGCCGTCGTTGTTGATGGCGGTGCCCTTGATCACCGCGTAGACGTGGTCCCCCTCGTCGAGCGCCTCGTCGAGCCTCTTGAGCACCACGACGCCGAGGCCGTTGCCGCTCAGGGTCCCCCGCGCCCGGGCGTCGAAGGCCCGGCAGTGGCCGTCCGGAGAGTAGATGCCCCCCTCCACCCAGTGATAGCCCTTGTCCTGCGGCAGGAGGACCGAGACTCCGCCGGCCAGCGCGAGGTCGCAGTCGCCCGAGAGCAGCCCCTGGATGGCGAAGTGCACCGCCACCAGGGAGGTCGAGCACGCCGTCTGGAGCACCACGCTCGGACCGGTCAGGTTGAGCTTGTAGGACACCCGGGTGGACAGGAAATCCCGGTCGTTCGAGACGATCGCCTGGAATCCGCCGACCGCGCGCAGGATCTCAGGATGGGCGAGCAGGGCGCTGGAGTAGGTGTTCCGGTTCAGCCCGGCATAGACGCCGATCGGCCTGCCGAAGGTCTCGGGGTCGTGCGCGGCGTCCTCCAGGGCTTCCCAGGCGCACTCCAGGAACAGCCGGTGCTGGGGATCGGTGATCTCGGCCTCGCGGGCCGTGAACCCGAAGAACGGAGCGTCGAACAGCTCGACGCCGTCGAGAACCCCGTTCGCCTTCACGTAGTCGGGGTTGTCGAGGGTGGAGGCGTCGACGCCCGCGCTCCGCAGCTCCTCCTCCGAGAAGAACCGGATCGATTCGACGCCGCCGGCGAGGTTGCGCCAAAGCTCCTCGACGCTCCTCGCGCCGGGGAACCGCCCGGCCATGCCGACGATCGCGATGTCGAAGCCGCCGCTCACCCTCAGGCCTCCATGGCTCCGCCGGCCCGCCGCCGGCTGAGCCGCTCGCGCCCGGCGAGCAGACCCACGATGTGCTTCTCCTCCCGGGCCTGCGCGAGCTGATCGTCGCCGCGGCGGGCCAGGTGGGCGGACAGGGAGGCGAGGGTCGGATACTGGAACAGCTCGATCAACGACAGGTCCTGCCCGAGCTCCTCGGAGAGCCGGGCGTGGACCTGGATCAGCAGCAGGGACTGGCCGCCCAGGTCGAAGAAGTTGTCGTGCGCTCCCACCTTCTCGACCCGCAGCACGTCGCGCCAGATCTCGGCCATCGTCCGCTCGATGGCGCCGCGCGGCGCCACGTACGCGGTGCCGAGGTCCGGACGCGCGCCTTCCGGGGCGGGCAGGGCCCGGCGGTCTACCTTGCCGTTGGGCGTGAGAGGAAAGGCCTCCAGCGTCACGAAGCCCGACGGCAGCATGTACTCGGGGAGATCCTGCTTGAGCGCCGCCAGCAGATCCCCGACCCGCGGCACGCCGCCCTCCCCGGGCGTCAGATAGGCGACCAGCCTGCGGTCGCCGGGCACGTCCTCGCGCAGGACGACGACCGCCTGGCGCACGCCCGGAATCCGTTCGAGCAGGGCCTCGATCTCGCCCGTCTCGATGCGGAAGCCGCGCAGCTTCACCAGGCCGTCGATCCGCCCCAGGAACTGCAGCTCCCCGTCCGGCCCGTGGCGCGCGAGATCTCCGGTCCGGTAGAGGCGCTCCCCTTCCCGTGCCGGGAAGGGCGAGGGCACGAACCTCTCCGCCGTGAGATCCGGCCGGCCGAGATAACCGCGGGCGACCCCGAGCCCGCCGAGGAAAACCTCTCCGGCCGCCCCCCTCGGGACCGGGTTGAGGTCCCGATCCAGGAGCAGGACCGTCGTGTTGTCGATCGGACGCCCGATGGGCACGGGCTCGCCGGGCCCTCCGGAGGTGATGGGAGCGACGGTCGACCAGATCGTGGTCTCGGTGGGGCCGTACAGGTTCCACGCGCGCCGGCCCGCCAGATCGTTGGCCAGCTTGCGCGGCAGGGGCTCGCCCCCACAGAGGACCTGAACGCCGTCTCCCGACCAGCCCGCCTCCAGGAGCATCCGCCAGGTCGAAGGCGTGCTCTGGAGCACGGTTGTTCCCCTGGTTGGCCCTCCCTCCTCCAGGCGGGCTCTCAACTGCCGGCCGTCGAGGGTCGTCTCGCGCGACGCGATCTCGACGCTCCCGCCCACGGCCAGGGGCAGGAAGATCTCCAGACCCGCGATGTCGAACGAGAGGGAGGTCACGGCAAGCAGGCGGTCGGACCGGCCCAGCTCCAGCCTCCCGGCCATGGAACGCAGGAAGTTGGTCACCGCCCGATGCGGGATTCCGACGCCCTTCGGCCTCCCGGTCGAGCCGGAGGTGTAGAGGACGTAGGCCAGGTTCTCGGCGTCGACTTCGACTCCCGCTGGCTCGGGGCTTTCGACGGGCAGGGACTCCAGCGTCAGGACCCGGACACCGGAGCCGGCGAAGCGCTCCCGGAGAGACTCCTGGGTCAGGAGCAGCGGAGCCCCCGAATCCTCCAGCATGAAGGCGAGCCTCTGGACCGGGTAATGCGGATCGAGCGGCAGGTAGGCTCCGCCGGCCTTGAGAATGCCGAGCAGGCTCACCACGAGGTCGGCCGAACGCTCCAGGCTGAGGCCGACCGGCACGTCCGGGCCGATCCCCTGGGCGCGCAGGTGGCGCGCCAGACGGTTCGCCGCGGAGTCGAGCTCGCCGTAGGTGAGCGTGCGCTCCTCGAAGACCAGGGCCGGAGCGTCCGGAAACTCCCGGACCCGTTCCTCGAAGAGGGTATGGAGACGGTCCGCGGCCGGCCAGGTCGCCGCCGTGTCGGCCCACCCGGACCGGAGCTGCTCGCGCTCGGCCTCGCCGAGGAGCGGCAGGTCGCGGAGCTCGCTCTCCGGCTGCGCCGCGATGCCGCCCAGCAGGGTCTCGAAATGCCCGAGCATCCGGGCCATGCCGGCGGCGTCGAACAGGTCGGCGTTGTACTCCAGGTAGCCCTGGAGCCGGCCGCCGGCTTCGGTCATCCCGAGAGTGAGGTCGAACTTCGCGCCGCCGCTCTCGGCCGGCAGGCTGCGCAGCTCCAACCCGGGCAACCGGAGCTCGGAGCGCGGGGCGTTCTGCAGGATCAGCATGACCTGAAAGAGCGGCGAGTGCTGCAGGTCGCGCTGGGGGTGAAGCTCCTCGACCAGCTTCTCGAAGGGCAGCTCCTGGTGGGCCTCGGCACCCAGGACCGTTTCGCGCACCCGCGCCAGCAGGGCCGGGAAGCCCGCGGCCGACGACAGGCTCGCCCGGATCACCAGCGTGTTGATGAAGAGGCCGATCAGCCCCTCGGTCTCCAGCCGGGTCCGTCCGGCGATGGGAGCTCCGACACAGAAATCCTCCTGCCCGGCGTACCGCGAAAGCAGGATCTGGAAGGCGGCCATCAGGGTCATGAACAGAGTGGCGTCGGACTTCCGGCTCAGCCGCGCGAGCTCGCCCGAGAGGGCCTCGGGGAGGTCGAAGGTCCGGCTCTCCCCGCGCGTGGTCTGGACCGGCGGCCGGGGGCGGTCCACGGGCAGGCCGAGGACCGGCACGGAAGGGCCGAGCTGCTGGCGCCAGTAGCCGAGGAGCGTTTCCAGGTAGTCCCCCTGGAGGCGCCGCCGCTGCCAGGCGGCAAAGTCGGCGTACTGGATGGGGAGCTCCGGCAGGGAGGGCTCCGCCCCGCGCGAGTATGCCTCGTAGAGGTGGCCCAGCTCGCGGGCGAAGATCTCGTGCGACCAGCCGTCGGTGACGATGTGGTGCATGGCGACGACCAGGATGTGCTCCCGCCCGGCCAGCCGCAGGAGGGCCGCGCGCATCAGGGGGCCGCGGGCCAGGTCGAACGGGCCGCGCACCACGGCGGAGACCAGGCTGCGCGCAAGCCCGTCGCGGCGCTCCGCGGGCAGTCCGCCGAGGTCGATCACCGGCATGGCCACCGGCGCGGCCGGCGGGATCTCCTGGAACGGCTGCCCCTTCTCGATCCGGAACACGGTACGCAGGCTCTCGTGGCGGCGCGCCATCTCCGTGAGCGCGCGAGAGAGAGACGGCCCGGAGAGGTCGCCCTCCAGGCGGAGCGCGGCGCCGAGGTTGTAGGCCGCGCTGCCCGGGGCCAGGCGGTCGAGGAACCAGAGCCGTTCCTGCGCGAATGAGAGCGGCAGGCGGCCCTCCCGCGGCACGCGCTCCAGGGGCTCCGCCTCCGCGCCTTCGATGCGGCCCTCCCCGGCGATCCGCCGGGCCAGGCCGGCGATCGTGGGCGCGGCGAAGAAGCTGCGCAGCGAGACCTCGACGCCGAACACCCGGCGGACCCGCGAGAGCACCTGTGTGGCGAGCAGGGAGTGGCCGCCGATCGCGAAGAAATGATCGTGGATCCCGATCCTGTCGGCGCGCAGGACCTCGGCCCAGAGGGAGGCCAGCAGCTCCTCCACGGCATTGCGCGGTCCGGCCTCGCCATCGGCGCCGCGCCGCGCGGTCACGGGCGCGGGCAGGGCGCGGCGGTCCACCTTGCCGGAGATCGTGCGCGGCAGCTCGTCGAGCACCACGAACGACGTGGGGATCGCCACCTCCGGCAGATGGACGGCGAGGAACTCGCGCAGCGCGCCCGGATCGACCTTCTCCCGCAGCACTACGTAGGCGCAGAGGAACTTGTTGCCCGCCGCGTCGTCGCGATCGACCACGACCTGGTCCTGCACGGCGGGATGGGCGCGCAGGCGGTCCTCGACTTCGGCCAGCTCGATGCGCGCGCCGCGGATCTTGACCTGGTGGTCCTTGCGGCCCAGGAACTCGAGGTTGCCGTCCGCCAGCAGACGCCCGAGGTCGCCGGTCCTGTACACGATGTCGTCGGGGTTGTCGCTGAACGGGCTCTGGACGAACACCTCCCGCGTGAGGTCCGGGCGGTTGAAGTACCCCAGCGAGCGGAAGGGGGTGCGGATCAGGATCTCCCCGATCTGGCCGGGCGCGCAGGCGCGGTTCTTCGCGTCGACGACCACGGCCCGCGCGCCCCGCATGGGCTTCCCGATCGGGATGAACCGGCGCTCGCGATCCGCCGCCTCGACGCAGTGGAAGAGCTTGACCATCGTCGTTTCCGACGGTCCGTACAGATTGATCAGCCGGATCCGGTCGCCGTAGACCTCGCTCCAGCGCGCCACGTCGGAAGGCAGCAGGGGCTCCCCGGCGAGGAAGACGAGGCGGAGGGCCGAAAAGCGTTCCGGATCGAGCCCGTCGTTGAGCAGCGCGCGGAACAGGGAGGGCACGCAGTGGACGACCTCGACCCGTTGCTCGTCGAGCCAGCGCGACAGGCGGCCGGGATCGAGGATCAGGTCCCGGTCGGGCGGCGCGCAGATCGTCCCTCCCGCGCAGAGCGGCAGAAAGAAGTCGCGCAGGGAGGCGTCGAAGGCCGGGTTCGTCAACTGGCTGACGCGCGTCCCCTCCCCCACCTCGAACGTGTCCATCTGCCAGCGGATGAAGTGATCGATCGCCTTGAGACGGCCGGCGATCCCCTTCGGCCGGCCGGTCGAGCCCGAGGTGAAGTAGACGTAGCACATCTGGTCGGGCTCGGCCGGCTCCAGGCGCCTCTCCGGGTTCCAGGACGTCTCCCCGGCGACCAGACCCTGTTCCAGGAGAAACACCTCGACGCCATTTCCCGCGAGCGCCGCGAAACCGGACTCGACCAGGAGCCGGCGCGGCGCAACCTCCTCCAGGAGGAGCGCGAGCCTGGGCACCGGCACGCGGGGATCGAGCGGCACGAACACGAGCCCGGCCTTGAGGCAGGCCAGGATCGAGATCACCACGTCGACGGGATCCTCGGCCAGGATGCCGACGAGGTCTCCCTTCTCCACGCCGGAGCCGGCGAGAAGGTTGGCGAGGTTGTTCGAACGGTCCTCGACCTCGCCGTAGGTCAGCCGGAGCTCGCCGGCCTCGATCGCCGGCCGCGAACGGTCGCGGTCCGCGACCCGACAGAAGAGCTCCTGCACGCTTTCAAAGCTCATCGGCAAGAAACCCTCAGTTGCAATCCGGCAGACCGAACCGGTCGAGCAGGAGATTGAAGGTGAGAACGATCATCAGGAGATCCACGTCCAGGTGGGGATTCAGCGTGAAGCCCGGTTGGGAGTAGCGGCTCTTGAGCCTCTCGACGACGTCCGCGTTGAAGTAGCCCTGGCGCTCGACCCGGTCCCGCGACAGCAGGTCCCGGACCCATTCGATCCCCTGCTGCAGGAGATACGGGCTGCCCGGCGCCCGGAACCCGAACTTCTCCCGCTCGACGATCTGCCGCGGCACCAGGTCGAGAGCGACCTGCTTGAGGATGTATTTCTCGTCGAAACCCTTCAGCTTGAGCTGGGGCGGGATCTGTCGCGCGAAATCGACGAGCTCGACGTCCAGGAAGGGGTAGCGCCCTTCGATGGAGTGGGCGAGGAGCATCTTGTCCCCGTGGTCCGAAAGCAGATGGTCCGCCAGCCGCAGCTTGAAATCGAGGTACGAGCGCTGGTGGATGTAGTCGCGGTTGCGCAGGCGCTCGCGGTTCACCAGGTCGAAGTTGTAGCAGTCGAACTCCCCGAGGGACTCGGCGACCGCGGGCGAGTAGAAGGCCAGCTTGGTCTCGCGGAACGCGTGGTAGTCCATCTCGTAGAAGATGTCCGCGTCGCCCCAGAGCTGCTCGCGCAGCTCGGCTTCGAGCAGGTCGTCGAGCCCATCCCTCTCTCCATTGCGGAGTCCGAGACGGTCGAACCGGTAGCCCATGTAGCCGGCGAAGAGCTCGTCCGCTCCCTGCCCCGCCAGGATCACGGGCACTCCGGCCCGGCGGGCGGCTTCGGACAGCGCGAGCGCGCAGGTGTTGAACGTCTCCTTCACCGGGCACTCGCAGTGGTACACCATCTCCGGGAGGCGCTCGGCGATCGCCGACCAGTCGAAAAAGATCTCGTGATGCTGGTTGCTCAGCCTCTCGGTCATGATCTTCTGGTACCGGACCTCCGAGATCTCGCCGTCCGCGAAGGCCACCGAGAAGGAGTGCCGGGGCACGCCCGGCGACACGCGCTCGATCAGGGCCGCGACCAGGGACGAATCCATCCCGCCGCTCAGGTAGCAGCCGGCCGGGACGTCGGCCTGCAGCCGGTACTCCACCGAGCGCGAGAGGATCTCCGCCAGCCGATCCTTGTAATAGCTCTCCGGCCTGCCGTCCGCCGGCTCGCCGATCTCCGGATAGACCAGGTCCCAGTACTCACGGACCTCGACCGTGCCGCGGGCCGCCCTCAGGTAGTGCCCCGGCGGCAGGCTCTGGATTCCCTTGAACATCGTCCGCGGGCTGACGACCCCCGGGAACGAAAGCACCTGGTCCAGGCCGGTCAGATCGACCTGCCGCGGCACGCCCGGATGCTCCAGGAGAGCCTTGATCTCGGAGCCGAAAAGGAGGATGCCGTCCACGACCGTGTAGTAGAGCGGGTTGATGCCGAACGGATCTCTCGCCAGCAGCAGCTCCCTCTGCCGGCTGTCGTAGACGGCAAACGCGAACTGCCCGTTCAGCCGATCGAGGAGCCCCGGACCGCTCTCCTCATACAGGTGCACCAGCACCTCCACATCGCTCCTCGAAACGAAGCGGTGGCCCTTCGAGACGAGCTCGGACCGCAGCTCCCGGTAGTTGTAGATCTCGCCGTTGCACACCACGACGACCGAGCGGTCCTCGTTGTAGAGCGGCTGATCGCCGGTCTCGAGGTCGATGATGCTCAGCCGCCGGAACCCGAGCGCCGCCGCGTTGCCGAAGAAATACCCGTCCGAATCCGGCCCGCGATGCACCAGGCGGCCGGTCATCCGGGCCAGCGCTTCGCGATCCACGTCGCGCTCCCCGCGCAGGTCCAGGTAGCCGACGAAGCCGCACATGTCAGGCGCCGCTCCCTTCGCTCTCGAGGTCGTCCAGGAAGTGGCTCACCTGCTCCAGGACGGCGCTCTCGCGGGCTCCCCGCGCCGTCGAGGCCCGCAGCGCGTCGACGTGACGCAGGCTCTCCAGCACGGCCGGCGGATCGTCCAGGAAGTCGATCAGGCAGGCGATCTCGTCGACGCCGATCTCCTCCAGATCCAGGACGAGAGGCTGCAGGTCGGCCGGCGAGCCGAGCAGGGAGGCGGAGCGGAAATAGCGCTCGAACGTCAGGTCCAGCAGGTCGGACAGGACCTCCGGCGAGATGGAGTGCGGATCGATCCGGTGCCCGCCGCTGATCGCCCCTCCGCCGGCCGCCGCCATCTGCTCCAGGCTGATCGCCGACCGCAGGTACTCGCGGAACGGTCCGCGCACCTTCTCCTTGACGGCCGCCGTGTCCGGAGCCATGAAGGTGTGGAGCATGAGGGAGACCCTGCCCGCGGCGGGATCGAAGCCGTGCCCGGCTAGCGAGGAGCGGTAGATGTCGATCTTGCCCCGCAGCGTCTCGAGGTCCTGCCCCAGCAGGTGCGTGAGGATGTTCGCCCCGATGGCTCCGGCGTCGGCGAAGGTCTCGGCGTTGCCCGAGGAGGTCACCCACACGGGCAGGCTCTCCTGCAGCGGGCGCGGGTACAGCCGGACCTCGACCTCCTTGCCGAAGCTGTTCGTGGCGACGTGCGTGCCGCCCGCCCAGAGCCTGCGGACGATCTCGATCTGTTCGAGCATGACCGCCCTGCGCGAGGCGTAGCGCTCGGGGAAGAAGATGAAGTCGTCGACGTTCCAGCCGCTGCCGAAGGAGATCGCCACCCGCCCGCCGGAGAGGTTGTCCAGGACCGCCCACTCCTCTGCGATCCGCAGGGTGTGGTGCAGGGGGGAGATCAGGCTGCCGGCGCGGATCTCGATCCTCTCCGTGATCATCGCCAGGGCCGCGCCGAGGACCGAGGGATTGGGGAAGAGCCCTCCGAACTCGTGGAAATGACGCTCCGGGATCCAGACCGAGCGGAACCCGAGCCGGTCGGCGAGCTTTGCCGCCTCGATCAGGAGCGCGTACTTGTCGTCCTCCGCCGCCGGCGGCACGCTGGAGAAGAACAGGATCCCGAAGTCCATGGTCAGAAGTCCTCCAGGTCGTCGGAGAAGCCTTCGAGCACGGTCTCGCGGGCCGGCGACAGGTCCGACAGCCGGACGGCGGGGTCCTCCACGGCCTTCCGGAGAAGCTCCTGGAAGCACTCGACCAGCCGCCGCATGTCCGGCGCGTCGTAGAGGCCGGCGTTGTACTCCAGCGTCCCGGCCAGCCGCTCGCGCTCCGTGTACAGGAAGAGCGTGATGTCGAAGTTGGCCGAGCGGCGCTCCAGGTCCACGGAGCGCAGCGAGAGCCCCGGGATCTCCAGGGACGCGGCGCCGGGGACGTCCTGGAGGACGAGCATGACCTGGAACAGGGGCGCGGTGGCGTCCGGCCGCTGTCTGCGCAGATCCTCGACGATCCGTTCGAAAGGAATGTCCTGATGGGCGTAGGCCCCCAGGGCCCTTTCACGGACTCGTCCGAGGAGCTCGCGGAACGTGGGATCGCCGGCCAGGCTCAGCCGCAGGGCCAGGGTGTTGACGAAAGCCCCGATCACGCCCTCGAACTCTCCCCGGTGCCGGTTGGCGAGGTTGGTCCCGACCACGACGTCATCCGATCCGGAGTCGTGGTGGAGCACGGCGCCGAGCCCTGCCAGCAGGATCATGAACAGGGTCACCCCTTCCTTGCGGCTCAGCTCCCGCAGCGCCTGCGACAGCTCGAGCGAGAGAAGGAGGGGCTCCGTCCCGCCGCGCAGGCCCGCGCCCGACGGCCGCGGTCTCGCACCCGGCAGCTCCAGGGCCGGAGGCGCGTCCGCGAGCTGCCCACGCCAGTAGTCGAGCTCCGCCTCCAGGCGCTCCGGCCGCAGCAGCCTCTGCTGCCAGGCGGCGTAGTCCACGTACTGGTAGCGCAGGTCCGGCAAGGCGAGGGGACGCCCCTCGACAGCCGCCCGGTAGAGCCGGGCCAGCTCGGAAAAGAGGATTCCCATCGACCAGGCGTCGGAGACGATGTGATGCAGGGTCAGGACGAGGATGTGCTCGCTCTCGCCCAGGCGCAGGAGGCTCACCCGGAGGAGAGGCCCCCGGGCGAGATCGAACGGACTCTGCACCTGCGCCCGCACCCGGGCGCGCGCCTCCGGCTCCCGCAAAGCCTCGGGAAGGGCCGCGAGATCGGCCAGAAGCAGGGAGGAACCACCGTCCGGACCGACGAGTTGGACCGGCTCGTCGCCCAGCACTCTGAAGACGGTGCGCAAGGACTCATGGCGCTGTACTACCGCGGCCAGGGCGGCGTCGAGGGCCAGGACGTCGAGCCGGCCCTGGAAGCGCATGGCGAAGGGGATCTGATAGGCGGGATCTCCCGCGGCCATCTGCTCCAGGAACCAGAGACGGCGCTGGGTGAAGGAGAGGGGCGCGGCCGAGCGGCCGGCAAGGCGCTCGACCGCCGGCGCCTCCGGCCCGCCGGCCCGCGCCTCGTCGATCCTGAGCGCCAGCTCCGCGACGGTGGGCGCCTCGAAGACGCTGCGCACACCGAGCTCGGCCCCGAAGGTCTCGCGGATGCGGGAGACGACCTGGGTGGCCCGCAGCGAGTGCCCGCCGAGGTCGAAGAAGTTGTCCTGGACGCCGACCGCGCCCAGTCCCAGGGTCTCGGCCCAGAGGCCGGCCAGCAGCTCTTCCGTCGGAGTCCGGAAGAGGCTGGCGTCCGCGCTCCCCTCCGTTGGCTGGTCCGGTTCCGGCAGGGCCCGGCGGTCCAGCTTGCCGTTGCTCGTGACCGGCAGCGCCTCGAGGACGACGAAGGCCGACGGCAACATGGGCTCGGGCAGGCTCTCGGCCAGGAAGCTCCGCAGATCGACCGGACGGGCCTCGCAGCCCTGGCAGGGCACGACATAGGCCACCAGCCGCCGGTCGCCGGCGCGGTCTTCGCGGGCGAGCACCACGGCCTCCCGCACGGCCGGATGCCGGCCGAGCACCGCCTCGATCTCCCCGAGCTCGATCCGGAAGCCCCGGATCTTGACCTGCTGGTCGAGGCGGCCGAGGAACTCGATCAACCCGTCCGGCCAGAAGCGCGCGCGGTCCCCGGTCCGGTAGAGTCGCGCACCCGGCTCCGCGGAGAAGGGGTCCGGCACGAACTTCCCGGCGGTCAGGGCGGGCTCGCCGGCATAGCCGGAGGCGAGGCAGACCCCGCCGATGTAGAGGTCGCCCGGCACGCCGACCGGGCAGGGAGAGAGCGCCTCGTCGAGCACCAGGTAGCGCGCGTCCTGCATCGGCCGGCCGTAGGGAATGCTCACCCAGGACGGGTCGACCTCCTGGATGGGGAAGGAGTTCGACCACACCGTGGCTTCGGTCGCGCCGCCCAGTCCCACGATCCGCGCACCAGGGAAGGTCTCCCGGATCGGGCCGGGCAGACCGACCGGAATCCAGTCGCCGCTCAGGAAGACGAGCCGGAGGGCGGGAGGCTCCGCGCCTCCCCTCCCCTCTCCGGCCAGGAAGGGGACAAGCTGCTGCAGCGCCGCCGGCGCCGAGTCCCAGAAGGTGATCGGCTCTTCGAGCAGGGCGCGCAGGAGCTGCCGCGGCTCCCGGACCTCGGCGCTCGACGCCACCCGGATCGATCCGCCCGCGGCCAGGATGCCGAAGATGTCGTAGACCGACAGGTCGAAGGTCAGGGAGGTGATGAACAGGACCCGGTCCGCCGGTCCCACGCCGAAGGTGCGGTTGACCCACTCGATGAGGTTGAGCACCGGCTCGTGGCGGACCATCACCCCCTTGGGGTTCCCGGTCGAGCCGGAGGTGAAGATGATGTAGGCCAGATCCTCCGGCCCCACCTGCCCGGCCGGCTCGTCGCCTCGACGCCAGTCGGTCTCCGTCCCGTCCAGGCAGACCACGTCCCGGAGATCCGGCAGATCGGGCTCCAGCTCCCGCAGAGTCTCCAGGCGGGCGCCTTCCGTGATCACGCACGGCACGGCCAGCGAGCCCAGGATCCACTGCAAGCGCGCCCGGGGGAAGCTCACGTCGATCGGCACGTAGGCGCACCCCGCTTCGAGCACCCCGAGCACCGCCGTGACCAGGTCGGCCGAACGGTCCAGAAGGATGCCGACGAGCGCGCCGTGCCCGAGGATCGAGCGCAGATGGCAGGCCAGGCGGTTCGATCGCCGGCGCAGATCGCCATAGGTCACCACCTCGTCCCCGAAGAGGACCGCCGGCGCCTCGGGCGCGCGCTCCGCCTGCCGGAGGAAGAGATCGTGGATCGAGCCCTGCCGGACGGCTCCGGACGCGGTGTCCTGCCACTCGGCGAGCAGTTGTTCCCGCTCGACCGCGGTCAGGAGAGGGAGGTCCGGCAGGCGCCGGTCGCCGCCCTCCGGCATCGACTCCAGCAGGGTCGCCAGATGGCCGAGCATGCGGCCCACCGTCGCGGCGTCCAGGCGGTCGCAGGGATGGAGGATGCGCAGCGAGAGCCGCGCGCCGGGAGCCACCATCAGGCTCGCGGCATAGCTCGACCTCGGCTCGTAGGTGAGGTCCCGCACCTCGGCGCCTGTCGCGTCCGCGGGGCCAGAGGCGGAGAGCATCGTGGCGTTCTCGAACACCAGGATGGTTTCGAAGAGCGGCAGGCTCCGCGGCACCTCGCTCCAGCCCTGGACCTCGACCAGGGGGCTGAACTCGAACTGCCGCAGCTCCACCTGGCGCGCCTGAATCTCCCGGACCCAGGGCAGCAGCTCGCTCTCCGGCTCCATCCGCACCCGGAACGGCAGGGTGTTGATGAAGAGCCCGACCATGGACTCGACGCCGGGCAGGTCGTCCGGGCGGCCCGAGACCGTGGCCCCGAAGACGACGTCGCGGTCGGAGCTGTAGCGGGAGAGCAGCAGCCCCCAGGCCGCCTGGAGCAGGTTGTTGACCGTCAGGCGGTTCCGGCGCGCGAAGCCGTTCAGCGCCGCGGTGGCTCCCTCGGAGAGGTGGCGGGTGCGGCTCGCGTAGCCCTCCTCCCGGTCGGCCCGGCCGGGAACGGCGTCGACCCACAGCCGGGTCGGGGCGCTGAATCCCGCCAGCTCCCGACGCCAGAACGCCTCGGCCAGCGACAGGTCCTGCCGGCGCAGCCACGCGATGTACTCGGCGTAGGGGCGTGGCAGAGGGAGTTGGAGATCCCGCCCCTGGCGGAAAGCGGCATAGAAGGCGAACACCTCGCGGAGCACCAGCGAGAGCGACCATGCGTCCATCAGCACGTGGTGGTAGGTGAGGACGCAGCGCCAGGTGCGCTCCGAAAGCCGCATCAGGGCCACCCGCAGAAGCGGCGGGCGGGCGAAGTCGAAGCCCCGGCTGCGGTCCGCCCGCAGGAAGTCCTGCAGTCGCTCGCGCCGGCCGGCTTCGGGGATCGAGGTCCAGTCGTGCTCCTCGACGGGTACCTCCACGCGGCGCAACACCGCCTGGAGAGGAGAGCCCCGGCGTTTCCAGGAGAACGCGGTGCGCAGCACCGCGTGCCGCTCCACCACCCGCCGCCAGGCGTTTCTCAAGGCCGCGGTGTCGAGGGGCTCGGGACCGTCCAGGAGCCAGCTCAACTGGTCCAGGTAGACCCCCTCCTGCGGCGCGTACAGGGCATGGAACAGCAGCCCCTCCTGCAGGGGAGACAGGGCGTAGGCGGTCTCGAAGTTGCCCTTCCCGCTCATCCCTGCTCCGGCTCCAGCCCGCCGAACTCGGCGATCAGCTCTTCGAGGTCGCCCGCGCTCAGCTCCGGGTCGAGGGCCCCGGCGTCGCCGAGGCCTCCGGCCGCCGTGATCAGGGGAGCGAGCTCGGCGATCGTCTGGTTCCCGAACAGTTGGCGGGTGCTGATCGTGAGGCCCGCCTGCGCCGCCCTGGAGATGACCTGGATGCCGAGCACGGAGTCCCCGCCCAGCTCGAAGAAGTTGTCGTGGATGCCCACGCGCTCGACCCGCAGGAGCTCCGCCCAGATCCCGGCAAGAGTCCGCTCGATGGGGCTCCCCGGCGGGGTGTAGACCCTCTCGACCTCGCCGCCGATCTGCTCCGGCAGGGGGAGGGCCCGCCGGTCCACCTTGCCGTTCGAGGTGAGGGGCAGGGTCTCGAGCGTCATGAAGACGGCGGGCACCATGTAGTCGGGCAGCCGTCCGCGCAGTGCGGTCCGCAACACCTGGCTCCACTCCTCGCTCCCTGCCGGCACGGTCTCCGGCGCGACCGGAAGAGAGACGCCGGCGCCGCTCGCGATCGGGAGGGAGATCCGGACGGGCGCGCGGTCGGGCTCGATCCGTCCGCCCACGTGGCCATGGAGGAACACGTGGCTCTCCTCCAGACCGAAGGACGCCCGGACCCGCTCGAAGTCCACGGTGCCGATCGGACAGAGCCCGAGCTCGTGCTCGGGCGCCGCGCTCATCAGGAGCTGGCTGACGTACCCCGCCTCCAGGAGGCAGAAGTCGCGCGCCAGGTCGCCGTATACCGGGGTGATGGCGCTCATCCGGCCGACCAGGAAGACGGCGAAGGCCGACTGATCGAACACCGGCTGGTTGTTCGCGCCGTAGACGCCGCGCTCGATCCAGGCGCCCTCCCGCAGGAGGACGAGGCGATGGTCCTTCGGATGGTAGTAGTAGCTCCCGCCGGGGACGCCCTCGATCCGGCCCGGCTTGACGTAGAGGTAGACCTGCACCGGGTAGAGGTTTCCCGCCGAGGGATAGCGGTACTTCGGCAGCGGAACCCCTTCCATGTTCACCTGCCGCAGCGCGCTCAGAAGGTGGCCGAGCGAGGTGCGGGAGATCGGCTGCTCCAGGAACCGGCGATGGCTCCGGCGCGTGGCGTAGATCCGGGCCAGCGTTTCGTCGGCCGCGGGCTCGTCGAGCTGGAGAACGCTGCTTCCCGGGTCCCGCCGCAGGCCGGGCTCGCTCAGCTTGAACTCCAGGATATCGACGTAGCTGTCGAGCCGCGGAGCCGGGGCGGCGACCGGCGGAGCCGCTACAGTCCGCTGCGGCACGACGTAGGCAACGAGCCGGCGGGCGCCGCGCTCCGGACCCACCGCGGAGACCACGGCCGAGCGCACCTCCGGGTGGCTCTCCAGCGCCGCCTCGATCTCGCCGAGCTCCACCCGGTAGCCCTGGATCTTCACCTGCGTGTCCTCCCGACCCAGGAACTCGATCGTCCCATCCCCCAGCCAGCGGCCCTTGTCGCCCGTCCGGTACAGGCGTTCCCCCGTACGCGGCTGAAACACGAAGCTGCGCTCCGTCTTCTCCGCGTCCCGCCAGTACCCCCGCGCCAGACCCGCCCCGCCGATGTACAGGTCTCCGGGCACCCACACCGGACGCGGCTCCAGGCGCTCGTCCAGCACCTGGAACGTCTGGTTCACCATAGGAAGCCCGTACGGGATGCTCTTCCAACCCGCCTCCACCTCGCCGATCGGGTATAGGATCGACCAGATCGAAGCCTCCGTCGCTCCGCCCAGGCTGATCACCTCCGCTCCCGGCCACAGGCGGCGCACCCGCTCCGGCAGGTCGAGCGCGATCCAATCGCCAGACAGCAGCGCCAGCCGCAGATTTCCGGGCCTCGCGCGGTCCGCGGCGTACTGCGTCAGCATCTCCATCAGCGCCGGCACCGTGTTCCACAGCGTCACGCCCCAGCGCTCCATCCGCTCCGTCCAGTGCTCGGGATCCCGCAGGCCCGACGGGTCCGGCATCACCACCGTCCCGCCGGCCGCCAGAACTCCGAACAGGTCCCACACCGACAGGTCGAAGCTCAGCGACGACAGCGCCAGCACCCGGTCCTCCGGACCGACCCCGAAGCGCCGGTTGACGTCGAGCACCGTGTTGACCGCGCCTTCGTGCTCGATCATCACCCCCTTGGGCACTCCGGTCGAGCCCGAGGTGAAGATCACGTAGGCCAGGTCCCGCGGACCCTGCACCGGCTCCAGCGGCTCTTCCGGCCCGCCGTCCTCCACCCCCTCCACGGCGAGGGCCTTCACTCCCTCGGGCCACTCCACGGACGCCAGCCGCCGGGGCTGGGTCAGCGCAAGCCGCGCCTCCCCCTGCTCCAGCAGGAACCGCAGGCGCTCCGGCGGCAGCGACGGATCGATCGGCAGGTAGGCCGCGCCCGACTTGAGCACCGCCAGCACCGCCGCGGCCTGCTCCCAACCCTTCTCCATCACCACCGCGACCAGCTCGTTCGGCCGCGCTCCCAGCTCGCGCAACTGCCGGCCCAGCCGCGTCGAGAGACGCTCCAACTCGCCATAAGAGACCACCCGCTCTCCCGACACCACCGCAGGCCAGTCCGGCTGCGCCGCGGCGCGCGCCGACACCAGCGTGTGTAGCAGCGTGCCCGAGTGCGGCTCCGCCGTGGCGTTGGCCCGCGCCCGCAGCTCTTCCTGTGCCGTCGGCGGCAGGCCCAGGGATGCGGCCTGCCAGGCCTCCTCCCCGTCCGCCAGCCGTTCCAGCAACCGGCAGTAGGCGCCGAACAGGTCGTCCAGCAGGCCCGCGGGAAACAGCTCCTCTACCGAGTCCCAGTTGAAGCGCAGCGCACCGCGGGTCTCGGACACCTGATGGTCGAGGTAGACCTGCGGCGTCTGGCTGATGGCGTAGGCCACCTCTCCCCGGATCTGCGCGGGGTCGGCGGGCTCCTCGCCCGAGCGGCGCTCCGCGCCGAAAAGGGTGCTCGTGAAGACCACGGGCATCAGAGCCCCGGAGCCCCGGCCGCGATGGCGGGCGATCTCCCGCAGCGCGCGGATGCCGCTGAAGAAGCGGTGCTCGAGATCCTTCCAGAGCTGCTCCTGGATGGCCCGGGCGCGCGTCCGGAAGGGGCGGTCGCCCGACGCGTCCACCTCCAGCAGGGTCAGCGAGGTGAAGTCGCCCACGATCTCGTTGACGTGCGGGTGGAAGGGCAGGCGGCTGAACGTGGTGATGTTGAGGCTGAAGCGCGGCGAGCGGCTCCACGCCGCGAGCACCTCGGAGAACGCCGCCAGCAGGACGCCGGAGGGGGTGAGCCCCGCCTCGGCCGCGCGGCCCTTGAGCCGCGACCAGCGCTCCGCGCCGAGGCCGGCGTGCCGCCGCGTGAACCGGGGTTGATCGAGGGAGCCCGGCGTCCGGCTCAGCGGCAGGTCGGGAGCCGGGGGCAGGCTCTCCAGGCGCTGGAGCCAGTACTCCCGCGACCGGCGGTAGATCGCGGACTCCTTGAACGCGATCTCCGCCAGGATGTAGTCGCGGAAGGACAGATCGCACGGCGGCAGCGGCGCCGCCGGGTCGGCATAGAGCTGCCCCATCTGCCGGAACAGGAGGAGCGAGCTCCAGGCGTCGACCAGGAGGATGTCGACGCTGCAGTGGAGCCGGACCCGGCCGCCGGGGAGCCGCGAGGCGCGCACGTCGAAGAGCGGCCAGCTCCCCACCGGGAGGATCTGGTGGGAAAGGGTCTCCCGCACCTCCGCCAGGCGGGGCGCAGCCTCCGGCCCGGCGCAGCCGGCCAGATCGAGAACTTCCACCCTGTAGGGCGGCACCGTCTCCAGGATCCGCTGCTGCCCGTCCGGCGTGACCAGGGCGCGGAGCATCGGGTGGTGCCGGATCAGCCGGCGGAAGGCGCGCTCGAAGCGCGCCACGTCCAGGTCCGCGAACTCCAGCTCCAGGTAGCCGTGGGAGGCGACGTTGCCCAGGTCAAAGGCGTTGCTGCGGCCGATCCAGTACGCCTGCTGGACGTCGTTGAGCGGGAAGGAAAGGTGGAGCGCCTCCGGATCCGGCGCCACGGCAGGAATGTCCGTGCCCACCGCCGGCGCTTCCCCTTCACCGGCCGCTCGCAGGCGGTCCACCTGCGCCGCGAGGCCCGCCACCGTGGGCTCCTCGAACAGGCTGCGCAGGGGCACGTCGACGCCGTAGGCCTCCCGGACCCGCACCAGGAGCTGGATCGAGGTCAGGGAGTTGCCGCCGAGCTGGAAGAGGCTGTCGTGGATGCCGACCTGGTCGATGCCGAGGAGCGACTTCCAGAGCTCGACCAAGCGCTCCTCGACCGCAGTCCGGGGAACGGAGGAGGCGTCCTCGGGCTCCTGCGAGGCCAGCTCGGGGACCGGCAGGGCCTTGCGGTCCACCTTGCCGTTGGCGGTCAGCGGCAGCCCGGGCAGGACGATCAGGGCCGCTGGCACCATGTACTCCGGCAGCGCAGCGCGCAGGAACGACCGCACCGCCTCGAGCTCCGGCGCCTCCCCGCCGCGCGGCACGACGTAGGCGACGAGCCGGCGGGCTCCGCGCTCCGGGCCCACCGCGGAGACCACGGCCGAGCGCACCTCCGGGTGGCTCTCCAGGGCCGCCTCGATCTCCCCGAGCTCCACTCGATAGCCCTGGATCTTGACCTGCGTGTCCTCGCGCCCCAGGAACTCGATCGTCCCATCCGGCAGCCAGCGGCCCTTGTCGCCCGTCCGGTACAGGCGCTCCCCCGTCCGCGGGTGCACCGCGAAACTGCGCTTCGTCTTCTCCGCGTCGCGCCAGTAGCCCCGCGCCAGGCCCACACCGCCGATGAAGAGGTCTCCCGGCACCCAGACCGGCCGCGACTCCAGGCGCTCGTCCAGCACGTGGAACGTCTGGTTCACCATTGGCCGGCCGTACGGGATGCTCTTCCAGTCAGGCTCCACCTCCCCGATCGGGTACAGGATCGACCAGATCGACGCCTCCGTCGCTCCGCCCAGGCTGATCACCTCCGCACCCGGCCAGAGATGGCGCACCCGGTCTGGCAGATCGAGCGCGATCCAGTCCCCCGACAACAGCACCAGTCGCAGGCTCCCGGGACTTGCGCGACCCGAGGTGTACTCCGTCAGCATCTCCATCAGCGCCGGCACCGTGTTCCACAGCGTCACGCCCCAGCGCTCCATCCGCTCCGCCCAGTGCTCCGGATCCCGCAGGCCCGACGGATCCGGCATCACCACCGTCCCCCCGGCCGCCAGAACTCCGAACAGGTCCCACACCGACAGGTCGAAGCTCAGCGACGACAGCGCCAGCACCCGGTCCTCCGGACCGATCCCGAAGCGCCGGTTGACGTCGAGCACCGTGTTGACCGCACCCTCGTGCTCGATCATCACTCCCTTGGGCACACCCGTCGAGCCCGAGGTGAAGATCACGTAGGCCAGATCCCGCGGGCCCTGCACTGGCGTCAGGGGCTCGGGCTCCCCCTCCTCCGCGCCGGCCTCGACCGCGATGGGCTTCACCCCGGAGGGCCAGCTCAGGGATTCCAGCAGCCAGGGCTGAGTCAGCGCGAGCCGCGCCTCCCCCTGCTCCAGCAGGAACCGCAGCCGCTCCGGGGGCAGCGCCGGGTCGAGCGGCAGGTAGGCCGCGCCCGACTTGAGCACCGCCAGCACGGCCACCGCCTGCTTCCAGCCCTTCTCCATCACCACCGCCACCAGCTCGTTCGGCCGCGCTCCCAGCTCCCGCAGGCGCCGGCCCAGCCGGGTCGAGAGCCTCTCCAACTGGGCATAGGAGAGCACGCGGTCCCCCGAGACCACCGCCGGATGGTCCGGCTGGGCTGCGGCGCGCGCCGAGACCAGCGTGTGCAGGAGCGCGTCCGAGAGTGGCTCCGCCGTCGCGTTGACCCGCGCCCGGAGCTCCTCCTGGGCCGTCGGCGGCAGGCCCAGGGACGTGGCCTGCCAGGCCTCCTCCCCGTCCGCCAGCCGCTCCAGCAGACGGCAGTAGGCGCCGAACATGTCGTCCAGCAGGCCCGGGGGGAAGAGATCCTCCACCGCGTCCCAGTTGAAGCGCAGCGCGCCCCGCGCCTCCGAGACCTGGTGATCGAGCCACACCTGGGAGGTCCGGGAGATCGAGTACCCGCCCTCGACCGCCAGGCCGCCGGCCGCCGGTGCCGCCGGCGTATCGTTCGCGGGCATGGTCAGGGTGCTCGTGAGCACCACGGGCATCAGCACGTCCCCCGGAGCGCCGCCGCGCAGGCGGACGAGCTCCCGCAGGACCTTCAGGCCGCTGAAGTACGGATGGTCCAGGTCGTCCCAGAGCCGCTCCTGGACGGCGCGGGCGCGCAGCTCGAAGCTCCCGCCGCGGGCCGCATCCACCTCCAGCAGGGTCAGCGAGGTGAAGTCGCCGATGAGCTCGTCGACTTCAGGGTGCATCGGCAGGCGCCGGAACAGGGTGAGGTTGATCGTGAGCCGCGGGCTCCGGCTCCAGGCGGCCAGCACCTCGGAGAACGCCGCGAGCACCAGGCCGGACGGCGTCAGGCCGAGCTGGTGGCCCCGGCTCTTCAGCCGCGACCAGCGCTCCGGTTCCATCATCCCGGCGCGGCGGACGAAACGCGGGCTGGCGAGCGAGCCGGGGGGCCTGGCCAGCGGCAGCTCGGGCGCCGGCGGCAGGGTAGGCAGGCGGTCGGTCCAGTAGCCGCGGGAGCGCTGGTAGAGCGCCGTGCTCTCGAGGGCCCGCTCCGCCAACACGTAGTCCCGGAAGGAGAGGTCGAGAACCGGCAAGTCGGCGTCCGGGTCCCGGTACAGCGCGGCGAGGTCGCGGCGCAGGATGCGGAAGCTCCAGGCGTCCCAGATCAGGGCGTCGCGGCCCAGGTGCAGGCGGATCCGGCCCCCGGGAAGAAGGGTGGCCCGCAGGTCGAAGAGCGGCCATCGGTCCGCCGGCAGCACCTGCTGGGCCAAGCCCTGGCGCAGGGCGGCCAGACGCGCCTCTGCCTCGCCGGCCGTCAGGCCGCGCAGGTCCTCGACCGGGATGCGGAAGGGCGGCACCCGCTCCAGGATCTGCTGCTCGCCGGTCGGCAGGACGATGGCGCGCAACATGGAGTGGCGCTCGATGAGGCGGTTGATCACCCATTCCAGGCGGTCGAGGTCCAGGTCCTCGCTCTCCAGCTCGGTGTAGCTGTAGGTGGAGCTGTTGCCGAGCTCGAACGCCTGGCTGCGGCCGACCCAGTAGGCCTGCTGCACCTCGTTGAGGGGGAAGGGCTCATGGCGATACCCGCGGTCCGGCAGGATCGTCGGCAGATCGAGGACCGTCTCCTCCGCGCTCCGCCCGGCCCGGGCGACCGCCACCTTCGCGGCGAGCTCCGCCACCGTCGGCGCTTCGAACAGGGTGCGCAGCGGGAGGTCCACGCCGAAGGCCTGGCGTACCTGCGCCACGAGCTGAATGGCGAGCAGCGAATGGCCGCCGCTCTCGAAGAAGTTGTCGTGGATCCCGATGGGGGCGCGGGCGAGAACCGCGCTCCAGATCCCGGCCATCCGCTCCTCGGCCGGGGTGCGCGGAGCGGCGTTCTCTGCCTCCCCTTCCGCGGGCAGGGGCGCGGGGAGAGCCTTGAGGTCGAGCTTGCCGTGCGGGGTGCGCGGCAGATCCGCCAGCGCCACCACCGCCGAAGGCAGCATGACGTCCGGCAGCCTGTCGGCCAGGAAGCGGCGCAGCTCCCGCGCGTCCACCGCCGCCGCGCCCTCGCGCGTCACCACGTACGCCACCAGCCCGTTGCGGCCCGGGGCCTCCTCCCAGACCCGCACCACCGCTTCCCTCACCCCGGGGTGGCGGGCCACCGCCGCCTCGATCTCCCCGAGCTCGATCCGGAAGCCCCGGATCTTGACCTGATGGTCGAGGCGGCCGAAGAAGACCAGGTCGCCCTCCGCCGTGTGGCGCATCAGGTCGCCGCTGTCGTACAGCCGGCCGCCGGGCTCCGCGGCATACGGGTCCGGCAGGAACCGCTCCGCCGTCAGGTCCGGCCTCCCCAGGTAGCCCCGGGCCACACAGTCGCCGCCGATGTAGAGCTGGCCCAGGGTGCCTGGCGGCACCGGCGCCAGCTCCGAGTCCAGCAGGTAACCCTGGCAGTTCGCCAGCGGCCTGCCCACCGGAGCCGCCTGCGAGAAACCCGGCTCCGGGAGCTCCTCGACCGGGTACATCAGCATTCCCACCGTCGCCTCGGTCGGACCGTAGTGGTTGAACACCGCGCGCTCCGGCGCCTCCGCCCGCAGCCGCCGCAGCCAGGCGAGTTGCGACGGTTCGCCTCCCACCACCAGCCATCGCCGCGGCAGCAGCGGCCCCTCCGGCGCCGCCGCGAGCAGCGCCGACAGGTGCGACGGCGCGATCTTCATGCCGTCGGCCGGATGCCGGCCCAGGATCTCGCACAGAGCTCCGGCGTCGAGCGCCCGCTGCCGGGTCACCGTGTGCACGGAGCCGCCGCTCAGCAGCGGCGGGAAGATCGCCGTCACGCAGGAATCCACCGTCAGCGGCTGCACCTGCGCGAAGCTCGCCCCCGGTCCCAGGCCCAGCTTCTCCACGATCGCCAGCGAGTAGTTGACCACCGAACGGTGCTCCACCATCACTCCCTTGGGCCGCCCCGTCGAGCCCGAGGTGTACAGCACGTACGCCAGGTTCGACGGCGAGGACAGGGACTCCGGAGTGCCGTCCCCCTCCGGCAGCTCGTCGAGCCGGATCGTCCGCGAGCCCGCCAGCGGCACTTCCCGGGCCGCCCCGCGGGTCACTACCAGGGAGAGACCGGCATCCTCCACGATGGCGGCCAGCCGCTCGGCCGGAGCCTCGGGATCCAGCGGCACATAGGCGCCTCCCGCCTGAAGAATGCCGAGGAGGCCCACGATTCCCTCCAGGCTCTGCTCCATCAGCAACCCGACCGGCACCTCCGGCCCCACTCCCAGGCCGCGCAGGTACAGCGCGAGACGGCCGGCCTCGCGCTCCAGCTCCCGGTAACTCAGCGCCCGGTCCTCGCAGCGCACCGCCACCGCTTCCGGCGTGCGCGCCGCCTGGGCCGAGATCAGCTCGTGCAGGCAGGCGTCCCGCCGCGTCGTCTCCGTGGCCGTGGCGTTCCACGAAACCAGCAGTTGCGCGCGCTCCTCCCGGCTCAGCAGCGGCAGCGCCCGGACGCGGGCCTCCGGCGACGCCGCGGCGCCCGCAAGCAGCCACTCGAAGCGCTCCAGGAGCCGCCGCGCCGTGGCGGTCTCGAACAGGCCGGTCCTGTAGTTGAGTGAGGCGGCGAGGCTCTCGCCGTCGTCGTGCACGGTCAGCGTCAGGTCGAACTTCGCCGTGCCGGTGTCGCTCTCCAGCGGCTCCAGGCGCAGGCCCGGCAGCTCCAGGGCCTCCCGCGGGGTGTTCTGCAGCACCAGCATCACCTGGAACAGCGGGCTCGTCGAGAGATCGCGCTGCGGCTCCAGCTCCTCGACCAGCTTCTCGAACGGCAGGTCCTGGTGCGCGTAGGCGCCGAGGCTCGCCTCCCGCGAACGGGCCAGCAGCTCCCTCCAGGTCGGGTCGCCCCGGAGATCCCCAGTCAGCGCCAGCGTGTTGACGAAAAAGCCGATCAGCCCCTCCGTCTCCTCCCGGTGCCGGTTTGCGATCGGCGTCCCCACCGCCAGCATGTCCTGCCGCGTGTGCCGCGACAGCAGCGCCTCGAAGGCCGCCAGCAGCAGCATGAACAGGGTCACCCCTTCCCGCCGGCCCTGGTCGCGCAGCGCCTCGGAGAACTCCCGCGGCAGCCGCAGGGTCAGGCGGCCTCCCCGGAAGTCCTGCGCGGGCGGCCGTGGCCTGTCGACGGGCAGGTCGAGCACCGCCGGCACGCCGGCCAGGCGCTCGCGCCAGTAGGCGACCTGCCGCTCCAGCGCCGGTCCGGACAGCCACTGCCGCTGCCAGGCGGCGAAGTCGGCATACTGCACCGCCGGCTCCGCCAACGGCGACGGCTTCCCGGCCCGGAACGCTCCGTAGAGCGCCACGACCTCGCGGGTCAGCACGCCCATGGACCAGCCGTCCCCGGCGATGTGGTGGAGGTTGAACAGCACGGCCTGCTCCTCGCCCAGATCGACCAGGACCACGCGCAGAAGCCGCCCCTCCTGCAGATCGAACGGGCGCCGCGCCTCCTCGCCCGCGAGCCGTGCCAGCTCGGACGACCGGGCTTCGGCCACCAGCCCGGACAGGTCCGCCACCGGCACCGGGAAAGGCCGCGCCGGCTCGATCCTCTGTCGCGGCGCGCCGTCGACCGCTTCGAAGCGGGTGCGCAGCACTTCGTGCCGGCGCACGACCTCGGACAGGACGGCCTCCAGGAGCCGCGCCGAGAGGCGTCCGTCCACGCGGAAGAAGACCGGCAGGTTGTAGACCGCGGTCCCCGGCTGGAGCTGATCGACAAACCAGAGGCGCTCCTGGGAGAACGACAGCGGCAGCGTTCCGTCCCTGGGCACGGGTCGAAGCGCCGGAGTTGCGGCCTCCGTCCCGTCGCGCAGCGCCGCCTCCACCCGGCGGGCCAGGTCGGCGAGGATCGGGGCTTCGAACAGCGCTCGCAGGGGCAGCTCCACGCCGAACGTGCGCCGGACCGCCGACACCACCCGCGTCGCCAGCAGCGAATGGCCGCCCAGGGCGAAGAAGTCGTCCCCGGCTCCGACCCGCGCGACGCTCAGGATCTCCGACCAGATCCCAGCCAGGAGCTCTTCGACCGAGGTGCCGGGGGCCACGTACCGCTCCGCCTCCCCGCTCCCCTCGGGTGCCGGCAGAGCCCGCCGGTCCACCTTGCCGTTCGGGGTCAGCGGCAGCCGGTCCAGAAACACGAAGGCGGAGGGCACCATGGCCGCCGGCAGGCGGGCTCCCAGGAAGCTCCGCAGCTCGCCGGCCGACGACGCCTCTGCTGCCACGTAGGCGACCAGGCGGCGGTCTCCAGCAAGGTCCTCCCCGGCCACCACGACCGCCTCGCGCACCGCGGGATGGGCCGCGAGCGCGGCCTCGATCTCGCCGGGCTCGATGCGGACGCCCCTCACCTTGACCTGCTGGTCGGCGCGGCCCAGATACTCCAGCCCGCCGTCGCGGCGCCAGCGCACCAGGTCGCCGGTGCGGTAGAGCCGGCCGCCCTCTCCGAAAGGATCGGGGAGGAAGCGCTCCGCGGTCAGGTCCGGCCGGCCGAAGTACCCCCTGGCGAGGCTGGCCCCTCCAAGCCAGAGCTCGCCCGCGACCAGAGCGGGCACCGGGAGGCCCCGGCGATCGAGGACATGGGCCCGGACGCGGCTCACCGGCCGGCCGATCGGCGGCAGGCTGCCCGCCGGAGAGCCGGGAGCCACGACACCCGAGGTCGCCACCACCGCGTTCTCGGTCGGGCCGTAGTTGTTGACCAGCGCCGGCGCGGCGGGCGCCGGCGCCGGCAGGCGCAGACGATCGCCGCCGGTCAGCAGGACGCGCAGGGAGCCCCACTCCGGGTCCGGCAGCGCCAGGACCGCCTCCGCCAGGGGCGTGGGCAGGAAGGCGACGGTGATCCGCTCCGCGACCAGCCACCGGCGCACCGCCTCGGGCGCCGTCCGGATCTCTCCGGGGACGAGGTGGAGGCTGGCACCGGCGGCCAGGCAGGGCCAGATCTCCCAGACCGAGGCGTCGAAGCCCAGGCCCGCGACCTGCGCCACCCGGTCGGCGGGCGTCACCCCGAAGGCCTCCAGGTGCCACTGCACGAGGTTGCTCAGCGCCGAGTGCGGCACGGCGACGCCCTTGGGCCGGCCGGTGGAGCCGGAGGTGAAGATCAGGTAGGCCAGGGCTTCCGGCGGGGTCTCGCCCGGCGGTGGGCCGTCGCCGGCCTCGTCGAGGAAGACCACCTGTCCTGCCGTCAGGACCGAGGGGGCTGCGCGGGAGGTCAGCAGCACGTCGGCCCCGGCGTCCTCGATCATCAGCGCCAGCCGCTCCCCGGGCTGCTCCGGGTCCAGCGGCACGTAGGCGCCCCCGGCCTTGAGCACCGCCAGAAAGGCAACCGCCATCTCCGGCCCGCGCTCGACGTGGACCGCGACGCGCGATTCAACGCCCACGCCGGCTCGGCGCAGCCGGGCCGCCAGGCGGTCGGCCCGCCCGTCCAGCTCGCCGTAGGTCAGCCGCTCGCCCCCGAGCTCCACCGCCAGGGCGCCGGGGTTGGCGCGCGCCGCGGCGGCGACGCGCTCGTGGACCGGCCGGGCGTCCGGCGGGGCTTCCGCCGTCCGGCTCCACTCCTCCAGGATCTGGCGGCGCTCCTCCGCGCCGAGCAGAGGGAGGTCCCCGACGGGCAGCTCCGGGTCGCCGGCCGCCCCGGCCAGCAGGTTGCCGAAGTGCTCCAGCAGCCGCGCCACGGTGGCCGGCTCGAACAGGTCGGAGCTGGCCTCCGCGGCGATCGCGAGGCCGCCGGCGCCGCGCGTGGCGGAGACGGTCAGGTCGGCGCGCGCGACGCCGCTGGTCAGGCTGAGCGGCCGCAGCTCGAGGCCGGGGATCGCGATCGCCCGCGGCTCCTCCTCCTCGAGCTGGAAGAGCACCTGGACGACCGGCGCGTGCGACAGATCGCGGCGCGGCTCCAGGTCCTCGACCAGCCTTTCGAACGGCAGGTCCTGGTGCTGCAGCGCCTCGCGGACCACCTCGCGGGCCTGCTCCACCAGCCTGGAGAAGGAGGGCGGGCCCGACAGGCCGAGACGCAGCACCAGGGTGTTGACGAAGAAGCCGATCAGGCCCTCCAGCTCCACGCGGCGGCGGTTGGCGACCGGCGAGCCCACCAGGATGTCGTCGCGGTCGGCGTAGCGCGAGAGCAGAGCGGCGAAGCCCGCGAGCAGCGTCATGAAAAGCGTGGCGCCATGCCGCTGGCCCAGCCGCCCGAGCTCCTGCGCCAGCTCCGCGGGCAGGAGGGAGGAGAGGGTTGTCCCGCGCGAGGTCCGGACCGCGGGGCGCGGCCGGTCGGAGGGCAGGTCGAGCACCGGCGGGGCCCCGGCGAGGCGCTCCCGCCACCAGGCGAGCTCGGCGTCGAGTGCCTCGCCCGAGAGGCGCTCGCGCTGCCAGGCCGCGAAGTCGGCGTACTGCACCGG
>JBEQUE010000069.1:0-62225 GCA_040349255.1 Acidobacteriota bacterium | reverse complement strand
ATAGTCGGCGCCCGTGATCTTGTGGCGGATGCCCGAGCTCTCGCTGACGTCGGTGAAGGTGTTGCCGCCCTGGTTCAGGAAGAGCAGGTTCGGCTGGTTGTGGACCACCGGCTCACTGGTGATCGCGGTCATGGTGGTGAAGTCGAAGGCGTTGGCGATGGCGATGTCGAGGAGGCCGTCGTTGTTGACGTCGCCCATGGCGCAGGAGACCCCGTTGAGGATCTGGCCGCCGACGTGGCTGCTGGTCGAGATGTCGGTGAACGTGCCGTCGCCGTCGTTCTCGAACAGGTGGTGCGCCCCATTGAAGCCCAGGACCAGGAGGTCGGGGTCGCTGTCGTTGTCGATGTCGCCGTAGCAGACGCCCTGGCTGTCCACGTCGGTCAGGGCGACGCCGGCGTCGGCGGCGACGTCCACGAAGCCGAGGCTGTGGCTCTCGACGAGCTGGTTCGAGAACAGGCCGTTCGCCGCTCCCGGACCGTTGGTGACGTAGATGTCGTAGTCACCGTCGCCGTCGTAGTCGAAGATCGCGACGCCCGGCACGCCGTAAGGCTTGAACGGCGCCGGAACGTACTCGGTGGGGACGTCCATCACATCGTCGGCGAAGTAGCCGAGGAGAGTCTGGAGACGGACGGACGGCTGGTGGCTGAAGTCGAGGGGGACGTTCTGGAACGTGACTCCGTGAACGGAGCCCGCCAGCAGCAGCCCGAAGGCGCTCGCGGCACAGACCATAGACCTGCACTTGTTCATCGATTTGCTCCCTCCTGAAGAGCGGTTTCGGGGGCGAAACGGTACCCGTCCCACCTTGAGGTGGACGTGGCACTACTGTGATAGGTGCTTCGCGGCGGCCAAAAGCGGACCGGCCGCCTGTCGGTCGCCGCCAATGGACGGGACGGAGAGGTTTGCAGTAGGCTCTCCGCGCCTCGGATCGCCCTGGGCTCCGTCCTTTCGCACGATCTTTCGCGCGATTTTCGTGATCACCGGCTGTCTCAATTACGGGTCAAAAATCGACGTCCATATGAAACGGCTCAGGAAGGCTATCAAGATTCTCCTGCTCGCGCTCGCCGCGCTCCTCGTCGTCGTGCTGGTGTGGGGCTGGTGGAAGATCCGCCGCTCGTATCCGCAGGTCGAGGGCTCCATCGCGGTCGCCGGCCTGTCGGCGCCGGTGGAGGTGATCCGCGACCGCTGGGGCGTGCCCCACCTGTTCGCGCAGAACGAGCGCGATCTCTTCTTCGCGCAAGGCTACGTCCACGCCCAGGACCGGCTCTGGCAGATGCAGTTCAGCCGCACGGTGGCGAGCGGCCGGCTCAGCTCGCTCTTCGGCGAGGCGCCGCTGCCCGCGGACCGCTACCTGCGCACGCTCGGCCTGCGCCGCTCGGCGGAGAAGGATCTCGCCCTGCTGTCGCCCGAGACCCGCGCCTTCCTCGAGGTGTATGCCGCCGGGGTGAACGCGTTCCTCAAGACGCACGAGGGGAAGCTGCCGATCGAGTTCACGGTCCTCGGCGTCCATCCCGACCCGTGGTCGCCGGTGGACACGCTGGCCTGGAGCCGGGCGCTCAGTCTCAATCTCAGCCTCAACTCGCCGCTCGAGCTGGCGCGCTTCCGCATGGCCGCGAAGCTCAGCCCGGAGGCCATCCGCCAGCTCATCCCGCCCTATCCGGCGGAGGGGCCGTTCATCGTGCCGTCGCCGGGCAATCCGGCGCCCGTGCCCGTGCTGAATCTGCCGGGCAATGTCGCGGGGTCGGCGGGGTCGGCGGCCTCCGCGGCCATCCGCCAGGACGAGCTCACGCGCCGCCTGGCGACCTACCTGCCGGCGTTCGGCCGGCCGGACCTCACCTGGGGGAGCAACTCGTGGGTGGTGCACGGCAGCCGCACGGCCACCGGCAAGCCGCTGCTCGCCAACGACACGCACCTCGGCCTCGCCCTGCCGTCGGTCTGGTACGAGATCGGCCTGCACGCCGGGCGCTTCGACGTGACCGGTTATTCGCTGGCCGGCCTGCCGTTCGTCATCATGGGCCAGAACCGCCGCGCGGCCTGGGGCGTCACGAACCTGAACGCGGACGTGCAGGACGTCTACATCGAGAAGCTGGACGATCCGAAGAACCCGAAGAAGGCGATGTTCCAGGGCCGCTGGGAGGACCTGACGGTCGAGAAGGAGGCGATCCCGGTCAAGGGCAAGCCGTCGGTGACGCTGGAGGTGCTCTCGACGCGGCACGGGCCGCTCATCCATTCGGTCATGCCGGAATGGAAGGATCCCCGGGCTCTCGCTCTGCACTGGGCCTCCGCGGAGGGCAGCCGGCTGCTCGACGCCATCTCGGCCGTGGACCGCGCCGGCAACTGGCAGGAGTTCCACCAGGCGCTCTCGATGTGGGACACGCCGAGCCTGAACTTCACCTACGCCGACGTGGACGGCAACATCGGCTACCAGTCGACCGCCCGGGTGCCGCTACGCGCGCCCGGCCACGCCGGCACCGAGCCCGTGCCCGGCTGGACCGGCCAGTTCGAGTGGCAGGGCTTCATCCCGTACGAGGACATGCCGTTCGCGCTCAACCCGCCGGCCGGCTACGTGGTGTCGGCGAACCACAAGGTGGTGCCGGACAGCTACCCGTTCACGCTGACCCGCGACTGGCCGCCGCCGGAACGGGCGCGCCGCATCAACGAGCTGGTCGCCGGGAATCCGAAGGTGACCTTGGATGACATGAAGAAGTTCCAGGCCGACGTGGTGCTCGGCTCGGCCGGCAAGATGCGGCCGGGCCTGCTGGCTGCCATGCAGGGCGCGAAGCTGTCCGAGACGGAACGCAAGGCGCTCGCGACCATCGAAGGCTGGGACCTGCGCTTCGGCAAGGACTCGGCGGCGCCGGCGATCTACTCGGCGTGGCTCCGTTTCCTGCTGCCGGACACCTTCAAGGATGAGATGGGCAACGACCTCATGGAGAGCCCGGCCAAGGGGCTGGTGTTCATGCAGACCGACATGTTTGCCGCCATGCTGCAGCGGCCGAACGACCCGTGGTTCGACGACAAGGGCACGCCCGGCAAGGTCGAGACGCGGGACGACATCGTCCGGAAGAGCTTCACCGAGGCGGTGGCCTGGCTGTCGGACGAGCTCGGCGGCGACCCCGCGGACTGGAAGTGGGGAGAGCTGCACAAGATCTCCTTCAAGCACCAGCCGCTCGGCCTGAGCCCGGTCGCGCCGCTCAACTGGATCTTCAACAGCCCGACGTTCCCGCTGTCCGGCGACGGCTCGACGGTCAACGCGAACGGCGGCGATCCCGATCAGGACTTCCAGGTGGGCTTCGGCCCCTCTCAGCGTTTCATCGCGGACCTCTCGGACCTGAGCCGCTCGATCGCGGTCAACAGCACCGGGCAGACCGCCCTTCCGTTTCATCCCCACCGCGACGACCAGGCCCGGATGTGGGCGGCGAGCGAGTACCACCCGGTGCTCGCGAGCCGCGACGCCGCCCGGGCCCAGGCCGAGTCGGTGTTGACCCTGACACCGGAAAAATGAGTGACGAACTGAATCCCTTCGGTCTGAATTCCCTGGTCGATGTCCTGCGCTGGCGCGCCGAGCGCCAGCCGGACCGGCTTGCCTATCGTTTCCTCGCGGACGGCGAGGTGGAGGAAGCCACCTTCACTTACGCCGAGCTGGACCGCCGCGCCCGCGCCATCGGCGCTCTGCTCCAGGATCTCTCGGCGCGCGGCGACCGCGCGCTGCTGCTCTATCCGGCGAGCCTCGACTACGTGGCTGCCTTTTTCGGCTGCCTGTACGGCGGAATCGTGGCCGTGCCGGCCTACCCGCCCCGGCCGAACCGGCCCATGCCGCGCATCCGCGCCATCCTGTCCGACGCCCAGGCCGAGGTCACGCTCACCACGACCGGAGTCTTCTCGGGGATCGAGCGCCGGGTCGAGGAGCTGCCGGACCTGAAGGCGCTCACCTGGCGCACGACCGACGACCTCGATCAAAACTGGGCCGACCGCTGGGTGGACCCGCGCGCGGACCGCGACACCCTCGCCTTCTTCCAGTACACCTCCGGCTCGACCGCCACGCCCAAGGGCGTGATGGTCACGCACGGCAACCTGCTGCACAACGAAAACCTGATCAAGAACGCCTGCGAGCACGACTCGGAGACGCCGTGCGTGAGCTGGCTGCCGCTCTATCACGACCTGGGTCTGATCGGGAACATGATCCAGTCGATGTACGTGGGCACGCCGTGCACGCTCATGGCGCCGGTGTCGTTCCTGCAGAGCCCGGTGCGCTGGCTCAAGGCGATCTCGCAGTACCGCGGCCACACCAGCGGCGGCCCGAACTTCGCCTACGAGCTGTGCATCTACAAGGTCTCGCCCGAGCAGCGCGAGGGCCTCGACCTGTCGAGCTGGCGCGTGGCTTTCAACGGCGCCGAGCCCGTGCGCCAGGAGACGCTGCGCAAGTTCGCCAAGGTCTACGCGCCCTACGGCTTCCGGCCCGAGGCGCTCTACCCCTGCTATGGCCTTGCCGAGACCACGCTGATTGTCTCGGCCGGCACCAAGCACGAGCGCCACGTGGCGACCGCCTTCCGCGCCGACGAGCTGGGGAAGAACCGGGTCGTGCCGGCGGTGGAAGGAGAGCCCTCGCGCATGCTCGTCGGCTGCGGCCGCATCCTGGGCGACCTGGAGGCGGTGATCGCCGATCCCGAGACCCGCGAGCGCCGGCCGCAGGGCCAGGTGGGCGAGATCTGGGTCAAGGGCGGCAGCATCGCGCGGGGCTACTGGAACCGGCCGGACGTGACCGAGGAGACCTTCAACGCGCGTCTATCGGGTGAAGGGGCCGACGGCTACGGCCCGTTCCTGCGCACCGGCGACCTCGGGTTCCTCTGGGACGGCGAGCTGTTCATCACCGGCCGGCAGAAGGACCTGGTCATCATCCGCGGCACCAACCACTACCCGCAGGACCTGGAGCTGACCGCCGAGCGCGCCCATCGCGCGCTGCGGCCCGGCTCGGGCGCGGCGTTCTCGGTGGACGTGGACGGCGAGGAGCGGCTGGTGATCGTCCAGGAGGTGCAGCGCGAGGCGCGGACGGCGGACGTGGACGAGATCGCCGCGGCGGTGCGCAAGGCGCTCGCCGACGACCACGAGATCCAGCTCCACGCGCTGGCGCTCATCAAGCCCGGCAGCGTGCCCAAGACGACCAGCGGCAAGATCCAGCGCCGCCAGAGCAAGGCCGACTTCCTCGAAGGCCGGCTCGACCTCGTCGGCCTCTGGAAGGAGGGCAGCTCGACCGGTGGAGGAGAAGCGGCGGACGCGGGGCCTGCGGAGCTGAAGAACCGGGACGACGTGGTGCTCTGGCTGGCGGGCCGGCTGGCCGCGGCGGCGAACGTGCGCCTCTCGGACATCTCGCCGTCGCGCGCCGTGGCCGACTACGCGCTCGACTCGCTCAAGGCGATCGAGCTGATGCACGAGATCGAGTCGCGCACCGGCGTCTCGCTGCCGATGGAAAGCTTTTTCGGCGGCATCACGCTGGGCCAGATCGCGGACCAGGTGGCCGGCGGTCTGGGCAGGGCCGAGGCACCGGTCTCGGTGACTCCGGCCGGTCCGGAGAGCGGCTCGTTCCCGCTCTCCGACGGCCAGAAGGCGCTCTGGTTCCTCTGGCGCCTGGAGCCCGGCAGCGCCGCGTACAACATGCCGACCGCCGTGCGCGTGGTCTCGCCCGTCGAGACGAAAGCTCTCCAGGCCGCGTTCCAGGCCCTGGTGGACCGCCACCCGGCGCTCCGCACCACCTTCGCGGTGGAGGACGGCGAGCCGGTGCAGAAGGTCCACGAGACGATGGGCGTCTCGTTCGTCGAAGAGGACGCTTCCGGGTGGAGCGACGGCGAGCTGATGAAGGCTCTCGACGGGGAGGCCAACCGGCCCTTTGACCTGGAGGCCGGACCGCTGCTGCGCGTCCGGCTCTACCGGCGCTCGGCCGAGGAGACCGTCCTCCTTCTCACGATGCACCACGTCGTGAGCGACTTCTGGTCGGTCGCGGTGCTGGCGCGCGAGCTGGGCGCCTACTACTCGGCCTTTGTCTCCGGCCGCCAGGTCGAGATGGCGCGGCCTGAGCTGCGCTTCACCGACTACGTCCAGTGGCAGCGCGATGCGCTTGGCGGCGCTGAAGGAGACGCGCAGCTCTCCTACTGGAAGCAGGCCCTCGGCGGCGAGCTGCCGGTGCTCGACCTGCCGACCGACCGTCCGCGCCCGCCGGTGCAGACGTATACGGGCGACGCGGTGAGCTTCCGCGTCGGTCCCGAGGTGACGAAGCGGGTCAAGGCGCTGGGCCAGGAGCGCCAGTCCACGCTCTACATGACGCTCCTCGCCGCCTTCCAGGCGATGATCCACCGCTACGCCGGCCAGTCCGACCTGCTCGTGGGCTCGCCCTCGGCGGGCCGCGGCCGGGCGCGCCTCTCCGGCGTGGTCGGCTACTTCGTGAACCCGGTCGTGCTTCGTTCGGACGCCTCGGCCGATCCGTCGTTCTCGGACTTTCTGTCTTCCACGCGCCGCGCCGTGCTCGGCGCCTTCGAGCACCAGGACTACCCGTTCCCGACGCTGGTCGAAAAGCTCCAGCCGCAGCGCGATCCGAGCCGCTCGCCGGTATTCCAGGTCATGTTCGCGCTCCAGAACGCGCCGAGCCTCCCTGGAACGGAAGGTCAGGAGCAGGGCCTGACCGCCTTCGCCGTCGGCGAGGCCGGGGCCGAGGTGGAGGTCGGAGGCCTGCGCCTCCGGCACCTGCCGCTGCCGCAGCGGGTCGCGCAGTTCGACCTCACGATGTCCGTGGGCGAGCTGGGAGGCGGCCTCGCGGGCACGCTCGACTTCAACGTCGATCTCTTCGACCGGGAGACGGCCGAGCGCATGGTGAGGAGCTTCCTCACCCTCGTCGAAGCCGCCGCGGCCGATCCGAACCGGAGCCTCTCCGCGCTGCCGATCGTCGCCGAGCCCGAGCAGGCGCTCCTCCTCACCGAGTGGAACCGTCCCGCCGAGCCCGCCGCCGACCTGCCGGCCGGAGCGTTGGTCCACGAGCTGTTCGAGGCCCAGGCCGCGAAGACGCCCGACGCCATCGCCGTCCTTTCCGGGGACCAGCGTTGGACCTACCGCGAGCTGAACGAGAAGGCCGACCGCGTCGCCGCCCATCTGCGGAGCCAGGGCGTCGGCCCGGACGACCTCGTCGGCCTCGTGGCCGACCGGTCGCCCGAGCTGCTCGCCGGCACCCTCGGCATCCTCAAGTCCGGAGCCGGCTATCTCCCGATGGACCCCGAAGCCCCGGCCGAGCGCCGGGCCTTCATGGTGGAAAACGCGGGAGCGCGGATCGTTCTGTCCCAGCCGGGATTGAGCTGGCCGGCGGGCGTCACCGTCGTGCCCCTCACCCCCGACCCCTCTCCCATCCCCTCCCAACCGCCGGGAGAGGGGCGCCCCCTCACGCCCGAAAGCCAGGCTCACGTTCCCCCCTCTCCCGGTCGGCGGGAGGGGATGGGAGAGGGGGGCCAGGGGGGTGAGGGGCTCGCCTGCCTCATCTACACCTCCGGCTCCACCGGAGAGCCCAAAGGCGTCCTCCTGGAGCACCGCAACCTCGTCGCGATGATCGCCTCCTTCCTCGGCAGCTACCGGCCGGGCACGGAGGACGTGGTGCTGCCGCTGACCTCGGTGGCCTCAGCGAGCTTCGTGGGCGAGATCCTGCCGCCGCTCTGCGCGGGCGCCGCGGTGGCGATGGCGGAGAAGGGCGAGACGCTCGACTTCAGCCGCCTCGCCGACCTGATCGGCCGCCAGGGTGTGTCGATCCTGAGCACCGTGCCGTCGATGATCGCAGGCTTGAACGCGATCAAGGATCAGCTTCCGAAGCTACGTCTGATCCTCTCCGGCGGCGAGTCGCTGTCGGCGGGCGACGTGGATCGGCTCCTCGACACCGCCGAGCTGGTCAACGGCTACGGCCTGACCGAGACCGCGATCTGCTCGACCGTCCACCGCCTGACCGCGGAGGACTTCGCGTCGAGCCAGCCGATCCCGATCGGCCGGCCGGTCACCGGCCACCGCCTCTACGTGCTGGACGCCGACCTCCAGCCGCGGCCGGTGGGCGCGCCGGGCGAGCTCTACATCGCGGGCGAGGGCGTGGCGCGCGGGTACCAGAAGAACCAGGCCGGCACGGCCGAGCGCTTCGTTCCCGATCCTCTCCAGTCCGGCAGCCGCATGTACCGCACCGGCGACCTGGCGCGCTGGCGCTCCGACGGCCGCCTGGAGTACCTGGGCCGCATCGATCAACAGGTCAAGATCCGCGGCTTCCGCATCGAGCTGGGTGAGATCGAGACCGTCCTCGGCCTCCATCCGGCGGTCCGGGAATGCGCGGTCGTCCCGCGCGAGGACACCGGCGAGAAGCGCCTCGTGGCCTACATCGTTCCGGTCGAGGGCCAAGCGCCCACGGCCGGAGACCTGATCGCCTTCGCCAAGGAGAAGCTGCCGGACTACATGGTGCCGGCGGTCTTCCTGAACCTCGCCGCGCTGCCGCTCTCGGCGAACGGCAAGCTCGACGTGAAGGCCCTGCCGGTGCCCGAGCAGCTCCGGCCGGAGCTGGCCGCGGCCTATGTCGCGCCGCGCGGCGAGCTGGAGCGCGTCATCGCGGAGGTCTGGAAGGAGGCGCTCAAGGTCGACAAGGTCGGCGTCAACGACAACTTCTTCGACCTCGGCGGCCACTCGCTCCTGATGACCCGCGTCCACGCGCGCCTCAAGGAATCGCTGCAGGCCCAGGGCGTGATCCAGGAAGTGTCGTTGATCGATCTCTTCCGCTACCCGACGATCGGCTCGCTCGTGAGATTCCTCGCGCCCGGCGCTGAAGAGACCAGCGCGGTGGAGGAGAGCCGGCGGCGCGCCGAAGCCAAGCGCGGAGCGGGCAGGGAGACCGAGATCGCGATCATCGGCATGGGCGGCCGGTTCCCGGGCGCGGCCAACCCGGACCAGCTCTGGCAGCACCTCAAGGAGCGGGTGGAGTCCATCCGCCACTTCACGGCCGAGGAGCTGATCGCCGCGGGCAACGACCCCGATCTGGTCGCGAACCCGAACTACGTCAAGGCTCAGGGCATCGTGGGCGACGTCGAGCTCTTCGACGCCGGTTTCTTCGGCTACAACCCGCGGAGCGCCGAGCTCACCGATCCGCAGCACCGCGTGTTCCTCGAGTGCGCCTGGGAAGCGATGGAGAACGCGGGCTACGACACCGAGCGCTACCCGGGCCGCGTGGGCGTGTTCGCGGGCCAGAGCATGAACACCTACTGGCTCAAAAACCTTTATTACCACATCGACCTCGTGGCGTCGGTGGACAGCCTCGCGGCCGCGATCGGCAACGACAAGGACAGCATCACGACCGAGGTCTCGTACCGCATGAACCTGCGCGGCCCGAGCGTTCTGGTGCAGTCCTCGTCCTCGACCTCGCTCACCGCGATCCACTACGCGTGCCTGAGCCTGCTCAACCACGAGTGCGACATGGCGATCGCGGGCGGCTGCTCGATCCACGTGCCCGAGATCCAGGGCTACATGTACCAGGAGGGCGGCACCACCGATCCGGAAGGCCACTGCCGCACCTTCGACGCCGACGCCAAGGGCTTCGTGAGCGGCCACGGCGGCGGCGCGGTAATCCTCAAGCGCCTGTCCGAGGCGCTCGCCGACGGCGACAACGTGCTCGCGGTGGTCAAGGGCTCGGCCTGCAACAACGACGGCTCCAACAAGGTGAGCTACATGGCGCCGAGCGTGGACGGCCACGCCGACGTCATCCTCATGGCGCAGGCCGCGGCCGGCGTCACGCCGGACACGATCACCTACGTCGAGGCCCACGGCACCGGAACGCTGCTCGGCGACCCGATCGAGGTCGCCGCCTATACGCAGGCCTTCCGCGCCGGCACGGATAAAAAGCAGTACTGCGCCATCGGCTCGGTGAAGACCAACATCGGCCACCTCGACACCGCGGCCGGCGTCGCGGGCTTCATCAAGGCCGCGCTCTGCCTGCACCACAAGACCCTGGTGCCGATCCTCCATTTCAAGAACCCGAACCCGAAGATCGACTTCGAGAACAGCCCGTTCTACGTCTCGACCGAGCTGAAAGCCTGGGAGCCGCCCGCGGGCATCCCGCGTCGCGCCGGCGTGTCCTCGCTCGGCATGGGCGGCACCAACACCCACATGATCCTGGAGGAGGCGCCGGAGCAGGAGGCGTCGGGAGCGTCGCGGCCCTACCAGCTCCTCGTGATCTCGGCCAAGACGCCGACCGCGCTCGAGACGCTCACCGGCGACCTCGCCACGCATCTCGGCGAACGCCATGACCAGCCTCTGGCGGATGTCGCCTTTACTCTCCAGACGGGTAGAAAGGTTTTCGACAACCGGCGCTTCGTGGTCGCGGAGAGCCTGGAGGACGCCGCGCAGGCCCTGCGCGAGATGGAGCCGGACCGGGTCGTCTCCGGCTATCGCGAGGCCGGCGAGCGCGCCGTGGCCTTCCTCTTCCCGGGCCAGGGTTCCCAGTATCCGAACATGGGCCGCGATCTCTACGACACCGAGCCCGTGTTCCGCGACGTGGTGGACCGCTGCGCGGAGATCCTCAAGCCGCACCTGGACGGAGTGGACATCCGCGAGGTGATCTATCCCGCAGAGGGCGCGGACCTCGAAGCGGCCGGCGAGCGCCTGCGCCAGACCCTGTACGCGCAGCCGGCGCTCTTCGTGATCGAGTACGCCACCGCGCAGCTCTTCCTGAGCTGGGGCGTGCGCCCGCAGGCCATGATCGGCCACAGCGTCGGCGAGTATACGGCCGCGGCTCTCGCGGGCGTATACTCCATGGAAGACGGCCTGGTGCTCGTGGCCCGCCGCGGCCGGCTCGTGCAGAGCCTGCCCTCCGGCGCCATGCTCGCCGTGCCGCTGCCGGAGGCCGAGGTGCTGCCGCTCCTCGCGAGCCATCCGCAGGTCTCGGTGGGCGCGATCAACCGGATCGACATGACGGTCGTCTCCGGCACGCACGAGGCCGTGGCCGCGTTCCGGCAGGAGATGGAGGGCCGCGGTCTCGACGTGCGGCCGGTCCACACCTCGCACGCCTTCCACTCGGCCATGATGGACCCGATCCTCGACGAGTTCCGGGCCACCGTGGCGCGCGTGCCGAGGCAGGCGCCGCGCATCCCGTACCTGTCGAACGTCTCCGGCACCTGGATCCTGCCCGAGGAGGCCACGAGCCCGGACTACTGGGCAGCGCAGCTCCGCGGCGCCGTGCGCTTCGCGGACAACCTCGGCGAGCTGTTCAAGGACGACGCCCGGGTGCTCCTGGAGGTCGGGCCGAGCAACGTACTCTCGACCTCGGCGCGGGTCCATCCAGCCAAACAGGTAACGCACGCGATCGTCTCGACGATCCGCCATCCCAAGGAGAAGCACGAGGACGCGGCGTTCATCCTGACCGCGCTCGGCCGGCTCTGGCTGGCCGGCGTGGAGATCGACTTCGGCTCCTTCTGGTCCGCCGAGCGCCGCCGCCGCGTGCCGCTGCCGACCTATCCCTTCGAGCGCCAGCGCTACTGGGTCGATCCGCTCCAGCCCGAGCTGGCCGGCCGCAGGAAGGCCTCGAAGGACCCGGCGGACTGGTTCTGGGCCCCGGCCTGGAAGCGCACCGAGAGGCCCGCGCCGCTCGACCTCGCCGAGCTGGTGGGGAAGGGTCATGGTGACGCCACGCGCTGGCTGCTGTTCACGGCGCAGGACGGCCTCGGACCCCACCTCGAGCGCCGGCTGCGCGAGCTGGGCGCCGACGTGACCACGGTCGAAGCCGGCCACGCGTTCGCAAGGGTTTCCGACGGCGACTACCGTCTCGATCCGCGCAGCGAGGCCGACTACGCCGCGCTCGTGGCCGACCTCAAGGGCTCCGGCAGGCTGCCGCACAAGGTCGTCCACCTCTGGAGCGCCGGCCCGCGGGCCGACAACCTGAAGGAGACCCTCGACCTCGGCTACTACAGCCTCGTCTTCCTGGCGCGGACCCTGGCCGCGGAAGACGGGGAGGTGGATCTGCTGGTCGTGACCAGCGGCGCGCAGGAGGTGACGGGCGAGGAGGAGCTGATCCCGGAGCGCGCCACGGCGCTCGGCGCGGCGAAGGTCATCCCGCGCGAGCTGCCGAAGATCAAGCCGCGTTCCATGGACGTGCCGGCCCTGCTGCCTTCGGCCCTGTCGCGGCTCGCCGCCCTGGTGGACGGCCTGCTCGGCGAGCTGGGCGGCGGAAAAGCCGACCCGGTCGTGGCGTTCCGCGGCGCGCACCGCTGGGTGCAGACCTTCGAACCGGTCCGCCTCGAAGCGGAGAGCGGCGCGCCGGTCCTGCGGGACCAGGGCGTCTACCTGGTCACCGGCGGCCTTGGCGGCATCGGCTTGGCCGTGGCCGAGCACCTGGCGAGCCGGTACCGGGCGAAGCTCATCCTCACCGGCCGTTCCGGCCTGCCGGCGCGGGACCAGTGGGACGCGTGGCTGTCCTCGCACGGCGAGGCCGACCGGGTGAGCCGCCGCATCCTCAAGGTGAAGACGCTGGAGGCTTCGGGCGCCGAGGTGATGGTGGAGAGCGCGGACAGCTCGGACCTCGAAGCCATGCAGGGCGTGCGGGAGCGCGCGCTGGAGCGGTTCGGCGCGATCCACGGCATCCTGCACGCCGCGGGCGTGCCGGGCATGGGCCTCATCCAGACCAAGACGAGGGAGATCGCCGAGGGCGTCTTCGCGCCGAAGATCCAGGGCACGAAGGTGCTGGCCGACGTGTTCGGCGGGGTGCCTCTCGACTTCGTCGTCCTGTTCTCCTCGGTGACGGCGATCCTGTCGCAGCCCGGCCAGTCGGACTACGCGGCGGCGAACGGTTTCCTGGACGCCTTCGCGAAGGCCGAGCGTATGGAGAGCGGCTTGCCGGTGGTCTCGATCGACTGGGACGCCTGGCAGGAGGTCGGCATGGCGGTGGAGACCGAGGTGCCGGCCGAGCTGAAGGCCTGGCGCGAGGAGAGCCTGAAGAAGGGCCTCTCGCCCGTTCAGGGCGTGGAGGCGCTGGAGCGGGTCCTGCGGAGCAGTCTGTCGCAGGTGGCGGTGGTGCGCGAGGACTTCCAGGCGCAGATCGAGGAGAGCTACGCCGCGAAGTCGCTGGAAGAGCTGGCCGCGGAGGCAGTGGAGGCGCGGGAGGTCCACGCGCGTCCGGTGCTGGGGGCCGCCTACGTGGCGCCGCGCAACGAGCTGGAGGAGAAGATCGCCACGATCTGGCAGGAGATCCTCGGCATCGACCGCGTCGGCGTGCACGACAACTTCTTCGACCTGGGCGGCAACTCGCTGGTCGGCCTGAAGGTCATCTCCAGGGTGAAGAGCGAGCTCAACGCCGAGGTGACCGGAGTTAGCCTCTTCGAAGGCCCGACGGTGAGCGCCTTCGCGAAGCTGCTTCAGCGCGAGGAAGGCGAAGGCGGCGAAGCCTTCGAAGACCGCCGCAGCCGGGGCGCCATGCGCAGGGAACGCATGCGCCAGCGGCGCGGGTAAGGCCCCATCCCGGCCGATCCTGTCTCTGGAAGAGACGACGGCCGGGTTGCCGCCGGCGATGCTTTGATCCGGGATCAAGATGCTTTAAACTGGGAGGGCATGAGTCCAAACCGTGCCCTTCCCAAGGCGACTCCTCTGCGAGCCGCCGCCGCTTTGTCCGGCGCGATCCTGGCCGAGGTGCGCGGCCTCATCCTTGAAGCCCGGCAACAGACCGCGCGTATGGTCAACTCCAGCCTGACGCTGCTCTATTGGCAGGTCGGCGACCGCATCCGCCGTGAGATCCTCAACGAGAGACGGGCTGAGTATGGAGCGGAGATCGTGAGGACGTTGTCCGAACGGTTGGAGGGGGAATTCGGCCGCGGCTTTGGTGAGAAGAGCCTTCGCCGTATGGTGCAGTTTGCGGAGACGTTTTCAGACCTAGAGATTGTCGCTACGCTGTCGCGACAATTGGGATGGAGCCATTTCAAGGAGATCCTCCCTCTCGCGGACCCGCTCAAACGAGACTTCTACGCGGAGATGTGCCGAATCGAGCGCTGGAGCGTACGAGAGCTGCGGTCCCGTATGGACAGCATGCTCTACGAGCGAACTACCCTGTCGAAGAAACCCGCGAAGCTCATTGAGCAGGATCTCCAGGCCCTGCGTGAAGAAGACCGGTTTACGCCCGACCTGGTCTTCCGCGATCCCTACGTGCTCGACTTCCTTGGCCTCCGCGATACCTACAGCGAGCAGGATCTGGAGAGCGCGTTACTCCGGGAGATCGAGTCGTTTCTCCTGGAGCTGGGCACCGGCTTTGCCTTCATTGAGCGCCAGAAGCGGATCACCCTGGATGGCGATGACTACTATATGGACCTGCTTTTCTACCATCGCCGTTTGCGGCGGCTGGTCGTCATCGAGTTGAAAATCGGCGACTTCAAACCTGCGGACGTGGGGCAGATGGAGCTCTACCTGCGCTGGCTCGATCGTTACGAACGGCAGGCCAGTGAAGAACGGCCGATTGGCCTCATTCTCTGCGCAGGGAAGAAGCGTGAGACCGTGGAAGTCCTCGAATTGGAACCCCGTGGCATTCACGTGGCCGAGTACCTGACGGAGTTTCCGCCCAGAGAGTTGCTGGAGCAGCGTCTTCGCGAAGCCGTTGCCCGTGCTCGCATGCACGTGGAGTCCCACGGCACCCGAGGCGAGCTGAGCGCCAGCGCCGATCGTTGATCGGCCGCGGCGCGATGCGTATAGAGCGCATGCGCCAGCGCCGAGGCTAGAAAACCCGCGCGAAGGCCCGGTAACCTTCTACGCCGCCACGGAACGTTCCGTCGCGGCGTAGAAGGTTGCGTTGCCGTTGAGAACTTTCCTTTGCGGCGAGGAACGTTCCCTCGCCGCAGGGAACCTTACGCCGTTGCCGAGGAAGCTTACTTCGGCCTGCGGAAGCTTCCGTAGGCCGAAGTAAGCTTCCGTTGGCCCGTGGAACCTTCCGTCGCCGCGAAGAAGCTTCCGCCGGCGCAGAGAAGCCTGCGTCGCGGCGTAGATCGTTCCCTTGCGGCCGAGAACCTTCCGTCGCGGTGGAGAACGTTCCTGCGCCCCAGGGAACCTTGCGTTGCCGTGAGGAAGGTTGCGCCGGCCTGGAGAAGCTTACGCTGGCCCGTAGAAGCTTCCGTCGTCGTGGAGAAGCTTCCGTCGTCGTGGAGAAGCTTCCGCCGTCGCGAGGAAACTTGCATCGCGGCATGGAGCTCCACGTTGCGGCAAAGAACCTTCCGTTGCGGCCGAGAACCTTCCATCGTCGTGGAGAAGCTTGCTGCGCCGCAGCGCCGGTCTGGCGCCGCCCTGGCATCCCAACTTGTGATATACGGATATAGCCGCTTAATCACGAGCTGGCGTACTGAGAGCGAAGGAGTTCAAGGAATGCGCAAGCTGTCCGGTCTCATCGTCGTGCTGACTCTTCTGGCCCCTCTTGCCGCCGTTGCCGCGCCTCCGCCGGCAACGACGCCGTTGCCCGCGGAGCTTTCCCTGGCCTTGATGCAGCAGCCGACGCCCGCTTCCGGTCAGGAACAGGAAGTCGTCAGTCTCCAGGTCGTGTTTCAGGAGGTTTCGAACCAGCAGTCGCTCCAGGACATCGGCGGTGGCGGAACGTGGGTCTGCTCCCGTTCCTGCACCGTCTGCGGCACCGGCCCCTCGGGCTACTGCGGACCGGGCCAGGGCAAGTGCGTGCCCTATTGCCCGTAAAGTCCCTCTTTCCCGTCAACACAGAAGGGGCCGGCTTGCCGGCCCCTTTTTTCATCGCCTCCGTTTCAGCCTCAGGCTTTGGCGCGCCGGGCGCCCAGCATCCGGGCCGGCAGGAAGAGGAGCGACTTGAGAATCTCGAAGACCGCGTCCAGCGTGATGCCCACGAGCCGGAACGGCAGCGAGAGCAGCCATGCGAAAGGGTAGAGCACGAGCGCCAGCAGAGCCAGCGGCCAGCAGAGCACGAAGAGGATCAACCAGGCCAGGAACGTCCACATCGGGCAAGCCCTCCTTCTCCCCACAGTACGTCGCGGCGCGGCAAAGGGTTTCGCGAGGCGGGCCGCCCGATGGTAGATTGCCGGGCAGCATGCCGAGATTCTTCAACACGGCCGGTCCATGCGATCTCGAGACTCACTACATGCTCCCTCCGGAGCGGCGCCTGCCGGGGGTGCGCCGCCTCATCGACCAGAGGCACTACTTCGTGCTGCACGCTCCGCGGCAGTCCGGGAAGACGACCTATCTCCGTTCCCTGGCGCCAGCCCTGACCGCTGACGGCCGGTATGCGGCCCTCGTGGTCTCCTGCGAGGTCGGGCAGGCGGCCGAGGGCAACGTGGAGCGCGGGATCGCGGCCCTCCTCGACGCCATACGCCAAGCGGCCGACAGCCACCTTCCGGAAGACCTCCGGCCACCGAAAGCCGATCCCGGGGTTCCGGCCGAGACCCGGCTCCTCGATCTGCTGTCGCGCTGGTCGAGGCAGTGCCCGCGGCCGGTCGTGCTCTTCCTGGACGAGATCGACTCCCTGCTCGGCTTCGTCCTGATCTCCGTCCTGCGTCAACTTCGAAGTGGGTATCCGGAACGCCCGGGAGCGTTCCCGCAGTCGGTCGCTCTCGTCGGCCTCCGGGATGTCCGCAGATCCTATCCCTTTTTTAATATAACAACTGAATCGCTGGAGTTACCCGGTTTCAGCCTTGATGAGGTTGCCAACCTTTACCGGCAGAACACGAAGGAGGTGGGACAGGCCTTCACAGCGGAAGCTGTGAGCTTTGCCTTTGGGTTGACGGATGGTCATCCCTGGCTGGTGAATGCCCTGGCGCGGCAGTCCATGGAGGTTGTGGCGCCTGATCCGCCCATGCCGATCACGCCCGAAATCGTCGAGGTCGCAAAGGAAAAACTCATTCAGCGCGGGGGCCCTCATTTCGATTCCCTCATCGGTAAGCTACGGGAATCGCGGGTCCGCCGCGTGATCGAGCAAATCCTCGCAGGAGGCACTCTCTCACCCGAGGTCATGGAAGACGACATCCAACTCGCGCTCGACCTCGGGCTCGTGAAAATCGATGCCGGCAATCTGGCGATTGCCAATCCGATCTATCGAGAGGTGATTCCTCAAGCCCTGACCAACACCTGCTGTGGAGCCTGACCAACTAGATTTTTGAATTCATATGTACCCGGATGCAATGCCATGATGTCCCTCCGACGACTTGCCAGGATGGCCAAGTCCGACTCCGGTGAGTCGGATGACGCGGTCCTCGAGGCGTTCCGGTCGTACCGCGGCAGCTACAACGCGGACTGGGCTTTCCAGGCGATTCTCGGCGCCACTTGCGCCATCGGACTTCGCAGACCTCACCTGCTCGACCGGCTCCTCCCCCGGGCCATCGATCCTTGCGTGTGCATGGGAGTCGTCACGCTGGAGGGCTTCTGGCGCTACGGGGACTTCTGCATCGACCGCGCGCTCTTCGAGACCCACCCGCAGGCCGTGCCGGACTTCGACGAGGAGAGCGCGGCATTCTTCCGCAACGATCTCCGCCAGCGCTACGAGCCCCTGGTCGCGCGCCTGCTCGAAGAGCGGTTGGCGGAACCGAACGACTGAGAACGCTTCGGAGGTGACCGGATGAGACAGCATGCAATGTTCGTGGCAGGTCTTCTCGTGTTGGCTATGGCGGCGCATGCGTTCGAGGAGCCGGTTGCGAAGGACAACGCCGAGCTGGCGCGGCTGTACGACGAGGACCAGAAGGACCGCGAGCAGGGTCCGAATGCCAACATCGACTGGCCGGCGGTCTCGAAGCGCGACGACGAACGGCGCGAGAGGGTCCGGCAGATCGTGGCGCAGGGCGGGGCCAACACCTCCACCGACTATTACAACGCGGCCATGATCTATCAGCACGGCAGCGAGGTCCCGGACTACGACGAGGCGAACCGCCTGGCCCTGAAGGCGGTCGAGATCGATCCGGCGAACAAGTCGGCCCGCTGGCTCGCGGCGGCGGCCAAGGACCGCTCTCTGATGTGGCAGGGCAAGCCTCAACTCTACGGCACCCAGTTCAAGAAGGTCGACGGCCGCTGGATCCTCTGGGAGGTGGACCCGGCGACCACCGACGAGGAGCGGGCGCGCTGGAACGTGCCGCCTCTGGAAGAGCAGAGGAAGAAGCTCGAAACGCTGAACGCCAAGCCGCCGGCGTGAGCGATGGAACGACTGCACTCTCAGGACAACAGGAGAGAAACGGATGCACCGCATCTACACTCCCGCTGCACTCGTCCGACGGAATGCGCTTCTCCTGATCCTGTCGGTCGCGATGACCTTCTCGATCCTCAGAGCCCTGCTGCACCAATCGCCGGATTCGGACTTCAACGTGGGCCGTTACAATGTCCATCATCTCTTCACGGGTCTGCTGCTGATCACGGCCGGAGGTGTGCCGCTGGCGGTCTTCCGAGGCTCGACGCGGCGGCTCGATCTGGCGTTGATCGTTTTTGGTGTCGGCCTTGGGATGGCTTTGGACGAGTGGGTCTATCTGATCGCCACAGACGGCAGCAACGCTTCTTACCTGCTCCCTATATCGTTCTGGGGTGGGGTCGTTGCTGTCGGCTTGGCCTGCGCCTACGCGGCAGGACTCGCCATCGGCCGCTTGAGGTTGCGGCCTCGTGGAGAACCCAATGAATCTCGACTCGCTGATTGAGGAGGCTTTAAGCCGTCTTCTAGCCCGCGAAGAGGTCTCGCCCTGCGCATCTTCACCGAGGTCTTCCAGCGTTCAAACCTGTCCCTTGTCGTCGAAGAGAGTTGACTAGGTTTTGGCGAGGCTCAGCGCGACGGCCTCCGCCACCTTGATGCCGTCGACGGCGGCGGAGAGGATGCCTCCGGCATAGCCGGCTCCTTCGCCGGCAGGGTAGAGGCCTTCGGTATTGAGGCTCTGAAAATCCTCGTTGCGTGGGATGCGGACCGGCGAGGAGGTGCGCGTTTCGACGGCGGTCAGCAGGGCGTCGTTCATGGCGAATCCCGGAATGGTTCTGCCGAAGGCGGGGAGGGCTTCGCGGATGGCCTCGATCGCGTAATCCGGAAGGCCTGTGCTCAGATCGCCCAGGCGCACGCCGGGCCGGTACGACGGCAGGACCGAGCCAAAGTCCGTGGACGGCCGGCCTGCGAGGAAGTCGCCGACGAGCTGGCCGGGCGCCTCGTAGGTGCCGCCGCCGAGCTCGAAGGCGCGCCGCTCCCAGTGCCGCTGGAGCTCGATGCCGGCCAGCGGGCCGCCGGGATAGTCGTCCGGAGTGATCCCGACGACGATCCCGCTGTTGGCGTTGCGCTCGTCCCGGGAGTACTGGCTCATGCCGTTCGTGACGACGCCTCCGGGCTCCGAAGCCGCCGCGACCACCGTGCCGCCCGGGCACATGCAGAAGCTATAGACGGAGCGGCCGTTGCGGCAATGGTGGACCAGCTTGTAGTCGGCGGCTCCGAGGAGCGGGTGGCCGGCCTGCGGCCCATACCGGCAGCGGTCGATGAGCGCCTGGGGATGCTCGATGCGGAAGCCGATTGAAAAAGGTTTCGCTTCGATGGCGACGCCGCGCCGGTGGAGCATCGCGAAGGTATCCCGCGCGCTGTGGCCGACCGCCAGGACCACCTTGCCGGCGTCCAGGCGCTCGCCATCGGCCCCGCCTGCGATCACCACTCCGTGCAGTCTTCCCTCTTCGACGATCAGATCCTCGACCCGGCTGCCGAAGCGGATTTCACCTCCCAGGGATTCGATCTTCGCCCGCATGGTCTCGACCATCTTCACGAGGCGGAAGGTGCCGATGTGGGGCTTGCTGACGTAAAGGATTTCGGGCGGCGCGCCGGCCTCGACGAATTCCTGGAGCACCTTGCGACCGCGATGTCCCGGGTCCTTGATCTGGCTGTAGAGCTTGCCGTCGGAGAAGGTGCCGGCGCCGCCTTCGCCGAACTGCACGTTGGACTCCGGATCGAGCTCTCCCTTGTTCCAGAGGCCGAAGGTGTCGACGGTGCGCTCGCGCACGGCCTTGCCGCGCTCCAGGATGAGCGGCCGGAAACCCATCTCGGCCAGGAGCAGGCCGGCGAAAAGGCCGCAGGGGCCCAGGCCGATGACGATCGGCCGGCTTACCAGGCTGGCCGGCGCGCGGACGGGGAGGCGATAGGTGGTATCCGGGACCGGTCCGAGATGCGGGCCGGCCTTGCGCGAGCGGCGCCGGTGGCGCCGAAGGACCTCGTCCTCGCGGGTGGTATCGGCGATTTCGACGTCGAGATGGTAGACGAGAACGATCGCTCCCGGCTTGCGCGCGTCGACGCCGCGCCGGACGATCGAATGGCCGATCAGCTCCTGGGGGCGGATGCCGAGCTCGGCCAGGACGGCGCCTTTCAGCTCCTCCTCGGTATGGTCCAGGGGCAGGCGCAGGTCGGTCAGGCGCAGCATGCCCGGTATCCTACCGTGAACCGGCGGGCGGAGCTGCGCGCGCGAGGGCTCCCAGTCCCGGGCTAGCCGGGTGTAACCTCGAATCCATGGAAAGAGAGATCAAGGGCTGTCTCATGTGCGACAGCCTCTACGTCAAGGCCAACGGAGAGCTCCCTTGCTGGGATGACGTGGGCGAAGAGCTGATCCTCGGAACCGTCGACGAGAGAGGCTCTCTTTTCCATTCTCCCGCCCTGGTCGAGATCCGGAAGGCTTTTCTCGAAGGGCGAGACCCGCACCCTCAGGTGTGCTCCCGATGCGCGGTGCGCGGGCATGGGATTGCGGCCTCGCTTCATCCCAGGATCCTGCGGGTCCTCCATGTCGAGCCCTGTTATCTCTGTCAGCTCGCTTGCCCCCAGTGCATCGCTCCGAAGCTCAGGCTCCAGCTCAAGGGCCCTCCGTACTACATGAGCCCCTCGTTCTTCGAGTCTCTCCTGGGCCGGCTGCGGGAGGAGGGCGTCCACCACATCCAGATGATTCATTTCGAAGGGCGGGGCGACCCGCTCCTGCACCGGCGTCTGGACGAAATGATCCGTTTCGCGAGAGCGCGGTATCCGGATGCCTTCATCAAGGCGACGAGCCACGGCAACTATCCATTCCAGCCGTGGATGTTGGACAGCGGCCTCGACCTGCTGCGGCTCTCGGTGGACGGCGTTTTCGAGCACAGCTACGTCAAATACAGGGTGGGTGGCCGGTTGGAAGCTCCCCTGGACCTGATGCGCGCGATCCGCGACGGCAGGCGCGAAACCGCCAGCCGACTGCGCGTCGAGTGGAAGTACATCCTGTTCGAGTGGAACGACAGCGACGAGGAGATCCGCGAGGCGGCGCGGCTGGCGGAGGAGCTGGAAGTCGATCTCCGGTTCTGCCTGACCCACACTCCCGGAAGATCGGAGCGCTTCCCGACGATGGACACTCTCGGGGAAATCCTTGCCATCCTGGCGCCGAAGGCGACCTCGACCTTGACGTTCCAGCGGAAGCCGGGCGCGGACCAGGCCCATGTCGTGGCGGAGCTTGCCGAAGCGCGTCTCCTGGAGGCGCTGGAGAGCTATCGCTGCGGAAGGCCGGAGGCCGGCAGGTCATCTCTGATCGAGGCGCTGGTCCTGGATCCCGGCTTCGATCGCACGGAGCTGGAAAGCGCCGGCGAGCATCCGGTCCGGCAACACCTGCAGCGGATTCTCGCGCAGGTCGCCTCGCCCAGCACGTTGAGCGCGCTGGCCAACATCCATCTCGTTCTTCAGGACTTCGACACGGCGTCGCAGCTCTTCCGCGGATATCTGAGGCTCGCTCCGGAGGCGCGGGATCGGATCAAGATCGAGCAGACCCTGGAGGAGCTGGCAGCCGCAATGCGTCCGGTGCCTCCCCGGCGCCGGCGACTGTGGGATTCTCTCTTCCTCTTCTCGAGACGAGAAAGGACCGGGCGCGGCGCCGCGCCCGGTCCGGATATCACCTCGCGCTCAGACTAGTAGCTCTGGCACTCGGTGAAGGTGATGCCCTCGGGGCACACCTTGATCGACGAGGTGTAGTTGTTGAAGCCGTAGACGTTCAGGTCCTGGATGGTCGAGCCGCCCTGCATCGTGAGCGTGCTGCAGGAGCCGGACGTGCTGAAGTAATAGCACTTGTAGAGGATCGTCCAGGACCCGGAGGCCTCGGCGTAGGAAATGACATCGTTCCAGTCGTCGTTGAGGTAGGGATTGGTCTGGCCACAATACATGTTCAGCCAGTCGGTGCCGGTGCCGTACGCCACCTTGTTGAAGCGGGCGTCGGTGCAGATCCCCTCCACGGCCTGTCCCAGCCCCGGACTCATCTCTCCGGTGCGCCGCTCCTGGCTCGCGATGTACTGCTCGCGTCCCTCCAGGGTCGTGAAACCGTAGAGGACGTCCTTGTCGAGGGACTCCCGGGTCACCAGGTAGTGCATGGCTTCGCTGCCGGGCTTTCCGGGGCCGTTCGGATCGACGACGAGCGTGAGCTCCTTGAGCGACTTGACGTTCCGGCGCTCCGCCGGGTCCTGCTTTCCGCGGGGATTCTCCGCAGCGAAGGCGGCGGACGCGGAGAGAAGAAGAGCGAGGGAGAGGACGGCGGAACGAGTGTTGATGCGGATCATTCGTAGTCTCCTGCACAAGCGAGTAAGTTCTGTGAGGCGCGCCGGCGGTGGGCATACACGGGTGAATCTGCAAGCAGGATTGCACACCGCCGGTTCGACTCGGCTGTTTGCGAGACGACTTCTGAAGGCCAGCTGGACCGTCGTCGGACGCGGAGTCAATCAGATTTTAATTTGCTCGTCAAGTCCCATGCGCAAATCTCGATGCGATAGGTCGCCTCCAGGTTCCAGGAGCGGGCGGTTCTGTTGTAGCATGCCGCCGGAGTTGCGGAAGGCATCGGCGTCAACGCAAAAGCATTGAACGACAGGAGATCTCTTCATGCCTGAAATTCGTCACGTCAGTCCCCGGGATGGCGATGTCCTTCTGCTCGTCGGCACGATGAAGGGCGCGTTCCTGTTCCGCTCCGACGCGGGCCGCGGCACGTGGGAGATGGGAGGACCGTACTTTCCCGGCAGCGCCGTGTATGCGATGGCCTACGACGGGCGCGAAGGGCGGCACCGCCTCTGGGCCGGCCCGCACAGCATGCATTGGGGCGGACTGCTGCGATCGAGCGACGACTTCGGGCAGAGCTGGACGAACCCCGAGGAGGCGAACGTCAAGTTTCCGGAAGGCACCGGCGCCGCCCTGAAGCAGATCTGGCAGATCATTCCGGGCCGCGATTCGGAGCCCGATCGGCTCTACTGCGGCGTCGAGCCGGCGGCCCTGTTCGTCTCGGACGACGCCGGCGGCGCGTGGAGTCTGATGGAGGGGCTCTGGAACCATCCGCAGAGGCCGCGCTGGAACCCGGGCGGCGGCGGGCTCTGCCTGCACACGATCCTGCTCGATCCCGCCGACCCGGAACGGATCCGCATCGCCGTGTCGGCCGCCGGCATGTACGCGACGGAGGATGGCGGCTCGACCTGGCGGCCGTCGAACCACGGCGTGCGCGCCGACTTCCTGCCCGACAAATACCCGGAGTTCGGCCAGTGCGTCCACAAGGTGGTGCAGTCGAGGCAGCGGCCCGAGCGGATGTTCCTGCAGAACCATTGGGGCCTCTATCGCAGCGACGACCGCGGCGAGAGCTGGACCGACGTGGCCAACGGCGTGCCGTCCGATTTCGGCTTCTGCATGGCGATCCACCCTCAGGACCCGGACTGCGCCTGGATCATGCCGCTCGAGTCGGACCAGTTCCGCTGCGCTCCCGAAGGCCGGCTCCGCATCTACCGGACGCGCGACGCCGGCGCGAGCTGGCAGGGGATGACGGAGGGGCTGCCCCAGACGGACGCCTACGAGACGGTGCTGCGCGACGGCATGGCCGTCGATCCGCTCAGCCCGACGGGGGTCTACTTCGGGACGAGGAGCGGCAAGCTCTTCGGATCGGCGGACGAGGGCGAGTCCTGGTCCGAGCTGGCCGACGGCCTGCCTCCGGTGGTCTCGGTCAAGGCGGCCCGGGTCTGATGTCCCTGGTGTTCATGATCCCCGGCCCTCTGCGCGAGCTGGCCGGCGGCTGCGCGGAGGTGCGGGTCGAACGCGTCGAAGATACCGCCGGCTCGGTCTCGGAGGCTCTCTCTCTCCTCTGGGCCGCCTGTCCGGCGGTCCGCGACCGCGTCCTGACCGAGCTCGGCGAGGTGCGGCCCCACGTCAACGTCTTCGTCGATGGGCAGAACATCCGCGACGCCGGCGGGCTCGCGGCTCCGGTGCGCGACGGCTCCGAGATCTACATCCTGCCCGCGGTGAGCGGCGGTTGACGGCCGCCGGGGTGGGATTTCCAGGCACGCCTTTGCCTGCGTTTGTCACGTTCATCGACACCTGGGCACCCTCTTGAGTATCGGGCGTACATACGCCCGCTTTGGAGGTCATCCCCGATGTCGGAGAGATTGGACAACACGGTCGCCGTGATCGGTCAGGCGTGCCGTTTCGAATCGGACCTGGACCGGTTCGACGCCGGGTTCTTCGGGATCAACCACCGCGAGGCGGAGATCCTGGACCCGCAGCAGCGCGTTTTCCTGGAGGCCTGCTGGGAGGCCCTGGAGGACGCCGGCTGCGAGCCGGGCGGCATGACGGGAGTGTTCGCGGGCCAGCCGGCCAGCACGTATCTCCTGTTCAATCTGCTGCCGACGCTCGCCGCGGAGATGGACCCGCTGCAGCTCCTGGTGGGCAACGCGGCGGACTCGCTGGCGACGCGGGTCTCCTACAAGTTGAACCTGAAGGGTCCGAGCTTCACGGTGCAGGGTGGGGGCTCGCGGATGGCCGCGGCGGTCCACCTGGCCTGCCAGAGCCTGCTCAACGGCGAGTGCGACCTGGCGCTCGCCGGAGCGGTGTCGATCGACGCGCGCTCGCTCCGGGACGGCGAGGCCGGCGTGCTGGTCCTCAAACGCGCCGAGGAGGCCCTGCGGGACCGGGACGGCGTGCGGGCGCTGGTCGTGGGCTCGGAGGCGGCCGGCGGCATGGCGGAGATCGGGGATCCGGGCATCCGGGGTCTGCTTGGGGCCGTCCGCGATCTGAAGGCGCGCCGGGTGCTGTTCGGACTGACGCTGGAGCCGGTTCCGGCGGTGTCCCGGACGATGGCGCGGCGGGAGAGATATTTCCTGCCGGTTTCGGCTCGGAGCGAGGCGGCCCTGGAGTCGGCTTGCCGGAGGCTGGCGGACTGGTTGGAAGAGCATCCGGAGCTGGATCTGGCGGATGTCGAATTCACGCTGCGGGTGGGGCGGCGGACGTTCGAGCATCAACGAATCGTGGAGTGCCGTACAAGAGAAGAGGCCAGTGAAGCGTTACGCACTGGGACCGCCGGCGTCCCGCCGGCATCTTTTTTGGTTGGAGTCGGCGGGACGCCGGCGCTCGCAGCAGAGGCCCGCCGCGTCTCTCTCCCCACTTATCCTTTCGAAAGGCGGAGATATTGGATCGAGGCGGTGGAGAAGCCGGATTCCTTGAGTCCGGTGCTTGCCATGGCGGCGGGGTCGGTGCAGACGCTTCATCCACGGCCGGGCCTGTTCAATCCGTACGAGGCCCCGCGCGACGAGCGCGAGGAGACGGTGTGCCGGATCTGGCGGGAGATCCTGGGCGTCGAGCCGGTCGGCGTCCACGACAACTTCTTTCAGTTGGGCGGCCACTCGCTGCTCGCGACCCAGATCCTTTCGCGAGTGCGGGAGGAATTCGCGATCGACTTCCCGCTCCAGCACCTGTTCTCGTTTCCGACCGCGGCGGAGCTGGCCGAGGCGATCGGCTCCATGGAAGCGCTGGAGACGGAAAGGATTTCCCCCAGCCTCCTGCGCGAGGCCGGCGGACCGTATCCTCTCTCGTTCGCGCAGCAGCGGCTCTGGTTCCTCGACCGGCTCGACCCGGGCACTCCGGCCTTCAACGTGCCGGCCGCGATCGGGCTCCGGGGAAACCTGAACGTTGCGGCTCTCCACCGGGCCCTCAACGAGGTCGTGCGGCGCCACGAGACGCTGCGCACGCGGTTTCCTTCCGTGGATGGAAAGGTTTCGCAGGAGATCCTGCCGGAGCTGGAGGTCCCCCTGCCGGTGGTCGAGCTGTCCGACCCGGAAGAGGAGCGCCGGTTGATCCTCCGGTGGACGTCGCGCTCGTTCGATCTGGCGACGGGACCGCTGATCTCGGCAGTCCTGCTGCGGCTCGCACCCGGGGAGCACCGGCTGGTGCTGGTCGTCCATCACATCGTGACCGACGGATGGTCCATGGGCGTCCTCCAGGTGGAGCTGACGCAGGCCTACCGGGCGGCGCTGGACGGCGAGGCGTCGCCGCTGCCCGGGCTGCCGATCCAGTATCTCGACTTCGCGGACTGGCAACGGAACCATTTCCAGGGCGAGGCGCTGCGCCGGGAGATCGACTACTGGAGCGGCCGGCTCTCGGGCATCCCGTTCCTGGACCTCCGCGGCGACCGTCCGCGCCCGCCGGTGCAGACGTTCCGCGGCGAGTACGTGGATTTCCAGCTTCCCGCCGGCCTGGAGGCGCTCACGCACGCCGAGGGCGCGTCGCCATTCATGGTCTTCCTGACCGGTTACAAGATCCTCCTCCAGCGCTACAGCCAGCAGGACGATTTCGGCGTCGGCGCGCTGATCGCGAACCGCACGCGGGCCGAGGTCGAGGGATTGATCGGGTTCTTCGTCAACAACCTCGCGCTGCGCACCGACCTGTCCGGCAATCCCACCGCCCGCGAGCTGCTGCGGCGGGTGCGGACGACGACGCTGGAGGCGTACGAGCACCAGGACATCCCGTTCGAAAAGATCCTGGAGGAGGTGCGCTTCGAGCGCGACCTGTCGCGCAGCCCGGTGGTGCAGGCGATGCTCAACCTGCTCAACTTCCCGGCGGTTTACGAGGAGCTGCCGGGGCTCGCGGTGAGCACCTCGGGCATCCGCAACGACCGCGCGAACTTCGATCTGTCGCTGTGGATGGCGGAGGGCCCGGAGGGGACGGTCGGCTGGCTGGAGTACAACACGGACCTGTTCGACCGCACCACGGCGCGGCGGATGGTGGAGCACCTGCGGCGGGTGTACGCCGCGCTGGCCTCGCATCCCGACCGGCCGATCCTCGACATCCCGCTGCTCTCTGACGCCGAGCGGCGCGAGGTGCTGGAGGTGTGGAACCGCACGGAGCGTCCGCGGCCGGCCGGGACGTTCGTGGACCTCTTCGCCGCGCAGGTGGAGAGGACCCCGGACCGCGTCGCGGCGGTGTGCGAAGGCCGGAGCCTGACCTATCGCGAGCTGGACCTCCAGGCCCGCCGGTGGGCCCGCGCGCTGGCGGGCCGCGGCGTCGGGCCGGAGTCCCTGGCGGCGATCGTCTGCGAGCGCGGGCTCGGCTTCCTCACGGCCGTGCTGGCGGTGTTCCAGGCGGGCGGCGCGTATCTGCCTCTCGATCCCGACCAGCCCGAGGCGCGGAACCAGGCTGTCCTGGATCAGAGCGGAGCGCGCTGGGTATTGACGGGTGAGGAGCTTCAGGGCGATGGAACCCCGGTCCCGCCGGGACAGGAAAACCTTGCGTATGTGATCTACACCTCCGGATCGACCGGGACGCCGAAAGGCGCGATGGTCCATCACCGCGGCATGCTGAACCACCTGCTGGCCAAGGTGGAGGATCTGGAGCTGACCGCGGCCGACGCGGTGGCCCAGAACGCGTCGCAGTGCTTCGACATCTCGGTCTGGCAGCTCCTCTGCGCGCTGGTCGTGGGCGGCCGGGTGCACATCTATCCGGATGCGATCGCTCACGATCCCGCCGCCTTGCTCGCGGCGGCGGAGCGCGACGGGATCACGATCCTGGAGGTCGTGCCGTCCGTGCTCGCGGCGATGCTCGAGCTGCCGGAGACGCCCGCGCTCGCGAGCCTGCGCTGGATGATCCCGACCGGCGAGGCTCTGCCTCCGGAGCTTTGCCGGCGTTGGCTTGCGCTCCATCCGTCGATTCCGCTGCTCAACGCGTACGGACCCACGGAGTGCTCGGACGACGTGGCGCACCATCCGATCCGGGTGGCGCCGCGGGCGGTCCACACGCCGATCGGCAAGCCGATCGCGAACACGCGGCTGTACATCCTGGACCGCGAGCTACGCCCTCTGCCGCCGGGCGTGGCGGGCGAGCTGTGCGTCGGCGGGCTGGGCGTGGGCCGCGGCTACCGGTTTGAGCCGTCGCGGACCGCCCGGGTTTTCGTGCCGGACCCGTTCGGAGACGGGTCGCGGCTCTATCGGACCGGCGACCTGGCGCGCTGGCTTCCCGCGGGAGAGATCGAGTTCCTCGGCCGCGTGGACTTCCAGGTGAAGGTGCGCGGGTTCCGGATCGAGCCCGGCGAGATCGAATCGGTGCTCGGCCGGCATCCGGCGGTCCATCAGGCGGTGGTCCAGGCCCTGGAGGAGAAGGGTCAGAAGCACCTGGTGGCCTGGGTGGTGGGTGACGAGGTGGACGTGGCCGCGCTGAAGTCGTTCGCCCGCGAGCGTCTGCCCGAGTACATGGTGCCGGCCGCGATCGTGGTCCTGGCCGGGATGCCGCTCACGCCGAACGGCAAGGTGGACAGGAAGGCTCTGCCGGCGCCAGCCTGGGAGGGCGGCGGTTTCGTGCCGCCGTCCACGCCGATGGAGACATCCCTGGCGCGGCTCTGGGCGGGCCTCTTCGCCCTGGACCAGGTCGGGGCGCGGGACGGCTTTTTCGAGCTGGGCGGCCATTCGCTGCTCGCCACGCGGCTGGTCTCGCGGGTCGCTTCGGAGCTGGGACTGGAGCTGCCGCTGCGATGGATCTTCGAGACGCCGGTCCTCGCCGATCTCGCCGGCCGCCTGGAGTCTCTCCGGGAGCGCAGCGAGGCCTCGCCGGTCCGCCGGGTGCCACGGGACGGGCCGCTGCCGCTCTCGTTCGCCCAGGAGCGGCTCTGGATCGTGGATCAGCTCGCGCCGGGGAGCCCGCTGTACAACCTGCCTTCGGCGGTCCGCCTCGAAGGCCGTCTCGACGCTGCCGCTCTCGCGTCGGCTCTGCGAGAGATCGTGCGGCGCCACGAGGCGCTGCGGACGAGGTTCGGCGACGGCCCGGTCCAGGTCATCGACGAAAACGTTTCGATGGTCCTGCCGGTGATCGATCTGGAGGCGCTGCCCGCGGAGGTCCGCCGGAGCGCCGCCGGCGGGCTTTCCGGAGAGGAAGCCCGCCAGCCGTTCGATCTCCGGACCGGGCCGCTGCTGCGCGCGCGGCTGCTGCGGCTGGCGGCGGAAGAGCACATCGTCCTCGTCAACCTGCACCACATCGTTTCCGACGCCTGGTCGGCCTGGGTGCTGGTGCGCGAGATGGCGGCCCTCTATCAGGGAGCGCCGCTCCCGGCCCTGCCGGTCCAGTACGCCGACTACGCCGTGTGGCAGCGGGAGCATTTGCGCGGCGAGGTCCTGGGCTCTCAGATCCGCTGGTGGATGGAGGAGCTGCGCGGCGCGCCGACGCTGTTGGAAATGCCCGCGGACCGGCCGCGGCCGGCGGTCCTGTCGTTCCGCGGCGCGACCGAGCCGGTGTCGATTTCGGCCGGGCTGATGGCGCGGCTGGCGTCGCTGGCCCGGGAGCAGGGCGGCACGCTGTTCATGGCTCTCCTGGCGGGGTTCCAGGCGTTGATCCACCGCTGCACCGCGCAGGAGGACGTGCTCGTGGGCTCGCCCGTGGCGAACCGCCGGCGCGAGGAGGTCGAGGGACTGATCGGTTTTTTCGTGAACGCCCTGGTCCTGCGCGGCCGGCCGGCGCCGGGCGTGACGTTCCGCGCTCTTCTCGATCAGGCCCGGCGCGCCTCGCTCGGCGCGTTCTCGCACCAGGATGTGCCGTTCGAGCGGCTGGTCGAGGAGATGCGGGTGGAGCGCAGCCTCTCGCACAGCCCGCTGTTCCAGGTGGTGCTCGCGCTGCAGAACGCTCCAGCGGAGCCTTTGATCATGCCCGGCCTGGCCGTGAGCCCGTGGACGGTCCCGTCGGAGACCGCGAAGTTCGATCTCACTCTTTCGTTGACCGGGACGGAGTCCGGCCTCGAAGGCTGGCTGGAGTATTCGACAGATCTGTTCGACCGCGGCACGATCGTCCGGCTGATCGATCGGTTCGCGCTGCTTCTGGAAGGCGCGGCGGACCGCCCGGATCGACCGATCGCGGAGCTGCCGGTGATCGCGGAGTCGGAGCGCCTTCAGCTTCTCGCGTGGAGTCGGGGAGAGGAGGTGGACGCCGCGGCCACGATTCATGGGATTTTCGAGGAGCAGGCCGCCCGGCGGCCCGAGACGATCGCGCTGCGGTTCCCGGGTGGCGAGATGAGCTACGCGGAGCTGAATGCGCGGGCCGACGCCCTGGCGGCGGAGTTGCAGATTGACCTGGACGACCTGGTGGCGCTTTGCATGAAGCGGTCGGCCGAGGCGATCGTGGCGATGATCGCCATTCTCAAGGCCGGCGGCGCTTTCGTGCCGCTCGATCCGGCGTATCCGGCGGAGCGGCTGGCGTTTCTGCTGGCGGACTCGGGGGCCCGGGTGGTCCCGCTGAGCCCTCACCCCCCGGCCCCCTCTCCCGGAACGGGAGAGGGGGAGACTTGCAAGGTTGACCCGGACAATCTGGCTTATGTGATGTATACGTCGGGCTCGACGGGACAGCCGAAGGGCGTGGCGGTGACGCACCGCAACGTGGTGCGGCTGGTGCGGGATCGGAGCTTCATGCGGTTCGCGGCGGACGAGGTGTTCCTGCAGTTTGCTCCGATCTCCTTTGACGCCTCCACGCTGGAGATCTGGGGCGCGCTGTTGCACGGCGGGACGCTGACGGTGCTCGCCCCCCACACGCCGACGCTCGAAGAGCTGGGCCGGGAGATTCAGCGGTTCGGGGTGACGAGCCTGTGGCTGACGGTGGGTTTGTTCCATCCGATGATCGAAGAGCAGGCGGCGGCCCTGCGCGGTGTGCGGCAGCTCGTCGCGGGCGGGGACGCTCTTTCGGTGCCCCACGTTCGCAAGGCTTTGCGCGAGCTGCCGGAGACGCGGCTGATCAATGGGTACGGGCCGACGGAAAACACGACGTTCACCTGCTGCCACACCATCCGGGAGCCTCTCGTCGGCTCGGTGCCGATCGGGCGGCCGATCGCCGGGACCCGGGTTTTCATTCTGGATGCGTCGATGCGGCCTGTGCCTCCGGGCGTGGCCGGTGAGCTGTGCGCGGGCGGCGACGGGCTGGCCCGCGGCTACCTGCGGCGGCCGGAGCTGACGGCGGAGCGCTTCGTGCCCGATCCGGCGTCCGGCCTGGCGGGCGAGCGGCTCTACCGCACCGGCGACCTCGCGCGGTTCCTGCCGGACGGCGCGGTCGAGTTCCTGGGCCGGATCGATCAACAGGTCAAGATCCGCGGCTTCCGCATCGAGCCCGGCGAGATCGAGGCCGCGCTCGCGGCGCAGCCGGAGGTGTCCGAGGCCGCGGTGGTGGTGCGCGGCGCGAGCGGCGAAAAGAGATTGATGGCCTGCGTGGTGGCGCCTCCGGAGGCGGAGGCCGGGCTGCGCGCCGCGTTGCGCGCGCGGTTGCCGGACTACATGGTGCCGGCCGACTGGATCTTTCTCGACGCCCTGCCGCTCAACCCGAACGGCAAGGTGGACCGGCAGGCGCTCGCCCGGATCGAGCTGCGGCGGGCGGCGGAGGACTTCGAGGCGCCGCGCAACGCCGCGGAGGAGCTGCTCGCCGGCCTCTGGGCCGACGTGCTCGGCCGGGAGCGGGTCGGGATCCGGGAGAATTTCTTCGCGATCGGCGGCCATTCGCTGCTCGGCGCGCGCGTGATGTCCCGCGTGCGCCAGGCGTTCGGGGCGGAGCTTCCCCTGCGGGCCCTGTTCGAATCTCCGACGGTCGGGGAGCTGGCGGCGCGCATCGAGCGGGAGGGTCACGGCGAGGAGCTGCCGCCGCTCCTGCCGGCTCCGCGGGACGGCGCGATCCCGCTCTCGTTCGCGCAGGAGCGTCTCCGGTTCCTGGACCGGCTCGCGCCTGGAAGCCCGGTCTACAACATCCCGTCGGTGCTGCGCGCCTCGGGCGCTCTGGACGTGCCGGCGCTCCGATGGAGCCTCGCCGAGCTGGTGCGGCGCCACGAGGCCTTGCGCACGACGTTCCCGGACTTCCAGGAGATCCGGCCGGCTTCGGAGGTGCCTCTGCCGGTGATCGATCTGCGGGCGCTTCCGGCGGAGATCCGGGACCGGGAGAGCCGGCGGCTCGCGGCGGATGAGGCGCGGCGGCCGTTCGATCTCGAACGGGGTCCGCTGCTCCGGGCCGCGCTCCTGCGGACGGAGGAGCGGGAGCATGTCGCGCTCTTCACGCTCCATCACATCGCCGGCGACGGCTGGTCCATGGGCGTGGTGGTGCGCGAGATCGGGGCGCTCTATTCGGGCTCGACGCTGCCGGAGCTGCCGATCCAGTACGCCGATTTTTCCCTGTGGCAGCGGAGCTGGCTGCGCGGCGCGGCACTGGAGTCGCGGATCTCCTGGTGGCGCGAGGAGCTGGCCGGCGCGCCGGCGGTCTTGGAGTTGCCCACGGACCGGCCGCGGCCGGCGGTGCAGAGCTTCCGCGGGGCTACGGAGAGGTTCCCGCTTCCCGCTCTCGATGGGCTCGCCCGGCGCGAGGGGGCCACGCTGTTCATGGTGCTGCTCGCCGGCGTGCAGGCTCTTCTCGGCCGGTACACCGGGCGGGAAGACGTGCTCGTCGGCTCTCCCGTGGCGGGCCGCGACCGGCCCGAGGTCGAGGGTCTCGTCGGCCTGTTCGTGAACACGCTCGTGATGCGCGGCCGGCTGGCGGGAAGCCCTTCGTTCCGCGGGCTGCTCGCGCGGACGCGGGCCTCGGCGCTCGGCGCCTACGCCCACCAGGAGCTGCCTTTCGAGCGGCTGGTGGACGAGCTGGCGGCCGAGCGGAGCCTGTCGCACAACCCGCTCTTCCAGGTGCTGTTCGCGCTCCAGAACGCCCCGATGGGCGAGCTGTCGCTGCGTGGCCTGACCCTCTCGCCGCTGCCTGTCCAGGGTGCGGCGGCGCGGGTCGATCTCGCGCTGTCCGTGACGGAGACGGACGGTGTCGCCGAGTACTCGACCGATCTTTTCGATCGTGCCACGGTGCTCCGGGTTCTCGGCCATCTACGGGCCCTGCTCGAAGGGATCGCCCTGGATCCGGAGGTTAGGCTTTCGGATCTGCCTCTGCTCTCGGAGGTCGAGCGGCATCAGCTCGGTTGCGAATGGAACGACGGCTTTACGGTTGACACGACGCCGGTTCCTCTTCTGTTCGAAAGGCAGGTGGAGAGGACTCCGGACGCTCCGGCGGTGATTTTCCAGGGCGAGATGCTGACCTACTCGGAGCTGAGCGGTCGTGCGGAGGCCCTGGCCGGCCTTCTCCAGGAGATGGGAGTTGGCCCTGAGGATCGTGTGGGGGTTGCGCTGGAGCGCTCGCTCGATCTGCCGGTGGCGGTGCTGGGGATCTGGAAGGCGGGGGCGGCCTATGTTCCTCTCGATCCCGGGCTTCCGGAGGAGCGACTGGTGTTTCTGCGGCGTGACTCAGGATTGTTGACGGTTGTCACGGCGGACGTGGTTCAGGAGGCGACGAGGGCCGGCAGGATGCCGGCGGTCCCAGCGGACGGCTCTCTCGCTTATCTGATCTATACCTCCGGCAGCACCGGGCAGCCGAAGGCGGTGCTTGTGGAGCATGGCCAGCTTGCGCACACGCTGGCGGCCTGCCGGAGATTGTTCGACTTCCGGCCGGGCAACCGGATGCCGTGCATCGCTCCGTTCCCTTTCGATATCTTTCTATTCGAGCTGCTCAACCCGCTGCTGTCGGGCGGTGCGGTCGAGATCTTTCCTTTGAGGCCGGCGCTGGAGCTGGAACGGCTGGTCGAGGCACTCCCTGGAGCGACCCACTTCCACGCGGTGCCGGCCCTGATGCGGCAGGTAGTGGAACGCGTCCAGGCTCCGAGCCTGCGCGAGGTCTTCGTGGGCGGCGACGCGGTGCCGGGCGAGCTGCTGGGCGAGATGGCTCGGGCGTTTCCTTCGGCGCGGATCTTCGTGCTGTACGGTCCGACGGAAGCCACTCTGATCTGCTCCGCTTGGCCGGTGCCTCCGGGCGCGTCGCGGACGCTTCTCGGCCGGCCTCTGCCGGGCTCGGCGCTCCGGGTGACCGGTCCGGACGGCTCCGAGATGCCCATCGGCGTGGCCGGCGAGATCCGGATCGGCGGCGGCGGGGTGGCGCGCGGCTATCTCCATCAACCGGCTCTCACCGCGGAGCGGTTCGTGCCCGGCGAGGGACGCTGGTATCGGACCGGCGACCTGGCCCGGCGGCTTGCGGACGGCGCGCTGGAGTTCCTCGGCCGGATCGATCATCAGGTCAAGATCCGCGGCTTCCGCGTCGAGCTCGGCGAGATCGAGGCCCGCCTCCGCGCGCATCCGGCGGTGCGGGAGGCTGTCGTTCTGTCCGACGGCGAGGGGCTGACGGCGTACGTGATCGCTACGGAGAGCGAAGGCTCTCTCCGCGCCTGGCTCGCCGCGGCGCTGCCGGACTACATGGTGCCGTCCTCCTGGGTCTTCCTCGACGCCCTGCCGCTCAGCTCCAACGGCAAGGTCGATCGCCGGGCCCTGGCGCGGATCGAGCCGGAACGGACGGTCTCGGAGGCGCCGCGCACCGCCGCGGAGGAGCTGCTGGCCGGAATCTGGGCCGACGTCCTCGGCCGCGAGAGGGTCGGGATCCGGGAGAATTTCTTCGCGATCGGCGGCCATTCGCTGCTCGGCACCCGCGTGATGTCCCGGGTGCGCCAGGCGTTCGGAAAGGATCTACCGCTGCGGGCGCTGTTCGAGTCTCCGACCGTCGAGGCTCTGGCGGCGCGCATCGGGCAGGCGGGCCGGCGAGAGGAGCTGCCGCCGCTCGCGCCGGCTCCGCAGGACGGCGCGGTCCCGCTTTCGTTCGCGCAGGAGCGGCTCTGGGTCCTGGACCGGCTCGCGCCCAGGAACCCGGTCTACAACATCCCGTCGGCGCTGCGGGCCGCGGGCGGCCTGGATGTGCCGGCGCTCCGTTGGAGCCTCGGTGAGCTGGTGCGTCGCCACGAGGCGCTGCGCACGACGTTCTCGGACTGCCAGGTGATCCATCCGGCCTCGGAGGTGCCTCTGCCGGTGATCGATCTGCGGGCTCTGCCGGCGGAGAGCCGGGACCGGGAGGCGCGGCGGCTCGCGGCGGACGAGGCGCGCCAGCCATTCGATCTCGAACGGGGTCCGCTGCTCCGGGCCGCGCTCGTCCGGACGGAGGAGCGGGAGCACGTCCTTCTCTTCACCTTGCACCACATCGCCGGCGACGGCTGGTCGATGGGCGTGGTGGTGCGCGAGATCGGGGTGCTCTACTCGGGCTCGACGCTGCCGGAGCTGCCGATCCAGTACGCCGATTTTTCCCTGTGGCAGCGGGGCTGGCTGCGCGGCGCGGCCCTGGAGTCGCGGATCTCCTGGTGGCGCGAGGAGCTGGCCGGCGCGCCGGCCGTGCTCGATCTGCCGGCGGACCGGCCGCGGCCGGCGGTGCAGAGCTTCCGCGGGGCTACGGAGAGATTCTCATTGCCGGATCTCGGTGGGCTCGCCCGGCGCGAGGGAGGCACGCTGTTCATGGTTCTGCTCGCCGGCTTGCAGGCTCTTCTCGGCCGGTACACCGGGCAGGAGGACGTGCTCGTCGGCTCTCCCGTGGCGGGCCGCGACCGGGCCGAGGTCGAGGGTCTCGTCGGCCTGTTCGTGAACACGCTCGTGATGCGCGGCCGGCTGGCGGGTAACCCTTCGTTCCGCGGGCTGCTCGGCCGGACGCGGGCCTCGGCGCTCGGCGCCTATGCCCACCAGGAGCTGCCGTTCGAGCGTCTGGTGGACGAGCTGGCGGTCGAGCGCAGCCTGTCGCACAACCCGCTCTTCCAGGTGATCTTCGCGCTCCACAACGCCCCGGCTGGCGAGCTGTCCCTGCCGGGTCTGACCCTCTCGCCGCTGCCTGCCCAGGGTGCTTCGGCGCGGGTCGATCTCGCGCTGTCCGCGACGGAGACGGACGGGGTCGCCGAGTACTCGACCGATCTTTTCGACCGCGCCACGGTGCTCCGGCTCCTCGGCCATCTCCGGACCCTGCTCGACGGGGCCGCGGCGGACCCGGAGGCCCGGATCTCGGATCTGTCCTTGCTTTCCGAGGTCGAGCGGCACCAGCTTGGTTGTGAATGGAATGACGGCTTCACGGTCGACACGACGCCGGTTCCTCTTCTGTTCGAAAGGCAGGTGGAGAAGACTCCGGACGCCCCGGCGGTGGTCTTCCAGGGCGAGACGCTGACCTACTCGGAGCTAAGCTGTCGCGCGGAGGCCCTGGCCGGCCACCTCCAGGAGATGGGGGTTGGCCCGGAGGATCGCGTGGGGGTTGCGCTGGAGCGCTCGCTCGACCTGCCGGTGGCGGTGCTGGGGATCTGGAAGGCGGGCGCGGCCTACGTTCCTCTCGATCCCGGGCTCCCGGAGGAGCGCCTGGCGTTTCTGCGGCGTGACTCGGGATTGAGGGTGATCGTCACGAGGGACGTGGTTCAGGATGCCGAAAGAGCCGGCAGGATGCCGGCGGTCCCAGCGGACGGCCAGCTCGCTTATCTGATCTATACCTCCGGCAGCACCGGGCAGCCCAAGGCGGTGCTCGTGGAGCATGGCCAGCTCGCTCACACGCTGGCGGCCTGCCGGAGATTGTTCGACTTCCGGCCGGGCGACCGGATGCCTTGCATCGCGCCGTTCCCGTTCGACATCTTCCTGTTCGAGCTGCTCAACCCGTTGCTGTCGGGCGGCGCGGTCGAGATCTTTCCTTTGAGGCCGGCGCTGGAGGTGGAGCGGCTGGTCGAGTCGCTCGCCGGAGCGACCCACTTCCATGCGGTGCCGGCCCTAATGCGGCAGGTGGCGGAACGTGTCCAGGCTCCGGGTCTGCGCGAGGTCTTCGTGGGCGGCGACGCGGTGCCGGGGGAGCTACTGGGCGAGATGGCTCGCGCGTTTCCCTCGGCCCGGATCTTCGTGCTCTACGGCCCGACGGAGGCGGCGATCCTCGCCTCGGCCTGGCCGGTGCCTGCGGGCGCGACCCGGACGCTTCTCGGCCGGCCGCTGCCGGGCTCGGCTCTCCGGGTGACCGGTCCGGACGGCTCCGAGGTGCCCATCGGCGTGGCCGGCGAGATCCGGATCGGCGGCGGAGGCGTGGCGCGCGGCTACCTTAATCAACCGGCTCTCACCGCGGAGAGGTTCGTGCCCGGCGAGGGACGCTGGTATCGCACCGGCGACCTGGCCCGGCGGCTCGCGGACGGCGCGCTGGAGTTCCTCGGGCGGATCGATCACCAGGTCAAGATCCGCGGCTTCCGCGTCGAGCTCGGCGAGATCGAGGCGCGGCTCCGCTCGCACTTGGCGGTGCGGGAGGCCGTCGTTCTGTCCGACGGCGAAGGGCTGACGGCGTACGTGGTCGCGGCGGAGGGCGAAGGCTCTCTCCGCGCCTGGCTCTCCGCGGCGCTGCCGGACTACATGGTGCCGTCCTCCTGGGTCTTCCTCGATGCTCTGCCGCTCAGTCCGAACGGCAAGGTGGACCGGCGGGCCCTCGCCCGGATCGAGCCGCAGCGAACGGCGGAAGGTTTCGAAGCGCCGCGGACTCCCACCGAGGAGCTGCTGGCCGGCCTGTGGTCCGAACTCCTGAAGGTTGGTCAGGTGGGACGGAACGACGGTTTCTTCGAGCTCGGCGGCCACTCGCTGCTCGGCACCCGGCTCGCCTCGCGCATCCGCGACGTCTTCGGCGTCGAGGTGCCGCTCCGCGCCGTGTTCGAGGCGCCGCGCCTGGCCGACCTCGCGGCCCGCATCGAGGCGGGCTCCGGCAGCCCGGTCCCGCCGATCGAACCCTGGGGCCGCCGAGGCCCGGCGCCACTCTCGTTCGCCCAGGAACGGCTCTGGTTCCTCGACCGGATCGAGCCGGGCACGGCGCTCTACAGCATCCCCGCGGCCCTGCGGATCTCCGGCCGGCTCGACATCCCCGCGCTTCGGGGCGCGCTGCGGCGGGTCGTCCAGCGCCACGAGGCCCTGCGCACCACCTTCGGCCAACGGGACGGCGCTCCGTTCCAGACGATCGCTCCGGCCCTGGACGTCGCCGTGCCGGTCGCCGATCTCTCGGCGCTCTCCCGCAACGGCGAGGTGGAAGACCTCCTCCGCCGGGAAGCCCGCCGGCCGTTCGACCTCGAGCGCGGTCCGCTTCTCCGGGTCCTGCTCGTGAGGGCCGGCGAGGACGATTGGAGCCTCCTGCTCAATCTGCACCACATCGTGGCGGACGGCTGGTCGGCGGGCGTCCTGGTGCGCGAGCTGGCGGCGCTCTACGCCGGCGAGGCGCTGCCGGACCTGCCGGTGCAGTACTCGGACTTCGCGGCCTGGCAGAGACGGTGGCTCTCGGGAGACGTCCTCCGGGAGCAGATCGAGGCCTGGAAGGAGGCCCTCGCCGGCGCCCCCCTGGTCCTCGACCTGCCGTGCGACCATCCGCGCCCGCCGGTCCGGAGCTTCCGCGGCGCGCATCGCAAGGCGGTCCTGCCGCCGGTCCGCGACCTGGCGCGCGGGCAGGGAGCGACCCTGTTCATGACCGTCCTCGCCGGGTTCCAGGCGCTCCTGCACCGCTACACGGGCCAGGAGGACGTGATCGTGGGGCTGCCGATCGCCGGCCGGCGGCGCAGCGAGCTCGAAGGGCTCGTGGGCCTCTTCGTCAACGCGCTGCCGCTGCGCGGCCGGATGGCGGGCGATCCCCCGTTCGCAGGACTGCTGGCGCGCGTCCGGTCCGCGGCGCTCGACGCCTATGCCCACCAGGACCTGCCGTTCGAGCGCCTGGTCGAGGAGCTGAGGATCGAGCGCACCCTGGCGCGGCATCCCGTGTTCCAGGCGGTAATTTCCTGGGGCGCGCTCCAGAACCTGCTGTCCGGAGAGCTGCGGCTGCCGGGCTTGACGCTCTCGCCGCTCGACCTCGACAGCGGCACCGCCAAGGTCGATCTCCTGCTGGCGCTCGCCGAGACGGAGGACGGGCTCGCGGGCGGCTGGGAGTACAGCACGGACCTCTTCGAGGCGGCCACGATCGAGCGCATGACCGGCCATCTCGCAACGCTGCTCGCCGCGGCGGCGGACGACCCGGAGCTCCGGCTCTCCGACCTGCCGCTCCTGACCGCGGCCGAGTCGGCCCAGCTCCGGATCGAGTGGAACGACACCGGGGGCGCCGAGGCCGGCGATCTCTGTCTCCACGATCTCTTCCTCATCAATGCCGAGCTGCATCCGAGCTCCGTGGCCGCGGTCTGCGGCGACCGGCGTCTCACCTACGGCGAGCTGGCCGGCCTGGCCGAGGGCCTCGCCGGGCGGCTCCGCGCCCGGGGCGTCGGGCCGGAGGTCCTGGTGGGCCTCTGCCTGGAGGAGGGCCTGGAGAGGCTCGTGGCCGTGCTCGGCGTCTTCCTGGCCGGAGGCGCCTACCTGCCGCTCGACCCGACCCACCCCGCCGACCGGATCGCCTACATGGTCGAGGATGCGGGGGCCGACCTGGTGCTGCATCAGGAGGACCTCGCAAGTCTCCCCCTCTCCCGTTCCGGGAGAGGGGGCCGGGGGGTGAGGGCCGCCAACCTCGCCCATGTCATCTACACCTCGGGCTCGACCGGCCGACCGAACGGCGTCCTGGTCACGCACGGCTCGGCGGTGCGGCTGATCCTCCACGCGATCGACGCGGCCGGGCTCGGCCGGCACAGCCGGGTGCTCCAGCACGTGTCGTTCAGCTTCGACGCTTCCGTGCTGGAGACCTGGACGGCGCTCGCCTCGGGCGGCACGCTGTGCATCGCGCCGCGGGAGGCGCGGCTGTCCGGCGGCGCCCTGGCGGAGATCGTGCGCCGCGAGGGGGTGACGCTCGCGGCCGGCACGCCCTCGGTCCTCGCTCTCCTGCCCACGGACCTGCCCACCCTCGACACCTTCCTGGTCGGCGGCGACACCTGTCCGGCCGAGCTCGCCGACCGCTGGGCGCCGCCCGCCTCGGGCCTGCGCCACCTCTACAACTGCTACGGCCCGACCGAGACCACCATCTACGTGGCCTCCGCGGACCTGCGCGGCCCGTTCCGGCGCGAGCCGCCGATCGGCCGGCCGGTGGCGGACGCGCGGGCGTACGTCCTCGATCCCGCCGGCCGGCCGGTCCCGATCGGCGTGCCCGGCCAGCTCCACATGGCCGGACCCGGCCTCGCCCGCGGCTACCTGAGCCGGCCGGCGCTCACCGCCGAGCGTTACGTGCCCGATCCGTTCGGAGACGCAGGCGAGCGCCTCTACCGCACCGGCGATCTCGCGCGCCGGCTGCCGGGCGGCAACCTGGAGTTCCTGGGCCGGATCGACCGGCAGGTCAAGATCCGCGGCCTGCGCATCGAGCTGGGCGAGATCGAGGCCGCGCTCGGCGCTCATCCGGCGGTGCGAGAGTGCGCCGTGCTGGTCCGGGAGGCCGGCGGAGACCGGCGGCTCTCGGCCTACGTGGTGCCGCAAGCGGGGGAGGGGGAGCTCGATCTGACCGCGGACCTGCGGGCCCACCTGCGCGGGCGGCTGCCCGAGTCCATGGTGCCGGCGGGCTTCATCTTCCTGGAGGCCATGCCGCTCACGCCGACCGGCAAGGTGGACCGCGCGGCGCTGCCGGGCCTCGAAGCCGCCCGGGTCGTGCCGGGGACGGCGGAGCCCCGGGACGCGCTGGAGCTGCGCCTGGCCGGCCTCTGGGCGGAGGTCCTCGGCGTGCCGCGGGTCGGCGTGCGCGACGGCTTCTTCGAGCTCGGCGGCCACTCGCTGCTGGCGGTCCGGCTCCTGGCCCGCGTCGAGCAGGAGCTGGGCCGGGACCTGCCGCTGTCCGTCCTCTTCGAGGGCGGCACGGTCGAGCGCATGGCCGCGCTCCTGCGCCGGGAGGGCGCGCCTCTCTCCTGCCTGGTCCCGATCCAGCCGGCCGGCGAAAAGCCGCCCTTCTTCTGCGTCCACCCGGCCGGCGGCGACGTGCTCGGCTACGCGCTCCTGGCGCGGCTCCTGGACCGGCCGTTCTACGGCCTCCAGTCGCGCGGCCTGCTCGCCGGCGCCGAGCCGCACGCCCGCGTCGAGGACATGGCCGCGGACTACCTGGAGGAGATCCGCGGTGTCCAGCCCGCCGGCCCGTACCGTCTGGGCGGCTGGTCGCTCGGCGGCCTGATCGCCTACGAGATGGCGCGCCAGCTCCGGGCGCGCGGCGAGGAGGTGGCGCTCCTGGCGGTCCTCGACGCGGCGCCGGAGTACGCGGGCGAGGAGGAGTCCGAGCTCGACCGGCTCCTCGGCGTGGCGGCCTACATCGGGAGCCTGCGCGGCGTGGACCTGCGCCTGACCTCTGACGGCCTGGCCGAGGCCGGGCCGGACGGCGCCTTCGCTCTCCTGCTGGAGCGCCTGCGCGCGGTGGACCTCCTGCCGCCGGGCGGCGGCGAGGAGCAGATCCGGCGCGTCCTGGACGTCTACCGGGCCAACTCGCGGGCCGCCCGGGCCTACGCCGCCGGACCGTACGCGGACCGGGTGACCCTGCTGCGGACGGGGACCGACTCGCTCCGCGACCTCGGATGGGGCAGAATCACCGGCGGCCCGGTGGAGGTCCACGCCCTGCCCGGCGAGCACCTGACTCTGCTCGCCGAGCCCCATGTCCACGCGCTGGCCCAGCGGCTCCGGGTCGACCTGGCCGAGGTCCCCTCCGCCCCGATACCCCGATCCGATGCCGAAACCCTGAACTCTTCCAAGGAGCCCTGAATGAGACGATCCCTCTCGCTGTTTGCGGCCGTGACCCTGACTAGCCTGTCCGCCCTGCCGGCGATCGCCCAGACGGAGCCCGGCCTGCAGTCCGATTTCGACGCCATGGTGGCGACCGAGCGCGCCTTCTCGAAGCTGTCGCAGGAGAAGGGCATGAAGGAGGCCTTCGTCACCTACATCGCGGACGACGGCATCCTCTTTCGCGGCGGCGCCTTCGTGAAAGGCAAGGCCTGGACCCAGGAGCGCCCGAACCCGCCGGTGACCCTGGTCTGGTGGCCGACCCACGCCGGCATCTCGGCCTCGGGCGACCTGGGCTGGACGACCGGCCCGTACGAGATCAAGCAGGGCGAGGACAGCGGCCACGGCAACTTCGTGACCGTGTGGCGCAAGCAGGCGGACGGCAACTGGCGCTTCGCCATCGACTTCGGCAACCACTACGAGCCGCCGACCGGCGAGACGGGCGCGCCGGCCCTGAAGCCGGGGCTGGCCCGCAGCTCCGCGTCGAAGACGGATCCGGCGGCGCTCCGGGAGTCGCTGCTCGCGGCCGACCGCGAGCTCGGCCAGGCCACGGGCCAGGGCACCGCGACGGCCTACCAGGCCCGGTTCGCGGACGACGGCCTGCTGCTGCGCAACGAGGCCCAGCCCTACATGGGCAGGGAGGCCGCCCGCGGCGGCCTCGACAAGGGGCCGGCCGCGATGACCTCCCAGCCGATCGACGGCGGCGTCTCGGCCGCCGGCGACCTGGGCTACACCTACGGCTCGGCCGAGTGGAAGAAAGGCGACGCGACGTCGGCGGGCAACTACATGAGGATCTGGGAGAAGCGCGACGGCGCCTGGAAGCTGCGCCTGGACGTCCTCACCGAAGCCCCGCCGCCGCCCCCCAAGCCGGCCAACTGACCGGGGAGGCTCCCGGCGGCGCCCGACAGGGTTCCCGGCGCGGCATGGTTGAGCTCCTTTCGCAGGAGTAGGGACAGCGCGGAGCGCGAAATGGAACAGAACCGGCCGGCACGAGTCGTGCAATCTTCTCCCGGAGGATGGGCTGGAAGCTCAACGGGAGGTGACGACATGAGACGCATCCAATTGACAGCTCTGATGTTATTGCTCTCGACCGCAGCCGTTCTCACGGGCTGCGGATCGACGGGCGTGGGCGATATCCTGGGCGGGGGCGGCAGCACCTCGGGCAATACCTCGGGCAGCTCCGGACCCTACGACGACCGCTATGACACCGCGAACGACGTGCGCGGCACGGTCGAGCGGGTGGACACCGCCAACCGCCGCATCGTGGTCGACCGCGACGGGAGCTACAACGGCAGCTACCTGCGCAACGGCAACGAGGACGACACGGTCTCGCTCTACTACGACGACCGCACCACGGTCGAGTACCAGGGCAAGAGCTACCGGCCACAGGACCTGGAGTCCGGCGACCGCATCCTGGCCGACGTGAGCGAGACGAGCGGCCGGCTGGTCGCCGAGGAGATCCAGGTGCTGCAGGACGCGAGCAGCAGCACCGGGACCTACGGCGGGACCGGGACCTACGACGACGACCGCTCCTCGCAGCTCCGGGGCACGGTGAGCTACATCGACACCCGGAACCTGACGATGGAGGTCCAGCCCTCGGGCTCCACCCGCTTCTCGACCGGGCGCTCGGGCGTGGTCCTCATCCACTATGACGCCAACACGCCGGTCGAGTACCAGGGGCGCAGCTACCGGCCCGAGAACCTCGAGCGCGGCGACGAGGTCGAGATCGACGTCCGCGACCTCAACGGCCGCCTGGTGGCCGACCAGATCCTGGTCGTGCGCGACGCGCAAGGCCGCTGAATCGCTGAATACTGCTGAGCGCGGTCCACGCCGTTTCCTGGACGCCTCCCGCCGCCCGGCGGGAGGCGTTTCCCGTCTGTAACCGATCCCAACCGTTTTCGCCGCATCTCCGTAGAAGAAGGAAGGGTATGCTTTGTCTCCCCTTTCAAACGGGGGAGCACTGAAGAATTAAGCGCTCAGGTGTCAGGGCGGCCACCCCTCCTTCGCGCAGGTATCCGGCAGCACAAGAGGCGACAAGTTGGAGTCAGGAATGCGCAAAGATCTGGATGGCGTGATCGCCGTCGTCGGAATGGCAGGCCGTTTTCCGGGCCTGGTGGACCTGGACCGGTTCGACGCGGGTTTCTTCGGGATCAACCACCGCGAGGCCGAGATCCTCGACCCGCAGCAGCGCGTCTTCCTGGAGACCTGCTGGGAGGCGCTGGAGGACGCCGGCTGCGATCCCGACAGGGTCGGGATGACGGGGGTGTTCGCGGGCCAGCCGGTCAGCAGCTACCTGCTGTACAACCTGCTGCCGGCCCTCGACGGCGCGCTGGCCGGCATGGACCCGCTGCAGCTCCTGGTCGGCAACGCGCCGGACTCGCTCGCGACGCGGGTCTCCTACAAGCTGAACCTCAAGGGCCCGAGCTTCACCGTGCAGGCCGGGGACTCGACCCTGGGCCTGGCCGTGCACCTGGCGCGCCAGAGCCTGCTCAACGGCGAGTGCGACCTAGCGCTGGCGGGCTGGGCGTCGATCGACGCGCGGACGCTCGAAGGCGAGGCCGCCGTGCTGGTGCTCAAGCGGGCGGACGAGGCGCTGCGGGACGGCGACAACGTGCAGGCGCTGGTGGTGGATTCGTCGGCGGACGGCTTCGTGGAGATCGAGCCGGCGCCGGAGATCCCCAGGACGAGGTCGACGAGGTCGGACCGGGAGCGCTACGTGCTGCCGGTGTCGGCTCGGAGCCCGGAGGCTCTGGAGCGGGCCTGCCAGCGGCTGGCGGACTGGCTGGAGAGCCACCCTGAGCTGGATCTCGGGGACGTCGAGCACACGCTGACGGTGGGGCGGAAAAGGTTCGAGCACCAGCGCGCCGTGGAGTGCCGGACGATCGAGGAGGCCGTTCAAGCGTTGCGCTCCGCTGGGACCGCCGGCATCCTGCCGGCAGCTAACCCAAAAGAGGCCGGCAGGATGCCGGCGGTCCCAGCGAAAAGAGTCTCGCTGCCCACCTATCCCTTCGAGCGGCGCCGCTACTGGATCGATCCTCCCGGCGCGGAGGTCGAGAGCTCGTCGCTCCACCCCCGGCCGGCGCTGTTCACCCCGTACGAGGCGCCCCGGGACGAGGCGGAGACCCAGGTCGCGGCGATCTGGCAGGAGGTGCTCGGCGTGGCGCCGGTCGGCGCCCACGACGACTTCTTCCAGCTCGGCGGCCACTCGCCCCTCGCGCCGCAGATCCTGGCCCGGGTGCGCGACGTCTTCGGCGTGGACTTCCCGCTCCAGCACGTGTTCTCGTTCCCGACCCCGGCCGAGCTGGCCGAAGCCATCCGGTTCCTCCAGGAGGAGGGGCCGCCGCCGATCCCGAGAAGCCCGCTGCGCGAGGCCGGCGGCCCGTACCCGCTCTCGTTCTCGCAGGAGAGGCTCTGGTTCATCGACCGGCTGGAGCCCGGCAACCCGATCTACAACGAGCCGCGGGCGGCGCGCATCCAGGGCCGGCTCGACGTGGCCGCGCTGGAGGCGAGCCTGCGCGAGATCGTCCACCGCCAGGAGGCGCTCCGCACCACGTTCCACGAGGCGGACGGCGTCGCCGTCCAGGTGGTCTCGCCGCACGCCTCGCTGCGCCTGCCGGTGATCGACCTCGGCGGGCTGCCGGACGGGATCCGCGGCGAGGAATCGGAGCGCCTGTCGCGCGAGGAGGCGCGGCGGCCGTTCGACCTGTCGCACGGGCCGATGCTGCGCACGCTCCTGCTGCGCCTGGGCGATCTGGAGCACGAGGCGCTGTTCACGGTCCACCACATCGCGAGCGACGGCTGGTCGCTCGACCTCTTGGTAACGGAGCTCGGCGCGCTCTACGGCGCGTTCTCGGCGGGACTGGCGTCGCCTCTCCCGGAGCTGCCGGTCCAGTACGCGGACTTCGCGGAGTGGCAGCGCCAGCAGCTCCAGGGCGAGGAGCTGGAGCGCCAGCTCGCGTACTGGCGGGAGGCGCTCGCGGGCGCTCCGACCGCGCTGGAGTTGCCGGCCGACCGGCCGCGGCCCGCGGTGCCGACCTACGAGGGCGGCCTGCAGGGGCTCGCGCTGCCGGGCCTCGCCGGGCCGCTCGACGAGCTCGGCCGCCGCGAGGGCGCCAGCCGCTTCATGACGCTCCTGGCCGGGTTCCAGGCGCTGCTCCACCGGCTCTCCGGCCAGGCCGACCTGCTCGTGGGCTCGCCCGTGGCGAACCGCACGCGGCCGGAGATCGAGGGGCTGGTCGGCTTCTTCGTCAACCTGCTCGTGCTGCGGGCCCGGTTCGAGGAAGGGCTCTCGTTCCGCGGTCTCCTGGCCCGGGTCCGCGAAGTCTGCCTCGGCGCCTACGCGCACCAGGACCTGCCGTTCGAGAAGCTGGTGGACGCCGCGGGCGCGCCGCGCGACCTCTCCCGCGCGCCGCTCTTCCAGGTGATGTTCATTCTCCAGAACCCGCCGCTCGACGGCGTCGGCCTGCCCGGCCTGACCCTCGCCGCGAGCGAGGTTCACGCCGGCGTGGCGCGCTACGACCTCACGCTCTTCACGCTGGAGTCGGGCGGCGAGCTCACCGCGGCGCTGGAGCACAGCTCCGACCTGTTCGACGCGGCCACGGCCGGCCGCTGGCTCGGGCACCTGCGCGTCCTCCTGGAGGCCGTGGCCGAGAGCCCGGACACGCCGGTCGACGAGTTGCCGCTGCTCGCGCCGGCCGAGCGCCGGCAGGTCGTGTCCGGCTGGAACCCCGCGGCCGTCGCGATCCCGGAGGAGCCGGTGCACCGGCTGTTCGAGCGCCAGGCGGAGCGCACGCCCGAAGCCGTGGCGGTCGTGGCCGGAGGCGAGCGCGTCACCTACGCCGAGCTGAGCCGCCGGGCCGACCGGCTGGCCGCCCATCTGCGCTCGCTCGGCGTCGGCCCGGAGGTGCCGGTGGCGCTCGCCACCGACCGCTCCCCGGACCTGCTGGCCGCGGTCCTCGGCACCCTCAAGGCGGGCGGCGCCTACGTGCCGCTCGACGTGTCCTACCCGCGCGAGCGCCTCGCCATGATCGTGGAGGACGCCCGGCCGCGCGTCCTGGTCACGCAGAGGGCGCTGCTTGGATCGCTGCCGCGCGATGTCGGGCGAGGGGCGAGAGTCGTCCTGCTGGACTCGCTGCCGGAGGACAGTGCCAAGGTCCCGGACGAGGTCCACCCCGACAACCTCGCCTACGTCCTGTTCACGTCGGGCTCGACGGGCCGGCCGAAGGGCGTCCAGATCGCCCATCGCGCGTTCGTCAACTTCCTGCTCTCGATGCGCGAAGAGCCGGGGCTGTCGGAGCGCGACACGCTGCTCGCGGTCACCACGCTGTCCTTCGACATCGCCGGGTTGGAGCTGCTGCTGCCGCTCCTGGTCGGCGGCCGGGTGGCGCTCGCCGGCCGCGACGAGGCCGCGGACGCCGCCGCGCTCATCCGGCTTCTCGACACCACGGGCGCCACGGTCATGCAGGCCACGCCCGCGACCTGGCGCATGCTGCTCGACGCGGGCTGGGAGGGCACGCCGGGCCTCGAGCTGCTCTGCGGCGGCGAGGCGCTGCCGGGCGAGCTCGCGGTCCGCCTGCTGCCGCGGGTGGGATCGGTGTGGAACCTCTACGGCCCCACCGAGACCACGGTCTGGTCGGCGGCGGGCCGGGTGACTTCGGCCGATCCGGCCGCGGCGAGCCTGCCGATCGGCGAGCCGGTCGCGAACACGCGGCTCTACCTCCTCGATCCGCATCTGGAGCCGGCGCCGGTCGGCGTGCCCGGCGAGCTCTGCATCGGCGGCGCCGGCCTGGCCCGGGGCTACAGGGGCCGGCCGGAGCTGACCGCGGAGCGCTTCGTGCCCGATCCGTTCGCTGCGGAGCCAGGGGACAGGATGTACCGCACCGGCGACCTCGCGAAGCGGCGGGCCGACGGCGGGATCGACTTCCTGGGCCGCATCGACCACCAGGTGAAGGTGCGCGGCTTCCGCATCGAGCTGGGCGAGATCGAGGCCGCGCTGGCCGCCGCGCCGGGCGTCCGGCAGGTGGCCGTCGGCACCCGAGGGGAGGGCGCGGAGCGCCAGCTCGTGGCCTACGTGGTGGCCGACGGCAGTGTCGGCGATACGGGCGACCTGCGCGAATTCGCCCGCGAGCGGCTGCCCGAGTACATGGTGCCGTCGGCGTTTGCCGTGCTCGACGCGTTCCCGCTCACGCCCAACAACAAGGTGGACCGCAAGGCGCTCGCCCGGGTGCCGATCGGGACCGGCGCGCCGGCGGACCCGGACTTCGTGGCGCCGCGCAACGCGACCGAGGAGAAGCTGGCCGAGATCTGGTCCGACCTCCTCGACGTGGAGAGGATCGGCGTGCGCAGCAGCTTCTTCGAGCTCGGCGGGCACTCGCTCCTGGGCACGCGGCTGATCTCGCGCCTGCGCGACGCGTTCGGCGTGGAGCTGCCGCTGCGGGCCCTGTTCGAGGCGCCGACCCTGGAGGCGCTGGCGGCGCGGCTCGGGCCGGAGCCGAGGGAGGCGCCGGTGCGGGAGGAGCCCACCGCCGGCGAGGCTTTCCGGGAGGGCGCCCTGCCGCTCTCCTTCGCGCAGGAGCGGCTCTGGCTCCTCGACCGGCTCGACCCCGGCGATCCGGCCTACAACATCTCGGCCGTGCTGCGGCTCTCGGGCGCCGTGAACGACGGGGCGCTGGAGCGCAGCTTCGAGGAGATCGTCCGCCGGCACGCCACGCTCCGCACCGCGTTCGGCGAGGTGCGCGGCGAGCCGGTCCAGGTCGTCTCCGGGCCCGGACCGTGGACGCTCTTCCGGATCGACCTGACGGCGCTGCCTGCCGAGGCGGGCCGGGATGAGGCGCGGCGGGTGGCGCGGCTCGACTCCCTGCGCCCGTTCGACCTGGCGCGCGGGCCGCTCCTGCGCACCCATCTCCTGCGCCTGGCGCCGGAGGAGTCGATCCTGCTCGTGAACCTCCACCACATCGTGAGCGACGGCTGGTCCATGGGCGTGATGCTGGAGGAGGCGGCGGCGCTCTATGAGGCCTTCTGCGATAGCCGTGAGGGCCGGCCCTCGCCCCTCCCCGCGCTGCCGCTCCAGTACGCCGACTATGCGGCCTGGCAGCGCCGCTGGCTCGCGGGCGAGCGCCTGGAGTCGCAGGTCGCCTGGTGGCGGCGCGAGCTGGCCGGAGCGCCGGCCGTGCTGGAGCTGCCCACGGACCGGCCCCGCCCGCCGGTGCGCTCGTCGCGCGGCGGACGCGAGCCGATGGCGCTCGGCGCCGCGGTCTCGGAGGCCCTTAAAACCCTGGCCCGGGAGCGCGGCGCCACGCCGTTCATGGTCTTCCTGGCCGCCTTCCAGGCGCTCCTGCAGCGCTACAGCGGCCAGTCCGACGTGCTGGTCGGCTCGCCGATCGCGAACCGGGGGCGCAGCGAGATCGAGCGCCTCATCGGCCTGTTCGTGAACACCCTGGTCCTGCGCGGCCGCTTCGGCCGGCCCGGCCTCGGCTTCGGCGCCCTGCTGGAGCAGACCCGCGAGACCGTGCTCGGCGCCTACGCCAACCAGGACCTGCCGTTCGAGCGCCTGGTCGAGGAGCTGCGCGTGGAGCGCAGCCTCTCCTACACGCCGCTCTTCCAGGTGATGCTGGTCCTCCAGAACGCTCCGCTGGGCCAGCTCCGGATGCGCGGCCTGGCGATGGCCCCGGTCGCCGACGTCATCGCCACGGCCAAGGTCGACCTGAACGTCGAGCTGATCGAGCGCGCCGATGAAGGCAACCGCGGCTTCGAGGGGCTCGTCGACTACTCCTCCGACCTGTTCGACCCGCCCACGGTGCGGCGGATGGCCGAGCACCTCCAGAGCCTGATCGAGGGCATCCTGGCGCGGCCGGAGAGCCGGGTGTCCGAGCTGCCACTGCTCACCGCGGCGGAGCGCCACCAGCTCCTGGCGCTGTGGAACGACACCGCCGTCGCGTATCCGGAGGCGGATGTCCCCCTGCACGAACTGATCGCCGCGCAGGTGGAGCGCACGCCGGACGCGGTGGCGGTCGTCTACGAAGGAGAGTCGCTGACCTACCGCGAGCTGGACGGGCGCGCCGCGGCGCTGGCCGCGGAGCTGCCGCCGACGCTCGTCGGGATCTGCGCCGAGCGCTCGCTGGAGATGGTGGTGGGGCTGGTGGCGATCCTCAAGGCCGGCGGCGCCTACGTGCCGCTCGACTCGGCCTACCCGGCCGACCGGCTGGCCTTCATGCTGGAGGACGCCGCCGTGCCGGTGCTGCTGACGCAGCGGCACCTGGCCGGCCGGCTGCCGTCGCACGGGGCCCGGGTGGTGCTGCTGGAGGACGAAAGAGACGGCAGGGGCGGCAGGGACTTCAGGGATCCGGAGCGGGCGGCGTACGCCATCTTCACCTCGGGCTCGACCGGGCGGCCGAAGGGCGTGCTCAACACGCACCGCGGCATCGTCAACCGGCTGCTCTGGATGCAGGCGCAGTACGGCCTCACGCCGGACGACCGGGTGCTCCAGAAGACGCCGTTCAGCTTCGACGTCTCGGTCTGGGAGTTCTTCTGGCCGCTGATCGTGGGCGCGCGGCTCGTGGTGGCCCGGCCGGGCGGCCACATGGAGCCGGCCTGGCTGGTGGAGACCATCCGGCGTGAGGGGATCACCACGCTCCACTTCGTGCCCTCGATGCTCCAGGTCTTCGTGGAGCAGCCCGGGGTGGAGACGTGCGCCGGCCTGCGCCGGGTCATGGCGAGCGGCGAGGCGCTGCCGGCCGACCTCGCGCAGCGCTTCTTCGAGCGCCTGCCGGCCGGTGTGGAGCTGCACAACCTCTACGGCCCGACCGAGGCGGCGGTGGACGTCACGTACCACGCCTGCCGCCCGGGCGAGGAGCGGGTGCCGATCGGCCGGCCGGTGGCGAACACGCGCATCCACCTGCTCGACGCGGAGGGCAACCCGGTGCCGGTCGGCGTGGCCGGCGAGCTGCACATCGGCGGCGTGCAGGTGGCGCGCGGCTATCTGCGGCGGCCCGACCTCACGGCCGAGCGCTTCGTGCCCGACCCCTACGGCCCGCCCGGCTCGCGCCTCTACCGCACCGGGGACCTCGCCCGCTACCAGACCGACGGCGAGGTCGAGTACCTGGGCCGGATCGACCACCAGGTCAAGATCCGCGGCTTCCGCATCGAGCTGGGCGAGATCGAGGCCGCGCTCGCCCACAGCCCGGAGGTGCGCGAGGCCGTGGTGATGGCGCGCGGCGAAGGGGGCGAGAAGACCCTCGCCGCGTTCGTCGTCCCGACCGATCCCCAGTCGTCCCGGCAGGGCCGTGAGGCCGCGCTCACCTCCGCGCTGCGCTCGCGGCTGCGCGACGAGCTGCCGGAGCACATGGTGCCGGCCTCCTTCGTCTACCTCGACGCGATGCCGCTCAGCCCGAACGGCAAGGCCGACCGCAAGGCCCTGGACCGCCTGGCGCCGTCCGAGGGCGGACAGGCCGGCAGGGCCGCGGGAGAGACGGCTGCCTACGTGGCGCCGCGGACCCGGGCCGAGGCGCGGGTGGCCGAGATCTGGCGCGAGCTGCTCAAGGTCGAGCGCGTCGGCGTGCGCGACAACTTCTTCGAGCTCGGCGGCCATTCGCTGCTCGGCATGCGGCTGGTGGCGCGCCTGCGCGAGTCCTTCGGCGCGGAGCTGCCGCTCCAGGCCCTGTTCGAGGCGCCCACGGTCGAAGGGATCGCCGCCCGGGTGGAGGCCGCGCGGCTCGGACGGCCGCTCGACCTGCCGCCGATCCTCGCGGTGCCCAGAGAGGGCGATCTGCCGCTCTCCTTCGCGCAGGAGCGGCTCTGGTTCCTCGACCGCCTCCAGCCCGGCAGCTCGTTCTACAACGTGGTCGGCGCGCTGCGCCTGCGCGGCGAGCTGAGGGTGGAGGCGCTCGCCGGCGCCCTCCTGCAGGTGGCCCGCCGGCACGAGTCGCTCCGCACCACGTTCTCCGAGACCGGCGGCGAACCCGTCCAGCGCATCGCGGCGGAGCCGGCGCTGCCGTTCGCGGTCGAGGATCTGAGGCACCTGCCGGCGGGGGAGCGGGAGCGCGAGGCGCGGCGGCGCGCCGAGGCCGAGGCCGCCCAGCCGTTCGACCTCGAACGCGGGCCGCTGCTGCGCGCCCTGCTGCTGCGCCTGGAGGCTGGAGAATGGCTGCTGGTCCTCGTCCTGCACCACATCGTGAGCGACGGCTGGTCGCTCGGCGTCCTGATCCAGGAGGGGACCTCTCTCTACCGGACGGCGCTGGACGGCGAGTCGCCGGCCCTTCCGCCGCTCGCCGTCCAGTACGCCGACTACGCGGTATGGCAGCGCGGCTGGCTGCGCGGCGAGCTGCTCGACCGCCAGCTCGCTTGGTGGACCGAGGAGCTCTCCGGCGCGCCGACCCTGGTGGAGCTGCCTTCCGACCGTCCGCGCCCGCCGGTGCAGACCTTCCGCGGCGCGGTCCGGCCGGTCGCGCTGCCGGCGCGGCTCGGCGCCGCCCTGAACGACCTGGCGCGCTCCGAGGGCGCGACGCTGTTCATGGTCCTCCTGACCGCCTTCCAGGCGCTCCTGCACCGCTACACCGGCCAGGACGACCTCCTCCTGGGCTCGCCCGTGGCCGGCCGCGGACGCACGGAGCTGGAGCCGCTGATCGGCTTCTTCGTCAACACCCTGGTGCTGCGCAGCCGGGCCCACGCCCCGGGTGACCGGGACGGCGACGGCCCGCCGTTCCGCGTCCTGCTGGAGCGCACGCGCGTCTCCGTCCTGGAGGCCTTCGCCCACCAGGACCTGCCGTTCGAGCGCTTGGTCGAGGCCCTGGACGTCGAGCGCAGCCTCGCCCACAACCCGCTCGTCCAAGCGGTCTTCGTCCTTCAGAACGCGCCGGCGGAGGATCTGCGGATGCCGGGCCTGGCCATCGACCAGGTCCCCCTGGATGTGACCACGGCCAAGTTCGACCTCTCGCTCTCGCTCGGCGAGGGGCCCGGCGGCGCGCTCGCGGGCGCGATCGAATACTCCACCGACCTGTTCGACAGGGCGACGGTCGACCGCCTCGCCGGCCACCTCGGGACGCTGCTGGCGGGCGTGCTGGCCGACCCGTTGCGCCGCCTGCGCGAGCTGCCGCTGCTCACCGCGGCCGAGAGCCGCGAGGCCGTGGTGGAGCGCAACCGCACCGCCACCGCCTATCCGCGGCAGGCCACCGTCCACGGACTGTTCGACGAATGGGCGGAGCGCAACCCGGACGCCCTGGCGGCCGTCTACCCCGACGGGTCGTGGACCTACCGCGAGCTCCGGGAGCGCGCCAACCGCCTGGCCAACCACCTGCTGGAGACCGGGCTCCCGCCCGGATCGTCGGTCGGGATCTACCTGGAGCGCTCGCTCGACATGGTCGCCGCCACGCTCGCGGTGCTCAAGGCGGGCGGCTTCTACGTGCCGCTCGACACCGCCTATCCCGAGGAGCGGCTGGCCTTCATGCTGGCCGACGCCGGCGCGCCGGTGCTGATCACGCGCGAGCGCTGGCTCGGCCTGTTCGCCGGCTCCGGCGCGCGGACGGTCTGCCTGGACCGCGACCGCGGGCTCCTCGAGAGCGCGAGCGCGCGCACTCCGGAAGCCTTCGCGGACGCGCAGAGCCTGGCCTACCTGATGTACACGTCGGGCTCCACGGGCCGGCCCAAGGGCGTGGCCGTGCCCCACCGGGCGATCGTCCGGCTGGTGCGCAACACCAACTTCATGGACCTCGGCCCGGACGTCGTCGTGGCCCAGGCTTCGAACACCTCCTTCGACGCGGCGACCCTGGAGCTCTGGAGCGCGCTGCTCAGCGGCGGGCGGTTGGTGTGGGTCTCGAAGGAGACGATGCTCTCGCCGCGGGACCTGGCGGAGCAGCTCCGGCGCGACGGGATCACCATGCTCTTCCTCACCACCTCGGTGTTCCACCAGGTGGGCCGGGCGGAGCCCGGCGTGTATCGCGGCCTGCGCTACATGATGACCGGCGGCGAGGCCATGGATCCGGCCACCGCGCGGCAGGTGCTGCGCGATGGCGCGCCGGAGGTCCTGATCAACGGCTACGGCCCGACCGAGAGCACGACCTTCGCCTCCTTCCAGACCGTGACAGAGATCCCGGAAGACGCCGCGGCCGTGCCCATCGGCCTGCCGCTCGCCAACACCACGCTCCTCGCGCTCGACCGCGGCCTGCGGCCGGTGCCGGCCGGCGTCGCGGGCGAGATGTTCATCGGCGGCGACGGCCTGGCTTGGGGCTATCTGAACCGTCCGGACCTGACCGCGGAGCGCTTCGTCCCCCATCCCTACGAGCCCGGCGGTGAGCGGCTCTACCGCACCGGCGACCTCGTGCGGCAGCGACCGGACGGCGTGTTCGAGTTCCTGGGGCGGGCCGACACGCAAGTCAAGATTCGCGGCTTCCGCATCGAGCCCGGCGAGGTCGAGGCCGCGCTCACCGCCGATCCGGCCGTGCGCGAGGCCGCCGTGCTGGTCGACGGCGCCGGGAGCGACAAGCGGCTGGTGGCCTACGTGGCGACCGGCGCCACAGCCGTCACCGCCGCGGAGCTGCGCGAGCGGCTCGCCCGCGCGCTGCCGGCCTACATGGTGCCCGCGGCCTGGGTGGTGCTGGACGCCCTGCCGCTCACCCCCAACGGCAAGGCGGACCGGCGGGCGCTCGCCCGCCTGCGGCCCGAAGCCGAGACCGCGCCCGAGGGGGCGGGTCACGTGCCGCCGCGCACCCCGGCGGAGCAGAAGCTGGCGGCGATCTGGGCCGAGGTCCTCGGCGTCGCGCCGGGCGCCCTGGACGACTTCTTCGTCTCGGGCGGCCACTCGCTCCTCGCCACCCGCCTGACCTCGCGGGTGCGCGAGGCCTTCGGCGTGGACCTGCCGCTGCGCGCGGTCTTCGAGGCGCCGGTGCTGGCGGACATGGCGGCGCGCCTCGAAGGCGAGCAGGCCCGGGAGCACCTGGCGATCCGGCGCCGGTCCGGGACCGGCGGGGCGCCGCTCTCCTTCGCCCAGGAGCGGCTCTGGTTCCTGGACCGGCTGGAGCCGGGCAGCGCGGCCTACAACATCCCCCTTGCCCTGCGGCTGACCGGGTCGCCGGACGTTCCGGCCCTGGAGCGCAGCTTCGAGGGCGTCGTCCACCGCCACGAGGCGCTGCGCACGACCTTCCTGGAGATCGACGGCGAGCCGCGCCAGGTCGTCGCGGAGCCCGCGGCCTGGACGCTGCCGGTCGTGGACCTGCGCTCCCTGCCTGCGGCGGAGCGGGAGGCCGAGGCGCGGAGGCTGACCTCGGAGGAGGCCGGCGCGCCGTTCGATCTCTCGGCCGGGCCGCTGCTGCGCACCCGCCTGCTGCGCCTGGCCGGGGGCGACTGGCGGCTCCTGGTGAGCATGCACCACATCGTGAGCGACGGCTGGTCCATGGGCGTGCTCGTACGCGAGGCGGTCGCCGCCTATACGGACACACCGCTGCCCGAGCTGCCCATCCAGTACGCCGACTACGCGCTCTGGCAGCGCGACTGGCTGCGCGGCGAGACCCTGGAGGCGCAGGTGGCCTACTGGACCGCCGAGCTGGCCGGGGCGCCCGAGGTCGTGGAGCTGCCGTCGGACCGGCCGCGGCCGGCCGTGCGCGGCACCCTCGGCGGCACCGAGCCGTTCGCGCTGCCGGCGGAGCTGTCCGCGCCGCTCAACGAGCTCGCCCGGCGCGAGGGCGCCACGCTCTTCATGGTGCTCCTCGCCGCCTTCCAGGCCTGGCTGCACCGCTACTCGGGCCAGCCGGACATCCTGGTCGGCTCGCCGGTGGCGAACCGCAACCGGACCGAGACCGAGGGGCTGATCGGCTTCTTCGTCAACACCCTGGTGCTGCGCGGCCGGTTCGATCCGCCCGGGGCCGCGCGGCTGACCTTCGTCGATCTTCTCGACCGCGTCCGTTCCTCGGCGCTGTCGGCCTACGCGCACCAGGACGTCCCGTTCGAGCGCCTCGTCGAGGCCCTGGACGTGGAGCGCAGCCTCTCGCACACGCCGCTGTTCCAGACGATGTTCGCGCTCCAGAACGCGCCGGTCGAGGCGCTCGTCCTGCCGGGGCTGACCCTGGAGCCGGTCGACCTCGGCCGCTCGACGTCGCAGTTCGACCTGAGCCTCGCGTTGGCGGAGGAGGGCGGGGAGATCCGGGGCGAGGCCGAGTACAGCTCCGACCTGTTCGACGCCGCGACCGTCCGCCGCCTGCTCCGGCACCTCGCCGTGCTGGTCGAGGGCGCGGTCCGCGAGCCCGGCCACCCTCTCTCCGACCTGCCGCTGCTCACCGCGGCCGAGGCCGCCGAGCTGCGCTCCGCGTCGGCCGGTCCGGTCCTGGAGCGCCGGCCCGCGCGCTGCCTGCACCCGCTGATCGAGGTCCAGGCGGCCCGGAACCCGCAGGCGCTCGCCGTGGTCACCCACGACGGCGGGACCTTGACCTACGCGGAGCTCGACCGCGAGGCGGACCGGCTGGCCGGCCGCCTGCGGGCGCTCGGCGTCGGCCCGGACGTGCCGGTGGCGGTCCATCTCCACCGCTCGCCCGGACTGGTCGTCGCGCTGCTCGGCGTGCTCAAGGCGGGCGGCGCCTATCTGCCGCTCGACCCGGGCTATCCGGAGGACCGTCTGGCCTACATCCTGGAGGACTCGGGCGCGCCGGTCGTGGTCACGGTCGGGAGCCTCGCCGGCCGTCTCGCTTCGGCTTCGGCGCGGGTCGTGCTGCTCGACGAGGCGGCCGGGGACCTGCCGTTCGATCCGCCGGAGGTCCACCCGGAGAACCTGGCCTACATCATCTACACCTCCGGCTCGACCGGCCGGCCGAAGGGGACCGGGATCGCGCACGGGCCGGCGGTCGAGCACATGGAGGTCGCGGCGGAGCTGTTCGAGCTGGCTCCCGGCGAGCGCATGCTCCAGTTCGTCTCGCCCGGCTTCGACGTGTCGATGGAGGAGATGCTGCCGCCGCTCCTCGCCGGCGCCACGGTGGTGCCGACCGGCGCCGAGGTCTGGCCGCCCGAGCGCTTCCTCGACCGCCTCGTGGAAACGGGGGTGACCGCGTTCGACATCCCGACCGCGTACTGGCACCACTGGGTCCGCGAGTGCGAGCGCCTGGAGTCGCTGCCGGCCGGCCTGCGCCTGCGCATGGCGGCGATGGGCGGCGAGGCCATGCAGGCCGAGGTGGCGCGCCTCTGGTTCCGCACGCCGCTCGCCGCGATCCCGCTCTGGAACACCTACGGGCCGACCGAGGCGATCGTCACCGCCACCGGCCTCGCCGTGGACGAGCCCTTGGCTGCGCTGGCTGCGAATACCGCGGGCGGCTCGATCCCGCTCGGCCCGCCGCTCGCGGGCCGAGCCTCCTGGGTGCTCGACCCGTGGGGCGGCCTCGCGCCGTCGGGCGTGGTCGGCGAGCTGCACCTGGGCGGGCCGATGCTCGCGCGCGGCTACCTGCACCGGCCGGAGCTGACGGCGGAGCGCTTCGTGCCCGATCCGTTCGCGGGCCCGGAGCGGCCGGGCGCGCGGCTCTACTGCACGGGCGACCTGGTGCGCCGGCTGGCGTCCGGCCAGGTGGAGTTCGTGGGCCGCGCCGACCAGCAGATCAAGATCCGCGGCTTCCGGATCGAGCTGGGCGAGATCGAGGCCGCGCTGGCCCGGCTGCCCGGCGTGCGCGAGGCCGTCGTGCTCGCCCGCGACGGGCGCCTGTCGGCCTATGTCGCCGCGGCCCCCGAGACCCCGGCGCCCGAGCCCGCCGCGCTGCGGGAGGCGCTGGCGCGCGAGCTGCCCGACTACATGGTGCCCGCGGCCTGGGCGGTGCTCGGCGAGCTGCCGCTCTCGCCGAACGGCAAGGTGGACCGCCGCGCGCTGGCACGGATGGAGGCCGGGCTCCTCGACAGCGGCGAGGCGGTCGCGCCGCGCACGCCGGCCGAGGCGCTGGTCGCCGGGATCTGGACCGACCTGCTCGGCCTCCGCGGTCCGGTGAGCGTGCACGACAATTTCTTCGCGCTCGGCGGGCACTCGCTCCTCGCGACCCGCCTGGTGTCGCGCGTGCGGGAAGCCTTCGGCCTCGAGCTGCCGCTGCGCGCCGTGTTCGAGGCGCCGGCGCTGGCCGACCTGGCGGCGCGCATCGAGGCTCTGGGCGCGGAAGGCGGAGCCTTGGAGGCGCGGCCGGTCCTCGCCGCCAGGCTCGACCGCGGCCCGCTCTCGTTCTCCCAGGAGCGGCTCTGGTTCCTCGACCGGCTGGAGCCCGGGAGCACGGCCTACAACATCCCGGCCGCGCTGCGGCTCACCGGCGCGCTCGACCCGGAGGCGCTGGCCGCGAGCCTGTCCGAGATCGTCCGCCGGCACGAGGCCCTGCGCACGACCTTCGAAGAAAAGGACGGGGAGCCCGTCCAGGTGGTCCGACCCGCGGTGCCCCTGGCGCTGCCGGCGGAGGACCTGCGCGGGCTGCCGGACCCGGAGGCCGAGGCGGCGCGCCTCGTCCGGGAGGACGTGGACACGCCGTTCGACCTCGCCCGCGGGCCGCTGATCCGGGCGCGCCTGCTCCGGCTGGGCGAGGAGGACTGGCTGCTGATCCTGACCGTCCACCACATCGTGAGCGACGGCTGGTCCACGGGCGTGATGGTGCGCGAGAGCGCGCTGCTCTACGAAGCCTTCTCCCAGTGCCGGCTGGCACCGTTGCCGGAGCCGGCCGTCCAGTACCTCGACTTCGCGCTCTGGCAGCGGATGTGGCTGCGCGGCGAGGCGCTCGCGGCGCAGCTCCGCTGGTGGCGGGAGGAGCTGGCCGGCGCACCCGCGCTGCTGGAGCTGCCGGCGGACCGGCCGCGGCCGGCGGTGCAGTCCTATCGCGGCGCCTACGAGTCCGCGCTGCTGCCCGCCGGCCTCGCGCGGGCGCTTCGCCGGCTCGCGCTGGGCGAGGGCGCGACGCTCTTCATGGTCCTGCTGGCCGGCTTCGAGGCGCTCCTGCATCGCTGGTCGGGCCAGGACGACGTGCTGGTCGGCTCGCCGGTCGCGAACCGCGTGCGCGCGGAGCTGGAGGGGCTCATCGGCTTCTTCGTGAACACCCTCGTGCTGCGCGGCCGGACCGCGCCGGAGCGCTCGTTCCGCGGGCTCCTCGCGGGCGCCCGGGATTCGGCGCTCGGCGCCTACGCGCACCAGGACCTGCCGTTCGAGAAGCTCGTGGAGGAGCTGGGCGTGGAGCGGAGCCTGGCGCACAGCCCGCTCTTCCAGGTGATGCTCGTGCTCCAGAACGTGCCGCTGGGAGAGATGGCCCTGCCCGGCGTCCAGGCGCGGATGGCCGAGCTGCCGGTGACCACCTCGAAGTTCGACCTCACGCTCGACCTGAACGAGGTGGAGGAGGGCGTCGAGGCCAGCCTCACCTACGCCACCGACCTGTTCGACCGCAACACGGCCCGGCGCCTCCTCGGCCACTTCCGCGTCCTCCTCGAAGGAGCAGTAGCCCGCCCGGATGCCAGGATCGCCGACCTGCCGCTGCTGACGGAGGCCGAGCGGGCCGAGCTGGTGGCGTGGAACCGGACGGAGGTCGAATACCCGGACGTCTGTCTCCACGAGCTGATCGAGGCCCAGGTGGAGCGGACGCCGGACGCGGTGGCCGTGGTCTTCGAGGGCGAGAGCCTGACCTACCGCGAGCTGGACGAATGGGCCTCGGCGTTGGCCGCAGAGCTGCCGGCGGAGTTGATCGGGATCTCGGTCGAGCGCTCTCTGGAGATGGTGGTGGGTCTGGTGGCGATCCTCAAGGCCGGCGGCGCCTACGTGCCGATCGACCCCGGCTACCCGGCGGAGCGGGTGGCCTACATGATCGAGGACTCGGGCGTCTCGGTCCTCCTCGACGCGTCGAAGGTCCGGCCGCGGGCAGCGAGGCGTCCGACCGGCGCTCCCCGGATTCCCGACCAGCCGGCCTACATGATCTACACGTCGGGCTCGACGGGTCGGCCGAAGGGCGCCCTGAACGCTCACCGCGGGATCGTGAACCGCATCCTGTGGATGCAGCGGGAGTACGGTCTCACGCCGGACGACCGGGTCCTCCAGAAGACTCCGTTCAGCTTCGACGTGTCGGTGTGGGAGTTCTTCTGGCCGCTGATCGTGGGCGCCCGGCTCGTCGTGGCGCGTCCCGGAGGCCACCAGGACCCGGCGTATCTGGTCGAGACGATCCGGAGCGAGGCGATCACGACTCTCCACTTCGTGCCGTCGATGCTTCAGGTCTTCGTGGAGCAGCCCGGAGTGGAGCAGTGCACGAGCCTGCGCCGGGTCATGGCGAGCGGCGAGGCTCTGCCGGCCGACCTCGTCAGCCGGTTCTTCAACCGTCTGCCCGAAGGTGTCGCGCTGCACAACCTCTACGGCCCGACCGAGGCCGCCGTGGACGTCACGTTCCACGCCTGCCGGCCGGGCGAGACGCGGATTCCGATCGGCCGGCCGGTGGCGAACACGCGCATCCACATCCTCGACCGCGAAGGCCGCGAGGTGCCGGTCGGCGTGGCCGGCGAGCTGCACATCGCCGGCGTCCAGGTGGGCCGCGGCTATCTTCATCGTCCCGACCTGACCGCGGAGCGCTTCATCCCCGATCAGGACGGCGCGCGGATGTATCGCACGGGCGACCATGCGCGCTGGCTGCCGGATGGCGAGGTCGAGTATTTGGGCCGGATCGACCACCAGGTGAAGATCCGCGGCTTCCGCATCGAGCTGGGCGAGGTCGAGGCCGCGCTGGCCCGCCATCCAGCAGTCCGGGAAGCCGTCGTGCTCGCCAACGGCCAGAGCCTCGTCGCCTACGTGGCGCCGCCGGTCGAGGCGGACCTCCGCGGATTCCTGCGCGAGTCGCTGCCCGAGCACATGGTGCCGTCGGCCGTGGTCTTCCTCGACTCGATGCCGCTCACGCCGAACGGCAAGGTGGACAGGAAGGCGCTCGCCCGGATCGAGCCCGAGCGGCGGACGGAAGGAGTCTTCAACCCGCCGCGGACCGTCACGGAGGAGAGGCTCGCCGGGATCTGGCGCGACCTGCTCGGGGTGGAGCGGATCGGCGCCGAGGATGGCTTCTTCGACATCGGCGGCCACTCGCTGCTCGGCACGCGGGTGGTCTCGCGGGTGCGCGAGGCGTTCGGCGTCGAGCTGCCGCTGCGCGCGCTGTTCGAGGCGCCGACGCTGGCCGGCCTGGCTGCCCGCATCGAGAAGGCCGGTCGGGCCGCGGAGCCGCCGATCGTGCGCGTTGAGGTAGAGCAGCCGCCGCTCTCCTTCGGCCAGGAGCGCCTCTGGTTCCTCGACCGCCTGGAGCCCGGCAGCACGGCCTACAACATGCCGCTCGCCCTGCGTTTGCGGGGGAAGCTCGACTTCGACGCCCTGGAGCGGAGCCTGCGCGAGGTCGTGCGGCGGCACGGGACCCTGCGCACGACGTTCGCCGAGTCCGGCGGCGTTCCCTACCAGGTGGTCGCTCCCGAGCCCGCGTTCGAGCTGCGCTTCAAGCTCGACACGGCCGAGGAGACCCCGAGGCCGTTCGACCTCGCCCGCGGACCGCTCTTCTGTGCCGTGCTGAGCCGGGCCGGGGAGGACGACTGGCGGCTCTTCGTGGACATGCACCATATCGTGAGCGACGGCTGGTCGCTGGGTGTGCTGGTGCGCGAGAGCGCGGCGCTCTACGAAGCGTTCTCCCAGGGCCTCCCCTCGCCGCTTTCCGAGTTGCCGGTGCAATACACGGACTTTGCGGTCTGGCAGCGCGGGAGGCTACAGGGCGAGGAGCTGGAGACCCAGGTGCGCCACTGGCGCGAGGCCCTGGCCGGCGCTCCGGCGCTCCTGGAGCTGCCCGCGGACCGACCGCGGCCGGCCGTGCAGTCCTACCGCGGCGCGAGCGAGCCGGCCGGGATGCCGATGGCCGGCGTCCGAGAGCTTGCCGGCCGCGAGGGCGCGACGCCGTTCATGGTCGTGCTGGCCGCGTTCGAGGAGCTGCTGCGCCGCTGGTCAGGCCAGGACGACGTGCTCGTCGGAACGCCGATCGCGAACCGCACCCGGGCGGAGGTCGAAGGGCTGATCGGTCTTTTCGTCAACACGCTCGTGATGCGCCGGCCGGCGGGCGCCGGGACGTTCCGCGAGCTGCTGTCCGGCGTGCGCGCGGGGGCGCTCTCGGCCTACGCGCACCAGGACCTGCCGTTCGAGAAGCTCGTGGAGGAGCTGGGCGTGGAGCGGAGCCTGGCGCACAGCCCGGTCTTCCAGGCCATGCTGGTGCTCCAGAACGCCCCGGTCGCGGCGCTGTCGCTGGCCGGCCTGGAGCTGAGACCGCTCCCCGTCGACTCGGACTCGGCCAAGTTCGATCTGCTGCTCTCGCTCTCCGAGGACGGCGAAGGCGCGCTCGACTACGCGACCGACCTGTTCGACCGGGCCACCGTCCGGAGGTTCCTCGGGCACTTCCGGATGCTCCTGAAGACAGCCGTGGCCGAGCCGGACGCGCGCTTGTCCGATCTGCCGCTCCTGACCGAGGCGGAAAGGGCGGAGCTGGCGGCGTGGAACCGGACCG
>JBEQUE010000057.1:0-7070 GCA_040349255.1 Acidobacteriota bacterium | reverse complement strand
TGTCCGGGGGGACCGCGAAGCAGAGGAGCTTCCCGTTCAGCTCCGCCAGGCCGAACGGGTTGGCGAAGTCCTCGCCCGGCCCCGCGTCCACCGCCTGCCGCGTGCCGGCCACGGTGCCGTCGCTCGACCAGAGCTGCAGCCCGGCATCCCCGCCGTGGAGGGTGAAGAAGACCTTGCCGCCGAGGGCGTGCAGCTCGGAGCCGCCCCAGGGCACGGGGTCGGCGGACGCGTCCCGGAGCAGGACCGTGCCGTCCGCGGTGCCGTCGGTCCGCCAGAGCGAGAACCCGCCACCCCCGGGACCACCGAGCCGGCCGACGAGCAGGAGGAACAGCTTCCCTCCGGCCTCGGCCGAGGAGACCACCGCCGGAGGCAGGTCGGGCTCCGGCCCCGGCAGGAGGTCGGCCACCAGATTCGTGCCCGCCGCGGTACCGTCGCTCTTCCACAGCTCGTAGCCGTGGAGGCCGTCGTCGGCGAAGAAGAACGCCTCGCCGCCGAGAGCCCGGAGGCCGCTGACCAGCGAGCCCCCGAAGTCCACCTGGTTGATGTCCGCCACGAGCCCCGTGCCCGCGGGCGTGCCGTCCGTGCTCCAGAGCTCGGAGTCGCTCTCGCCGTCGTCGGCGGCGAACACGAAGCGGCTTCCCGCGGCGATCCCCTGGAAGGAGTACACCGGATCGTCGGGAACGAGATCGGTGATCCGGACCGTGCCTGGGCCCATGCCGTCCGTGGCCCACAGCTCGCGGCCGTTCGTGCCGTCGTCGGCCGAGAAGAGCAGCCGGCCCGCGAACCGGGACGGGACGAGCGGCTCGGAGCCGCAGATCCCCGGGCAGAGGTCGCGGACCATGCGGGTGCCGGCGGGCGTGCCGTCGCTCGCCCACGGCTCCACGCCGTGGGTCCCGTCCGAGCCGGCGAAGTAGAAGAGCCCCTGGTTCGCGGCGAGCACGCGGTGGACTCCCTGGCACGGGCCGGGGCAGACGTCCCGGACCAGCCGCGTGCCGGAGGGGGTGCCGTCACTCGCCCACAGCTCCACGCCGCGGCCGGGGTCCCAGGCCTGGAAGAGGAAGCGGCCGGGGATCGACGTCCGCGGGAGATACAGGGTGTGGGCGCCGGAGTCGGCGAAGAAGGCCTCCTTGGCGGGGAGATCCGAGAGCACCCGGGTGCCGCGGGCCGTGCCGTCCGACGCCCACAGCTCCTGGCCGCGGCCCGCGTCGTCGGCCACGAAGAACAGGCGTCCGTTCTGGACCGCGGCGTCGTAGTACCTGCCCCGCAGGCGGACGAGCGCCCCGGTCCCACCCGGCGTGCCGTCGGTGGCCCAGAGCTCCAGCCCCTTGGCGCCGAACAGACCCGTGAAGAGGAGCCGCCGGCCCACCACCCCGTGGAGGATGGGCAGGCCCGGCCGGCGGCTCTGCAGGACCGGCACGGTGCCGCGCTCCGTGCCGTCGCTGCGCCAGATCGAGCTGCCGCGGGGTCGGATCCAGGCGCCGAACCAGACCCGGCCGCGGAACGCCGTGAGCCGCCACACCTGCGCGCCGGGCGCGAAGCCGGCGACGAGACGGGTCCCGGCCGGCGTGCCGTCGGAGCGCCACAGCCCGTTGCCGTGGGTCCGGTCGGCGGCGAAGAAGTAGAGGGCGCGCTGCTCCGGCACCCAGGCGACGTCCCGGGAGACCCCGGACAGGCCGTCGGTCAGGCGCAGGGTGCCCGCGTCCGTGCCGTCGGTGACCCAGAGGTCCGTTCCGAGGACCAGGAAGGCCCGGCCTCCGTCCACGGCGAGCGTCCGGACCTCTCCGCAGGAGGAGCCGACCGGGCAGACCCCCGCGAGCTTCCAGGTCCCCGCCGCGGTGCCGTCGCTGCGCCACAGCCCGAGACCGCTCTCGCCGTCGAAGGCGCCGAAGACGGCGACCCCGCCGGTGCCGCCGAGCGCCGCGAAGTCCGACGGCGACGAGCCGGTCACCGAGGCAACCGGGTTGATGTCCTTGACCAGGTACGGCTCCAGCCCCAGGGCCGGGAAGGCGCACAGGAGTCCGAGCAGGGTGATTGCCGGCATGGCGAGCCTGATCCGCATGAGAGTCCTCCGTTCTGTCCGTCCTGTTTACGGATGACTCTCCTCCACCGCCCATAGCTCCTGGCCCGTGGCCGGGTCCCAGGCGCCGAAGAAGACCCGGCTTCCCGCGCGTCCCACGGCGCCCGTGTTGTACCCGATGGCGCGCTCGGGCGCGATCGGACCGGTCCCGGCCGGCGTGCCGTCGCTCTCCCAGACCTGCTCCCGCGCCGGGAACCCCGTCGTGAAAATCAGACGATCGCCACTGCCGCCGCTGCCGCCACTTCCGCCGAGCACCGCGAGGCCGACCGGCGGAGGGATGGGCTTGCCGTCGCGGTCCAGGAGCGGCCCGGTCCCGGCCGCCGTGCCGTCGCTCGTCCAGAGCTTCGGATGGCCGTCGAAGCGCTCGTCCACGGCGTAGACCAGCCGCCCCCGGAACACGGTCCAGGGGAAGCCGGGCACGTCGTAGAGGGCCGGCCCTACCTTCACGGTCCCGGCCGGCGTGCCGTCGGTGGCCCACAGCTCTTCGCCGCGTCCCGGCTCGTAGCCCGAGATCATCAGCTTCGCGCCGGTCGAGGCCATGAAGCCGATCAACAGCGGAAGGCCGGGCAGCGGCTCGGGGCGAGTCCCGGCCGCCGTGCCGTCGCTCGACCACAGCTCGTTGCCGCCCGGCGGCCCGGCGAGGAACCAGAGCCGGCCGGCGTGCACGGCCGGCTCTGGCAAGGCCCGATCGAAGGTCTTGAGCCGCACGGCCTTCAGCAGGGCGGGTGGGGCGCCGTCGCTCCGCCAGAGGCCCCAGAGGCCGTCCGCCCCGGCCGCGAAGAAGTAGAGCCTCCCGCCCATCTCTGTCAGAGCGGTCGGGTCGGAGAAGGCCTTGCCCGGCTCCGACTCCACGGCCTGCCGCGTGCCGGCCACGGTGCCGTCCGTCGCCCAGATCTGTCGGCCGAAATCGCCGCCGCTCGACGTGAAGAAGACCGTGCCGCCCACGGCGCACAGACCGGAGCCGTCCCAGAACGGGGGGCTGTCGTCCCGGCCCAGGAGCTCGAACGTGCCGGCCGCGGTACCGTCGGTCCGCCAGAGCGAGATCCCTTCGGACCGGTAGAGAACGAGGAACAGCTTCCCTCCGGCCTCGGCCGAGGCGATCACTGCCGGTGCACCCGGGGGTTCCGGACCCGGCGAAAGCTCGGCCAGGAGGCCCGTGCCCGCGGCCGTGCCGTCGCTCTTCCACAGCTCGTAGCCGTGGAGGCCGTCGTCGGCGAAAAAGATCGCCTCGTCGCCGAGCGCCCGGATCCCGCCGACCATCGAGCCGCCGAAGTCGGCCTGGTCGAGGTCCGCGACGGGCGCGGTGCCGGCGATCGTGCCGTCCGTGCTCCACGGCTCGGAGCCGTGCTCGTCGTCGCCGGCGAACAGGAACCGGCCGCCCGCGGCGGCGCCCAGGTAGGAATCGACCGGGACGAGACGATCGAAGTCGGTGACCCGCAGCGTGCCCGCGGCCGTGCCGTCCGTCTTCCAGAGCTGCCAGCCGCTTGCGCAGTCGTTCGCCGCGAAGAGCAGCCGCCCCGCGAACCGGGACGGCGAATACAGGATGGAGCCGTACTCCCCCGGGCAGAGGTCGCGGACCATCCGGGTGCCCTCCGGGGTGCCGTCGCTCGCCCACGGCTCGACACCGTGGATGCCGTCCGTGCCGGCGAAGTAGAACAGCCCCTGGTTCGACAACAGGACGTGATCGGCGCCCGAACACGGGCCGGGGCAGACGTCCCGGACCAGCCGCGTGCCGGCCGGAGTGCCGTCGCTCGACCAGAGCTCCACGCCGTGCGCGGGGTCCCAGGCCTGGAAGAGAAGCAGCCCGGGCAGCGACGTCCGTGGCAGAAGCAGGGGGGATCGGGGGTCGCCGTGGGTGACGAACGCCTCCTTGCCGGGGATGTCCGAGACCACCCGGGTGCCGCGGGCCGTGCCGTCCGACACCCACAGCTCCTGGCCGTGGCCCGGGTTGACGGCCACGAAGAACAGGCGCCCGTTCTGGATCACGGGGCTCCAGATCGGGTCCCGCAGGCGGAGGACCTGCGCGGTCCCGCGCTTCGTGCCGTCGGTGGTCCAGAGCCCGGCCTCCTCCCTGCCGGAAAACTGCTCGAAGAGGAGCCGCCGGCCCACGACCCCGTGGATCCAGGGCAGGCTCCACGCGTCGCCGCCCTGCCGGACCGGCACGGTCCCGCGCGCCGTGCCGTCGCTGCTCCAGATGCCGCCGCCGGAGCCCGGAAGCAGGGCGGCGAACCAGACCCGGCCTCGGAACGCCGTGAGCGTCCGGATCCGGGCGCTCTCCGGCCCGCGGGCGAGATCGGCCACGAGATGCGTCCCGGCCGGGGTGCCGTCGGTGCGCCACAGCTCGGCGCCGTGAGCCGGGTCGGTACCCACGAAGTAGAGGGCGCGCTGCTCCGGCACCCAGGCGACGTCCCCGAGCTCCAGGCCGTCCGTCAGGCGCAGGGTCCCGGCGACCGAGCCGTCGGTGACCCAGAGGTCCGCTTCCGCCTGCAGGAAGGCCCGGCCGCCTTCCACGGCGAGGATCCGGATCCAGCCACAGGCGGGCCAGGCCGCGCACACGTCCGCGAGCTTCCAGGTCCCCGCCGCGGTGCCGTCGCTGCGCCAGAGCCCGAGGCCGCTCTCCCCGCCGAACGCGGTGAACACGGCCACCCCACCGGGCCCGCCGAGAGAGGTGAAATTCGACGGCGACGAGCCGGCCGCCGCCGCCACCGGGTTGATGTCCTTGACGAGATACGGCTCCAGGCCGCAGGCCGGGGCGGACAAGGACACCAGGGACAGCAAGGACAACAGGGACAACAGTCCCCTGCCTGCCTGACGTCCCTGCCGTCCTTGCTGTCCTTTTTGTCCCTGGGTCTTCACGGAGAGCCGTCCCCCTTGGCGATGTCGCTCACGAGCCGCGTGCCCGCGGGCGTGCCATCCGTGCGCCACAGCTCGTACCCCTCGGGGCCGGGTGCGCGGAACAGGAGCTGACCGCCGGCCACCGTCCCCGGGAAATCTTCGTACCCGGGGAAGCCCCAGGGGAGAGTGGGCTCGAAGTCGCTGATCCGGGTGGTGTTGGCCTCCGTGCCGTCGGTCGCCCAGAGCTCGTACCCATCGACGCCGTCGTTCGCCACAAAGAGCAGCCGGTTCTTCACGACGAAGGGCTCATACGGATGGGAGCCGCAGCTCCCGGGGCAGATGTCCCGCACGAGGCGGGTGCCTGACTCGGTGCCGTCCGTCACCCAGAGCTCGTTGCCGCGGCTCCCCCGGGTGACGGTCATGAAGGCGAGCCCCGGCAGGGTGCGGTTCCAGACCCGGGTCGCGCTGCCGCAGGGACCCGGACAGAGATCCTTCAGCAGGTGCGTACCCTTCACGGTGCCGTCCGTGACCCACGGCTCGATGCCGTGGGGTCCATCGTCGACCGCGAAGACGAAGAAGCTCCCAGCGGCGAAGCGGGGGAGATACAGGTAGTCCTGCTGCGCGTCCGAGTAGAACGCCTCCTTCCGGCGCAGACGGGTGAGCGCCCGCGTGTTCTGCTGGGTCCCGTCCGTGACCCAGAGCTCCTGACCGTTGCGGCCATCGTCGACCACGAAGTAGAGGCGGCCGTCCTGGACCGAAAAGTCCACGAACCATGCCAACCCGGGCCTGCGAAGGATGCCGCCGAGCTCCAGCGTCCCCTCGGCGGTGCCGTCGCTGGACCAGAGCTGATGCCTGTCGCTCGGCGTGTAGACCAGGAACACGAGCCGGTTGCCGGCGACATGAAGCTCGATGGGGATGTACCGCGCCGGGAGCGGCGCGACCCTCACCGTGCCGGCCGGCGTGCCATCGGTCTTCCACAGCGCACTGCCCCCGAAGAAGTAGATGCTGCCCTGGAACGCCACCATCGGTCCCCCGCCGTGGTCCGTCACCTGCCAGGTTCCCGCGGGAGTCCCGTCGCTGCGCCAGATCCCCCCGGAATCCCCCTCTGTTCTGTAGAAGTACAGCACGTCCCCGACCGATACCCGGAGCTCCGAGGCGTCCCAGGCGTAGGCCGGGGGGGCGGTGAGCTGGAAGGTGCCGGCCGGCGTGCCGTCGGTCGCCCAGAGGTTCAAATGCAATCCCTCGTCCCGGCTATGGAAGAAATAGTGCCGGCTGGTCAGGGCGAAGGGCCGGGGTTCGCTGGTGCAGTAGGGCTCAGGGCAGAGGTGCGTGACCTGCCAGGTGCCGGCTTCCGTGCCGTCGCTCCGCCACAATTCGTAGGCATAGGGGCTTGCGCCGGCCGCGTTGAACAGCGCCACGGATCCGAGGCTGACGAAGGCCGTCGGATCCGAGCTCGCCGGCTCCAGCCCGCGGGCCGGAACGGCCAGGGAACCCAGGGACAGCAAGGACAACAGGAAGCCTACCTGACGTCCCAGCCGTCCCTGCAGTCCTTTGTGTCCTTTCACGGATGAGCCTCCCCCACCGCCCACAGCTCGCTGCCGGTCTCGGGGCTGAAGCCCCCGAAAAAGACGCGCGAGCCGGCCCGGACCATGTTGCTTTCCACCTCGAAGCCCGCAGGGGCGGCGAGCGGGAACGTACCGGCCGGCGTGCCGTCGGACGCCCACAGGAAAGACCAGGTCGCAAACAGCAGATGGCCGTCCAGCACGGTGAGCCGTGCCGGATACGAGAGCGGTTGGATGCCGTGGTCGAGGACGGGTACGGTCCCCGCCTCGGTCCCGTCCGTGACCCAGAGGAAATTCCGGTAAGCGTCGTCGCTGCTGGCGAACCAGACCCGGCCCTGGAAGACGGCGTATTCGTCCATGTTCCGGCGGCTGATCATCCGGGTGCCCGCCGCCGTGCCGTCCGTCACCCAGATCCCGAAGCCCTGGCTCGGGGACCGCCCGGAGATCAGGAGCCGGTCGCCGAATCGATCGCCAAGCGATACCAGCAGGAAAGGCTCGAAGGATTCGGCGCCGGGCTCGACGTCGACGGCGAAGGCCGTTCCGCCGCGGGTGCCGTCGCTCGACCACAGCTCCCGGCCGTGCTCGCCGTCGTCCGC
>JBEQUE010000050.1:0-27241 GCA_040349255.1 Acidobacteriota bacterium | reverse complement strand
CGCGGACGTGGTCGCGCGCCTCTTCGAGGAGGCGGACATCCCGCCGCGCTATCGCCACTGCCGGCTGCCCACCTTCAAGGTCCACAGCGAGACCCCGGCCGTCCAGGACCAGCTCACGCAGGCGCGCGCCGTGGCCGAGCAGTACGTCGACGGCTTTCTGCTCGAAGGCGGACGCTTCCGCGAGTCGGGCCTGCTGTTCTTCGGCCCTCCGGGAGCGGGGAAGACCCATCTCGCGGTCGGCGTGCTCAACGAAGTGGTCGAGCGCTACAAGGTCCGCGCCCGCTTCGCCGAGTTCACCTCGCTGATCCATCAGATCCAGTCCACGTTCGATCCCGGCTCGCCCGAGTCGAAGCACGAGATCCTCGATCCCCTCGTCGGCGCCGAGCTGCTGGTGCTCGACGAGCTGGGCTCGCAGCAGCCGACGCCGTGGGTGAGGGACATCCTGTACCTGATCATCAACTATCGCTACACCCGCCGCCTGCCGACCGTCTTCACGACCAACTATCTCCTGGACAGTCCGGCCCGCGGCGCCAGGCCGCGCGCCGTGAAGAGCCTCGACCGGGGCCGCGACGCTGAGCCGGCCGCCCCGGAGGACAGGCTGCTCGCCTCGCGCCTGCCGGCCATGCTGGTCAGCCGCCTCTACGAGATGGCGCAGCCGGTGGCGCTCGACGAGCTCCTGGAGAACGCCGACCGCGAGGTGGGTCTTGCCGGCGCCGGGCGGTCCGAAGAAGAGCAGGCCCGACTCCCGGAAACGGCCGCCTTCGAGCACGAAGCCGTCGACGTACTGCTGGGCGATCGAGCGCGCCTGCGTGAGCTGGTCCTGGACGGCCGGGGTCTCGCTGTGGACCTTGAAGGTGGGCAGCCGGCAGTGGCGATAGCGCGGCGGGATGTCCGCCTCCTCGAAGAGGCGCGCGACCACGTCCGCGTCGCGGGTGCCGCGGCAGGAGCAGGGCCGGGCGTGGCCCGCGCCGCCGCCGAGCGACACGATCCACCCGCGCCCCCCGCAGTGCGGACAGGGCTCTTGCTTCGATGCCTGCGGCTGCATGAGGGAATCGTAACAGGAAAGACCCCTCCCCGACCCTCCCCTGCTTCGCAGGAGAGGGCGCCACCGCCCGCGGCGGGTCAGCGTCTTGGGATCAGGGGTCCGCCCTCGATCTTCACCAGGGCGTGCTGCTGCGCGTTCTGGCGGTGCTCCTGGGCGATCTCCCGGACGTACTGGAGGAGGCGGTCCACCTCGCCCTGCATGTGATCCATGCGCTCCTTCATGCTGAGGATCACCTCGACGCCGGCCAGGTTGACGCCCAGCTCGCGGGTCAGGGTGAGGATGATCTCCAGGCGCCGGAGCGCCTCCTCGTCGTACAGGCGGGTGTTGCCGGCGCTGCGGGCCGGCTTGATGAGGCCCTCGCGCTCGTAGAGACGGAGGGTCTGGGGGTGAATGCTGTAGCGCTCCGAGACCACGCTGATCATCACGTACTTGGGCTCGGGCTTGCGTCGCCGGCGGGGGACGTCGGACATGGTGGACCTACTCCTCTCTCACCGGCACCCTGGTGACTCCCTGGCCCGCCGCCTGCTTCGGGATGTGGACCTTGAGGATCCCCGCCTCGAAGCCGGCGGTGATGCCGTCGGTGTCCACCGGCGCTCCCAGGTCGAAGGCCCGGCGGAAGGGACCGTAGCTCCTCTCCATGCGGAGGAAGTTGCGGTTCTCGCCGAAGGCCTGCCGGCGACCGGAGAGCTCCAGCCGCCGGTCCCGGACCTGCAGTTGAATGTCTTCCTTGCGGACGCCCGGCAGCTCCGCGAAGAGGAGGTACGCGTCCTCGGTCTCGATCACGTCGACCGAGGGGGCCCAGGTGCCGGGCAGGCCCCCTTCACGGTCTTCGTACTCCGAGGGGAGAAGCGCCTGCTCGAAGAGACTGTTGATGCGGTCCTGGATGCGACCCAGCTCTTCGAGGTAGATCTTCTTGAGCGGCGCCATGATCCACCCCGGCTCAGCGCTTCTCGTCCACGTCCACGTACTCGGCGTCGATCACCTCGTCCGAGGAGCCGCCGCCCGGACCACCCCCCGGCGCGTTGCCGGCTGCTCCCGGAGCGCCTCCCGGCTGGCCGCCCTGCTGCTGCTGGGCATACATGACCTCGGCCAGCTTGTGCGACGCCTTGGTGAGCCGCTCGGTCGCGGCCTCCATCGCCGCGGTCTCGCTGCCCTCCAGCGCCTGCCGGGCCTCGGCGATCGCCCGCTCCAGCTCGCCCTTGTCGTCCGGGCCGAGCTTCTCCTTGTGCTCGTCGTAGCTCTTCTCGGTGCTGTAGATCAGGCCGTCGAGCTGGTTGCGCACCTCGACCTGCTTGCGCCGCTCCTGGTCCTCGGACCGGTGCGACTCCGCGTCGCGGACCATGCGGTCGATCTCCGAGTCGTTCAGGCCGCTCGACGCGGTGATGGTGATCTTCTGCTCCTTGCCGGTGCCGAGGTCCTTCGCCGACACGTGGACGATGCCGTTGGCGTCGATGTCGAAGGCGACCTCGATCTGCGGCATGCCGCGCGGCGCCGGCGGGATGCCCGTGAGGTGGAACTTGCCGAGCGTGCGATTGTCCTGCGCCATGTCGCGCTCGCCCTGGAGGACGTGGACCTCCACCGAGGTCTGGTTGTCCGCCGCGGTCGAGAAGGTCTGGCTCTTGCGCGTCGGGATGGTCGTGTTGCGCTCGATGAGCCTCGTGGCCACCCCTCCCAGGGTCTCGATGCCGAGAGACAGAGGAGTCACGTCGAGCAGCAGCATGTCCTTGACGTCGCCGGCCAGCACGCCGCCCTGGATGGCCGCGCCGATGGCCACGACCTCGTCCGGGTTGACGCCCTTGTGGGGCTCCTTGCCGAAGGTGTCCTTGACCAGCTTCTGGATCGCCGGCATGCGGGTCTGGCCGCCCACGAGCACGACCTCGTCGATGTCCTCGGCCTTGATGCCGGCATCCTTGATGGCCTGGCGGCAGGGCGCGATGGAGCGCTGGATGATGTCGTCCACCAGCTGCTCCAGCTTCGGCCGGGAGAGGCGCAGGTTGAGATGTTTCGGGCCCGAAGCGTCGGCCGTGATGAACGGCAGGTTGACCTCGGTCTCCTGCGCGCTCGACAGCTCGATCTTGGCCTTCTCGGCGGCCTCCTTCAGGCGCTGCATGGCCATCGGGTCGTTGCCGAGGTTGATGCCCTGGTCCTTCTTGAACTCCTCCAGCAGCCAGTCCATGATGCGCTGGTCGATGTTGTCGCCGCCCAGATGGGTATCGCCGTTCGTGGCCTTCACCTCGACGATGCCCTCGCCCACCTCCAGGATGGAGATGTCGAAGGTGCCGCCGCCGAAGTCGTAGACCGCGATCGTCTGGTCCTTCTTCTTGTCGAGGCCGTAGGCCAGAGCCGCCGCGGTGGGCTCGTTGACCAGCCGGTCGACCGTCAGGCCGGCGATGCGGCCGGCGTCCTTGGTGGCCTGGCGCTGCGCGTCGTTGAAGTAGGCCGGCACGGTGATGACCGCGCGCTCCACCTTCTCGCCCAGGTAGTCCTCGGCCGCCTGCTTGAGCTTGCCCAGGATCATCGCCGAGATCTCCGGCGGCGAGTACTTCTTGCTGTCGACGTTCACGCGGACGTCGCCGTTCTCGGCGCGCTCCACGTTGTACGGCACCATCTTCATCTCCTCGTTCACCTCGTCGTACTTGCGCCCCATGAAGCGCTTGATCGAGAAGATGGTGTTCTGCGGGTTGGTGACGGACTGGCGCTTCGCGACCTGCCCGACGAGGCGCTCACCGCTCTTGGTGAAAGCGACCACCGACGGCGTCGTCCGGTTGCCCTCGGCGTTGGGGATGACCTTCGCCTCCCCGCCTTCCATGACGGCAACCACGCTGTTCGTGGTACCCAGGTCGATTCCGATGATCTTGCTCACGCGTCTCCTCCTTCGTCGTATTTCCCAGCCATCGTGGATAGTCTAAATTCTTAGTGACGACCAGTCAACTTTCGCCACTGGCCTATATGACAAGGATGGACGCAGATTTATTCCGGCGCGGGAAGGCCGACGAGAAAGAGGAGAGCGGCAGGATCAATCCAGGAGGACTAGAGGCTGGGCGGCAGATTCCTCGGGCAGGGTGAGGAACTCCGGGTCCAGGAAGAAATTGCCGGTGATGGCCTCGGTCGTCTCCGCTCCCCGCACCGGCTTGCCGGCCTTGGTGGGCTGGAGCGTGTAGCTCTCCTCGGTGGCCGAGTACTGGAGCGGATGCCCCTCCGGGTCCACGAGGTCGCGGGGCGAGAGGTATCCGGCCTGGACGAGCTGGCTCAGTCGCTCGGGGAAGCGGCCCTCGAGCAGGAACCAGGTCTTGGCCGCGCGGTCGATCTTCAGCGAGAGGGACGCCCTCTGCTCATGCGCCAGGGCGAGCCGCTCCTCTCCCTGCCACGGGAACGGGATCACCGCCGCGCCGGGAACGAGAAAGAGGACCGCGACCATGAGCAGGGCCAGCAGGACCGCTGCGACCCGGGCGAGCGCCGGCCGGCGCACCGCCTCGGCCGGCGGCGCCTCGACCCGCATCTTGCGGAACGGGCCGGTCTCCTCCGGATGCTCCGGCACGGTCAGCGCCGTCTCGTCGCGGCGCACCACCCGCAGCCCGGGCCGGGTGGAGGCGGCGGTCTCGAAGCCGGCCGGAGTGGCGGCGGCCGGACCGGAGAGCGGCGGGACCGGGCGGGGTCCGGACGGCACCGCCATGGGTCCGGGCACAGGCCCGGTCGGGCGCCGCTGCGCGCCGGTCGCGGTCTGGCTGGCGTGGGCCAGGACCTCCTCGACCGGGATCGGCACGAAGCCATCCTCGTAGGGCACCTCGTCGCCGCCGTAGAACTTGAAGTCGCCCTTGTCCCAGCGCAGGAGCTGCTCGAGCAGGCGGATCGAATGGACGCGCAGGGACTTGAGCAGGGCGTCGCGGCGGACGTAGTTGCGCTCGACCAGCAGGTCGAGCAGCCGCTGCCCCGACGACTGGTGCTCGGCCGAGGCGCGGGCGAACTGGGCGTTGGTGAGGACGCCCTCCCGGATCAGGAGCTGGGAGAGGCCCTCCTCCTGGGTCTGGTTGAGGGAATCGACCGTGACGATCTGCCCCTTCAGGAACGAGACGGCGATGATGTCGTGCTCGCCCTGGACCGTGAGGATGCCGGTCTTCTGCTGCTGGGAGATCATCTGCAGGATCTCCGGCAGCTTGAAGACTTCCAGGGTACCTTCGACAGCCATCTCGACCTCTCTAGACCTCGTTGCGCCGTTCCAGGCGGAGGCGCGCCACGAAGATGAGCGCCAGCCCGAGGATCGCCACGATCCAGGCAGTGAGGTTTCCCGGATCATATCCCCAGGGGATGCGATAGCCGATCCCCTGGAAGAGCGGAAGCATCAGGAACGCCAGCGGCACGAGCAGGGCGGCGTAGACTTTCACCCCTTCGCCCTCCTCGGCGGAGCGCAGGCCGGGCAGGAGGACGTGCCCCCAGCGGCCGAGCGTGCGGCGCTCGACCGGCGCCTCCGGCCGCTCCGAGCGGCGGGCGAAGTGCAGGGCCACGGCCACCAGGATGAGCACGAAGGAGATCAGGAGAGGCAGGCCGCGCCGGAACAGGATCAGGCGCGCGTCGGCCCCCTCCTGGCGGCGCCAGGTCTCCAGCAGCTCGACGCGGATCTCCGGGATCCTGTCCATGCCGCCGGAGTTGATCACCACGCGCTGCTGGCTCAGGTTCCGCACCCAGAACTCGACTCTCTGCTGGTCGAGCGAGCGCGCCTGGGCCAGCGCGCGCTTCGACTCGTCGAACAGGTACGACTCGGAGTAGGCCTGGCTCAGGTTGAACTGGGCGGCGGCGTTGCCGGGATCGACCGTCGCCACCTTCTGGAAGTTCTGGATGGCGTTGCCGAAGTCGCCCTTGAGGAAAAAGTAGGCGCCGAGGTTCATCAGGGCGGCGGTGTTCTCCGGCTCCTTCTCGAGCACCTGGCGATAGAGCGAGCGCGCGACCTCCCACTGGTTGAGCGAGCGGTGGACGTCGGCCAGCAGGTGCTTGACCGCCGGGCTCTCCGGCAGGAGCGCCCGCAGCGCGCCGAGGTCGGTGAACAGGCCGCCGTAGAGGCGGTGCTCCTCCAGGCTCTCCATGGCCTGGACCGGCGGCGAGAGGGTGACGGCCACCTGCCGGCGCTGCTCGGTGACCAGGAGCGGCGCCAGGCCCACGAGCAGCCAGATCGCGACCAGCACGGCGCGCTCGCTCGCCGAGGCGTAGGTCCACAGCAGGAGCGACCAGAAGAGCGGCAGCCAGAGCACGCCGGATGGCAGGGCCAGCGGCCAGAGCAGCAGGATCGCGGTCACGATCATGGCCGCGGGACCCGGCATCCAGCGGCCGAACAGCCCCAGCATGTCCCGCACCAGCTCGCCGCCCTTGGCGGCCATCTGCACGGCGACGAAGAGGCCGCCGGTCACCAGCATCAGGGCCAGGGCCCAGAGCAGCAGGTCCTGGAGCCAGAGGTAGCGCTCCAGGGGGAGACCGAACAGCCGCGCGTAGCCGCGCATCGTGGCGCCGGCCACGCCGCTCCAGTCGCCCTGGCGCCGGGCCACGGCGGCTTCGGCGAAGGCGGTCTCGGAGCGGCCCGGATCGAGCTTCTCGGCCGCGGCCAGGGCCCACTTCGCGCGCTTGAAGTCGCTCTTCTCCGCCGCCTGGATGGCCTTGGCGATGGCGCCGGCGGAGAGGTCCGGCAGGCGGGTGATGCCGAGCTGGCGCGCGGTCGCGAGCAGGTCGTTGACCACATCCTCGGAGCTCGCCTGGTCGTTCTTGACGATCCACTGCAGCCACTGCTCCTCGAGCTGCTTCAGGGTCCGCCGGACCGGCTCGGTCATCTCGACGCCGGTCGCCTGGGCGGACGAGGTGGTCTCCGCTCCCCGGGCCGGGAGCGCGCAGACCAGCAGCGCCCATGCCGCCAGGACCGCCGCCGCAGGGAACCGTCTAGCCGCGCTTCTGGACATAGCGGACCCGCAGTCGGTAGAGCAGATCCTCGAGGAACGCCGACTCCTGGGCCCCCAGGTTGCCGGCGGTCTTCTGGCGCAGGACGTCGAGGAGGTCGATGTGGAGCCGGGCCATCTCCAGGTTCTCGGCCCACTGGCCGTCCGGCAGCGGCGCGTCGCCGAGGTAGATGGCGGCCGGCTCGGCGAGCATGGCCGCGAGGTCGTAGAAGCTCGGCCCCATCCCCGGAGCGGCTCCGAAGTCGGGGCCGGGAAAGTCGAAACCGTCTTCCTGAGCGTCCAGCTCCATGGCGGCCGGCTGCCGCCGCGGCGGCTCGGGCTGCGCAGCGGGCGCGGGCGGAGGAGGCTCCGGAGCCGCCGCCGCGGCAGCCTCCGGCGTCGATTTTTCGCTGAGGAAACGGTACTCTTCCCGCAGCTCGCCGTCGGGCGTGAACATGCGCTTGTCGGTGACCTTGATCTCTTTATCCTGGCTACCCACCTGGAGTTGTCCTTTCGCCCATGAATGATACCTCTGACCTGCAGAAGCTCGTCGACCTCGTCGCCCGCCTCCGCGCCCCCGACGGCTGCCCCTGGGACCGGGAGCAGACGCTCGAGAACGTCCGCGCCTACTTCCTCGAGGAGTCGCACGAGCTGGCCGGCGCCATCGACGGCGGCGACTGGCAGGAGCTTGCCGAAGAGCTGGGCGACATGCTCTTCCAAGTAGCCTTCATCGCGCGCCTGGCCGAGGAAGCGGGCGCGTTCAGACTGCCACAGGTCATCGACGGTGTCCACAGCAAGATGGTGGCGCGCCATCCGCACGTCTTCGGAACCGGTGACCGGGAGGCGCTGGCCGATGCGGAAGCCGTCCGCCAAGCCTGGGAGCGCCGCAAGCTCCGGCAGGAGCCCGGCCGCGAGACGCTCCTCGGCGGCGTCCCGAATTCCCTTCCGGCCCTGCTCGGCACCTACCGGCTGACCCAGAAGGCGTCCGGGGTCGGCTTCGACTGGCCCGACGCAGCCTCGGTCCTCGACAAGGCCGAGGAGGAGATCGCCGAGCTCCGCGAAGCCCTCGCCGGCGGCCGGGCCGAAGAGGTGCGCGAGGAGATGGGTGACCTGCTCTTCACGCTCGCCAACCTCGCCCGCAAGCTGGAGGTCGACCCCGAGGCCGCCCTCGCCGCCACCAACCGGAAGTTCCGCACCCGCTTCGCGGCGGTCGAGAAGGGCCTCGCCGCCCAGGGGAAGACCGCCGCCGAGGCCACCCTGGAAGAGATGGACGCGCTGTGGGAGGCGGCGAAGGGAAGGACTTGAAAGACTGCAGGGACTGCAGGGACTGCAGGGACCAAAGGTCTCTTGTCCCTGCAGTCGTTGCGGTCCTTGCAGTCCTTTACCGCAGCATCTTCTCCAGGTACGGCGTCACCGTCGCGGCCACCTTCACCTGACCTTCGGCGGTGGGGTGGATTCCGTCGGCCTGGTTGAGGCGGGCAACACCGCCGACGCCCTCCAGGAGGAAGGGCACCAGCGGCACGTCCATCTCCTTGGCGATCCGCGGGTAGATCTCCGCGAAGCCCTTCGCGTACTCGGGGCCGTAGTTCGGCGGGATCTGCATGCCGAGGAGGAGCACCCGGGCGCCGGACGCCTTCGAGCGCCGGACGATCTCCCGCAGGTTCTTCTCGATCTCCGCGAGCGGCAGGCCGCGCAGGCCGTCGTTGCCGCCGAGGCCGACCACCACGACGTCCGGCTTCTGCGAGAGCAGCCAGTCGAGGCGGGCGAGGCCGCCGGCCGTCGTGTCGCCGCTCACGCCGGCGTTCACCATCCGCACCGGATGGCCGGCCTTCTCCAGGCTCGCCTTGACCAGGGTCGGATAGGCCTGGCTCTCTTCGAGGCCGTAGCCGGCGGTCAGGCTGTCGCCCAGGAAGACCACCACGGGCTCGGTCCGGACCGCCGCCGCGGCGACCGGCGGCCGCGGCGGCGCTGGCGCCGGGCGGGCCGCGGGCATCGCGGTGGTGGTTTCGGTCTCTCCCTGCCCACAGGCAGTGATCATCGCCGGCAGCAGGAAGAGGACGGCTATCGAAAGCGTTCTGCGCATCAGACGGGCTCCATTCGGGCCCCAGCAGGGGAGCAACCCGGGGTGGTAAGCTCCCGCCGCCGGCGGCGTTCTCATGGATAGGAAAGGCTCGGGCCGGCCCCGGCTATTCCGCCTCCCTTCTCCGATGACTCCCAGACGATGATCCCACGCATCGATATCTCGCAGCTCACCCGCCGCCTGCCTTCCGGAGGCCGCGACCTGACCATCCTCGACCGGGTGGACCTGTCCATCGCTCCCGGCGAGTTCGTGGCCATCCTCGGCCCCTCCGGCAGCGGCAAGTCCACGCTCCTCGCCCTCATGGCCGGCCTCGACCGGCCCACCTCCGGCGAGATCCGGATCGACGGCGAGCCCATCCAGAGCCTCTCCGAGGACGCGCTGGCGCTCCTGCGCCGCCGCAAGCTCGGCTTCGTGTTCCAGAGCTTCCAGCTCCTCGGCAACCTCACCGCCCGGGAAAACGTCCTCCTGCCGCTCGAGCTGCTCGGGCCCGACGACGCTCCGGCCCGCGCCGACGAGATGCTCGCCGCGGTCGGCCTCCAGGACCGCGGACACCACTACCCCAGCCAGCTCTCCGGCGGCGAGCAGCAGCGCGTGGCCCTCGCCCGCGGTTTCGCCCCGCGGCCGGCCATCCTCCTCGCCGACGAGCCCACCGGCAACCTCGACGGCGCCACCGGCCGCAGGATCCTCGAGATCCTCACCGGTCTGCGCCAGCGCGAAGGGACCACGCTCGTCCTCGTCACCCACGACCCGTCCGTCGCCGCTCTCGCCGACCGCAGCATCCACCTGCGCGACGGCCGCGTCGAGCGGGAAGAGGTGGCGCAGCGGGAGACGGAACCGGTCCCGAGCCTGTCGGAGGCCCTGTGAGCCTGCGCTTCTTCCTCGCCACCCTGGCCCGCGAGTCCCGCGGCTCCCGCGCACGGCTGGCCTTCTTCGTCGCCTGCCTCTCGGTCGGCGTCGCCGCCGTGGTCGCCGTGGCCGGCATGTCCGCCAGCCTCGACGAGGGGATCCGGGTCGAGGCCCGCCAGCTCCTTGCCGCGGACCTCGCCATCAACGGCCGGCGTCCCATCCCGCCCGACCTCGACCTCGCGAAGGCCGGCCTCGCCGGCGCGCAGCGCACCGATCTCCGCGAGACGGTCACCGTCGCGCTGTCCGGCCCTCCGGGGACCGCCGGCCGCAGCCAGCTCGTCGAGCTCAAGGTCGTGGACGGCGACTACCCGTTCTACGGCACGCTCGACCTCCGCCCGCAGCGCCCGCTCTCCGAGCTGATCGGGCCGGACACCGTGGTCGTCGGCTCCGAGCTGCTCTCGACCCTTCACCTCAAGCAGGGCGACATCCTGCGGATCGGCGGCGCGCCGTTCCGGATCGCCGGCGTGGTGCTCTCCGAGCCCGACCGGGTGAGCGTCTCCTTCACGCTCGGCCCGCGCGCCTTCCTGGCTCCATCCGGGCTCGCACGGACGCAGCTCGAAGGGCGCGGCAGCCGCATCGGCTACAGGGCGCTGCTCAAGCTGCCGCCCGGCTTCCCCGCCCAGTCGATCGCTGCGGCCAAGGAGCGCCTGGAGCTCGCCCTGGCGGACAGCTCGTTCTACCGCATCGAGACCTACAAGGAGGCCCAGCCGGCCCTGCGCAGCAGCATCGACCGGGTCGACCGCTTCCTCGGGCTCGTCGCCCTGCTCTCGCTCTTCGTGGGCGGCATCGGCGTGGCCCAGAGCGTGCGCGCCTGGCTGGCCAGCCGGCTGGACGCCATCGCCGTCCTGAAGTGCCTGGGGATGCGCCCGCGCGAGCTGTTCCCGCTCTACCTCGGCCAGACCGCGCTCCTCGGCCTCGCCGGCAGCGTGGTCGGCATCCTGATCGGCTCGGCCGTCCAGCTCGCGCTGCCGTCGCTCTTCCCGGACCTGATCCCGGCCGAGCTGATCCGGCCGTGGCAACCCACGGCCCTCCTGCGCGGGCTCGCGCTCGGCATCGGCGTCGCCATCCTCTTCAGCCTCCCCTCGCTCTCGGCCGTGCTGCGGGTGCCGCCCGCCCGCGTCCTGCGCCGCGACGCCGAGCCGCTCCCCCGCCACCGCTGGGCCACGGCGCTGACGCTCCTCGCGCTCGGCGGCGGCGTCTGGGGCATGGCCACGCTCCAGTCGCGCTCGCTCGACCTCGGCTCGCGCTTCACCGGCGGCATGGTCCTGGTCACCGCGGCGCTCTCGGCGGCGGCCCTCTTCATCTCCTGGCTGGTCCGCCGCCTGCCGCGCGAATCCATGCCCGGACGGATCTGGATGCGCCACGGCCTCGCGGCCATCGCCCGGCCCGGCGCGAGCACGGTGAGCGCGATCGTCGCGCTGGGCCTCGGCGTCCTGGTGGTGCTCGGCATGTCGCTCGTCGAGCGCCGGCTGTCCAACCAGCTCGCCACTGCCATCCCGCCGGACGCGCCGAGCGCCTTCCTGATCGACATCCAGCCCGACCAGTGGCCGGGGGTCGAGGGCATCCTGCGCCAACAGGGCGCCACCCGGATCGACTCCACGCCGGTCATCATGGCCCGGCTGTCGGCGATCGACGGCCGGCCCGTCGAGCAGATCGCGGGAGTGGACCGGCGCGAACGGCGGCGGCGCGAGCGCGAGGAGGAGGAAGGGCAGGACCGGGGAGGCCGGCGCGACCGCGAGGGCGCGAAGCGCTGGGCGCTCACCCGCGAGCAGCGCCTCACCTACATGAAGGACCTCCCCGCGGACAACCAGATCGTCGAGGGGAATCTGTGGACCGATCCCGACGTGGCCGAGGTCAGCGTCGAGAAGGACTTCGCCGAGGACCTGGGCCTCAAGCTCGGCTCCGTGCTGCGCTTCGATATCCAGGGCGTGCCCGTGGAGGTCACCGTCACCAGCCTGCGCACCGTGGACTGGCAGACGTTCGGCATCAACTTCTTCCTGGTGGTCGAGCCCGGCGTGCTCGACAAGGCGCCGCAGCTCCGGCTGGCGGCGGCGCGCCTGCCGAAGGGCTCCGAGCAGGGGCTCCAGGACGCGCTCGCCGCCTCCTACCCCAACGTCACTCTCCTCCGGGTGCGGGAGATCCTGGAGAAGGTCGCCGGCGTGCTCGCGCGGATCGGGGTGGGCATCCGCTTCCTCGGCGGCTTCACGGTGCTCGCCGGCGTCGCCATCCTCGGCGGCGCCGTGAGCGCGGGCTCGGCCCGCCGCGGCCGGGAGGTCGCGCTGCTCAAGACCCTCGGGATGACCCGCCGGGGCGTGGTCGGCGCCTTCGCCGTCGAGTACGCCCTGATCGGCCTCGTCGCCGGCCTGATCGGGACCGTGGGCGCGGCCGTCCTCGCCTACACCGTGGTCACCCGCGGCTTCGAGCTGACCTGGGCGTTCCAGCCCCTACCCATGGGCGTGGCGCTCGCCGCGAGCGTCGTCCTCGCCGTCCTGGCCGGTCTCGCCGCCAGCGCCCGCGCCCTGGAGCGCCGGCCGATCGAGGTGCTGCGGGCGGAGTGATCGATACGCAGCGATCAGCATCCCGATCAGCCCCAGCGCGAAGAGCTGAAGCCCCCACGTCCAGCCCGCCGGCCGGTAGTCCAGGGTCACCCGGTGCCGGCCCGGCGGCACCTCGAAGCCGACGAAGCCGGCGTTGACCCGGACCACCGAGCCTTCCTCTCCATCCCTCTCCAACCGCCAGCCGGCGGTGTGGCTGACGCTCGACGCCACCAGGCCGCCGGTCGGCGAATCGACCTCCAGCTCGAAGCCGTTCGCCCGCACCGCCGCGATCTTGACCCGCCCCTGCTGGGAGACGGACGGACCATCGGGCGCCTCGACCACGGCCGACCCGGCGAAGTCCTCGTTGGCGAGCATCCTGGCCAGGGCCTCCGACGGACCCGGGGCGCGGTCGATCCGGGCCGGCATGAAGAAGAGCGGCATGGCGTCCGGGTTCTTCCACACCCGGCCGCCCATGCCGTTGAAGACCGCCTGCCAGGGCTTCGGCAGCCGGCGACGGTGACGCTCCAGCATGTACTTCACCCCGAAGTAGTCGAACCGGGGTTTGAGATGCCTCGGGAAGCGCTGGTAGGAGATGTGGACGAGCCGCCCCACCTTGAAGTGCGGCAGGAAGCTGCTCCCGACCGCCATCACCGGCGCGGCCGGCTGCATCGGATCGTTGCCGCGCGGATCCCAGAGCCCGTAGTAGGAGGCCAGGTTCGGCAGCAGGTCGCCCGACTCGGCCAGCACCCGGAACGGCCCCGGCTCGGCCTTGCCGTCCTCGATCAGGTAGGCGAGCGCCGGCGGCGGCGTCAGGTCGTAGTTGGACGGCAGGATCGGGTGGTAGCGAATCCCCAGCAGCGCCAGGTCGAGGGCCAGCACGGTAAGAGCCACCGCCGGAAACACCGGCCTCGCCTCCCGTCTTACGAGGACGACAAAGGCGACAACCATGCCGGTGAGCGCGCCGACCCACCAGAGTTGCTGCCAGAGATCGGAAGGCGGCCGCACGATCTGGAGCGCGAGGTAGAGGCCGAGGATCAGTGCCGCCGCGACCTTCCATCCGCGGACCATCAACTCCTCCAGGCTCAGCCCCGCGGCCAGCGCCACGGCCAGCACCCAGAACAGCCGGAACCGGCCATGCATCGCATGCTCCAGGCCCGGCACCAGGGAGATCACCTGGAAGAGCGGGGGCAACCGCAGGGCGATGAGCAGCGCCGCGAGCCCGCCCAGCATCAGCCGCGCCGGCCGGCCGCGCAGCACCAGGGCCCCGGCGATCGCCAGCGCCAGCGTGACCGCGCCCGCGTAGCCGCTGCAGATCTCGTTGAAGTTCGAGAACCCGTCCCAGTTGGCGTCCCGCGTGCTGCCGAAGACCAGCGGATCGATCAGCGGCAGCAGGAACGTCGGTCGGAACCGGGGCGTCTGATAGAGATCCGGCACCCGGTGGACGGCCACCCAGCGCTCGCTCTGCGGTACCACTTCCACGATGGGAAGAAGAAACGGCGCGCTCAGACAGAAGGTCAGCGCCCCGGCTCCGGCGAGCCGGACCAGGAACGCCTTGCGCGACGGCCACCCCGCCTCCTCCTTCCCGAGCAGGAGCGCCGCCGTGAGCACGCCGCACACCGCGGCCATATGGGCCAGCGACTCAGGATGGCCGGAGAGCGCCATGCCGGTGGCGCAGGCGACCAGGCCGGCGAAGGCGCCGCGGCCTCCTCTCCGGAGCAGGAACAGGCCGAGCAACACGCCTGGAATCCAGGTCACCGTCATGCCGATCGGGTGGTAGGCCCAGGCGATCTCGAAGGTCGAGAACGCGAACGCCACGGCCGCCAGCGGCGCACCCCACCTCCCGGCGCCCAGGGCGCGGGCCAGCGCGTCCGTCAGCAGCAGGGCGAGGAGCACCTGCCAGGCCACGGCGACCGTGAGCGCCCGAACCGTCGGCACCGGCAGTGCCATCAGGTGGAGCGGCGCGAACGGAGCCGACTGCGCGTTGCCGAGGAGCGGCTGGCCGGTGCCCATCTCGTGAGCCCAGAGCGGCACCTCGAAGTCCAGGAGCCGCCGCCGCACCAGGTCGCGGTACGGGATCATCTGCGACGGGATGTCCCCGAGCACCGGGTTCTTCGGCACCGTCGGTCCGGGCAGGGTCTCGGCCCACGGCATCCAGAAGTAGGCGATGTCGGTCGGCACCTGGATCTTCGACGTGGCGAGCGGCGCGCCGAAGAAGAGGCCCGCTGCGAGCACGTAGCCCGCCGCGGCCTTGACCGACACCTCGGGCCTCCACCACCGGACCAGCAGGACGAGCAGGGCGCCGCCCGACAGGTAGAGGAGGAGGTCCATGGCTATTCGTCGGAAGAGTCTGCTGCTTCCTGGGAGTCGGGCCGGTCGAGGAGATAGCTGACGGGGACGAACTCGTAGCCGAGCGCCTTGGCCTTCGGCACCTCCTCGGCCAGGATCGCGAGCGTCTCCGGGTGCGGATGGCCGATCGCCACGGCCGCGCCGCGGGTGCGGGCCAGGCCGAGCAGCCGGTTGAACTGCGCGCGGATCGCCTCCGGCTGCGTGTCCGAATCCAGGAAGACCTGGCGCTCCGCGGCCGGCACGCCGGCGCGGATGGCGGTCTGGTAGCCGACGCTCTGCGCGCTCGTCCGCGAGTCCAGGAAGAACAGGCGGCGGCCGGCGAGCACCAGGAGGATCGTCTTCATCGAGCGCTCGTCCGCCGACAGGCCGGAGCCCATGTGGTTGTTCACCCCCACCGCACCCGGCACGGCCCGGAGCGCCGCGAGCGTGAGCTGGCGGAGCTGCTCGGGCGTCATCCCGAGCCGGAGCGCGTTGGGTCCGGGGTCCTCGCCGTTGGCCGGCTCCATGGGCAGGTGCAGGAGCACCTCGGCTTTGCGCCGGTGCAGCTCCTCCACGACCGCTCCCGTCTCCTCCTCATAGGGGAGGACGGCGTAGGAGACCGGCACGTCCAGGTTCCCGATCGTGTCGAGGTCGGCCACGCTGCGGCCGAGGTCGTCGATGACCAGCGCGATCCGTCCGCCCTGGGCGGAAGCCGGAGCGCTGACCACCGCCACCTCGGACGCCCCGGTCCGGTCCGGCTCGACGTGGTCCGGCGCGGCCGGCTTCGATCGGGGCCGGGGGGCCGGCGGCGAGGCCTTGCTCGCGCCCGGGGTTTCCGCCGGCTTCTCCTCGCGCACCGGCGAGGATGGGCCGGGCCGTTCGCTGAAGCCGAGATAGAGCGCGATCCCGCCCACGAGGACGCCGAGGAGGAAGAGGAAGAACCCGGACAGGCGGGACCGGGGACGTCGGCTCCGTCCGCCCGAAGAGTGGACGGAGCCTCGTCGGGGCGCGGGTTGGCGCGGCAAGCTAAGGGCTCTCGAGCTCGGCTCAGGCGGCCTTGGCCGTCTCCGCCTCGTCGTCGCCGAGCAGGCGGTGGACGCCGCGCCGGAGGATCAGCTCGCTCATCGGGACGTCCTTCTCCAGGTACGTCCGGGAGCGCTCGTCCACCAGCAGGTCCGGCTTCAGCGCGTCCTTGAGCGGCGCCTTGTCGGGCCCGGTGAAGAACGCCTCGGTGAAGAGCAGCCGGCCGCCGTTGGACAGCTCGGCCGTGCCGAGGCGCCCGGCGTGGCCGAAGGTGCGCTCGCCGACCAGCTCGGCCTTGACCTTCTGCCGCAGGATCGAGGCGAGGACCTCGCCGGCGCCGAGGGTGCTGCGGTCCACGAGGACCACGATCCGACCCTGCCAGACCGGCTTGGCCTCGCCGCGGAACGTCTCCAGCTCCTTGTCGCGGCGCAGGAGGGCGCCCAGGTCGCCGTTCGCGAACAGCTCGGCGGTCTGGTAGGCCACCTCGGGCTCGCCCGAGGAGACGCCGCGCAGGTCGATGAGCAACCCCTGGCGGGTCTTCGCGCCGGCCCCTTCGAGAGCGGCCTTGACCTGCGCCGCCGTCTCCTTCTCGAAGGACGGGATGCGCAGCAGGGTCACGCCCTCGACCTCGGTCAGGCTGACCGGAGGAGGATCAAACGACTTCAGCTCGATCGTGGTATGCACCGCCTCGCCGAGGCGGATCAGCTCGAGAGCGACCTTGGTCCCGGGCTTCGCGGCCAGGACCTCCTGCATCTCCCAGAGCGGCATGATCCGGGTCCCGCGGTCGCCGACCTTGGCCACGATATCGCCCGCCTTGACGCCGGCCTGCTCGGCCGGGCTCCCCTTCTCGGTGGCCACGACGTAGACGATGCCGTGCTCCTTAAGGAGGATGAGGCCGCTCTGCCGGCGGCTCGTGGCGCGCGCCGCGAGATAGGTGTCCACCTGATCCGGCGGCACATAGAGCGAGAAGGGGTCGAGGGCGTCGGTCGTGCCGTCGAGCGCTCCGGACATGAGGACGTCCATGTCGGGCGCGTCGACGTAGGCCTGGCGGACCAGGCCGAGAACCTCGGTGAACACCGAGAGGTACTTGTAGAAGGAGTCCTCGTCGGCCTTCTCGCTGCGGTCCGCGGCGCGCAGCAGCGTGTCCGCGAGCATCGGCAGCACGAGCATGGAGGAGACCAGGAAGAAGACGATGCGGCTACGGCTCATGCAATCACCTCAACCAGTGCAGGGGGTCGTCCGGACGGTTCTCGACTCGGATTTCAAAGTAGAGCCTGTCCGACGCCAGCCCCACGACGTCCCCTAAAGATACCACACCTCCCGGGCCCGTCCTGAGCTCGGAGAGGCCCGCATAGAGCGTGAAAACCCGGCCCGGATGGTGGACGATCACGGTCGGTCCGTAGCCCTGGAACGGCGCCGCGTAGAGCACCTTGCCCGGGAACACCGCCTTGACCTCGGAGGCCGGGGCGGTCGAGAGGTCGATGCCGTTGTGGGGCACGCGGGTCCGGTAGCGCGGATCGAGCCGGAAGCCGAACCCCTCGGTCACCTTGCCCTGGACCGGCCAGTCGAGGACGCCGCGGAACTGCTGGATCGGGGTGCCGGCCGGGTTCGTGGTCGTGCGGCCGACCAGGAAGTCCATCATGGCGGACAGCTTGCGCTCGCGGTCGGAGAGCGCGGATGCCTTCTCGGACAGGGTCCGGTTCTCCTGCTCCGCGCGGGCGAGAAGCACCGCCTTGCGCCGCCGGACCTCGGCGAGCTGGCGCTGGCGGATCTCCTCGCGGGAGAGCCAGCGCTCCAGCTCCTCGCGCTGCGCCGCGAGCCGCGTGCGCTCCCGTTCCAGGCCGGCGCGGGACGCCTGGTAGCGCTCGACCGCCGCCCGGTCGCGCCGGGCGAGATACCGGGCCAGCCGGATCGAAGGCAGCAGTTGTTCGTCCGGCTTCAGGGCCAGGAAGAGCCGCAGGTAGCCCTGCCGGCCGAGCCGGTAGAGGCCCGAGACGCGCCGCCGGAGGTCCTGGCGGGCCTGCAGGAGGGAGTCTTCCAGACGCTTCACCTCCCGCTCGCTCTCGTCCGCCCGCCGCGCCGCGAGGTCGCGGGCAGTCGCGGCCTCGGTCAGCCGCGCCTCCTGGAGCCGCAGCTCCAGCTCCGCCGCGTCGAGCTCGCCGCGCAGCCCGCGCTGGACCTTCTTCGCCTCGCCGAGCCGCGCCTCCAGTTTCGCGATCTCGCCGCGCAGGTTCGCCAGCTCCTGCTCGCGCGACAGCGGCGGCTGCGGCAGGACAGGCAAAGCCAGAGCGAGCAGAACCGCCCAGGTCAGGAGACGGCGAGGCATCGCGGAGGATTGTACCCTCCCGGATCAGGGAAGGCCGACCACCATCACGTTCCGGAAGGACGCCGCGAGCCGCTCAAGATCATCGGGATCCGAGGTCAGGGCGACACCGCCGCCAAGCTCGACCGCCGTGGCGATGACGTGGGCATCGGCGAGGTGCTCCGAGCCCGCCTGGGCGGCGGCCAGAACGCCGCCCACGATCCTGGCCAGGGGGCGATCCGTATCCCGGATCTTGAGGCCGGTCTCGCGAGACAGGCATGCATCCACCAGCGCGTTGTGCCGGGGGCCGCGATAGAGCTCGGCGAGGATCACGCTGGGAACGATGACCTCCCGCCGAAGGTTCGCCGCCGCGCGCAGGGCGGCGCGAACCTCCCGGCTGCGCGCTCCCGGTCTCCCGGCCAGAGCCGCCAGCGCTTCCGCATCGAGAACGACGCAGGGGATCATTGCAGCAGCTCGGCGTACTTCCGGACCAGGGACTCGTCCACCGGCCCGTGCTTCGCGTCGAGTTGATCGAGCAGCTCCACGAGAAGCCGGTTGCGGCGTCGGCGTTCCAGCTCCGTCCGGAGAGCCTGGTTGAGCTGGGAGGAAAGGCCCTGGTCTTCCCGCTCGAGCTCCTCCACCAGATCCTCGTCCAGAGATACGGACACCTTGCGCTTGGCCGTGTTCATACCTGCAGCGTACCAGAGTAGGAACGGGAGGGAGAAGGAATGGGCCGGCTGGAAGCCTGCGGTCCCAGCGAAAAGGCCCATAAAGCCTGGCTTCGAACGGCTCGTCGAGGTCCTACCGGCTCAGCCCGAGCGCCTTCAGAAGGAAGCTGATCTCGTCGGCAGCCTCCTCGATCACCTTCGAGACCGGCTTGCCGCTGCCGTGGCCGGCGCGGGTCTCGATGCGGATCAGGACGGGCGCGTCGCCGGCCTGCGCGTGCTGCAGGGCCGCCGCGAACTTGAAGCTGTGCGCCGGCACCACGCGGTCGTCGTGGTCCGCGGTGATGATCAGCGTCGGCGGATACTCCGTCCCCGGCTCCAGGTTGTGGTACGGCGAGTAGGAGTAGAGCACCTCGAACTCCTCCGGATTGTCCGGCGAGCCGTAGTCCGCCACCCAGCCCCAGCCGATCGTGAAGCGGTGGAAGCGCAGCATGTCGAGCACCCCTACCCCGATGATCACCGCGCCGAAGAGGTCCGGACGCCGGATCATCGACGCCGCCGTCAGCAGGCCGCCGTTGCTGAACCCGGCGATGGCCAGCCGCTCCGCCGAGGTGTAGCCGCTCACGATCAGCCACTCGGCTGCGGCGATGAAGTCGTCGAACGTGTTCTGCTTGCGCAGCCGGCTCCCCGCTTGGTGCCACTCCTCCCCGTACTCGCCGCCGCCGCGCAGGTTCGCCACGGCATAGACCCCGCCGCGCTCCATCCAGACCAGGCTGGTCACGCCGAAGGCCGGCGTCACCGGGGTATTGAAGCCGCCGTAGCCGTAGAGATAGACCGGGTTCGTGCCGTCCAGCTTCAGCCCCTTCCGGTGGGTGACGAACATCGGCACCCGCGTGCCGTCCTTGCTGCGCACGAAGACCTGCCGGGTCTCGTAGCGGGCAGGGTCGAAGTCGACCCGCGGCTCGCGGAAGACCCGGCTCTCCCCGGTCTCCACGTCGTAGCGGTAGATCGTGGCCGGCGTGGTGTAGCCGGTGAAGCAATAGAAGGTCTCCGGGTCCTCCGGCCGGCCGTAGAAACCGGTCGCCGTGCCCAGGCCGGGCAGCTCCAGGTCGCGCACCGGACGGCCGTCCAGGTCGAACACGCGGGCGCGCGTGTGGGCGTGGTCCAGGTAGAGCGCGACCAGTCTGTCATGGATGCGGCTGACCGACTGCAGGGTCTCCGTGGCCTCCGGCACGACCTCGCGCCAGCGCTCCCGTGCCGGATCGTTCACGTCGACCACGACCACCCGGCCGCGCGGCGCGGCGAGGTCGGTCTGGAACCAGAGCTGCGGCCCGTCGCTGCCGGAGAAATGGTAGGAGGCGTCGAAGTCCGGGAGCAGCTCGACGACCGGCGAGGCGGAGTCAGCCAGGTCCTTGCAGAAAACCGCGTTCTCGCTCTCCGTCCCCTTCCAGACGTGGATCACCAGGTAGAGGCCGTCCTGGGTGACCGTGGGCAGGAAGCCCATCTCCTTGTCGTCCGGACGGTGGTAGACCAGCGCGTCCTCGGACTGCGGCGTGCCCAGTCGATGGTAGTAGAGCTTCTGGTAGAAGTTGGCCTTCTTCGGCGGCCGGCCGTCGCGGGGCTCGTCGTAGCGGCTGTAGAAGAAGCCCGCGTTGTCGTGCGTCCAGGCGGACTGCGAGAACTTTACCCAGCGCAGGTGGTCCGGCAGGTCGCGGCCGGTCTCCACGTCGCGCACCCGCCACTCCTGCCAGTCGGAGCCGCCGTAGGCCAGGCCGTAGGCCAGGAGCCGGCCGTCGGGGCTCACGTTGAAGGAGATGAGCGCGATGGTGCCGTCGGGCGACAGCTCGTTCGGATCGAGGAGGACGCGGGCCGGCCCGTCCAGGGTCTCCATGGTGTAGAGGACGTTCTGGTTCTGGAGCCCGGCGTTCTTGACGAAGAAGTAGCGGCCGCCCTCCTTGACCGGCATGCCGTAGCGCTCGTAGTTCCAGAGTTCGGTCAGCCGGCTGCGGATCTCCGCCCGCTCCGGGACCGAGTCGAGCCAGGCGCCGGTGACGCGGTTCTGCGCGGCGATCCACTCGTGGGTCTCGTCCGAGTCGAGGTCTTCGAGCCAGCGGTACGGGTCCTCCACCTGCACGCCGTGGTGCTCGTCGACGTGATCGACGCGGCGGGACTCCGGGTAGGGCATCCGTCCGCCGCCTTCCAGGGGAGGCCGCATCCGCTCCTCTTCAAAGAGGTTCGCGGATACGGCCACCTGGGAGGCCAGGAACGGTGCTTTTTGGATCGGCATGTCGAGCTCCCCCCTGATCGTCAACAACACATGAGTGCCGGCACGGGCAAAAGCAGGGACCACGAAACGGTGCCGGACCAGTCATAGATAACCGAGCGACCTCAGGCTCTCCAGGTATTCCCCCCCTTCCGAACCGGAGGCCTGGCGCTGGCGCGGCTCTCCGTAGCCGGGGATGACCGCATGGGCCGGCGCCCAGCGGCACCCGGCGGGCGGTGCGGGCAGCTCCCGGCTCTGCGGCAGCCCCAGCGCTCGGAGGAGAGCCGAGGCCACGGCTTCGGGAGCGATCTCCGGCGTCTCCGGTGTCTCCCGCGTCTCCCGCCGGGACGCCCCGCACCCGCCTCGGCGCCAGATCACCACCCGCCCCTCGCCCCCTTCGCGGCGCCGCCCCGGGTCCAGGACGACCACGACAGTCCCAATCCCCTGCAGGGCCCCTGCCAGCAGCCGGTCCGCGGCGGTCAGCTCGGCTCGGACCAGGTCGGCAAAGGCTACGTCCCCTCCCCTCCACCCGTCCGCGGCGATGTCCAGACCGGGCAGGTAGAGCGCCGCGGCCCGGGGTCCCGTCGCCAGCCGCTCCTCGAAAATCCGCCGGTAGAAGAGATCCGGCAGGAGCGCCCGCTCCCGGACCGACGCCGCGGCCTTGGGAGTGAGGGCGGCGGCAAGCCGCCGGCCGAAGCCTGCGCTCTCGCCGCCCTCACTATTCCTGGTGCCTCGGACGAGCTTTTCGGCCCCACTTTTTTCAACATCCGGCGCGATCGCTCCCTGCGCTCCCTCCTCCAGGAGCTGAAAGGCGCCATGGGCGACCACCAGGCCCGGCAGCGGCTCGGCCGGGAAGGTCCCCCACCAGTTGACCGCCAGCACCGGCTCGCCGCCCCGCGACGCCAGCTCCCAGACCGTGAACGCCCGCCGCCGGTTGGCGAGCACCGGCCGGTACTCGGCGAGCCCGAGCGGCACCTCGACCCCGCTCCACCAGAGCCGCAGCGGGCCGTTGCGCGCCAGCGGGGTCTCGACGCCGAGCGGCCGGAAGCTGTCGAGCGACGTGACGCCGTGGTCGGGGCCCGGGATGCCGGTCGCCACCGCCGTCCAGAACGAGGCCGGAGGCTCGGCCTCGCGGGCGTAGCGCCAGACCCCTCCGCCTTCCCGGGCCAGCCGGTCGAGGCCCGGCAGGTCGCCGACCGCCAGCAGGTAGTCCACCTCCTCCGGCAGCACGCCGTCGATCCCGAGCAGGAGGACGCGGTCGCCGGGGGCCGACGGCAGCGTCGGCGGCGGAGGCGGCGTCTCCCGGCGCGCCGAGAGCACCGCGGGGATGGTCAGCAGGAAGGCCGCGGCGAGCATCACCATCCCGAGACCGCGGCGGGAGATCAGGCGGCTGCCGCCCGGCGTCGAGTCCGTGAAGCGGACCGCGAGCGTCAGCAGCCCCTGGTAGACCAGCCGGACCAGGACGGTCACCGCGACCGGCGCCGCCAGCGCCAGGACGATCAGGAGAGGACGGTGCCCCTCGCGGACCACCTCCCGCACGCCCCAGAGCACGAGGACCAGGGCCGACACGCCGACCGCCGCGGCCACGGCCAGCGAGACCGCCTCGATCCGCCGCACCGGGTAGAAGCGCAGGACCAGGAGCACGAGGCCGCACAGGGCGAGAAACCCGAGGCCGGCGGCGAGGGAGATCGGGAAGAACAGGTGCAGGAAGAGCGCTGCAACATCCAGGGGGGAACCGAGAGGGGAGGTCGAGAAACCGCCGTTGGCCGCGATCAGGGCGAGGGCGAGAGCGGCCGCCGCGACGCCGCCGGCCAGCAGGGCCACCCGCACGGTGAGCCGCAGGACCGTGCCGAGAGGCGCCCGCGGACGCAGGGAGTCCTGCAGCAGGAGGCGCTCGAACCCGTGGTCGAGATACCCCAGCCGCCGCAGCTCCGAGCGGACCCGGTCGAGCTCTTCACCCGTTGCCATGACGCAGTAGTTTACCCGAAACCAGCGGCAGTTGTTCCTTCAAGCGGCAACACCGGGATCGTCTTCGGAAACCGGGGACGTCAGTCCGGCTGGCGCAGGGCCGTGGACAGATGGCGCAGGCCGGTCGCCACGTCCTCCGGCCGGACGGCGAAGCCCAGGCGGAAATGCCGGGGGGATTCGAAGAAGCGGCCGGGGACGATGGACGTCTCCAGCCGGCGCAGGCGGTCGTGGAGCGGCTGGCTGTCCATCTCCTTCCGGAGACGGGGGAAGACCATCATGGTGCGGGGCGGCAGGACGCAGTCGAGCTCCGCCGCGTGATCGGCGAGGAAGTCGCGGATGAGACCCTGGTTCGGCTCCAGGATCGACCGGGTGCGCTCCGCGAGCCGCGGGAGCTGGCGCAGCGCCGCGAGCGCCAGGCCGTCGCTCGGCGCCGAGCCCACGGCGTGCATGAAGTCGCGCACCCGGCGCAGGCGGTCGGCAATCTCTTCCGACGCCAACACCCAGCCGCAGCGCAGCCCGGAGAGGCCGTAGCACTTGGTCAGGCTGCTCGTGGCCAGGAACCGCGGCCCGAGGTGGACGTGGCTCGGCGGTGCGTCGTCCCCCAGGATGTCGCGGTAGACCTCGTCCACCAGGACGTACGCCCCGCCCGCGATCTCCCCGGCCGCGGCGATCTCCTCCTGCGACAGCGCCACGCCGCTCGGGTTGTGCGGGTTCGTGATCACCACCAGCCGCACCCGGTCCGACATCCGGGCCCGCAGGTCGTCGAGATCCAGGCGCCAGCCGTCCTCGAAGCGCCGGGCGAAGCGCCGCACCCGGACGCCGAGGAACTCGAGCGCGGCGAGCAGCGGCTCGTAAGTCGGCTGCTCGACCAGCACCTCGTCCCCGGGCTCCACCAGGCCGGCGAAGGCGAGGAAGTTCGCGCCGGACGTGCCCTCGGCCGGCACCACCTGCTCCGGCGCCGTGCCGTAGAGCGCCGCGATCGCCTCCAGCACGGGCGGATAGCCGTCGCGGTTCGGCGCGTTGACCAGGACGTCGCCGGGACCGAGCTCCAGGTCCCCGGTCTCGCAGCCGAGGATGCCGCTGTTCGCCAGGTTGTACCGGGCCGCGGCGTGCTCCTTGGCCCAGCGCATGTAGACGCTGCCTTTCATGCCTTCCGTCTCCAGCTCCAGAAGAGGTAGACCGGCACGCCGAGCGCCAGGACCCCGGCGGCGGCGAAGGCGTTGCGCGGGTCGGCCACGAACAGGTTGAGCACGATCCCGACCCCCGCCAGCGTGAAGAGGATCGGCACCACGGGATAGGCCGGCGTCGGGTACGGCCGCGGCGCCTCCGGCCTCTGGCGGCGGAAGACGATCAGCGCCACGCCGGCCAGAGCGAAGAACACCCAGTCCGCGAACACCGCGTAGCTGAGCAGCCGGTCGTAGGTGTTGAGGAGAGCGAAGGCCGCCGCGAGCGCGCCCTGGAGGAGGATGGCCGCGGTCGGGGCATGGAACCGCGGGCTCAGCCGGGCGAGCGACTTGAAGAAGAGGCCGTCCGCCGCCATGGCGTAGTAGACCCGCGGCGCGGACAGAAGCGCGAGGTTCAGGAAGCCGAAGGTCGAGACCACGATGAGCAGGCTCACGGCCTTCGCGCCCCACTCCCCCATCAGCCGTTCCGCGAGGTCGGCGGCCGGAGTCTGGGTGGCGGCGAGGCCCGGCGCTCCGAGGACGTGGACGTAGGCGACGTTGACCCCGACGTAGACCGTGATCACGCAGGCCACGCCGATCAGGATGGCCCGCGGCAGGTTGCGCTCCGGCTCCTTGACCTCCTCGGCCACGAAGTTGAGGTTCTGCCAGCCGCCGTAAGCGAACATGGCCGGCACGAGCCCGGCGAGGAACGCCGACAGGAGCGGCAGTCCGCCGAGGCCCGGAGGCGTCGCGGGCTCCAGGTCGAGCCCGGACGCCCGGGTGAGGAAGAAGGAGCCGACGATCAGGACTCCCAGGGCCAGCGTCTTGGTGAAGGTGATGACGTTGATCAACACCGCGCCGGGCTTGATCCCCAGGGCGTGGAACCCGGCGAGGCCGAGCATCATGGCGACGGCGACCGCCTTGGCCCCGTCCGGCGAGAGGTCGACCAGCCGGCCCGCGTACTGGCCGAGCGCCACGGCCACCGCCGCGGTGGCCGCCGACTGGATGATGAGCAGCAGCGACCAGCCGTGGAGGAAGGCGACCAGCGGGTGGAACGCCTCGCGGAAGAAGGCGTACTGGCCGCCGACCTTCGGCACCACCGTGCTCAGCTCGGCGAACACGAAGGCGCCGAACAGAGCGATGACCCCGCCCGCGATCCACACCCCGAGGATGAGGAACGGCGTGTGGACGGCCTGCGCCACCACGTACGGGTTGATGAAGATGCCGGACCCGATGATCCCGCTGATGACGATCATCGTGGCGTCGAACAGGGTCAGACGCCGGGCGAATCCCGGATGGCTCTCCATGGGGGCGTCAGCCGTGAGCCTTGAGCTCGTTGATGACCATGCGGATCTGCTGGTCGGGCTCGTCCATGAGCGGGATGCTGCCGGCGCCCTTGTGCCCGCCGCCGCCGTAGCGCGCCGCGAGCTCGCCGACGTTCGTCCGGCACGACCGGTTGAAGATGCTGTGTCCCAGGAGAAGCATCGGGAAGGCGCGGTTCGGCCCCCAGTGGATGCGCACCGAGACGTTGACGTGCGGGAAGAGCGCGTAGACCAGGAAGCGGTTGCCGATCGGCACGTGGTCCAGGCTGCGGAAGTCGGTGATCACCACGTTGCCGTCCACCCGGCTGCAGGACTCCAGCTCCTCGGTGAAGCGCTCGTTCTCGCTGTCCAGGATGTCGCAGCGCCGCTTGACGCCGGGTTCCGCGAGGATCTCCTCGATCGGAGTCCCGGTCTTGAGCAGGCCGAGCAGGTGGAGGAAGTAGCTCTCGAACGTGCCCAGGCCGGTGCGGCCGTCGATCGTGTAGCCGAGCTTGATGAAGCGCTCGGGGGCGAGGACATCGTAAGGCGTCAGGTCGGCCGAGTCGAGGCGGTCGGTCTCGCGCACCAGCTCGGCGAACTGCGGCAGGGCCGCCTCGCCGCCGTAGTATTCGTAGACCAGCCGGGCCGCCGACGGCGCCTCCGCGAACCGGCCCGGGGTGCTGTTCGTCGGGACGTTCGCCGTGGCCGTATGGAGGTGGTGGTCGAACCACATGGCGCAGTTGGGGTGGTACGGCAGGTTCGCCACGATGTCGTCCGGCCGGATGTCCGCCCTCCCTTCCGTGATGTCCTGGGGGTGGATGAGGGCGATGCCGTCGATCTTCTCCTTGAGAGACAACAGCACCGCGCAGGTGAGCCCGTCGAGGTCTCCGCGTGTGACGATTCGCATGATTGTCGGCATTATACTGTCCCTCCCCGGGCGGTTCGACGCACCGTGAAAGACATGATTCTCCCGATGCACCCAGCCACACAGAATTCCGCCGAAGACTGGAGCCCGGACTCCTGGAAAAACCTCCCGGCCACGCAGCAGCCGGTCTATCCGGACGCCGGGCGCCTGGACGCGGTGCTGCGCGAGCTGTCGAGCCTGCCGCCGCTCGTCACCTCCTGGGAGATCGAGTCGCTCAAGGCCCAGCTCGCCGAGGCGGCGCGCGGCGAGCGCTTCCTGCTCCAGGGCGGCGACTGCGCCGAGACCTTCGCCGACTGCAACTCCTCGGTGATCGCGAACAAGCTGAAGATCCTGCTCCAGATGAGCCTGGTGCTGATCCACGGCCTGCGCAAGCGGGTGATCCGGGTGGGCCGCTTCGCCGGCCAGTACGCCAAGCCGCGCAGCGAGGACATGGAGAAGCGGGGCGACCTCTCGCTCCCCTCCTACCGCGGCGAGCTGATCAACCTGTCGCCCTACACGCTGGCCGACCGCACGCCCAACCCCGAGCTGATGCTGCGCGGCTATGAGCGCTCGGCCCTGACGCTCAACTTCATCCGCTCGCTCATGGAGGGCGGCTTCGCCGACCTGCACCACCCCGAGTACTGGGACCTCGGCTGGGTCCAGCACTCGCCGTACGCCGAGGAGTACCACCGGCGGGTGCAGGCGATCCGCGACTCCGTCTGGTTCATGGAGACGGTGATGGGCCAGGGGAGCGGCGAGTTCAACCGGGTGGACTACTTCACCAGCCACGAGGGTCTCCACCTCCTCTATGAGCAGGCCCAGACCCGGCAGGTGCCGCACCGCA